>MEQB01000001.1 GCA_001770015.1 Bdellovibrionales bacterium RIFOXYC1_FULL_37_79
ATATAAAATCCATGAGATATCAAGGATACTCGGCTCTTCAAGCAATTGGGCTTGCGATGTCAGGAAAATTTGCAAATAATGGGTGAGCAGTTACAATTTAATCAATTAAAACTAAACACCGATATTGACAATGGTGCTATATATGATACCATTGAAATATGAGTATTGAAGAAGCACTGGAAGCTCTTAAGAGTGAGACAAATGTTAAGTTTAAGGACTTGCTAAAAATTTGTGAAATTTTTTTTGAAGGCCCGAAGACAAAAGGAAGTCACCATATCTTCAAAACGCCATGGAAAGGACAGCCATGGGTGAATATTCAAAAGGATGGAAGTAAGGCCAAGCGATATCAAGTTAAACAAGTGTATGAGGCCTTGATGAAGTTAAAAGCAACACAGGAGAAAAAGTGATGAAAACGTTAAAAGAATTTGTAAATAAGTATTCTTATAATATCGAATTTGATAGCGATGACAATATTTATATTGCCAGATGTGCAGAACTTCCAAGCCTAGCTGCTCATGGAAAAACTCAAGAGGATGCTCTAAAAAAAATTAAGGTTGCGGTGCTCGGTGCACTTGAGTGGATAAAAGAAGAAGGAGATGAAATTCCAGAACCGTTTTGCTTGCATAAATTTAGTGGTGAATTTAGAGTTCGTATGCCACCGGAAAAACATCGTAAAATTGCAATCGAGGCGAATCTCCAAGGTGTGTCTATGAATCAATTTATTGTAAGCAAATTATAAGACTAGATTAATCGAAGAAACCCAAGTATTTACAGTGGCCGGTGGTACCTCAACATTGATTTTCTGTTGTTTATTCCGGCTAGAGTATCTACTGATTATTAAGTACTATAGTGCCACTAGCTACTACAAGTGATCGTAATTGATCGTAAGTCCCTTTGTAAATTTGATTTGAACTTCCTACCAATATAAGTTGATTCCCAAATTTGGGACTAATTACAATTACTTATTCATAGATATTTTATAGAGGGTAAATTCGTCTCAAATTATTTTGATACAGTATTCAAAGTTAATAAGTTAAACGTGAAAATCACATTCTATTTTTCCTGATGCCAAAACGCCAAATGCTGTAATATAATTTAGTGCCTGGGTAAAGGAGTTTTTTGGTAAGCGAACTGAAGTTCCTTGCGGTTCCTGATTTTGGAGATTGTCATGAAAATAATGTTATTTATTCTCCTTTTTTTTAGCACTGTAATCTCCCTATCTAGAGCTGTCGCACAAGTAAATGGGGCTACTCGGCCACAAAAAGGTCAAGATAAAAATTGTATAAGTAAAGTAGGGCCTGAGGTATGCACGGAATGTGAAAAACTGGATGTAGTTGCTTTTGAAAGTAATAAGCACTTAAAGGGATTAGATAAGATTACAGAGTGTTTCTTTCCAACGGATCCTCCTTTTGCATACATTCGTAAAAATAAAATTGGGTTGAAGGAGGTTTCACTTACTAGTGGAGCTAGGTATACTTTTTTTCCAGATCAACATACTAGTCCGGAACCATCTAGAGCTTTTCAGTCGCAGCTGAAAAAATTAAAGAGTGAAGGAGTGAGTGTTTTATTTATGGAAATGCTCAATGATGGTTCTACGATTGACCCTAAAAAACCATTTCCCTCAGATGAGACGATTAGATCAATGCTTAGTGAAAAATAGCCGAAGGGGCATTACCTCAAACTCATCAAGGAAGCGCATAAATTAGGCATTACAGTGGAAGGGTATTATCCGGCAGATGCAGATAGCGCATATGAAGAAATAAAACCTTGGAGGGTGAAAAGGAATCACTTAAATGTTGCTGATCAAATGTATACAAATAATATTTTTAAGAAATCGAAGCAATACAGTTCCAAAGAGAAATTTGTGGTGCTTTCAGGTGCTGCTCATACCAATCCCTATTACGAAAAAGATGATCCGACTACTAATACGAGGCTTTATGGTGAGTTTTTATCGCAAGGATTAAGACCTGGAGAGCTTCGGTTAATAGAAGTTAAAACTAGAATTTATCCAGAAGTAAGCGCTAGGTATAATTGGTCCCTTGGCGATTATGTCGTCCCTTTGCCCAAGGGAAAAAGACCTGGTTGTGGTGATTTTGAATCTCAATCGGCCTTGGATTTGGTGCTGTTTGTGGATGGGATTTAGAGTCTTTACTGGCGTAAAATGCTTAATTAAACCCACTTAACAATGCTAAACTTATGGATTGGTCGCTTCATTATCTTCAACTTTGGGAAAATATTCCCCCTTGGGCCCAATGGGGTGACCTGCTGGAATTGCAATTCCAAGTTCATCAATTGCAAAAACATTCTCGGGAAGATTTAGTGAGATACGAAGTTTTTCCATGGTAAACGGGGCAAATGGATAAAGCATGATCATAATATTTTTTAAAATATAAAAACATGAATAGAGCGCATCTTTACGTTGTTCTTCAGGAAAGCGGTCGTCGTGAGGCTTATACTGGGTAAATAAACTGTTAATGAGTCTTGCATAATTTTCGATTGCAAATAAAAGGGTCGAGTATTCCGCCCGCTTCATTTGTTTTAGATACCTACTTACAATCTGCATTGTTTCTTTTTCCGCTTTTTCTAAAAGTTTTCCCTCGGGCACTTGACCATTAAATCTTGAATGGACCGCTGAAATTGGTTTTTCAAAAGCAGCGTTGAGTGGCCCGGCTAAAAATTTATTTCTCTCATGAAAGGTATTAAAATCAAAATTAGAATTTTTTTCCGGAAGACTTAGCAGTGCTAAAAAGTAGCGGACTTGATCAGGAACATAACCTTTTTCATCTAGTAACTGATCGCCCGTATAATAGTTGCCGCGAGACTTGCTCATTTTTTCACCATCGATTTGAAGATGAAAGCAGCCAAAAACATCAGTAAGCTGCAGATCATTTTGGGATGGTTGCTTGTGAGGATTATCTTGGGCACCAAACCACATCGCTCCTTGCATCAGCACATAGAAGTAAATATTATCTTGGCCTAAAAACTGATAGATTTTGGCATCTGAATCGTGCCAAAACTCTTTATATTTTTCGGGGTTTTTGCCTTGTTTGATGAGTGCCACTTGAGAAAAGGAAATGGGGGCAATCAAGGAATCAGGCCAGACGTAAAGTGTTTTGCCTTCCATTTCGGGATCGAGATCTGTGGGAAGGGGAATACCCCATGTCACATCGCGGGTAATCGAGCGATGGGCCCAACCATCAAGCAGAGACGTCATAACTCCTTTTTCCTTTAACATATTTTGACCAATTTCAAGATCAGCTTTATTTTCAAATTGTACAACAATCTTTTTTCCTGGAGCGTATCGGCTTTTATGTTTGGGTAGGGTGGGACGAAGTTCCTTGAAAATTGGTTCGCTGGTATTATCAAAAATAATAGAAGGGGAAACTGTATTATAAACTTCGTTGAATACGGGGGTTCGCCATTTGTTTTCCTTAGTTTTAAGCCAATCTTTTAATTCATCCGCCACCTTCCAAAGATCAAGCCACCAGTGGACTGTATCCTTTAACACAGGTGTTGATCCACTCAAGGCACTTTTAGGATTTAGAAGATCGCTGGGATTATATTGATGTCCACAGACTTCGCATTCGTCGCTGTAAGCGGCCTCATTGGTACAGTTTTGATTAGGGCATTTCCCTTGAACATTTCGATCTTGTAGAAAGCGATTCAGTTTGGTGTCGAACCATTGTTTGGAGGTCTTTTTTTCGAGCATGCCATTTTTATAAAGCTGTCTTATAAAGTGTTGTGACAGCTTCTTGTGAATGGGAAATGCCTCAGGCCTGGAGGTGCCGCTATAGACATTAAATGAGATGCCGTAGCGATCCAGTGTTTGTTTTTGTTTAGCATGAGTCTGATCAATAAACTCCCTGATCGTCAGTCCTTCATTGATTGCCGCAACTTCACTGGTGGAGCCGTGATCATCAGTACCGCTTACAAAAAGTACATTTTCATTTCCAATGAGCATTCGTAAGTAGCGCGCTAATACATCTGGTGGAACATGAGCTCCGGCCAAATGACCAATATGAAGCGGTCCGTTCGCATAAGGCATTCCGGCGGTAACCACGGCCTTTTTCGGTCGCTTAACCGTGGCAAGAAGAGATTTTACATCAGTTGGTCTTTCATAATTTGGCTTATTCATACACTCGCTCCAAAAAATATTATTTGAAAGGACATTATAGACCTTTTGACAAGACTTAAGAATCAAAAAAACAAGTGTGTAGAGTAAATGCTCCACCATTACAAACAGTTTTGTCCTCTAAAGAAGCCGTTAGGCAGGGACTAATCAGGGCCGGAAAAAAAAAACCAGATTTCTCTGAGGCTGTTTTTGTCAAAACATGACGGGCCAATACCCCGCCATTCCAAACAACCTTGTCCTCCTAAGAGACCATTAGAAAATATTTAAGGGTCTATGGAATTCCATTAAGAGAAAAATCCCAGCAAAAGTGCTATATAATGTATATTAGGCTGATAAAAGTGCATTAAAATGTATATTATTGAAAATTCTTCAGATTGTGATATAATACTCATCATAATGTATCAAATGTCGATAAATATACATTATAATGAGTTTTATTTAAAGGGGAGGAGGTATGAAAGCACATTTAAATAGAAAAGAAAGCTGGAAAAACTTCCTAAGCCAGAGCGTAAACTCTGATATGAGGGAATTGGGATCTTTATTAAGACTATCTCGAAAAAGACAGGGAAGAACGCAAAAAGTAGTTTCAACTCTACTCGGTGTAGATCCTCGTGTTATTACAAAGATTGAAAACGGTTCTCCTGAAGTTTCTGCTGGAATATATTTTCAATATTTAGAAATCTTAGGACTATTCAAAGGGTGGAAGGCTTTATTTGAGCCTGATTTAGATGTTGCTGCTCTAGATAGAGAGATAAAAAGACAGAGAAAGGCAAAGAGACAAATAAACAAAATTCCAGATAGTGCAGTGGACTTTTAAACTATGAATGAAGTGTATGTATATATCTATTTATCGGATAAATGGATTCCATGCGGATTACTTAAATTTTATGATCAAGGGAGATTCTCATACTCTGAATTTAGGTATGGTAAAAAATATCTTGAAAGAGAAAACAGAATTTCTATAGATCCAGCTCATCTTAATTTAATTGATGACACGATTCAGACAGAGGAAGGAATAGAAATCTTTAATGGGATTAGAGATGCTGGTCCAGATAAATGGGGCCGCTACCTTCTCGATAAAAAATTCTCCAGAGCAGTGTCTGAATTAGAATATATTCTTTCAATTGGTCCAGATAGGGCCGGAGCATTGGCATTTGGTCCTAATCCAGACAATGGCCCCCAAAAATTTGGACTTAATGGTTGGGAACCATATGTGGGAAGAAGATTAACTCTAGAAGTGTGTGTTGATGGTGTTGAAGATGCTATCAAAAATGAAAACACACAAAAACTTAAAGAGTACCTAGATTATGGCCCATCTCTTGGTGGAGCAAGACCCAAGGCCACAGTCGATTGGAAAAAACGGGCATATCTGGCCAAATTTTCACTTTCTCTAGATGAAAAGAATGAGCCACTTGTAGAATATGCCACCATGAAGTTAGCAAAGAAATGTGGTTTGAATGTTCCCACTATCGACTTTGTGAAGGTTTTAAATCGTTCTGTATATCTCATTGAAAGATTTGACCGGGATAAACAAGGAAATCCCATTCCGTTTATATCATCACTGAGTATCACTGGACTTGTTGAAAACGACTACAATGATTGGAGCTATTTTAGCATTTGTAATGCAATTAAGAAGTTTTCACCCAATCCTTCAAAAGATCTGAAAGAACTATTTTCAAGATTAGTATTTAATATAAGCGTTTATAACAATGACGACCATATGAGAAACCACGGTTTTATATATGCCGAAAATGGTAAGTGGACATTATCCCCACTATATGATGTTGTGCCGGGAATAATTAGTACCAATACCTATTCACTGGCAATGACGTTTGGCTATGAAGGTAAAAAAGCATCAATCTCTAATGCACTAAGCAGATGCGGGGAATTCGGTCTACAGAAAAATGATGCGCAAAAAATATGTGAAAGTGTTCAAGAAGTAGTATTAAAATGGAAAAAATATTTTCTGGGAGTAGGTGTCGATCAAAAGGACATCAAAAGATTGGAAAATAGCTTTAAATACAAAAGCTAAAAATACTATTTATTGTTTTCATTACAGGGATTAAAGATACCAACTAAATGTAGGGGAAAGTCTTGGCATCCTGAGATCGTTAAAAGGATTTTAAGGAACAGAGTGGAAAAAGTTAAATGATCAAATTCTTATTTTTTTGATAATGGTTTGCTCCTGTTCTTTGTGGTTAATCCAGCAATTTATTCACGAGTTATTTAAGATTCAAGTGTCATTTCTTTTGCTTTCTCCGCTGCTAAGGCAATCATTTTAATGAAAATAAGTAGACGGGAAGTAGCAAAAGTAGACAAAATATAGTTTGAATGGTTATTTTGAGTTATGAGGCAATGACACCCAAGAAGAGCGGGTTAGATAAGCTACTAGAAAGCCAATGTTTGTATTATTGAGATTTTAGACAAAAAAAAAAGACCACTTTCGTGATCTCTTTTTTCATTTAGTCAAAAAATGGCGGGCCAAGTCCCCTCCATTCCAAACAACTTTGTCCTCCACTAAAAATCGTTGATTCTATTAAGTTTCGTCAACCAGAAATTTGGAAATCCGAAAATGTCCTCCACCGCTATTATGTGGAATTAGGTCTTTCAACCAAACAAATTGCCGATAAATTTTTGTCCTCCAAAGAGACCATTAGAAAATATTTAAGGGTCTATGGAATTCCATTAAGAGAAAAATCCCAGCATCATGGCAACCCATCTCAAGCAAAATTTGGTCAAAAGAAGAGAAATGAAAAGCTTATAGAGCACAAGCATGAGCAAAGGGTGATAGAGAGCATAAAGCAGATGAAGGAGGAGGGATTAAGTTTAAGAGCAATTGCCAGGTGCTTAAATGAAATGAAGGTACCGACTAAGTGCCGTGGGAAGAAGTGGCATTCAGAGATGGTGAGGAGGGTGTTGGGTTGATTAATGACAACCGGCGATGAACTATCCGGAAATACCAGATGGTTCAGGCAAGAAGATGAACTATTCGATATTATCGAATAGTTCGCCACGCAGCAGCGAACTGCTCGGAATTACCGAGTAGTTCAAAATTTATTCCACCACCTAAAATAAGTTCTAATCATTTTAAACACCTATGGTTTGAGTATTTGGCAATGATTTTGCTTAAGTTCATTTTTTAATCAATTGTAAGGAGCAGTAATGAGAGATGATTTTTTTTTGCAAATCTGATGAAAAAAATTGGACTAAATTTTTATTAAAAAGAGATTCTGGCAAGCTAGTACTAATTGATCAAGAGATGTTTAACCCTGATGAAGGTTCTTACAAAGTTCTAGGGGCGATCATGGCATCTAGAAATGGTGAAAAGAATTTTGCGGAAGGATTGATTTGGATATGATAATTTTTAAGAAAATGGCAGGTAGTAAATAATGAAATTTGATAAATTAATTTCCCAAATAGAAAAGATAAATAATGATCTACAACACAAAGCTGTTCAAAGTGTTAACCAGGCATTGACTATAAGAAATTGGATGATTGGTTATCATCTTTTTGTGTATGATCAGAAGGGACAGGATAGAGCAAAGTATGGTGATAATCTGCTTGTAATTATTGCAAAACATTTTAGATCAAAAAATATTAAAGGTATTACCGAAAGAAGTTTACGAACTTTTCGGTCTTTTTATCGATGTTACCCTCAAATTCGGCAGACACTGTCAGCCGAATTTAGATCTAGGCAAATTGCTCAAAAAACATTCTCGTTACCTTCAAAGCATTCTCCCAATATCAAAGAAATGCTCAATCATTTTTCATTTTCTCATTTTGCGGAACTGATAAAAATAGATGATCCTCTTGCAAGGGCTTTTTATGAAATTCAAGCCATTAAAGGTCGGTGGTCTGTAAGAGAGCTATCGAGACAAATGGGTTCACTTCTCTATGAACGAACTGGTTTGTCAAAAAATAAAAAATCTCTTTTGTCTAAAATTGCTGCAGATGTCACTACAATTGAGGATTCTATTAGAGATCCTTATTTCTTAGAATTTACTGGATTGAAAGAGTGGCCAGAATATAACGAAAGTGATTTAGAATTGGCCCTTTTAAATCACATTCAAGATTTTCTTTTAGAACTTGGTAAGGGATTTTGTTTTGAGAGCAGGCAAAAGCGAATTACGATTAATAATGAACATGATCGAATTGATCTCGTTTTTTATCATCGCATTCTTAAATGCCATGTTTTGATTGATCTTAAAAATAGATCTTTCTCTCATGCCGATGCTGGTCAAATGAATTTTTATCTAAATTATTTCAAAGATAACGAAATGAATGAAGGCGATAATCCTCCAATTGGTATTATTTTATGTACTTCAAAAGATTCGATTAAAGTTCAATACGCGATAGGTGGCCTTAATAACAAATTATTTGTTTCGAGATATATGGTTGAATTACCTTCAGTTAAACAACTTGAAAATTTTATTAAAAAGGATGTTGAAAAAAACATAAAAAACATAAAAAAAACAAAGAAAATAACTGGTAAACAAAAATGAAATTGAATGTTTTAATGATCGCAACTTTTAGTTTTTTAATTGGATGCTCTACTTCAGAAGAAAAGCAATCACGAACACCGCTAGAGCGAGATCATTTTGAACAAATTGCGGCTTCACCATCACAAGGTTTCTATTACCCTTACTTACTATTTGTTCCTTTAACTGCTTCATTAAAGAAAACAGCTCATTTGCTTGTAGAACCAAATAATACAGGAAGTTCAACGGATGATTTCAAGGAGCATGTTAATAGTGCTATACAATTAACAACAAAATCATATGTAAATCGAATGGCCCGTTTTATCTCTTCACCTCTTCTTGTGCCTATATTTCCTAGAAGCAATCAATTTCCCTTGATGTATACTCATTCATTGGATCGAGATACGTTATTAACTCAAGAGAAGGATTTACAAAGATTAGATCTCCAGCTTATTGCAATGAGATTGATAATGCAAAAAAGAGATTAAATAGTTTGGGGATAAATGTAGCGGAAAAAATCTTACTTGATGGGTTTTCAGCATCTGGAAAGTTTGTTAATCGCTTTGTCATTTTGCATCCTGAACGAGTACAAGCCGCAGTTTCTGGCGGTGTTAATGGAATGGCGACTCTACCATTAAAAGAAATTGGTGGTGAGAAACTTATTTTCCCTGTGGGCGTTGGAGATGTCACAAGCATTACTGGCAATGAATTTAGGTTAAACGAATATTTAAAAGTTCCACAATTCATTTATATGGGAGATTGGGATAGGAATGATACATTGCCTTATCCAGAAGCATTTTCAGAAATCGAAGTTGAATTAATAAAAAAATATCTTGGAAAAGAAATGATGCCTGATCGCTGGACAAAAACGCAGGAGTTCATAAGTCAGCTTGCTTCTAACATTCAAACAGCGACATATCATTCAACCGAACATACTGTAAAAAATGAAATGCTGTATGACATAGTGAATTTTTTTGCTCTCAATACACAAAGATCATCGACAACCTTAAAAAGAATTAACCCATATCAATATCCTAAACAAGAACTTCCGATGCTTCAAAAAGTTACTGTTGAACATCTGTTTTGGATGGGTGATCCCAATATTCCTGAATTTGCTCGTAGCGGAACGCAAGATGCTCGTTTGTTTTTATCAATAAAAGAGTGGATTAAAGAAAGAGATCATCAACAATTAAAGGAGTTCATAGGCCATGCTGGATTTAATTTTGAAGTCCTTGATCAAAAAGGAAAGATCGTTTTTTTGATTAATGAAAACAATTTTGCTGGAACAGTGAGTGATGATTCATTTAGAGCATTTGTTATTAAATTTACCCCCAGTCAACTTTCTAGAATAAAAAAGGGTCAAGTGTACAGATTGCAACCACTTAAGACAAATGAACTGAATCAATGGGAAATATCTAATAAATTGCGGTTTATGCAAAAATAAAAAATGAGGGAAAAATAGGCAAAAAAAAAGCTGTCACAGTGGAGGACAGCTTTTTGGATTCTAAATTAAATGGCGGGAGCGACGAGACTCGAACTCGCGGCCTTCTGCGTGACAGGCAGACGTTATAACCAACTTAACTACGCCCCCGCTGGTATATCCATTGAATATATTGGGGAATCTAATTTTAGTCAAGGTTAATTTATCGAATAAATTGAAGTTATAGGGTACTGGTAAAAAAGGAAATCGCAACGACAAGTAGCATAATTGCAAAACAGCGTTTGCTCCAAGCAGGGTTGGTTTTTTGGCTAATTTTTATGCCGGCAAAAGAGGTGAATAAAGCAAAAAAAGCAATTAAAAATACCAGATTTAAATTAATTGGACCTATTTGTAAAACCTGCAGGCCAAAATCAATTGGTTGGTAAGTTTTTCCATCAAATAAATAGAAAACTGTTCCAAGAAGTACTCCAAATAAAACTATGATGTTGGCATTGACGGGAATTATTCGGTAGGGGATTTTGATCAGATGAATGAAGAGGGGAATAACTAAAATCCCGCCACCAATTCCGGTAGTGGTAGAAATGATTCCTGCCATAAAAAAACAGACAGCGGTCACAAGCCATTTCATTTTTCCTAGATTTAAGGCCTTGTCGGTGGGTAATTCCGCAGGAGATGACTTAAAAAATGTAAAAATTGACGAAGCCATCAGCACGAAAGAGAAAAGTCTTTTGAGTTGGATTGCTGGGAGGGCCGCAGTGACTTTGGTTCCCCAAAAAACACCTATTAACATGATGATCGTAAGCGGAATAATGATTTTATATTGGGGGTAAAGTCCTTTTTTTTGGTAAATAAATATATTCACAAAATTGTTAAGCGAAATAACTGCAAGAGAGGTTGAAATGACGGTTTCAGGCGCCAGGGAAGGAAAAATGGTGTAAAGCACAGGGACAATTATGACACCTCCACCTATGCCAAAATAGGTGGAGACAAGTCCTACCAGGAAACCGGTAAATATGATAATGACTAACATAGAGTGGAATCATACAAAATATCAGTAATTTTGTCTTAAGGATTCGCTGAAAGCTGGGGATTTTTATTATTTTCAGCATTCTTATCCTAACTTGGTTGATAAGCGGTATTTATCTTAGTAAAATAAAACTTGTTTTCGATGAATAGATTTTAATTATGGACAAAAAGCACATTTTTATTACAGGTGGAACTAGCGGGATAGGATTATCTTTGGCGGAAGCTTATTTAAAAGAAGGGCATCATGTAGGAATTTGTGGAAGGGACTTAAGTAAAATTCCTGAGTACATGAAGGATCAATATCCTTTTATGCATGCTTATGAATTGGATATTACTGACCGAAACAAGGTAAATGAAATCATCATTAATTTTTCCAAGGGACGGCTTGATTTGGTCATTGCCAATGCGGGGATTGCTAGCTTTAAAGGAAATGAGATTCCTGATTTTGATAATGTTTTTGGGGTGATCAATACTAACGTGTTGGGGGTTATGAGTACCATTGAAGCCTCACTTAAGGTGATGCTTCCTAACCATCATGGACACATTGTGGTGATGTCTTCTGTGGCCGGGGAAATAGGGTTACCAAGGGTGGGACAATACAGTGCCTCTAAGGCTGCTGTGACAAAATATTGTGAGGCTTTGGCAATTGATTTAAAAAAATACAATATCACTATCAGCACTATATTACCTGGGTTTATTGATACACCACTAACGAAGGTTAATACGCATTATATGCCCTTTTTAATGAGTAGTGAAAAGGCCACTAGACTGATCAAAAAAAGTATTGATAATAAAAAAATCAGATATGTCTTTCCTCTTAGAATGAAATGTTTGGTTTATGTTCTGTCGATAATGCCTAGGGGAATGTACCGTCAACTGATGAGATTAGTAACCCCCACACTTGCATGAATACCAAAGATTACGACGATTTGATATTGGGACACTATAAAAAAATTGCAGCTAATTTTAAGGATTTGTCCACTTCCTCCATGGAAGATAGATATGTGCGTGATAAAGAAATTGAATTCATTCAAGCCGAACTCAAGCGAGAACGCTCATTAAGACAAAAAGATTTAAGGGTGCTGGATGTTGGTTGTGGCAATGGCTATACGCTAAGTGAAATAAAAAAAAACTTTCCTGCTTTTAAGCTTTTTGGTGTGGAATTTACCCCTGAACTTTTGGAGATAGCCATATCCAGAAACCTCACGGATGTTGAAATTTTCCATAAGGATGTCAGAACGGCTGATTTTTTTCTTGAAGAAGTGGATGTGGCCATTACCGAGAGAGTGATTATTAATATCTTACACAAGAAAGACCAGGAAACCGCCATTATTAATATTGCCGCAAAATTAAAAACTGGTGGCCTTTATATCATGATCGAGAGTTTTAAAGAGCCGTTGGTGGAA
This sequence comes from Bdellovibrionales bacterium RIFOXYC1_FULL_37_79, assembly GCA_001770015.1. Taxonomy (GTDB): domain Bacteria; phylum Bdellovibrionota; class Bacteriovoracia; order Bacteriovoracales; family Bacteriovoracaceae; genus XYC1-FULL-37-79. Next base: position 12,484 of record MEQB01000001.1, read on the forward strand.
CTTAATCTGGCCAGAGATGAAATGTCGCTTACACCCATTGCAGAGTCTTATCAAAATATTTATTTGAATGAGTATTTTGTGGGGAGAATTAAAAAATATGGATTGGAAGAAATAAATCCGGTTATGCCTTCTAATTACTTGTCCAGCCACTTTTTTAATTCCAGGATTATACATAATGCCATTAGACCGGAAGGCGGTAAAGTCAAACACACTCGGTTGGTAGGCTTTTTGGATCAGGCATTTCCTCCCGCTATTGGCAATTATTCCCCCATACTCTTTAGAGTTTTTAGGAAAGTGTGAAAAAATGATGGAACTTAAAAAACTGCTCAATATTAAATACTCCGTAATAATGGCCCCCATGTTTTTGGTGACCAATCTAAAAATGATGATGGAAGCAGACAAATGCGGGATATCTGGTTGTATCCCCGCCCTTAATTTCAGAAATATTTCAGATTTTAAAAATGCGCTGAAGGAATTAAAAGAAAAGTGTCATCATGCCTTTGGCGTGAATGTTATCGTGAATAAATCGAATTTTTTTTTGAAAGAACAGATGAAGTGGATTTTAGAATATCAAGTCCCCTATATTACAACTTCTCTGGGGTCTCCCAAAAATATTATTTTAGAATGTAAGAAGAATAAGATTTTAGTTTTTAGTGATGTGGTGGATGAAATTCATGCTAAAAAAGTGCAGGATCTGGGAGGGGATGCCCTGATTGCGGTCAACAATCAAGCCGGTGGACATTTGGGGCAATATAGTGCCAGGGAGTTAATTTTAAAATTAAAAAATGTGGTGAGAATTCCTATTATTTCAGCAGGTGGAGTTGCCACCAAGGCTGGTTTCGATGAAATCATGAGTCTGGGGGCAGATGGAATTTGCGTTGGGTCGCCTTTTATTGCTTGCACGGAATCGGATGTGAGTACTAGCTATAAAAATGCCTGTGTCAATTTTGGTGCGAAGGATATTGTGGTAACTAATAAAATTTCCGGTACCCCTTGCACAGTTATCAAAACTCCATATGTAGAAAAAATCGGAACCCAACAAAATTGTGTAGAAGCTTTTTTAAATAGTAATAAAAGACTAAAAAAAATTGCCAAATTCTTTATCACTTATAAGGGGTTTAGCTTGCTCAAAAAAGCGGCTTTTGGAGCTAATTATAAACAAGTGTGGGTTGCTGGAAAATCGATTGAATATGTGGATAAGATAAGACCGCTCAGGGAAATTGTTGAGCGATTAACTAAATAGTTTTTTTCGGGAGAAAAAATGAAGAAAGTTATATTTGTGTGTATGGGAAATATTTGTAGATCGCCGGCAGCAGAAGGGGTTATGCAAAAAATGATTCTTGACCAGCAACTGGCCGAAAAGATTTATGTCGATTCAGCCGGAACCATTGGTTACCATGCGGGAGAGAAGGCCGATGCCCGAATGATTAAGCATGCTAAAAAAAGAGGTTATGATTTGTTGAGTATTTCCAGACAATTTGACCCAAGTTGTGATTTTACGGAATTTGATTTCATTATCGCTATGGATAATAAAAACTTGGCTGATTTGAAAGCAATGGATGAGTCCGGCCAATATGCTCATAAAATTTATAAAATGACTGATTTTTGTGAAAAGATGAAGGTGGATATTGTGCCTGATCCTTACTACGGTGGAGACCAAGGTTTTGAAACCGTGCTTGATATTGTGGAGGATGGATGTCAGGGGCTACTGAAAAAGATTAATGAAAATTTATGAATTCAAAGGAAAAAAACTATATAACTCCGATGGGGCTAAAAAAATTGGAGGATGAACTTGCCTGGTTTTTAAAGGTAGAGCGTCCTCAAATTTGCAATATGGTTTCATGGGCAGCTTCGTTGGGGGATAGATCAGAAAATGCGGATTATATTTACGGTAAGAAAAGATTGAGAGAAATTGATTCAAAAATTCGTTTTCTTTCCAAACTGATTGATGATGCTGAAATGATTGATCCAGAGAAGATTAAGAGCGATATCGTGCAATTTGGGGCAACGGTAAAAGTGGTGGATGAAAATAAACGGCCTAAAACTTTTTCTATTGTGGGGATGAATGAAACGAACTCCAGTAAAAACTTTATCAGCTGGAAATCTCCCATTGGAAGAGCTCTGCTTGGGAAACAAGTGGGCGATGAAGTTTTGATTCAAACTCCCAAAGGTGAAATAGAATATACAATTTTACAGGTGCAATATCTAAAGCTTGAGATGGGAGAATTCCAATGTTAGTTGAATGCCAAATTTCGCTGGGAGAACTGGTGGATAAAATTTCGATTCTTAGAATAAAACTTCAATTTATCAAAGATCAGGAGTTATTGGCGCATGTTAAATTAGAAGATCAGACATTGACCCAGTGTTTGAATAAATTTAATCTCGCCGGGATTGATGAACACCTTCTTTGGTTAATAGATATCAATACTCGTTTGTGGAAGATAGAGGATGAGCTCAGAGAAAAAGAAAAAAAACAGGAGTTTGGCGATAAGTTTATCCATTTGGCAAGACAGGTGTATAAAATTAATGATGAAAGATTCAAAATGAAGAACATGATTAACCAAAATTTTGGTTCAATTATTAAAGAAGTTAAATCTTATAAAGAATATTAAAATTAAATCATAACTTGTAATCTCTGTAAGCATTTGATACTTTTTGGTGATTACTTTAATGGAGAATTGAAATGACCAACACCGCCGAATTAAGTGTCGATCGAAAATATAAAATGTATGAAGAGTCTGTTCAAAATCCTGAATGTGATATTGATTTTGTCATCAACGAATATAAAAAATGCTTTGGTCGTATTCCCCACACCCTTCGAGAGGATTTTGCCGGAACTGGTTTTATGGCCTGCGAATGGGTCAAACGAAGTAAGGATAATTATGCATGGGCCATCGATTTGGATAGCGAGCCAATATCATACGGACTTAAAAATCATTACGTTACTTTGAATTCAGAAGAGCAAAATAGAATGAAATATCTTGAGTCTAATGTTTTGAGTGATCTGGGTTTTAAAGTAGATGCGGTCGTGGCCTTTAATTTTAGTTATTATATATTTAAAAAGCGACAAGAACTTTTGGAGTATTTTTCAAAAGTATTTAATGCGCTTAATGAGCAAGGCATGTTTTTTTTGGATTTGTTTGGAGGTACCGAAGCGTATGCTCCTCAAATTGAAGAAACCGAACATGAAAGTTTTTCATATTTTTGGGACCTAGAAATGTTTAACCCGCTCAATAGCGAGTGTCTCTATTATATTCACTTTGAAGATCATAAGGAAGGAGTCCGATATAATAAGGTTTTTACTTATGACTGGAGAATGTGGACTCCCAGAGAGTTGATGGAAGTGTTGGAGGAAGCCGGTTTCAAGGAAGTTAAGACTTATTGGGAAGGGGAAGACGGACAGGGGGGAGGAGATGGTAATTTCTTTGAAACCCAGATGGCTTCGGGGTGTAACTCATGGGTTACTTATCTTGTGGCAGTTAAATAATTTTTTTATTCACTGATATTAAAAAACTCTATCGGATGATTGTGAAAGCATTTTTTAATTAAGCTGGAGAGTTGGTTTTGTTTGTTTTGGATAACCACTATGTGATCATACTCAGTAGTGCAAACTTTGTTGAGAGTACTGGTAATTTCGCTGATGCTATCTGCTTGCTTGGTGTGAAGGTTTACTTGAACAATAAAGAAAGGATGGGAGAAGGATGTGGTGGCAATTAAACATTTCAGGTCACCGTTATGTTGATTATCAGGTATCTCTTTTAAATTGATTAGGTGCTTGGTGAGTAGCCCATCAACATAGTAATCCAGTTCGTTAAATGGAAATGGTTTCTCATGCAGGGTGGTTTCAGTTATCCATAAAACGCAGATGACCTTGGGAGAGAGTAATTGCTGAAGTTTATCGGAGACCTCTTTTGATTTAATTGCTAAACTCCGTGTTAAGTATGGAATCCAAAATTCCATTGACGAATGCAAAAGATTCTTCCTTGCCATATTTTTTTGCCATGTTTATGGCCTCATTGATAATGACTTTTTTGGGAGTATCTTGGGAAAACTTCATTTCACAAATGGCCAAGAGTATAATGGTTAAATCAATTTTATCAATATTTTCTTTCTTCCATCCCTTCGAATTTTTTTGAGCAGTTTCGACTAGGTATTTATAATTTGAAATGAAATTCAAAATTAAATGCTTGGCAAAAAAAAGTGCGTTGGGAGAGAGAGTGTTATCGGGATGGTCTAAATCTTGCTCGCTGAAGCTATCGTGAAATAAGTTAAGCTTTGAATTAAATGCTGAGGCATCATATTGTTCACCGGCCTCAAGTTTCTTTTTGCATTCTTTAAATTCTGATAACTGGATATGGTAAAGAAATTTCAGGGCGTATTCCCTGGCCCGGGTGGGATCCAATTTATTGTTCATGGGATAGTCCTTCCTGTAAATGCTGTTTCAGCCTTTTTTTCCCTAAAAGGCCTGCTACAAAATCATCAATGTCATCATAATTCCAGTAAAATGAAGCAAATCTGATATAGGCCACTGGATCTAGTTTGTATAACATTTCCATAACCATTTCGCCGATGATGATGGCGCTAATTTCCTTGACCTGCATCTCGATAATTTTTTTTTCCACGTCACCTACAATAGTTAAAATTTGTTCCATGGAAATACTTTTTTTGTGACATGATTTTTTTATTCCACGAATAATTTTTTCTCTTTGAAAGGTTTCGCGGCGTCCATCGTTTTTTACTATTTGTGGCAGCTGTATTTCAAACGATTCATAGGTTGTAAAACGATGTTCACAATGTTCGCACTTTCGACGTCTTCTGATCGTCTTTCCATCCTGGAAGAGTCTTGAATCGATAACCTTGGTTTCAGGTTTATCACAGCTGGGACAATGCACAATTATCTCCTTAATTAACTAAACTTTCTTCTACTTTGAAGTGTCTTTTCTGGCAAGTAATTTAAAAATTTGACGGTATTTTATAAGATTTGATAAAATTTTCATACAACACACACTTGGTTTGGCATTTTATCAAGGAGAATCTATGCGACTTTTTTCACAGTTTTTTCTGGTTATCACATTAATTATTATTGCCGGACATTATCTGTCTTAAAAGGTTTACAGGTATCTTTTATTTCACTTTATTTTGCATAAACGGGAAATTCTCTACACAGTGTTCTTACCTCATTTCTAACCTGAAGAATATATTGTTCATTGGAATTATTTTTAAGCGAAGAAACAATCCAGTTAGCAATTTGAGACATGTGTTTTTCATTCAGTCCTCTGGTGGTAATGGCAGGCGTGCCAAGTCTTATGCCTGAGGTAATAAATGGACTGCGTTTATCTCCAGGAATCATATTTTTATTACAGGTTATTCCAGCACTTTCTAAGATGTTTTCAGATTTCTTTCCAGATAAACCAACCGAGTCAGTTTTCGCCAGCATCAGGTGATTGTCAGTTCCACCGGAGACGATTTCCATGCCTTCTTTAATCAAACCATTTGCCAGTGCTTGGGCATTTTTTAATACTTGTTTTTGATAGCCGGTAAACTCTGGTCGTAAGGCTTCATGAAATGCTACCGCTTTAGCGGCAATAACATGCTCGAGTGGTCCGCCTTGAATACCAGGAAAAATATTGAAATTGATTTCTTTTGCTAGATCTTCTCTATGAGTGAGGATTAAACCTCCTCGTGGTCCGCGGAGGGTTTTATGAGTGGTACTGGTTACAAAATCAGCGATGCCGACAGGGCTCGGATGTAAGTTCGTGGCCACCAGTCCTGCAATGTGTGCCATATCTACCAGTAAGTAGGCTCCAACGCTATCAGCAATTGCTCTGAATTTTTTAAAATCAATAATTCTAGGGTAAGCACTGGCCCCTGCGACAATCATTTTGGGTTTTTCTTTCAAAGCCAGGTCTGATAGCACGTCGTAGTCAATAGTTTCGCTGGTCATATTAAGACCGTAAGCAACTACATTGTAAAGTTTCCCGGAAAAATTAACGGGTGAGCCATGGGTTAAGTGTCCACCTTCTGAAAGATTCATGCCGAGAATTTTATCACCAGGTTTTAGGACGCTCATATAACAACCCATGTTGGCCTGACTGCCTGAATGAGGTTGCACGTTGGCAAATTCAGCATTGAAAAGTTTTTTTGCCCTATCAATGGCAAGTTGTTCCACTTGGTCAACAATTTCACATCCACCGTAATATCTCTTGGATGGATAGCCCTCAGCATACTTATTGGTGAGAAAAGATCCTTGCGCTTCCATAACGGCCCTGGAGGTATAATTTTCTGAGGCAATTAGCTCTAACCCGTCCTCTTGTCTGGTCAATTCCTGTTTACATAGATTAAAAATTTCTTTATCCATTTCTTCAAGTGAATATGCATTTGGATGAAACATTCGTTTACTCCTTTCTAAATTTAAGAAAAATAACAATAACCAGAGTTATAACGTATTTCAAGTATTAGATGTAGATTATTAGCAAAATCTTTTGAGAATGAGTGAAGAGTTGGTACCACCAAAACCAAAAGAATTGTTCAGTGCATATTCAACTTGAACTTTTCTTGCGGTATTGGGTATGTAATCCAAATCGCATTCGGGATCAGGGGTTTCTAAATTAATGGTCGGAGGTAAAGCTCCCTCATAAAGGGCCATTGCACAAACAATAGTTTCAAGTCCTCCAGCTGCTCCAAGTAAGTGTCCGGTCATGGATTTGGTTGAGCTTATTTGAATTTTTTTGGCATGGGTTCCAAACGTTGCCTTTAAAGCTTTGGTCTCTCCAATATCACCAAGAGGTGTGGATGTTCCGTGGGCGTTTACATAACCAATCTCTTCCAGATTAATTTGGGCATTTTTAATGGAATCAAGCATACACTGAGAAGCCCCAATTCCTTCAGGGTGTGGCGCTGTTATGTGGTAAGCATCTGAGCTTGATCCACATCCAACAATTTCAGCATATATCTTAGCACCACGCGCTTGAGCCTTATCAAGATTTTCTAAAATCAGTAAACCTGCTCCTTCACCCATGACAAAACCATCACGATTTAAATCAAAAGGCCTGGAGGCGTGAGTTGGATCGTCATTTCTTCTAGACAAGGCTTTCATGGAAGCAAATCCCGCAATCGGTAGATCACAAATAACACTTTCAGCTCCGCCGGTAACCATGACATCCTGTCTGCCTGCGATGATTTCATTATAGGCTGCACTTATAGCATGCCCTGCAGAAGCGCAAGCGCTGGAAAGCGAATAGTTTATGCCAGTCGTACCTAGGGTTATGGAGATGAGTCCACTTGCCATATTGGGAATAAGTGATGGAATGAAGAAGGGGGTTACCCGTCTTGCACCTTTTTCTAGAAAGGTTCGATAAGTTTTTTCAATTTCAGGAAAGCCACCCATACCGACACCCATAATACATCCGATGTTATCCGGACGATAAGGGTTTTGAGATTTAAGGCCTGAATCCATCCAAGCATTGATTGCGCTGTGAAGAGCAAAGTGCAAGAAGCGGTCAAATCTTTTGGCTTCGTTAGGGGGAAGAATATCCTCAGCAAGAGAAAAATTTTTGACTTCTCCTGCAATATGGACGGGAAGATTAGTGACATCATGATTTTCTATCAGTGATATCCCTGATTTTCCTTCCAGCAAACCACCCCATACCTCTTTTAAGTTATGACCCAGTCCACAGATGGTATCCATTCCTGTAATCGCAACACGAATACCTGATTTAGTATTCATAGGAATTCCTCCCTAATGTTTTTGAATGTTATCCTCAAAATAATTATAAAATGATGAGGATATTTTTTACTAACTATTGTTTGTTAGTTAAATAGTTAACAACGTCTTTAACTTTTTTGAGGCCTTCGGCATCTTCTTCCGGAATTTCAATTCCAAACTCATCTTCCATTTTCATCATGAGTTCAACTATATCAAGTGAATCAAGGTTTAAGTCATCAATAAAACTCGTTTCAAGGTTGATTTTGCTAGCATCAATGTTGGTCGCGTCACTAATCAGTTTTACAATTCTCTCTTCCATTTTTTAATCTCCTTAAATTGATTAAATATATAAACCACCGTCTATTTTTATAACTTCACCTGTAATATAGGATGAGGCAGTACTCAGCAAAAAAGAAACCAGATTACTGATTTCTCTGCCTTCGCCCATTCTCTTTAGAGGTATCTGGGACATATAGGTCTCTTTTATCTTGTCGTCAAGCACATCTGTCATATCGCTTTTAATAAATCCAGGGCATATTGCGTTGCACCTAATATTTCTTGAGGATAATTCCTTGGCGTATGATTTGGTAAAACCGATGAGTCCTGCTTTGGAGGCAGCGTAAGCGGTTTGTGCTGGATTTCCCATAAGACCAACTACCGAACTGACGTTTACTATGGAAACATTAGTGGCTTTCAAAAAATGTCTGGTCAGTACTTGGGTGACCAGCATAGCACCTTTTAAATTGATGTCGATGATTTCATCAATTTCTTCTTCCTTGAGTCGCAATACCAAAGTATCTTTGGAGATCCCTGCATTATTGACGAGTCCTTCTATCGGGCCAAATTCCTTAATAAACTTTTCTAATTCTTCTTTGATGGCCTTGGAATCATTGAGGGAGAACTCCACTTTACTCGCTTTACCACCAGCATTTTCAATTTCTTTTTGAAGCATGGTAAATGCATCACGACCTGGTCTCATACTACAGATAACGTGAGCTTTTTGCTCTCCCAGGTGCAACGCTATTTCTCTTCCGATCCCTCGATTGGCCCCAGTAACCAGAATTTTTTTATTTTCTAAATCATTAAATATTACGCTCATGCAATCATCTCCTTGAACTCATTAAATCCACCGTCGGTATCAAGGGCGATGACTTTTAGTTTGGGGTTAATTTTGCTCACCAGTCCACTCAATACTTTTCCTGGACCGACTTCTAGGCAAATGGTATTTTCCGGAAGTTTTAAAATGCTTTGAGTCCATAAAACACTGGCGGTCATTTGTTGGATGAGATTGTTTTTAATGGTTTGAACGTCAGTTCCCGGCTTATATTCATTAGCATCAATATTGGCCATGTAAGGTATGGAGTTTGATTTGAGTGGATAATCACTTAAAAATTCCTTGAGCTTGATAGCAGCAGGTTTCATATAGTTCGAATGAAAGGGAGCAGATACTTTGAGAGGTATTGCCTTGGCCTTGCCTTCAGTTTTTTCAATAATCAATTTGGTTGCTCTTTGGCAGGCTGCAAGGTGTCCGGAAATCACGATTTGGTTGGGTTCGTTAAAATTGGCGGGCATAACTTGGCTGCCATTTTTGCTGGCATTGATACATGCTTGTTTGACGATCTCTTCGGGGGCTTTCATTATGGCCACCATGCTCCCGGTATTGGCAGGTACCGCTTCTTGCATGAATTTTCCTCTCATATGGACGGCCCATACCGCATCTTCAAATGTCAGAGTGCCGGCAGCACACAGGGCAGAATATTCTCCAAGAGAATGTCCCAAAACCCGATCGATGGTTACGCTCTTGGATGAAATAGTTTCTAAAAACATCTGATATAAAATAATAGAATAACTTAAGATTGCGGGTTGGGCATTGAAGGTCATTTTTAAGTCGTCTTCTTTGCCGCTGGTGATGATTTGGTGTAAATCGTAGTTAAGTCTTTCATTAGCCTTTTTAAATAAATGGTAGTGCCGGTTTGTCGCAAAACGATTGCCCATTCCAATTGCTTGGGAACCTTGACCTGGGAAAAGTAGGGTAATTGATTTTGCCATAATTGCTCCTAGTACTTGACAAGCATGGAGGCAGACGTTAGGCCTGCGCCGAAAGTGGAAAAAACCAAATTGTGACCCCGTTTAATACGTCCATCCTTGATGGCTTCATACATGGCAATGGGAATCGTAGCCGAAGAGGTATTCCCGTATTTTTCAATATTGATGACAACTTTCTTAGGGTCAAAATCCAGCAGATCAATGGTCGTATTAATGATTCGTATATTGGCCTGATGAGGAATTAACCAATCGATATCGTTTACTCCTAGCTTGGCTTTTTCCAGAACCACTCTAGAGTTTTGTGCCAGGGTTCTGGTGGCAACTTTGAACATATCTTTTCCCTTCATATGCATGAGGTGTTCTTTTCTGGCGATATTGTTAATCGTGAGCGGTTCAGTCGCACCACCTACTGGAGAGTTAAAATATTCTTTGCCGGTACCATCGGCTGATAAGTAGCTTGCTAATATATCGGAGTCTTCACCGGCAGGAGTCTGTCCTAATATGGCGGCACCACAGCCGTCGCCAAACAGGATGCAGCTACCACGGTCATCCCAATCGATAATGGTGCTGAGCATTTCTGACCCAATCACTAAAACATTTCGTGCTTTTTTTGCTTTTATCATTGAATCGGCTAGATCCAGGCTATATACAAATCCGCTGCAAGCAGCAGCAACATCAAAGCAACCACATTTATTGGTTATGCCGAGTTTGGTTTGTAGAATGGTTGAGCTGTTAGGGATGGGCATATCGGGAGTGACGCTGGCAAAGATGATCATATCGATCTCATTGCGATCAATCTTGGCCTCTTTCAGTGCATCTTCAGTTGCCTTCATGGCCATATCGGTGGGGAATTCGCCTCCATCTTTGGAGGAAATTCTTCGCTCTCTGATTCCAGTTCGTTCAAAAATCCACTCGTCAGTGGTTTCAACGATTTTTTCAATTTCCTTGTTATGCAAGGTTTTTTGGGGAAGATAGATGCCTAGTCCTAGAATTTTGGTTTTAATACTGTCCATAACCCGACCTCTTTTTTTATGCAAAAAAAACCCCTAACTTGGGTAGGGGTTATTGTTTTGTAAAAGCTGCAAATTGGCAATCCGCCTTTGTCAAGATTATGTTAAATTTATTTTTTTTATTCTTCAGCTTCTTCTTCAGTGGCCTGCTTAATTACAATAATTTCTCTTTTCTTGTAGGTTCCACATGATGGACATACATGATGAGCTAAAGCATGATCACCGCAATTTGAACAAGAAATAGTTGATTTCGAGTAGAGTTTGTGGGTTTGTCCCGCATGTCTTTTGCCTTTTCTTGAAACACTGGTTCTTTTCTTTGGAACAGCCATCTTAATCTCCTAACTGCTACTTAATATCAAGGTAGTCTAAAATTAATTTAATAAAACGAATTAAACGGTAACCGTCACGGTTTTTTACTTGAAAATCAATAATCACGCAAGTTTATTTTAACATGAGAGTTATTTTTTTTCGATTCGGTGATGAATGCATTTTCCAAAATTAAGATTAAATCCACAAATACTACACAATCCTTTACAATTTTCGCTATGCACAGGGTGAGGGTTTACATTTAGGTGTACATGCTCATTTATCAATTCTTTGAGATCAATTTTTCCTTTGTCAAAAAAATATAAATCCATTTCTTCGCCGTCGCAATAAATATCCGATAAATCCTTGTATTCTTCGGAATTTTCCAGCGACGAATGTAAATAACAGGCAGCAAAGTCAACTTCAATGGTCTCCTTGGAAGGGGAGAGGCATTTTATGCATGGGGCGTAATATAGACAGGCGATTTTACCACGGATAATAAAATGATCCTTGAAGGTTGAATTGGTTTTTCGAACTAGTTGAAGCTCTACTTGGAGCAGTTCTTTTTCTTGGTCAGGGAATTTTTCCTGAATGCTATCAATGTCGTTGTAAATTTCTTTTAACCAATCAATTTCAATAAAATCCAAGCTCATGTATTCTGGATGATTAAAACTAAATTTATGTATTTTAAGGAGATGATCCATTTTGTACTCAGTCGTCAATATTATCAGGATCGAATATCTCAAATATGTTTAAATGTATAGAATTTATTGATATAGGTGATCATTATGATGGTATTTTTATGTGGTTTTTCGGGAGCCGGAAAAACATATCTGCTTAAAAATTTAAAACAGAGTTTTACTGGTTCTCATTGGTCTTTTTTGGATATGGATGAAGAAATTGAGCAAACCCACAAATTGCCAATTTGGAAGATTGTGCATGATTGGGGGATGGAACATTTTAGAAAATTAGAAACAGATCAATTGAAGAAAATACTGGTGGGCCAGACTTCCCGTCATTGTCTGATTGCCCTGGGTGGGGGAGCACTCGATTTGAATGCTGAATTAATTAATAACACGCCCAAAGCCAAATTAGTGTGGTTGGATGTACCCTTTGAAATGTGTTTTGCCAGGATATCGGGGGACCAGCACCGTCCCTTGGTGGCCATGGGCAAGGAAAAATTAACAAAACTTTACTTGCAAAGATGTATAAACTATCAAAAAGCGGATTTGATTTTATCAACTGCTCAAGTTGAGAGTGTAAAAAAGTTAAACCAGTTGATCGATCTTCTTAAATAGACTATTCGTGTTGGGCGAGGCATAATAATATTGGACTCATTGTGAGTTTGGGCGTCAGGAGATTAAAGTGCTATCACATACCAATGAAGAAACTTGTTTAAGTGGTTCCATCTTTGAAGTAAGATTGCTTATATCGGAAATACAAGAGGCAAGAAAAATATCTTCCGTGTTCAGACAGGCCCAAATTATTCCCCATATCTATGAAGAATTTTCGGAATTTTATAGGGATTCTGTTCAAGCTGAAGGCCCCTCCTTATGCATAATTGATGTCAAAAAGATGAGCCAAGGAATGATAAAACTGAAAGGGTTACCAGGGGTGAAAAATGAATCACTTCATCTGGTTTTTTATTATTCTGATGATTCACTTCCTTTGCTTTATTCCACTTACGAAATGTTTAATTTTGGCTTGATCAGAAAATCTGAAGATTATGGCGGGCAGATCAAATCGGTGCTTAGAAGATATAATCTGTACAGATATCAAGATCACCAGATTAAAATTTTAAATGATGAGATGCTTGACACCAAATCAGTTAATCAAAAAACTTTTGCTCTTTTAGAGGAGCAAAAGGAAAAGAACTACTACCAAGATCGCTTGTTTCAAATTTGTGAAGAATTTGAACGGGAAAAAAGTAATATTAGTTTCTTTGAGGCACTGGAAGATGTGTTTATGAAAGTGGAGGAGTTTGTCGGGTTTTCCTATATGGAATTATCCACCAACGGTCTTAAACTGTTATCCCCGCCTTCCGGCAATAAAAAATTTCATAAACTTCCGGCTTTGTGGCTGGGGCAGGAACTTCATGAAGGCATAGAATTTTTTGCTCAGAATATGGCAAATCAGGTGGCTTTGGAGGTATTGGGGGCAGATGTGATGTGCCTGACCATCAAAGGGCGGCTAACCAATCCTGAAGCACTGATTTTTGTTAAAGTTGACAATGAGGATTTTTTAAACCAATTCAGGTGGAATAACTTTGAAGACTATTTATCCAACGTTTTTGCCTATTTTTATGCCCAAAAAGTGCAAGCACCAAATCAAATATCAAATTATCTGGACGGGTTTTTGTTTTTAGAGAAGCTTGATGAAAATAGATTTTATCAAAACAAGAGTGAAAAGCTTTACTTGGTGGATGTCAATCTCACCGACTTGTCCAATTTAATTTCAAAAAAATCGGAGCTTCGCTTTTATTGGAAAGATTTCTATTTGGACTTTATCAGAAGTCTTCGGATCAAATATAGTAGTGATTTTTATTACACCACCACTAATGCCAAACATCTTTCTTTTCTGGTAGATCGAGAAAAAAGTGAGATCTTTTTACGTTCCGTTAAAGAATTTGCGAAAAGGTTTCCCTATTGGAAATATTTTGAGGATCGTGAATTTATTTTTACCAAGGATGTGGAAGTGGTGGTGAGATCCCTACCCGTGTCTTCATTAGCGTACTTATCCTACATAAATAATGCGGAGAATGTTTATTCCAATATGCCACTGAATAACTCCTCACCGGTCATCTCCACTGAAGTCGTGCAATAAATTTTTTTTTAATCTATCGTAAACATAAATATTTTGGTTTAATAATACTGGCTGGTATTTTTAAATAAAACATAAGGAAGTGTTTACTTGCGGTTAATTAAAAGGCTAATTGAAAAATTAGGTTTCTATGTAATTGATGTGATCGAAAACCTGGGACAGGTTATTACGTTCATGTATCGATTTTTTTACTGGTGTCATCGACCTCCCTACAGACTTCATCTGATGTTTGAACAGATCTATTTTGTTGGAAATAAAAGTCTTTTTATTATTATTTTATCGGCATCCTTTACTGGAATGGTTTTTGCGTATCAAACTTATTTTGGGTTTCAATTAATCTCGGTGGATTCCCTGGTGGGCCCGATCGTTTCCATTTCTCTTGCCAAGGAATTAGCACCGGTTTTAACTGGATTGATTGTGGCAGGCAGGGCCGGGGCCGCTATGGCAGCACAAATTGGCAGTATGAAAGTGACCGAGCAAATAGATGCCCTGGAGGTGATGGGGATATCTAGCTACCAATACCTGGCAGTTCCTCGAATCATTGCCGGCACGGTCGCTTTGCCCATGCTTTCAGTGGTTTTTAATCTGGTAGGAAATATAGGCAGCTGGTTTATTGGCACTAAAGCACTGATGATTGATGAGGTGATGTATTTTTCCAAATTAAGCGAGTTTATGTTTGTAGAAGATTTAGTACAGGGAATAATTAAGGCTGTGTTTTTTGGATTTATTATTTCTGCGGTGGGATGTTATTTTGGGTTTAAGGTTGAAAAAGGCGCTGAAGGAGTGGGTAAAGGTACGAATTTGGCAGTGGTGTGGGGAATGATACTTGTGCTTATTTTAGATTATTTTCTAACCAGTTTTTTGATTAAAATTTTGTAAGGAAAAAGATTGGATAAAGAAATTATTGTTTCCATAAAAAATTTAACCAAGACGTTTGCTGGACACACGGTTTTGGATAATTTGAATTTTGATATTTATAAAAATACAATTACGACCATTCTGGGTTTTTCGGGAGCTGGTAAATCTACATTGTTAAAGCATATCTTGGGACTGCTTAAGCCCACAGACGGGGTTATCAACGTACTTGGTAAAAATATATCGAAAATGAATTCGTTTGAAACCAGAGAGTTTCGTCAAAACTTCGGGATGCTTTTCCAGTATGCAGCCTTGTTTGATTCTATGACGGCATTTGAAAATACGGCCTTTCCTTTGAGAGAATTTACCAAATTACCAGAATACGAAATTCATAAGCGAGTTACTGAACTACTTTTATCGGTCAATTTACAAGAGATTGCTTTTAATAAATTACCCTCTGAACTGTCTGGTGGCATGAGAAAACGAGTTGGACTCGCCAGGGCCTTGGCCCTATCTCCTCAAATTATTTTGTATGATGAGCCCACCACTGGCCTGGATCCAATTACCACCCGAATGGTTAACGAATTGATAAAAAGCACTGCGTTAAAACATAAAGAAAGAGGACTTACCTCTATCGTCATTTCGCATGATGTTAGAGCAACGCTAGAAATTTCCGACTATGTGGCCTTTCTGGACCATGGTAAAATTATTGAGTACTTACCAGCTTTAGAATTTGCAAATTCGGATAATCCGCTGGTTAAGTCGTTTATTAATCTTTAGGTCAAGGATAGGACTAGGCCTAGATTATTACTTGTGAGATAGTCTATGAACGAGTTTAAAGTCGGTTTGCTTACAGTTTTTACGATTGGTGCGATTATTTTTATGTCGCTGAAAGTTACTACCAATCAATCAGGCTTTGGGGATTACGTCCCCTATAAGACAATTGTTGAGGATGCTTCAGGGGTTTTTCCTAAAACTCCCATCAAGATTGCGGGAATCAATGCTGGTAGAATAAAAACTATTGAGCTTAGTGATGGTAATCGTGCGCTTATCGAATTCGAGGTTTTAGAAAAAATAAAAATATCCAGTGACTCCAAACTTAGAATAAAAACCGTGGGTTTTTTAGGGGATAAATATCTTGAAATAGAAGTTGGCCAAAAAACTGATCGCTTAAAAGCAGGTTCTTTAATTGGATCATTGGAATCAGGAGGGCTTGGTGATTTAACTAAAAATGCTACTGAGCTTATGGATGATGTACGAGGAATTGTTAAGGAGTTAAAAACTACTTTAGCTCCGGGAGATAAAAAAGGTCCGCTCTATCAAATTTTGGAAGACTTTAAAATAATTGCTCAAAATACCAAAGGTGCCACTGAAAAGTTAGATAATATACTGGGGGAAAACCAGACCAAGTTTTCAAATTTTGTAGCTAATCTGGAGAAATTTTCTGAGAAATTAAATTATCACATGGAAACTGGCAATAAGGATGCTGTGATTTCTGATTTAAAAAACATGATGAAAGAAGCCAATGAGGCCATGAGCGGCCTTAACGAATTGGTGGTTAATTTGCGCAATGGAAAAGGTACCATGGGAAAACTGCTGGTTGAGGAAGAGATTGCGGATGAAGTAAGGCAGACTCTCGCGGGGGTTAACAAAATGGTTAACAAGGTCAATGCCATAAAAACTGAACTCAGTGTGTTTACAGGAGCGAATTCGTTAAATGGTACCACGGCTAGCGGGGGGATACGGATATTTCCTTCACCTGAGCGGTTTTATGAACTGGGGATTGTTTCCGCTAAATTTGGAACCCCCTTTGAACAAGTCAAAGAGGAAGATGTCAACGGCGTAAAAACCATTACTCATAAAAAGGAAACGGTAAAAAATACGTTTAGATTTACTGTGCAAATCGGGCGTAAATTTGATGACTGGGTTTTTAGAGGGGGTTGGATAGAGTCTTCCGCAGGGCTTGGCGTTGATTACGAAATAATTGGCAAACGTTGGCTCGCAGGTATTGATGTTTTTGATTACGATGAAGACGAGGGGGGAATTAATTCAAGATTATATACTGAATTTTTGTTGTGGAATGTGCTGTACGGACGTTTGTCAGCACAAGACATGAGGAAAAAAACTACAGCGACCGGTATGGTTGGGTTGCGGTTTAATGATGATGATATTAAAAGCTTGATAGGATATTTCTTTTAGAAGTAATAAATGGAAAAAAATTGGCTGATTAGAACAACAAAACTAAAAATTTTAGGCCCGGCGTCTAGGGATAAGATCATTGAACTAGTGGAGAAGGGTTCGCTAGCATTTGAAGATGAAATTTGCGTAGGAAATGGTTTTTGGTTTTCGATAAAAGAAAAGGAGTTTTTAAAAAGATATCTGTTTGATCAGGAGGTGCAAAATTTCAATCCTATCAGTGAAGCAGAAGTTGTTTTCGGGGGACCTGACTCACCTTCGATCAATGATTGTATTAATTTTCCAGTTAAGGGAAATGTGGTGGCGGATGCTGCTAAAAAAATTCTTACCGAACATTTTGATCGAAAGACCAGTCAGGATGTAACCCAGCTTACCAACCTTGCAGATTTTTTCAAGGTTGCAGATGTGCATAAGAAACTAAAACATGATCAAGGCCCACCAAATAATATATTCAAAGCAACTCCCAAAACTGACGAAAATGAACTGACTATGGAAGAAGAGGAGGAATTGGTGATTTACCCGGCGGGGGTAGATCAAGAATTTCCCTCCATTGTATCGCAATCGTTGGGAGCAGCACAAGATGAGATTTTATCCACCCCCTCTGATGGAAGTGGAATGATTTTGCAGTTGTCCCCTGATAAAATCAGGGTGGAAATGAAAAATAATCAAAAGCCAATGGATGGTTTTGAGGTTGATGTGGGGGTGCTCCTGGCCAATAAAAAAAATGGTCATTCTTCTAACCCCGAGGAACAATTAGCAGGACAAAGTATTGCGCTAGATGACGAAGACAAGGATGAGGATTCACTTTTTCCATCAATGGACGATTTGGAATTTCCCAGCCAGGAAAATATTGAAGCAGTGAAAAGAGGGGAAAAATTACCTACGGTAGCCAAAGAAAAAGTGCAAGAGATTCTAATTGATTTAAAAAAGACCAAGCCGGTGGAAAAAATAATTATCAAAGAGGAAGGGATCAAACCGCCGGTAAGTCCAGCGAAAACGGTTGATAAAAAAGTAAAAAAGAGTGTTTCTAAAACAGTATCTAAAAAGAAAAAAGGTAAGCCTCACAAGAGCAGAGGTGGAAATCGAAGAAATTCAACGACAAGTAGCTCCACTAGTAAATTATTGGTGATTGTGGTTACCGCTATCATTTTACTTTATTGTTTGTTTCAATTTACAGATATAATCGCTAAAGAGATCCGACCGTTAGAGGTGGGGAAAAAATTATTGGATTTTCCCCCGCTTATAAATAGTGAGATAGTGATTTCTTCGCAAATGAATCCGGGAGGATTCCGATTGGAAGAATTTGATGGAGAAATTCCCTCATTTGATTGCCAGAAAATTAATGATTTCTACTATCGACTTAAAATCTTGTTGTATCCCGGCATTGATAAATGGATGAGAAAAAATTCTATGTCCAAGATATGTCCCTTGGCCAAAAGTGAATTTCTGGCCTTGTTTGATTATCGGTCAAAAAAAATGACCAGTGTGGGAGAACTTGAAAAATATCTGAAAAGTTTTAAAATTGATGAACTGCAAATTAAAAAAATATTAGAAATATATTCAGCCAAAAAAGAAATTTTGAGGCAAGAGGAATATGTTGATTCATTCATTAACTCGGTTCAACACTTTGTGAAGGCCCAAGAAATAGAAACCGAAAAAGTGGTTTATTTTGATAAACATTTAGAATTGATGTCGCAAAAATATCCGGATACGATCATCTCATCGTACTTTAAAATGTTAACCTATTGGCAAGTAGGAAACACTTATCAAGTTAAACGAGTGATGAGCGATGTGGTTAGCACGGGTTTTATACAACTGGTTTTAAAAAATCCGGTCTCTCCGTTTCTTGACCAAAATAAAATGAAAGGTTATGTTAATAGCATTGTTGGGCTTATGAGGATACTGGAAGCTGATTTTGGCAATAAAATTGAGTATCAGATGATGCTCAATTATCTTTCTTTAACTTATGATACGTTAGAATTTTATGAATTAAAAAAAAGAAATAATTGCGATTGGAATATCTCTCAGATATGGGAAAAATCCAAGTCCGTCAATTTTGGGCTTACCTATTTTGCCTTTTGGGGAAGTTTGCTCCTGTCGTTTGATCAGTCGCTGGCACATGATTATATAAATCAAAGCCTGAGTGTAGAAAATTTAAAAAAAATTGATCGTAACTCATTATGGTTTCTTGCTTTTTTCAAGGTGGATGATTTGAAAATCAATCAAATGATGGCAGACAGGATTGCGAAAGAATTATTGACCGACCAAGACGAAGTCGATGAACAAACTGTAATCAATTTTTTGCAAAATCAGGTGGTGGTTAAACGATTAATTAGAGAAGATAGTAAATATGCCAAACTAAGCCTTGAACTAGAAATTGAATTTTATAAGAAGCTTCTTTCCAAAGGACGCAGTGTAGAATATGCCATTTATCAATTGCTTCGAAGAAATCAAATAAAGAACGAGTATTTGTGGTGGTGGGTTTTATGAGTTACGAAAATATTTATATTTACCCCACCGATACTGTTTGGGGCATGGGAGCAAGCATCTATTTAAAAAAGGCCCAGGAGCAAATCGCGGAAATCAAAAAGACGTCCGGTCAAAAACCTCTCTCTATGATGTTTTATGATTTGGATGATGTAAAAACTAGTTTTCATTTGCCAGGGTTTATGGACAAAACATGGCTACAAGATTTTTTTTCGCTAGAAACCACTCTTGCTGTGGATATGAGTAGGGCCAAGATTGAAATTCCATCATGGATAAATCATGGTGGATCGCTGGTGGCATTTAGGTGTGTCTCTAATAATGCATTAAAATATATTATGGCAAAAGTGCATGCCCCCATCACCACGACCAGTTTAAATCAAACGGCGAGCCCTCCCATTACTAATAAAAAAGAGGCCCTCGCCTTTTGTTTAAAGTATTGTAAAAGTGCCCAATTCATTGAGGATGATAATCAAATCCTTTCCGGGCGTTCTTCCACGTTTGTGCAATTTCATGATTTGCACAAATTTTCCATTCTAAGAAAAGGTGCCTTAAGTGATCGAGTCGAAAGATATTTGGGATTATAATCAACCAGACTTTTATCATTTTAGTGATGATTCAGTGTGGTTAGCTAAAGTCGTCGCTCAACAACTTAAAAGCGAGGCCACTTTGGGTATGAAGGTGCTTGATCTGTGTGCAGGTTGTGGAGTGATCGGTATGGAAATTCTTTTGGCACTTGATCGAAGCCTTAGTTTGGATTTTATCGAGATACAAAGATCTTTTTTGAAGCATTTTGATGTGAATGCAAAACATTTGGGCCGGCTTGGGACAAAGATCAACTTTATCAATCAAGATTTTAGAAAACTTCATAAAAATGATAAATTCAAGGAAGCTTATGATCTGGTCGTTTCCAATCCGCCTTACTTTGAAGTTGGTAATAATCGTTTAGGCCCAAGTGACGCAAAAAATATTTGCAGATTTTTTATAAAAGGATCTTTTGTCGAGTTTTTGCAAGCAGTTTGGTGGGTGACTAAAAAAGGTGGAAGGGTTTTTTTTCTAAGTCGAGGATTTGATGCAAAACAGGTGATGTTGATCGCAACACAGCTAAATATTAGAATTAAATTAGAGATACTGGAAAAGAAATCAGACACTTCTATTGTTTTGATGTTTGTGGGTGATGAAAATTGAAGTCAGTAGGTTTTTAGTCTCTTCATCCTCTATATTGCCAAATAAGTTAACGGCTTCTTGTTGGTATTTTAAATATTCGGGTGAAAAGGGGTGGAGATTTGGAGACTGGAGGGCCTGTTTTTTTAATTCAGTTTCTGTTTGGCATGGGCAAGGTGGAGGGGTATCTAAAATTCGCAGGTTTTGGTTTTTAAAAAAAGTATTATCTGCTTGAAATTTAATTTTTTTGATTTCATAGGAAAGCTTAGGAATGGTTTTAAAAATTTGGTGTTTAATTTTTTTTTCTAAAAAGCTTAATTCTTGGGCCCATTGAGGATGATCGGTTAAGATGGTTAAGGTTTTATGAGTGTTTTTAAGAGGAGTGGAGTGCTGGGCGAGGTGGTTTCCCACAATTTGGGGCCATAATTTTATAAGGTCAAAAAATAATGCCTGTTGGTTGGTGGTTCCAGTTTTTCTTTGCGACCTATCTGAACAGGAAATATCAAAACCGGATAAAAATGACTTCAAGTGTTTAAACATATATTATTTGTTAATTTCCAAGAGAATTTGATTGTATATTATCTGTTTTTTTTATAATTTCAACCTTAATGATCTTATGTAAGAATTGAGAGTATGAAATTTAGTGTATTATTTCGATCAAATGTAGTTTATGTGATTATTTTTTTATCGTTGAGTTCCTGTTCGGGATACCATTTTAAAAATAAAAATAATCCATTCATGGCTTACGAAATTGAATCGATCTCCATTCCGATGTTTGTTAATTGGTCGATTGTGCCTAACGTTTCTGGCCCGATGACAAGTAATTTTATCAATATGTTGATGAATTATTCTGGGCTTACTATTTATTCGCATGAAAAAACCTCTGCTGATGCAATTTTGGTGGGAATCATTTCCTCCAAGGATAAGACCAGACAGGTTTATAAGAATAAATCCTACCAGGCCACTGATGGAAATTTGCATGAATCAATTCGTGACAGACGGGATTTTTATATTCCTCAAGAAACTGAAATTGCGTTGACTCTTAGGGTATTACTTATTAAAAACCCGCTTCCTCATGAGTATAACGGGATGGTAAAGAATGATGCGGATTATATTCCAGATAAATCCAGAGTGATTTTTGATGAAAAGATGGAGCTAAATTCCACGATAACCAGATCTATCCTGCCAAATAGCGGGGGAAAAAGTGGGGGAGAAGTAAATTTCACCAAGAGTAAGAAGGCGCAAAATGATGCCATTTTATCTTTAGTTGATACCGCCACGGAAAAATTTAAAAAAGAGATAATTGATGCATTTTAAGGCCAAACCTTGGGATTATGAGCGCATTTGTAAAACGATCATTGATTTGTCCCGCCCAGGCCTTTATTTATTTCACTCCTTTGATCCTTATTTGGATGTATATTTTTCGTTAAAACTGAAAAATCTTTTTTTGGAAAATCCAATTGCTGGAAAACTTAAAATAGTTTTAGCGGATGAAATTACCTCAGATTGGTTGGATGCCCATCTTGAGTCCGCAGAACTTTTTGGTAATAATGATTCTTATGTGGTTTTGATGGCCGAGAAATTAGGCAAGCCGGTCTTTGCGGAAATTTTAAAAAATGCGGTTCACATTAAGGATAAATTTTTTATTTTGAATTTTTCCAAAGAATCGCCATTTATGGAAGAAGCTTCTTCCTTAAATATTGGTCATGTTGCTTCCATTATCAAACCCATGTTTTGGGAAAATGAAAAACTATTTGATTTCATCTGCAAGATTTTGAAACTGAATTTGTCCAATCAGAATCGAAAATTCCTAATTGCTAATTTGTCTGCCTCTACTAGTAATTACGTCGCCCAGTTGTCATTAATTAGAAAAATGTTTTTAAATCCTGACCAAATAAAAATTGATGATCTGAAAAAAATGATTACCAATGAAAATTTTGATTACTTTGCCAGTGCCTCCAAGTTTTCGAAAAAAGATAAATTTGGTTTTATGAAGGATTTAATAAGTGGCCCTTTGGATTTTGAGGAGCTTAATAATTTTTTTGTTTTTATGATCAGGCATTTGATGAAATTGATTGATGCTGAGCAACTCATGGAAAAACTCGATGGCAAAAAACTTAATGATTATAATAAAGAGATTATGATTTGCAGCAAGCTTTGGACCAAAGAGGAAATAAGAAACGCCATCAGAATGTTTAGTTTGTGGCAAAAAATGGCTCGGGCAAAAGATAATAAACTGATTGATTCACTTAGAAGTGAATACTTACATCAAGTGACTTGATGTGACTTGGCGTTAAATAAGCTGGTTTATTTCGCTAAATGTTTAGCGAGTCTTGAGACGATTCTACTAGCAGTGACCTTGCTTATCGCACTTGACTTGGCAGCCTTGGCCAGTAATGATTGGGCCATTGGTAATAGTTCCTTGGCCTTATCGATACTTCCCGCAGAAATTTCTGCTCTAACTTTTTTTACAATGTTTCTGGTTAGACTTTTTTTAACTTTGTTTCTTTCAGTTTTTACCAGAGTTTGCTTCGCTCTTTTTACACTTGATTTGTGTCTTGCCACAGTTATCTCCTTAACGTTCACCGGATTGTATTTTTATAAACTATGACTTTTTAATCTAAAATAGCTTTTATGGCAATATTTATTGCTAGATAGATCAAGATAACTTTTGTAATGCGCAGGGTTAGTAGCAGACAAAGTGTTCAAAGACCCCTTTTAATTTGCAATTTGGGAAGTTATTTTTTAGTTTTACAGAGGTGAGTGATTAGTGCTAGTTATATGAATTCCAAATACTTAATAATACGTTTTTAGTATTAATTCCTGGAGTGAACATGATTCTAAAAAAGAAGCAATCATCCAAGTCAAAAAACCAAAAGGTAATTGTTAAAAAACAGCCAATTAAACCAGTTAATCAAAAGAAATTAGCTCCTAAGGGAAAAGTAAACAGCAAGGAAAGTAATAAAAAAATTTCTAGGCCAAAAAATGAACCAAAGACCTTGAAGGACAAAATTATTAACTTGATTACCAAGAAGAAGGTTATTCCTAAAAAGGAGTCTTCTCCAAAAGAAAATAAATTAAAAAAAATAGAACCGGCCAAAAAGATCCAAAGTAAGCCACTGGCAAAAACAAAAAAACTTGAGCCAGCTAAAAAAGTTAAAGGCAAGTCATTGGAAAAAACTAAAAAAGTTGAATTAGTTAAAAAAACTAAAGGCAAGACGCTGGAAAAAGCTAAAAAGGCTGAACCGGTTAAAAAAATGACCGGTAAGTCTCTCGAGAAAACCAAAAAAATGGAACCAGCTAAACAAGTTAAAGGCAAGGCGCTGGAAAAAAACAAAAAAATTGAGGAAAACAAGAAGACCAAAGATAAGCAATTGGGAAAAGTCAATAAGGCTGAACAAAGTAAAAAGGTCAAGGGAAAGCTTTCGAAAAAATCAGATGCATTTGATGATATGGATCCACTAGATGATCACGAAGATCTTGATTTAAACAGCGATTTGATGAATGATCTTGAGAAGGCGGATATTGATAAGGCAATAAGGGAAGAACTGGTCGAACATTTATCCAGCTTGGATGAAGATTATTCATTGGAAGATTTATTTAATTCACTCAAAGGAATTGATTTTTTTAACGGACATACCGGGGATTGCTTGGAGAGAGGTTGCGATAATCCGCCAACCACCATGGGATATTGCCGGCTTCACTATATAAAACGCTGGTCTGATATCAAGAAAAAAATAAAAATTTTGAATGAGGGTAAGTTGCAAACCTTTATCGAAGAATTGGTAAATAAATATCCACCCAAGTTTATCGAATCTGTGTTGGACGATTTGAAAGACGAAAAGAATTTTTTTAAGGCATTAAAGGAATTAAACATTGAATCGGATGATGATTTTGATGATGTGGCGCTGGATGAAGTTGATGACGACCAGGATATCGTTTTTGAAACGAAATCTACCTTAAAAACCACGGTCTTTACGGAAGAAGATTAAGAGATTCGGTTAAGAGTAACAACTAGAGACCACTAAGTAGTTTATTTGCTTCAATTGTCAGTGAGATGTCTTCCCTGGTGATCATATAATAGAAGTTAATCTTTTTAAAAGTTTCTTCCAGCCAGGTCGGCTGCCAGTTGGGAGAATCGGGGTTATCGAAAAAATGATCGAGGAGAATGCCGAGAGCATCCACTAAAGTGTTTAAAACTTTTTTCACATCCTGCATGGGGTCCAGATCGATTGATAAACACATTGAGGTGGGAGAAATCGAGCGGTTATTTGTGTTGATAACGGAAACTGCTAAAAAAAGTTCATCCTGGTAAGAAATACCATAAAATTCCAAGAAGCAATCCAAATTTTTCAGTTGAGTGGAATAAACGGTATTGAGCAGGTTTAATACTTCGCTTACCCATATTTCTGGTAGGGGATTACCTGAGGAATTTTGTTCTTTTCTAGCTAGCATTAATTACCTCTTTTTTAAAAATTTCAGGTAATTTACACTAATAAAAAAGAAGGTGCAAGGAGCACAAATGCGGGCCAGAAAAATTGATGATCTGCGGGTAAAGATTTTTTTACATCGAAAAAAAGACCAGGGACCGAAAAAATTGAGAGTGGATTCCATTGATGATCATTTATTAATGTTAAAGGAAAATATTGAATTCAATGAATTTGAAAACATTGAGGAAATAAAATTGATGTTGTGGGTATCTTGCCAGTGGAAATGTTACTCCCTGGGATTGCTGACCCCTGGTACTGGTGACAGCCTAGGTAATCCGACTCACATTAGTAGTATTCTTTTTTCCTTGCCGGAAAAGTGTCAGCGGGAATTTTTAAAAGATCTTTCATTGGTTTAGTTTGAATTAAAGGTTATGTATGGTGCAAGCAGTATCAAATTCCAACAATATGTCCAATAGTCAGGGTAATCCAGGCGGCAATGATGCTTCTAAAAAGTCTGGAATAAAAGTATTACAGGCCGGTGAGAATTTATTTCATGAGAATGATTTAGCCAGTTCCTTGTTTATTATACAAAAAGGGCAAATCAGGTTATTTCGCCCTAAAGGAAGAGGGTTTGTTGAGTTGGCAATTTTACGGGCAGGAGAAGTTATAGGAGAAATGGCCTTCTTTGATGATGCTGCTAAAAAAAGAAGTTGTTCTGCCGAGGCAATCGTTAATACCGATATTATAGAAATTTCATTTGAGGCGTTTTCCAAGGCCATGGATAAACTCAACCCTTGGTTTAAAACCATCGTTAATACGCTGGTAAAAAGATTGAAAAAATCCAATGACACCGTGAAATCTTTGGAGTCCAATTCCATCAGTTATGGCAGGGATGGCAAGGTCAGTAATTATAAATTTTTTACCAATTTGGATGTGGCACGGGCCCTTTCTACTTTCTACCTGGTGGCCAAGACACATGGGGAGGTGAGGGGAGTGCAGATGGCAATTCATATGAATATGCTGAAATTTTATATGTTTGATATTTATAACTTCCCTGAAATCAAGTTTGAAGAAGTGATGAATCTTTTTAGAGAACTCGAGATGATTGAGATGAAAGAAGATAAGGACGGGCTTTTAAACGAGATTAGAATTAACAAATTGGAAACCTTTAGAAGTCTGATGAAGTTTTTCAACAATCAAAGGCACGCCGGGGAGGATGACGAACTCATGATCTCGGCCAAATGTGAACGTTTCCTCAAAAGAATTTATGATCAGGTGGATGCGGAAAGATCAACCCAAAAAATAGTGGAAGCGGATCTTTCCGAGATATTGGCCGATTTTAAACATAGAAATATTCCA
This sequence comes from Bdellovibrionales bacterium RIFOXYC1_FULL_37_79, assembly GCA_001770015.1. Taxonomy (GTDB): domain Bacteria; phylum Bdellovibrionota; class Bacteriovoracia; order Bacteriovoracales; family Bacteriovoracaceae; genus XYC1-FULL-37-79. Next base: position 38,859 of record MEQB01000001.1, read on the forward strand.
ATTGATGAAGAAGATTTAAAAGACGCTATTGAAGCTGGATTTGTAGGAGAAATTATTGTTGGCCACAACAATCAGCTTATTTGTGATGTGGAAATACTAAAACTCCGAGAAAATTTTCCTATTATCGTCATGGTCAATAAAATTAAAAAGCTGAACGAGGCTAAATCAAAAGTCTAGGTGCCTGGGTCAAAGTAACACTCGAAGGTTTCGCCGTTGGTGTAAATGGCACTTCCCCGTAGTTTTAACATAAAACCGGATTGAATCACTGCCGGAGTACCAGGGGTGTCAGGATTGCTGGGGCTTTCAATTTTTACATTTTTATTTTCAACATATCCGATATACTCGAAACCGTTGCTGGTGCTGGCGGTTACAGTTGTACCATTTTTGGTACATTGGATGGAGCTGGGATTGGGTTTACCGGATAATGTAAAATAACCATAATAACTGGCCTGTTCATCCGCCGCCACCACTACACAGTCCGGGTATTTAACCCTTCCACTACCGTAGAGTCTAACGACATTTCCGGTATAGGGCTCACCCGGGGTGGGAGCATATCTGGTGTTTTGATTGTTTCGGTGTCCAAGATAAACGAAACCGTTGGTGGTGTCATTGGGGGTTAAACTGGTGCTTCCAGATGCTGTATATTTGGTGACCCGCAGGGTTAGTGGATCAAAATTTCCTTGGAGGGCCACTGGCCAGTAGTTATACTGATGGGCAACCGTCACCATGGTGATGGATTGATTGATGCCATCGAAAATGCGATTATAATCCGCACCTGCTATGTTGTAACTGTCAGGGTCTGGTCTTCCTTCTTGATCGGTGGGGCGAATAGTTTGTCCAGCATCATAGTAAATTTGAGATGACATAGCTATGTATGCATATCCTTTTTTATAACCCGAAGGGATACCATCATAGGCATGGGAAACGAGGGACATAAAACGCATTTGCTCGTTTCCCAATGTGGATCGTAGATTGAGAAGTCGGTTTTTGTCAGTGGTGAGAATATAAGGGTGCACCCAATAGCCGTTGTTGTAGGTTCTTACGTCCCCGTTACTCATGACGACAATCATTAGATAAGCATTATTTCTAAATATTCCATTGGTGCGATTATTATTGATGATTTCGTAGGCCCTATAAAAACCATTTTCTTGATTGCCTCCATTTAGGGTGGAAACTATTTGATCAAGTTTGGAGGCTGCAATAGTGTAGGGCACTTGTCGATTGAGGGCACTACTGGTAAGTCCCGTGTTATCATAGGATACCAGAAATGAGTTAACATCTACGGAGTCATAAGTGGATCTAATGAGTGGTGCCATGAGAATATGGTGGTCAAAATTTGAGGAAATTCTATTCACTAAATTATTAAAACCATTTCGTAGTGCTGGTTCAACGTATGTCTGACTGGCGGAATTGTCCCACAGGAATAAAAAATCAACTTTAGGTTTGACCACGCTGTGCTCTGAACAGATCTGGTCCGAGGTAAAAGTATCCTTTTGCGCAACACTACTGGTGGCTTTATTTTTTTTAGTTCCAAATATCTCCTTCGAGCATGATGCCAGCAGAACAATACTTAGAATTCCAATCGCAAAATAAATGTACTTCCAAGGTCTAACTTTCATAGAGATTCCTCTGTTTTAACAAAGCAAGTCGGTAAGTTGATCGGATTATTTGTTGATTTGCTTGAGTTTCGTTTAAAAAAAGTTAAAACCCAGTAATTTCCTCGGAAATTTTTTAATAGTGGGAAAAAAAGATCATTATTTCTTCAATAAATTTCAATGAGTTATAATATATTTAAGAAATAAGTGTTTATTGAATAAACCCTTACCTGGGAGAATTTCGATGGGTAGTACTTGGTATTTCGTAGAAAAAAATGATAAGGCGGGCCCGATTGATGATGCTACTTTAGAACAATATATTCGGGAAAAAAAGTTGGGTGAAAAAAGTTTTGTATGGAAAAAGGGTTTCGAGGATTGGAAGCGCATAGAGGATGTTGCGGAACTCGATCAGTATTTTAATGAGACGCCCATCTCCCCTCTGGAAAGTTTTGATGAGGTTCCTTTTTTTGAAGAGGAAAATACCGGTTCCGGGTTTGAAGAATCGTTGGATGTTTCTGATTATTTGGAACTGGAGGATGAAAGTAAAAATAAAAAAGTGAATCCAGTTTCTCCAGCAGCAGATAAGTCGATGGGAATCAATTGGAGTCAAATCTCCCATGATGCCCAGATCTTTACGATTAAAGTTGGAATGGACAGAGGTGCAGAGGAAAATGAGTATGGACCTTTTTCTTTAAATATGCTGAAAAAATTATTTGATGAGAATAGAATAAATGCGAAAACATTTATTTTTACTCCCGGCATGACCAACTGGATTTTTTTAGCTGATCTGCCGATTTTTAGCAAGATTTTTCAAATGGTTCCTCCTGTTATCGAGGAGGTTGATCGTCGGGTGGCATCCAGACGGCCGTTTGTAGCTAAAATGTTTTTTCATAATAATGCCAAATTCTTTGAAGGAATTTGTCGGGATATTTCGGTAGGTGGACTCCAGGTGCTGGTTTCCAATTCTCCCGTCAAAGTGGGTGAAATAATTTCTCTTAATGTTCATCCAGAAAATTCAGAATATTCATTTGTCGCTTCCGCAAAAGTTGTGAGATTATTGAATGGTGGACAGGGGTTTTCTCTGATTTTTAAAAATTTAAGCGAAGAGGCCACGCGGGCAATTAATAATTACTTGGAGAGAGTTTGATTTATATAAACCGGATATTTTTGATTGTTGTTTTACTCGGATTAGTGCTAATTGGATGCAGTAGTTCGACAAAAAATCAAATAAATCATAATCAATTTTCCATTCGCGAAGGAAGTTATAAAAATAAAAAATGGTCGGATGATCTGGTGTTTAAGAGGACTTCCTGGTTTCAGGAAATAAGTATGCTGTTTGATGTGCTGGCAAGCGAGATTAATTCCAGCAGTCCTTTCTTTGAATGGTTTTCTGATTTTGAAAAAAGTGAAATCCATAAATGTGGGCACTTCGTTTTAATTTTAAGTTATCGTCTAACTGACACCCGTTTATCGGATGGGATGTTTGTTGGAGAATTAAAAAAACTCGGTTATCAGATGATTGAAATTCCCCATTTTAAGGATAATTTAAAACTTCATCCCGATTATTTGAATGAATTGCTCGAACATTACAAAGTCAGGGGAGCATGCCGGACGACCCAGGAGAGTTCGGGTCTATTAATCTCCTTGCCTGGTTATGCGCCAGTAAATATTATTTAATTCGCTTAATGGTGTCTAATTATTAGACTTCGTATTCAAAAACATTTTTAAAAATATACTACAGAAGTTTGCATATTTTCCGAACAGGTAAGGAGGAATGGAGGATCATAACTATATGGCCGTAGGGGATGGACTGATATTAAAGCGTTTTGGAAAGTACTTGCTTCTTGATCATTTTGTTGATGGAGGCATGGCCAAGATATGTCGAGCGCGGTTTTTGGGCGAACAAGCTGATAAAATTGTTGCTATCAAAATGATCCAGGCTCAGTATTTTGCGGATGAGGCCTTTAGAAATATGTTTCTTGACGAAATCAGGGTTACCTTCGGGCTTATTCATCCAAACATCACTCAGACATTTGATTACGGCATGGAGGATAATCAGCTCTATCAGGTGATGGAGTATATTAACGGCAAGAATTTAAAAGAGTATCTGGATAAGCTTAAAAAAAGAGGTTATGTATTCCCGGTGGAAGTCTCCGTTTATGTGATCGCACAGACTTGCCAGGGATTACATTATGCTCATACTTTTAAAAACCAGTTAACCGCAGAGAGTGCCAATATTATCCACCGGGATATATCTCCGCATAACATTATGTTAACCTACGATGGCGCAGTCAAGATCATCGATTTTGGTATCGCCAAGGCCAGTAGTAATTCAGATAAAACCCAGGCCGGGACCATTAAAGGAAAGTTATCCTATTTGGCCCCTGAGTATTTGGATGGACTTGATTTGGATGCCAGATATGATCAATTTGCCCTAGGGATCACTCTCTGGGAAATGCTTTGCTCGAGAAAATTGTTTTCGGCCAAGAATGATTTGGCGGTTTTAAAGAAAATCCAGGCTTGCAAAGTTCCCCCACCTTCTTCCATCAATCCCAATGTGCCCAAGGCCTTGGATAAAATTGTCTTAAAAGCACTTGAGAAGGACCGGGAACTGCGATATGAAAACCTTGATCAGATGAACCGGGCCTTGATCAAGTTTCTTTACGCCAAATATCCAGAGTTCAATGCAACTGATCTTTCCTATTTTGCCCAGGAACTCTTTAAGGACGTCATCAAGCAGGATCAGGAGAGATTTAAGGAATTTGGAAAAATAGATATCCATCCCTTTTTAGATGAAATGAGAAAAGGGGTTCCGCTAGCCTCGAAAAATAAAATTTATGATGATGATGTCATCATTATCCAAGACGAATCAGAAGATAGTGGGCAACTTGATCAAAATGGCAATCGTTCCACGAATAAGTCTTCTACCAGAAGGACCGAACTGGATTTAGATAGCGGGGCGGAAGGGGATTCATCAGCTTTGGCCCTTGAAATAGATGGTGGAAAATCTAAGACTCTGGCCAGAAATGAGGAGACCAGGACCAAGACCAACCGTAAACCTACTTGGGGATTGGTGAAAACGCCTAATAAAGCTGGGTCGGAAGCAAACGATGCGTATAAAGCAGGACAGCGATCCACGGGAACAGTGACTGGGGTTAAAGCATTGCATGGAACCCTAACTGGAATTAAGCAAAATTCTGGCAGCACTCGGACCAAAACTTGCAGCGCTTCTCGAGATGGCGCTAGCCGAAGTTCAACCGGATCATTGTTTAAAATATTAGTGGCGAGTTTATGCATTACCCTGGTCTGGTTTGGACATGAAAAATATTTGAAAAATCAAAAATCTCATATGGCATCTAATATTGATTTAGCACAACAAAACCAGATTGTGCGGAAAGTGGCTTCTTCCGGGGTATTACGGCTTGGAAATTACCAAAATTTTGATAAAGTGAAATATAAGCTCTATCTAGATGGCAAATTGTACGACGATATGGCCAAGGTTTTGACTGGGGAAATTGAAAATTTGAAAATTTCTGAAAGCGAAATCATGACCGTGAGAATTGTTTACGATAATGAACATGAATATCTGGTGAGAAAGGTTCGTTTTCAAGACGGTGTGGCGAATGTTGATGTAATGCCCTTCGAGCAAATGTCCCGTGCTTCATATGCTGACCTGGTGGGAGGAGTAAATTGCAATGCCAAAGGTACAATTCACTTTCAAATGCTGGGAGAGGATCGAATAGAAGCGGTACCAATCGCAAAAACCAATCCGATTGCTTTCAAAGTAGATGAAAAGCAAAAGGAATACGATATCAAATATGTTCCAGCACCAAGCGACGATATTGACTACAAGGACTTACAATTTACGATCAGGTTTCCTAGGGCGGATAATCAAGTGGATATTTGTGATGGGATAGTCAAGGCGTTGGAGCGGCACTCACGGTCCTCTAATTAGTCATCAGGTTTTAATTTCAAAATAGATAAAAATAATATTCGCTGCGAACATAAAAAAAACGATCAAGTAGCTGACCAGATTATAGATCGGGGTATTGGTGTGTTCGCCCATGACATCGGGGTCGTTGCAAAGTTTGATAATGTACAATAAAACAATTGGAATTAAAATTCCGTTAATGATTTGCGACCAGATCAGAATGTTAAAGAGGTTGATTCCTGGCATGAGAATTAAAAGAGCACTAAAGGCAATAATTCCGGTAAATATCGAAAAAAAGTTCGGGGCTTCTTTGAAAGTTTTATCGACCCCGGATTCCCACCCCATGCCTTCACAAACATAATAGCTGGTTGCCAAAGGCAAAAGTGCCGCTGCAAAAATGGAGGCATTAAACAATCCAAAGGCAAATAGGGTGGAGGCATATTTGCCTGCTAATGGGGCCAGCGCGATGGCGGCATCCTTGGCATTACTGATGATAATTCCAGAGTTAAATAAAGTGGCGGCACAACAAATGATGATAAAAATGGTAACGGTTACCATGGTGGTACAACCAAGTATGACATCAATTTTTGAGTGGGTGAGATCCTTAGTGGTGAGTCCTTTTTCAACCACTGCTGATTGGATATAAAATTGCATCCAGGGAGTGATGGAGGTACCGATCAGACCAACAATAATAGGAAAATCACTTGGTTGTATTTCTCGAAAATCAGGGGTGAAAATCGCCGAGACAATATCCGTAAATGAGGGACCTATGATAATGCCTGAAATGACGTAGGAGATATATAAGGCGCATCCAATTAAAAAAACGCGCTCGACGGTTTTATAATTTCCTTTGAGTATTAATAACCATACAAACACCGAGCAAATGGGAACCGAAATATATTTGGAAATCCCAAAAATCTCTCCGGCAGAAGCAATGCCGGCAAACTCCGCCATGGTGTTACCCAGATCAGCTACCACCAGAAAGATAATGGTATAGAAGGTGATTTTCAGACCAAACCGTTCTCTGATTAAATCGGCTAAACCTTTTCCAGAGGAAATTCCCATGCGGGCCGACATTTCTTGAACCATAATCAAAGCGATGGTGATGGGAATGAGCACCCATAGCAGGCGATAGCCGGTTTGCGCCCCGGTCAGGGAATAGGTGGCAATTCCTCCCGCATCGTTGTCAATATTGGCGGTAATGAGGCCCGGACCAATAACTGCCAGTAAAAGAAAAATCTTTTTCAAAAAAGGCGGAAAATTTAGTTTGGAGATATAGTCTTTCGTAAATTCCCCTTTCTTTAGTCCAGTAACCAAGGCAGTACATCATCAATAAAGACAATACCAAGCAGGGTATGGTCTTGTTCAACCACTGGTACATAAAACAGATTGTATTTGGACATATAACTGGCGACCTCTTTCCAATGAGTTTCTGGCGTGAGGCACTTGATGTCGTTGGTGATCATCAAGTCGCCGACTTTTAAATTTTCATTTTGAATAAGCAGTTTGTTAAGAGAACACGTTCCAATCAATTTATCAGAGTCATCGATGACATATAATTCGTAGAGGGTTTCTATATCATCATGCTCATTTTGAATAATTTGCATGATCTCTGACTTGGTATGCCCGGGCCTAACGGTCAAAAATTCAGTGGACATCAACCCGCCGGCAGTATCTTCGTCGTATTCGAGAAGTTCTTGAATATCCTCTTGAATCTCGTCGTCTTCGATATTCTCAAAAATCCTTTCCCTGATATCATGACTTAAATCTTCCAGAATGTCGGCAGCCTCATCGGTACCCATGTTTTCAATTATATCCGCTACTCGTTCGGGGGATTCAAATTTTAAAAGCATGGGTTGGATTTCAGGTTCCACCTCTATGAGGGTTTCGGCAGCCATTTCGGGGTCAAGCTCCTTAAAAATCAAATCTCTTGAGTGGGGATCTAGATCCTCTAGGATATCGGCCAGATCAGCGGGGTGAAGATTATTGAGTTCATCATTTTTTAAATTGAGGCGGACATTGCTATGGACTGTTTTGTCGGGGATCGCGTGAACATATTTCCAGCTTATTAGCAGATTGCCGGTTAGATATTTTGAATTGGGATTGATGATTTTAACAAAAAAATCCACCAATTTTTCAAATCCCAGTCTTCGTAAAAGGCTGCGCATTCCAATTTCGGCGTGGGTTACCCTGATATTTTGTCCCACGCGGATAAATTGGATGTCATTGACCCGGACTACTTTTTTTCCATGGGTATCTACAATTTGTCTGTCGAGAATGACTTTTCCAAGCGGAGGATATTCCACAGCCTGGCCGGAGAATTGGCTAAACATTAAATTGGTGACGGTTTTTTTTTGACAAATTTTCGGAAAAGTTCGACTGCGTCCGATGGGCGATTCGTTGCGGATAATAATTTTTCTGCGGGAAAATGAGAGGATGTGTTCCCAGCGAACATAAAACACTTGATTATTTTTTTTAAATTGCAATGCCAGAACTTCGGGAAAAATATCTTCGTAGTTTACAAAGAAGTCAGTTAGTGACCCTACTTTGTTTTTCTCCTCGTTAATAATAGGTGTTCCGATCAGATCGGAAAAATTCAAGGTGATATCCGTGAATGCATCAAATACGCTCATGGTATAAACTCATTTAGCAGGATGTTTATCTTGTCGGACTATAGTGTCCATTTATTAGAAAATTGCTGGAAATGTCAAAGGAAAACCTGCAGTTATCTTAGAAATGCCAAAACATCCGAGATAATCTTCTTTTCATCATTTAAACCATGATAGCTATTTTTAGGGGTGACTTTTTTAAAGAATGTTCTTTGACCTTTGGCAAGCTGTCTGGTGGCGATAACCATCTTTTGCACTAATTCTTCCTGGCTTTTAATTTTACCGGCTAAATAATCCAAAACTTCGCTATATCCGACTGAATTGATCGGCTTTTCCTTTCCTGTAATACCTTGTCGTAGCAGGTTTTGTACTTCTTCGATGAGATGGTTTGCGAGCATTGCATGAACCCGTTTTTGAATAATTTTCTGATGCTCCAGCTTGGGTATATCCAGATAGAGATGAAAAATATTCCAATTGGGATGCTGATTGATGCTAAAGTCGTACGGGGAATTATGGTCAAATACCTTTTTTTGATCGGATAATTTTTCGGTGGTCATCATATGATGTTCTACTGCCCGAATTATTCTATAATGGTCGTTGGGATGAAGACTTTGATAACTTTCCAAATCATATTGCTTTAAATAATTAATGAAAAAAGTGATTCCATTTTTTTTATATTCTGATTCATTAATTAATTTTTGCTGGGGAGAGATCTGGCATGAGTCATACATTCCTTTAATGAGTGCTCGCAAGTAGAAGCTACTGCCTCCCACTAGAATAATCACTTGATGGTTAGCATGATGTCTGGCGATCAAGTCACTGGCGGTTTTTACAAAGTCGGCTGTGTTGAAGGGGCTGGTGATGGATCTGATATTGATCAGTTCATGGGGGTGCATGGCGAGTTCAACTGGACTTGGTTTGGCCGTTCCGATGGAAAGCTCCTGGTAAAAAAGCAGAGAATCGAAATTGACAATAACCACTGGTTGGTTTAACTGGTCCTTGATGGCGGAAGCAACTTTTAAACTTATTTGGGTTTTGTTGGTTGCCGTTGGGCCTGAAATAATGATTATTGGTTGTGTTTGCACGCTAATCCCGGGTAAAGAAGTGGGCCAGTTTTTCGTCATCTATCACGGTAACCATCCCAGATGAGACCAGGTCAGTTATTTGAAATTGGGAAAGCATTTCCTGGAGCTTGGTGGAATTAATACTTAGGGCATAATCAAAACTTGAATCAGTTAACCACTGATTGACCAAGGCAAGACCATTACCCTCAGGGAAATCATTGATCCTCTGGGCAAGGTAATCCAGAAGATTTTTAAATAAAAGATCAAGCGGAAGTTCCAGACAAAAGTCGGGAATAGTTCTCAGTACCAATAAATTGGCATCAAGGATATCTAGATTAATACCAGTTTTTAAAAGCTCTGGAAGAAAACTTTTCACCCTTTCACTAGGCAGATGAAACGGTTCGCTTATGAGTAGCGGGATAAGTTTATTTTCGTGGACCGGGTACGTTTGCTTAAAATTTATTTTTAGAAACTCTTTTAATAATCTTTCAAAAGCAATCAGATAATTGCACTCCTTTTTTAAAAGAATATATTTATGAGAAAGTGGAAAAAAAGATGAAGTGGAGGAGTCTCGGTGCGTTTGGGGGGCTTGATCTGAAGGGGATGGTAAATAAGAGGTGACGGAGAGTTTGGTCAAGTTATCCGGGGGAGTCGGGATATCAATTTTTAATTTTAAATCATTCACGGCTGTCTTAATTGCTTCCATGATGAGCGAACAAATCAGGTTTTCGTTGAAAAACTTGACGCTAGTTTTGGCCGGATGAACATTGATATCAATTTGATCGGGTGGAAGGTTAATAAAAAGGGCATAATGACCGGTGTGTAAAGCGGGCCAAAATCCCGCCAGGCTTTTAAGAATAATCTGATTGATTTTTTTATCCATAAAAAGCCGGTGGTTGACAAAGAGAAACTGGTGTTTATAAGCATTACTCTTATTGGTTTGGTGGGAGAAATAACCGTTGATGTGGATGGCCTGATATGAGGTGCTGGCATGAAGTAGCTTGCCTGAGTTGGTTTTTTTATTGTTAAAAATTTGCGTTATGCGGTTCGTATATTGGGTTTTTTCGGTGCTGGGATAGATTATTTTGTCTTGCTCATCTTGCTTGAGTGAAAAAGCAATGGAAGGGTTTGAGATGATAAATGCATTTATGATCCGGCAAATGGCGTTTTGTTCAGAAGTCCTCGCCTTGATGAATTTTAGTCGGGCAGGGGTGTTGTAAAACAAGTCTTTGATGAAGATGGATGTTCCAGATGTTTCTGCATTAAAGGGGGTGTGTGAGATCATTTTCCCCCCGTGAATGATATATTTTCCTCCGTGTAAACGGGGAAGCCTGGGGGAACTTAGGCATTCAAGTCGTGCCACACTTGCCATGCTGCTTAATGCCTCTCCTCTAAAACCATAACTGGTTAAGTTGTAGAGATCTTCAAAAAAATTTAATTTGCTAGTGGCGTGCTTGGTAAAGGCCAAAGGTAGTTCGTCGAAACTCATACCCTTGCCATCATCTTCGATCGAGATAAAATTCAAACCTTGCTCTTTGATGGTAACATCAATCCGGGTTGATTTGGCATCAATGGAATTTTCCAGTAACTCCTTGATGAGTGAGGCTGGTCGTTCAATGACTTCGCCCGCCTTAATCTGGTTAATCAAATGATCTGGTAACAGCTTGATCGAGCATTGAGGGGTTAAATCAGTTTGCATGTTGGTACTATTTATTCTCTAAAAAAATTGACCTGGTTTCTACCACCATCTTTGGATTTATAAAGAGCGATATCTACCCGTTTAAACAAATCCAAACCGGAATTGACGCCTTTGCGGTAGTCAGCAAGTCCCACGGAGATAGTCACCGGCAAGCGGTTACTATCGTAGAGAAATTGATGGGCCTCTATCAAGGCACGAATTCTTTCGGCTACTTCATAGGCTTGTTTGATATTTGTTTTGGGAAGTAAAATCATAAACTCTTCTCCCCCAAATCTGGCAAAAATATCGTTATCTCTCACCCCGTTGGTTCTAACAATGGTGGATAATTCTTTAAGTACAAAGTCACCGGCATCATGACCGAAGGTATCATTTAATTTTTTAAAATGATCCAAGTCGAACATGATGAGAGAAAGGGGTTCCCCGGATAATTTACTTTTTTTAACCTGTAAATCAAGTGAGCGGTTAAAATATGTTTTGGTATAGCAACCGGTCATGCCATCAGTATTGGCCGCATGCTGTAATTTATCGTAGGTTAAGCGCTCCGAATCACCCTTGGGGATATATTTTAAAGCAATTTTCCCAACTTTGACGATATCACCCTTTTTAAGCAGGGTAGGTGTTAAAACTCTTTTATTGTTAATATAGGTTCCATTTCTTGAGCCGGTGTCTTCCACGGTATGGCCTATTTCAGTTTCATCTACTTTAAAGTGATTCCGGGAGATGCCTTGAAATTCAAGGGGAATATTGTTTTTTAAGCTTCTGCCCACCAGAATGGTCTTCTTATCCAAGTCGAAAATAGTTCCGTTAAGTTCACCCCCGACAATTAATAAGGCGGCAGGTTTTTTGTCGGCTTCTTCATCTACTGCTTTTAAGGCTTTTTTAATATCAGTTATGACTATAGTAGTATCATCGACCATTTTGCAATTGCCCTTAAGTTTAAATAAATGAAATTGTAACCCGCTTAAGTTGGAACTACAACCTTGAAGTAAAAAGTTTTTTTGTAAACAGCGATCTGGTTGGGCACAGCGCAATTAGAGAAAAAAGGATCATTTGCTTTAGGAAGGAAAACTTTTATTTTTGTGTATAGTCTAATACTATTAAACTATAATAATTTTTTTATGGTGAGGGTTTTTTTTTGCAAATACCAAACGATTTAACGAGTGATAACGAGAAAATTTTTCCCGGAGATAATTGGTTTTTTTATTGGAAGACTTCTTCGGCATTATGGCGAGATAAAATTGCCGGATTTGATTCATCAAAAATTGTAGTTCCTATTAATTGGGCGTTTCACACCGATAACGGGGAAGATTTTGATTTTCATCACGATAAACCCGAAACGGATTTAAAAAGGTTGGAGGAAATTGCCAGCGAGGTTTCTAAAAAGTTAGTTTTTTTTGTGCCGATATCACCCGCCCCTTTTTTAGTGGGGGGGGGATTGCCCCACATCCTTTCAAGAATACCGTCTATTTCCAGAGAAGGTATTCAGACGGTGGTTACACAAGCCAGTGGCCGAATTAATAAAATTTACAGTTTTTACGATCAAAGGGTTTTTGTAGCCTATCGAAAGTTTATAAGAGCGCTGGGAAAGTTTTTTTCACAAAATGAAATGACTTCAAATCTATGGGCCATCGAATGTGGTTTCATTCAAGATGAACAATTTGTCAGTTTTTTTGAAGATTATTCAAAGGCACAACATGAAACCTTTGAGCGATTTTTAGCAATTAAAAAACAAGCTAAAGAAAATAATAATCAGCAGGTTGAAATGACTCACCTTCTGTCTTCATTAAGTGATGAAGAGCTATTACAAAACGAATTTGTCACAGATGTCAAACAACTTTACATTGAAACGATTAAAGAGTTTTTTCCAATTAATTATGAAGGCCTGGTTAAAATTGCTTTTCTGGGGACCGCCACCGATGATTTGTTTTTCAAGATGATGGACGTTGAAAGACAAAATAAATATTCCAAGGATATTTTGTTTTGTCTGACCATGAATATTATTCCTTCTTCCATCTTGCTTCCTTCCAATCTTAAAAAGGGTATTATCGAAAAACAATTTAAAGATTTGGTGAGCAGCACTTATTTGAGTTTCATACTGGGCGATCATATGTATGATATGAGCGATGATACCAGCTTCCAACCGTTAACTAATTTCTACCTTTGCCATAAAAATTTAATGGACTATTCTCAAAGATATTTTTGGGAGGAGATCGGACTATACAAGTATTTGAAGGAAAATTTCAATTGGGCGTATAAAATTAACGATTCATATTCCCAGGCAGCAACGTTGGATGAAACTTATCTGGCCAATAAAATTTATTTTTATAATGGCGTGGACATTTATGCCAACGAGTATTTTCATATTCTAAAAATGTTTATGAATGGTGGAAAAATTGTGGTTGAAAATTCCTCTTTGGATAAAAATATTTTAAAAAGATTTGAGGGGTTTTTTATTGAAAATTCCATTACGATGGAGATGATCAACGCCACCACCCGGATTAGTGTGGGATCTTTGGGAGAGGGCCGCTTGGTCTTTTTTGATGGAACTTTGATTCAATCTCTGGATGAAGGGAAGAAACTAAATTTCTGGTCAGAAATCATTGCAACCTTTGATCTGGTAAATGTGAAGATCAATTCAGAACAAGGCGTGGATTATTTGTGGAAAACGAGAACCCCCATGAAAAATGAATTGAAGTTTGAAGAGGTGCGTCGGGTTTATTTTTATAATCCCACTAGTTATAAAAAAAGAGTGAAATTAAATTGGGCCAAGAATTTTGCTCTGCTTAAAATCAACGAGGAGATCAATTCCAAGGTTCAGCATGAGCCCAATCAATCAGTTATTGATTTTTTACCCATGGGGTCAGTGTCTATCGATTTTGGTGTGTTTTATTAATTGGTGAAAATATGTTTGAAAAAAATCATCTCTTGTGTGTTTATAATTATTTAAAAATTAATATGGTTTACCCAGAGCATGAAAGGGTGGGGTTTTCTGCCAATGCTCACTATTATTACATGCTTTATTTAATTGATTCTTCGGGCCCGGTGGAAAGAGAAATTGTTTCATCCCATTATTACGACCAATACAAAATTCCTCTCAATTGCGGAAGAAGGTATATTGGCCCATTTAAGGATTTGGAGGAGTTACAGGGATTTGCTGTAAAAATCAGTGAAAAAATCAATGCGTTAAAGGTTTTTGTATTATCTGCGCAAAACTTGTCCCAGTATCTGGATGAATCCACTACTTTACCTGATTTGGTGAATAAAATAATCACCACGGGTGACAGTTTTGAAAATGATGAGACGAAAGATTCGAAGAATTCTTTTTTTAGTAAAATATTCAAATAGGTAATGATTCTATTTTAAAACTTTGATCTGGTTGGCCATGAATAACAAACAATCGCTTTACTCCCTGACGCTTTCGCAATTGCAAAATGTACTGGTGGAAAATCATTTTGCAAAATATGCCGCTGACCAGATCTATCACTGGATTTATAAAAATTTCAAGCTTCAGGCGGATGATTGGAGTAATACTTCCAAGAAAATGCGCCAGTGGCTTGGGGAAACTTATGATACCAATATTCCCGAAGTGGTCACTGTCATAGAATCGGTAGATGGTACCAGAAAATTTTTATTTAAGTTAGGGGATGGTGAATTGGTGGAAGCGGTAACCATTCCTATGCCCGGGCGCTTGACGATTTGTGTCTCTTCCCAGGTAGGATGTGCCGTGGGCTGTAAATTTTGTCGTACGGCACTTATGGGGTTTAAGAGAAATTTGGATTCGTCAGAAATCATTGGGCAATATCTAAGTGCGACACTTTGGCTGAGAGAAAAAGTCGATCAAAATATGTTGATTACCAATATTGTTTATATGGGACAAGGAGAACCTCTACTTAATTTAGCAAACGTTAAAACCAGTGTAATGGTTTTTTTAGAAGACAAAGGCATCAGTATAGGACAAAGAAGAATTACGCTTTCAACGTCTGGCATTGCCTCCCAGATTGAAAAACTCATAGATTTTCCTTCGGTCAATTTAGCTGTTAGTTTGCATGCTGCAGATGATGTCACCAGAGATCTGTTAATGCCGATCAATAAGAAATACAATATGGAAAGGCTGCTGGAGGCGATCAATCGCATTCCACTGAAGGCCAATCGCAGAATTACTTACGAATATTTGCTGGTGGATGGAGTGAATGATCGAATGTTGGATGTGGAAAACCTAACTCGCATACTTAAGCGAAAGCTGTCGAAAATCAACCTGATTCCTTTCAACTCATTTCCTGGTTGCGAATTCAAAACGCCAAGTAAGGAGAAAGTTGTCTGGTTTCAAGAGCAACTGTTAAATAGGGATTTCGTATGTACTATCAGATCCTCCAAAGGGGAAGATATTTTGGCAGCTTGCGGACAGCTGAAAGCCGATCATTGCCTGGCCAATAGATAAAATCCAAAATGGTTTTATTCGTATTTGGGATGCACTATCCAGTATTTAATAGGTTCATGTTTGTCTGAAGAAGGCGCTCTTTTCAGCGTTTTTTTAGGCGTATACTGGGGAGTATTTTTCTTGAGAGAAGCAATATCCCTTTCGGTGTTGTCTTCAATCTTGTAATTGGATTCCCATTCAGGGTCTTTTATTATTACCGTTTGACCTAGTTTTTTATCTAGTTTTAATTTGGGAGATGTATATACATCTTTCGAAAAAAGATTAAAACTTATAGTGGTCAAAGCCGCGCTGATGATGACTATAAGTAATCTGGTCTTCATAATCGACTCCTTTTAGGATGGATAAAATGTACCCATCTATCCTGTTTATCGGAATAAACTTGCAATACTTGAGAAAAATAATCAAAATAAGTTGATTGCTAAAAAAGTATCGAATTAAAATTTACCAATGAGTGCCGGAAGTGGTAGTATAACCTACGGTATTGATTACAATTCAAGGGGCGTTTTTTTATGGTTGAAAAGAAAAATCGGGCGGTTATTGGAATCTTGTTATTAGTGGTCTTTTTTTTTCTAATTTTAGTCATTTTTGCCACTTATACCATTGAGGCATTAAAAGGGTCCAAAAATTTTGATGATGATGGAAAAGGTGGAACGATTGCTGTGGTTGAAATCACCGGAGTTCTGCTTGATTCTAAAGAAACCATTGAAAAACTGGTGAAGGCCCAGGAAGCCAAAGATGTCAGGGCCATCTTTATCCGTATTGAATCGCCGGGTGGGGCGGTGGCACCGGTGCAAGAGATTTATGATGAGATCGTGAGGATTGATAAGGAAAAACCAGTTTATGCCAGTATTGGCTCGGTGGCTGCCAGTGGTGGATATTACATTGCAGCGGCAACCAGAAAAATTTTTTCCAGTCCGGGAAGTCTGGTGGGATCTATTGGGGTTATCCTGCCTCATGTGGACATGACCTCACTGTTTGAATGGATAAAATTAAAACCCACTCCCATTAAGGCTGGTAAATTTAAAGATATTGCCTCTAATTCACGACCGATGACGCCTGAAGAGAAAATGATACTGGAGAATATGCTCCATGATGTGCACCAACAGTTCATTGAGGATATTTTAAAAAAGAGAAAAAATATTATAAAAAAACCCCAGCAAGAATATGCAGAAGGACAAATATTCAGCGGTCGGCAAGCACGAGATCTTGGACTGGTGGATGAACTTTTAGGCTTGTGGGAAGCCGGAAGGAAGGTGCATAAGGAATTAAATTTGAGTGGAGAATTTGGTTTTCGCTATATCAAGAAGAAAAAAGAGTCCCGTTTGATAAAATTGATGGATGATTTAGCGGAATCAATAAGTAATCTTGATCCGTTAGTTCAACAAAATGCGCCTATGTATCTCATGAAGAGATAAAGGGTTGATGATGGATATCTACTGGCTGTGGATGCAAGATCATATTCTGTCGGTGGTGGCCATTGTGATCACTGTTGTCCTTATCTATCACTACCTGATTGAAAAAGATACCGGAGTCAAGTTGTCCAAGAGATATCGAAGTTCGATCTTTGAGGCGCAATCAAAAATATTTTTAAATGCTACTCAATATTTGATTTCTGGAAACAAAGACCTGGCGATCCGGGAATTTTTAAATGCAGTTGATATTAATCGAGAAACTATTGAGACCTATTTTGCGCTGGGGGGATTGTTTAGAAGTAATGGAGAGATTGAGAAAGCTATTTCCATACATCGTTCGTTGATTGCCAGGGAAAATATTTCCGAGTCAACCAGGCTTCGGGCCCTTAGAGAATTGGCCATTGATTTTGATAAGGGTGGATTTGTGGACAAGGCTATCGAAACCTACAAAGATGTTTTAAAAATCAACCGTGATCAATATGAAGTCATTTTGGCCTTATGCCGGATTTATGAGGACATCGAAGATTGGGATGAGGCGTATAATTACCGCATCATGCTTTCCAAAGTGGGGCATGTCAATCAGGCTGAGACTATTTCCCACATCCTGGTGGAGAAGGCAAAAAAGTATTTTTTAAAAGGTGATTTTGCCAAATGTGATGAAGACTTAGAGGATGCACTTCGTTTTGCCCCGTCTGTATCAGCTAAAATTTTAAGATTAAAACTGATTATAGTGAAAGGGAATATGGAGGGGGCCAAATTCAATCTTCTTGAACTATTAAAAGAGCATCCTCTTTATGCATCTTTTATTTTTTTGGCACTTGGGGAAATTGGCAAGGATTGGAATGATGTGGATAAAACGAATTATCTTCAGCGGCTGGAAGTGCTTAGAGCATTTTTTCTGGGATTGGAGGATAAGGAATTATTGGAATCACCCTCGATGGTGTTATCCCAGGTGAGAATGTTAAAGGAAGGCGGGAAGTTTGAAAATGCTCATGAAATTTTAAAGGCCTGGATCCATGAACATAAAAACCCTTCGGAGGTACTGAAAATTGAATATATCAAACTTCTGATTCAGTTGAAAAAAACCGACGAGGTGGTTTCTCAGGTGATGGGGTTTTTAGAAAATATTCATAAGTCGCTATCTAGACATTACTGCAAAAGTTGCGGATATGAATCGGATGATATCTTTTGGCGTTGTCCCCAATGTCATGAGTGGGAAACTATCAGTTTTAGATGGAAAATGTAAAAAAAAGGGGGTTTGTATGGTTAGAGTGATGATATGGCTATCCTTCCTTTTGGGATCTTTTTTTCTATATGGCAAAGCTCCGGAGGATGCCAAAAAAATAATTGATTATCAATCCATCAAGAATGTATTAAAAAATGATATGCTGGATATCGAGATTGATAAAAAAAAGAACGACTTGAAATTAAAACAGGAGCAATCGGCTTTAAAGGAAAAGAGTAAATATCAAATTCCCGATGAAGACGAGTACTGGTCTTTTTTTTCAGAGTATTGGCTGGTAAAAAATGCTCAAGTCCTTAAGTGGGACTTTGAAAAACCTGACTATGGTTTGAAGGAATCGATTATAACGTTATTTGAAAAGCTGGGCCTTTATGAAAAAAAGTTCAAGCTGCTCTTAATTAACACTTCCACTATTGCCCATATGGGCCTGCCCTCTAATAAAAACGAGTATATTTTTGTGCTTTCGCTGCCGTTTGTCAGATCCCTTGATTTATCCAAATTGGAAATCAGCTTATTGCTTTTAGAAGATCTGATTCGGTTGGATCAAAATTATTTTAAAAATTATCTTGCCCAGTCAAAAATAACCAAAATGATCGGCAAAAGTTTTTATAAGGATAATTTGAATGCCAAGGATATAAGCGATTTTATGAATCTTTATGATCAGAAAGTATTTGATCAGGGATTTTCTTTTAAGGAACAATTTGAAGTGACACAAAAAGTGGATAGAATTTTAAAAGGGGATTTGAACCTCTGGAGTATTTTTTTGGAGATGAAAAAAAAGACCAACAATCTGGTGAAAACCAATGCATTATATAAGACCTATGCTAAAATCTATCCATCCCCCGAATTGCAGATCAACTGGCTCAGTCCAACCAAAAAAAATGAATGATAATGGTTTTAAACATGATTAACCAAGTTCAGTTGATATTCAAAAACTATTACTCCAAACAATTGCTCATGTATGGTGGGTATCTTTTTTTTATCGCTCTTTTTTATCTCGTTTTAATATCCATTATTTCTTTTTTTCATTTTATGTTGGGTCATAAAATTAGTGAAATTCAAGAATGGATTCTGGGATATGGTTGGCAGCTTATCATCTTATCCAAGCTAATGGCCTTTTTTTGTATTTTTCAAATTATCGGGTTGGATGCTTACTATAAGGATCTTTATAGGTATATTACTGAAAAAAAAATAAAAAAATTTGATCGGAATATTTTGATTCTTATTCTATTTACGGCGGTGTTTTTTATTACCCTAGGACAGCCGGTGATTATCCCCCATCACCAATTTCAAATGATCAGATTTGCGCTTGCCCTGGTGGGTATCACGGCTTTTTATGTTGCCGATCTTATTTTGATAGTGGCCTTGCAAATAGTTTATCCGCTTGATAAGCGCACCCTGGTGCTTAGATTACTCATTTTTCCCCTGTTGTTTTTGCTCAGTTCAAAGCTTACCTATACTTTTGCGGAAAACATCAATATCTTTGTGTGGGGGCAGTTTTTTGTAACCATGTATCTATTAAATATTGATCGAAATAATTATTTGAGTGTCTTGTTGTACATCACCATTACTTCAGCGGTATTTGTTTTTTGCGGTGGTGATCCGGTGTGGGGTAATCTATTTTCTATTTTTAAATTTGAAAAGCCCATCACTGGAGGTCTTATTTTTGGGTGGCTGGCCATTGTGGTTATGTATATGAATTTTAAAAGAAGCAAGACGCTACTTAAGATCAAAAGAAAAATTCATCTTTGGAGTACTTGAAATAAGGAGTTTGTGTGAATAATGCTAATTTGGATATTCTAAGAATTATTTGGGAATCGGGTGTGGTGGTTAAAAGTGTTCTGTTTATTCTTATTTTGGCTTCGATCATATCTTGGGCGGTGGTCTTGAAAAAAATTAAGCAGCTGAAAAAGATTGAACTTAATAATATGGAATTTTTTAATAACTATGCTGGTTCAAAAAAATTAAAAGAAATTGTGTTAACGACCGAACATTTTTCGTTTACTCCTTTCCGGGAGGTTTTTCTCGAAGGTTATAATGAGTTGATTAAACTTAGACAAAATTTTATGAAAGAAAATAAGCATCTGGCCATGAAAGAGCATTTCAAGGACTATGGCCTTGATATAATCGTGCGGGCCATGCAAAAAGGTGTAATCGAATCGAATTTAAGAATGCAGTCCTATCTTTCACTGCTGGCCAGTATTGGCTCTATCTCTCCCTTTATAGGGCTGTTTGGAACGGTTTGGGGTATTATTGACTCATTTAGTGGACTGGCTTCAGGATCGGCTACTCTTGACGTGGTGGCTCCAGGTATTGCTGAAGCATTGGTGGCCACGGCGGTAGGACTCGGGGCGGCCATTCCGGCGGTATGGTTTTTTAATTATTTTAATAATAGAGTGGATAAAATTAATAGCGAGATTAAAAAATTTGAACAGGATTTTTTAAACCTGATCGAGCGAACTATGGTGGCAGATAAGGAAAACTAGGAGAATACCGGTGGGAATGGATTCGAATAATAAAAAAAGATTGGTGTCTGATATTAATGTTACCCCTTTTGTTGACGTGGTGCTCGTGTTGTTGGTTATCTTTATGATTTCAGCTCCGCTTATGTTAAATGGCATCAAACTGGATCTGCCCAAGACCAGAGAGGTCAATAAAATGAATATTACGGCTTCCCAGGTGATTCTTTCTTTTACCAACACCAACGAAATATTTATTGGTAAAGAAAAATTTTTACAAGATGAAATTATTCCCAGAATTATGACAGAATTTAAAGATAAGAAAACCAATGTGCTTTATGTACGGGCCGATTATGGCCTCAAATATGGAAGTGTTGCCAAGCTGATTTCCTTCTTAAAAAGAGGTGGGATTACCAATTTGGCGTTAGTGACGGAAATTGAAAATCAAGATTAACGGAATATGGTTATAGAAAACAAAAATTTACTATCATTTTTATATTTATCGGCGATATTACATTTCATACTGTTTATCGGTATTGTCTTTTTTTCCAAATTTGATTTTTTGGGTGATAGTAATATATTAGGCATAAAAAAACCGATTCAAATATCTCAAATTCAAAGTTCCGTAAGAATTGATGTGGTGGCTATGCCTCAACAGACCTTGCTGGAACTTAAAGCAATTGAGAAAAACTTAAAAAAAGGGGAGGCTTTGTTCAAGGAAGAACCCACGGAAATTAAGAAAATTGAAAAAACCCAGGATATCATCAATAAGGATGACTTGGTTTTTGATAAAGAGAAGAAAAGTGATAATCTAATGTCGTTGCTTAAAGATATGAGCAAAAAGGATATTGATGTTAAAAAACGTCAGAAAGAGATGGACGTAAAGGCGAAAGCAAAGGAAGCTGGGGCGGTGGTTGGACACAATTTGGATGGAGAGCTCAAAAAGCTGGTGCTCCGGGGAAATCAATTGTCTCAAGGGACCGGGTTAACTGGCGGAGGCGATGTCAGTGGGGACATGACGGCCTTGAATCTCTACGCTTCCGGGCTGCCAGATCATATCAGGCCTTATTGGAAATTACCCACTTATTTAAAAGACAAGGATTATATGTGCCGGATTAGAATATATTTAAGGCCTTCAGGTAGTTTGATTAAGGCCCATATTTATGAAGCGAGCGGTAATGAGGAGTTTGATCAAAAGGCTTTGAGTGCGGTTAAAAAAGCAGAGCCTTTTTTAGCTGTACCAAATGATATTCAAAGTCGAGTATCTCAAGGTGATATAATACTGGGATTTCCTCTTTAAAAAGGATTGTTTTATGAAATTAAAAAATTGGTTGATGTTATTATGTCTTAGTATGCAGATCATGGCGGGAGAAGAGCTGACGGTGGTGGCAGTGGGGGAGGCTGAGTTAGAAAGGGAAGACATTTATTTAAATTTAAACATAGTTGGTGGATTAGGTGCCAAAAATGCACAAATGGGCAGGGAAATTTTTGATTTACTGGTGCGTGATTTTAGCTTTTATAGATCTCTGTTTTCGGTCAATAAATCGGAAGGAATGGTCATTAATAAAAAAACGGGTTATCTGGTTAATTTAAAAATAACCCCTTCAAAAAGAGGCGTGTCTTTTATTGATGTTGGAATTGAATGCAATAATAATCAAAAAAACAAGATTGTTTTTAGTGAGCAACAAGATGTTTCGGAAGGTAATTTAAGAACGCTTGGTCATAGTTTAGCCGATTCGATTTTTCAAATTATCACAGGAAAAAAATCAATATTTGATTCATTTTTAGTTTTTGTATCAGATATTGAAACCCGTGACAAAAATTCTCCTATTAAGGAGTTATACCAGATGGATTTTGATGGATATAGAAAGAAAAGACTAACCTTTCACCGAGGGACGGTGATCTCTCCCGAAATTTCCAAGGATAACCGCTATGTCCTTTATAGCTTGTTAAAAAATGAAGTAACCAAAGACCGCAGAGTGAATTTATACATGCTCGATTTGTTGACTAAAAAAACATCATTGATCTCGTCTCGTAAAGGTATTAACTCAGGGGCGGTTTTTATGCCGGACGGCAAGCACATTGCTTTGACCTTGTCCCATACGGATAATGCCGAAATTTATGCCTTAAATTTAGAAAGCGGCAACCTTCGCAAGATTACCAACCACTTTGCCATTGATGTGGACCCCTCCGTTTCCAAGGATGGTACCTTGATGGCCTTCTTGTCGAATCGGCCTGGTGATGCCCATATTTACACCCTAGATCCAAGGTCTGTGGAAAAGGACGTAACCAGGGTGAGTTATGTTGGTAAATTTAATGCCACTCCTAGATTTTCTCCTGATGGTAAGATGATCGCTTTTGCCTCGTGGTTGGACGAAAGATTCGACATCTTTAGAATAGATGCCAATCGAAAAAATCTGGTTCGATTGACCAAGGATTTCGGTTCCAATGAGGATCCCACCTGGTCAAGTGATAGTCAGTTCATTGCTTTTAGCTCTCAAAGAATCATCACTACCTCCAAAGCTGTTCATAATATCTACATTATGACACAAGAAGGTAATATTATTGGCCCTGCCACCAACGGTTTTGGGATGTGTATATCTCCTAGATGGTCTAACTGATTTAAAATATTAAAAATGTGTAAAAAAATACAGTAGTTGATCACTTTTATCTTGTAAATTTTTCAGACAATGTTATATTAGACCAGTAATGCAATGAGTCAATTTGTGAAAATTATCCACTTTTTATGTCTAGGAGTTTAACAATGATAAATTTAGCGCATAATCTTTTGTCAGAAATTAAGTATCTTGAGACCAATTTATTGACACAACTAGATGAATCAGCCTTTTTTATGCAATTAGGTGATTTCATTAAAAAACAGATAGATGCACAGTTATTTTCAGTGGGTTTGATCTACGAAAATTTGAATATTAAACAGATTATAAGGAATGGCGAATTTCTGAAAGATCAAGAGGTTACCCAAATAGTGGGGATAGATAGCTTTGTACTTAGGACCAAGAAAGCTTATTACTCGAATAATGTTAACAGTGATCCCCTTTTTTGTAATGAGGACCGTAGCAGAATTAAAGCTTCTCTTTGTGTCCCGGTGGTGATCGAGGGCGTGGCAATTGCAATTCTTAACTTTCAAAATATTGAAGAAAAATATTTTAAACGAGAAGATATAACCCAGATACTGGGTATCTTAAACGAACTTATACGCCCTATCTCGAACATAAAAATGTATTTACAGGCTAAGCAACTCAATGAGCTGCTTTTAAAGCAGATAGAAATGAAAGAAAAAGAAATAGAATTTCAAAAAAATGGCCTGCTGGTGTCCAACGGAAATCAAGTGGAAGAGAAAGAGATTATCGGTATATCGGAGGCAACCAGCCGTCTAAAAAATATTGCCGATAAACTGGCAGGTGTGGAAAGCAATTGTATTATCCAAGGTGAACCAGGAGTTGGTAAGGAGCTTTTGGCCCGTAGAATACATTGCCGCAGTCAGAGAAAATTGGATAATTATCTAATTGTGGATTGTTCCTCTATGAGTGAAAAGGAAATGGATGTTGAATTGTTTGGCGAGGAGTTGATCGGGGTTTGTGTAAAAAAAGGCCTTTTGGAATTGGCCAAAAATGGAACTCTTCTGATTAAAAATATCAATTTTTTGACAGAAAAACTGCAAGCTAAGCTTTATCAGGCCATCAATAGCAAAAAAGCGCAAAAAATCGGTGGGGAATTATTTTATTCTATAAATCCAAGGATCATAGCTACCTCCACGGTGAGTATGCAAGAAGAAGTTGATGGTGGGCATTTTAGAGAAGATTTGTTTTATGGTGTTGGTAAAATTATTGTGGTGATGCCTCCTTTGAGAGACCATGTCGAAGATATTGAGGTTTTGGCAAATAATTTTTTAAATGATGGCCAGTCCATTGTAGAGCAAAAAATATTATCACCTGGGGCAGTTGTACTTCTTAAGAGTTATAAGTGGCCGGGTAACGTGAGAGAATTAAAAAACATCATGGAAAGATCCTATATCATGGCCGATGGGCCGATCGTTGAAAAGATACATTTGATGGATAAGTTGGTTACTAAGTCCGAGGATTCAGAGGAAACCATCCAGTTACATGAAGAAAAATACGTTGAAATGACGCTGGAGGATCTTGAACAAAGACATATTATAAAAACCCTGGAAGTGTTAAGTGGCAATAAGACGAAAACCGCCAAGATTCTCGGGATTACCGTTAAAACGCTTTATAACAAACTTCATAATTATGGGCTTATTGAGGATAAAGAAATGATATAGACTTATGATTTGATTTGAAAAAATAACTATTAGTAAGTATATTGGGCATATTGAAAGGGAGCATCCATATGAATCAAGACACGCAAGTTATCAGTCCGGTGAAGGTTGATTTGTCCAAAAGTATCAGAACTTTTAAATCAGGGTCTGAAGTTGAATTGTTCTATCGTTTTGTAAACGATAATGATTTGAGAAGAGAAGCCGGTATTATGCTGAACGTTCTCATTTCCGGGCTTCGC
Organism: Bdellovibrionales bacterium RIFOXYC1_FULL_37_79; assembly: GCA_001770015.1. Lineage (GTDB taxonomy): Bacteria > Bdellovibrionota > Bacteriovoracia > Bacteriovoracales > Bacteriovoracaceae > XYC1-FULL-37-79. The sequence goes on from MEQB01000001.1 coordinate 63,848, forward strand.
AGAATGAAAAAAAGAAAGACTTCGGGAACTAAACAACATTAATAGCTTTGATCGGGTGTGAAAACCTATAAATAAATGCTATTTTAAAATACCTGACAAATTTGCCCAGTTTATACTTGTCTTTACTTTTATTTACTCACTAAGTTAAAATGAATATGGAATATTCTGGTTGCTCTAACTAGGTATTTCAGTAATTATTAGGATGATAATCGGATGACTTAAGGATGGGTGTTATGTTTGATCAATCAAAGACAATTAATCAAAAAAATGCTCATTACGGACTTAAAAGCGGGAAAATTCTAACTCTTGATAATGTGGGAGTTAATTTTAAAAATTTTAATGCTTTAAGTACGATTCAAATGGATATCGGACAAGGAGAAATTCTTTTTATCACTGGTGCTTCAGGGGCAGGGAAGACCACTTTGCTACGAGTACTTTCTGGTCAGCTACCCCCTACTAAAGGACGGGTGCAGCTGTTAAGGCCCAATGCACATATGGCCTTGGTTTTTCAGGATCTGCGGTTGATGGAAAACTATACTTGTGAAATGAATTTGATGATGGCCTACGATACCAGCATTTATAAAAATAAAAATGAATTTATTTATGACATGATCGAGTTTGCGAATGTTTTAAAAATCAGGAATCGACTGAATTTGAAAATAAAAGATGCCAATGGTGGACTGAAGCAGAAGGTGGCCATTTTGCGGGCCCTTTTGTCCCGACCGGATGTTATTTTTTTGGATGAACCGACGAGTTCCCTTGATCAAGAAAATGCCCAGAAAATATTCGAGTTATTAAATTTTCTCAACGTAAAAAAAGGATTAACTGTGATTTGGGCTTCGCACGACCGAGATCTGATCAGAAGTTTTTCCGGTAGAATTATACATTTGGACGGTGGACGCTTGATTCATGCGGGGCATGCATGTTTTATTTAAGCTTGTTTACCAGGGCGGTCCGAGAGCACCCTTTGAAAGGATTTGGTTTTGTTTTTTTATGTGGGTTGTTCATACTTGTTTTGTTAGCGCAAAACATAGTGAATGATTTTTTAGAGAGTAAATTCGCCAAAAAAGATTACTTTTCTTATTTTTATGTCTTGATGTCTTCCAGCGAAAATCATGAGGATGTTGTGCGAAAACTAAGAGATTTAGCCGAGATCAAGCAAATAGAAACTTTAAATCAAGCAGTGATCGCCAAAGAAGTTAAAAAAATTTTAAGTGAGCTGGATGTAAACACCTTAAGTCCCATGTTAAATTTGGAGTACGTCGGATTTAAAATAATATTTGGGTTAAAGACCAGCATCAGAAGCCAGCAGCTGGTTAGAGAATATGTGGAAAGACTGGTGGATAAGAAAAATTTAATATTGGGTGATATCAAAGATAATATCAGCGAAAAAAAAGATCAAGAGGATTTTCTTATACAAAAAAGCCATTTCATTTATCCTTCCATATTATTAATGGTGATAGGCTTGTGGTTGGTATTTTTTATCTCGCTTAAAAAGACTTTAAGCCGGATTGCTTATCTGGTGGAGCAATATCAACGAAGAAGACAGGTTCTATTAAAAACGCTTCTGATCGGGGTGGGGAGCTGGTTGGTATTTTTTATTTTAATTTTCAGCTTCATTCCCCAGGTTAATCATCTTAATGCGGTGGGGGTTATTATCTTGGTGCTCTTTATGATTGTGGGTGGTTTTAAAAAAAATATGTGGGAGTCATGAGAAATACTGCTTATTATTTATTTTTTCTATGGATTGGATTTGGCCTTGGCCTTATTGAATCAGCACAATGTTCCTTGCCTCCAGGGCAGACCAATGAACTGGTCAAACTCAATGACGTTAAAAAAAATATCAAGGAAATTGCGCACGAAATTAAAAAAATCAGTTTGTCGATTACCGAGGTGGAAGACCAGCTAGCCAATAATTTTAAAAAATACTTGCAAGCAGCCAGTGAACGAAAACGAATTGAAAAAATGGTTGCAGACATGACCAAAGGATTGGAAGCCAATGAAGTCAATCTCAAAGTCAATCTTGAAAATACCCAAAAAATGCTTAAGGCTGTTTTAATCAAACATATTGATTCAAATAAAGGACCGGCCGATCTGGTTGCTAAAAAAGTAATTCTCAATTCGCTTGCTATGCAAATTGAGGGAGTAAAAGGGGAATTACTTAATAGTCAGGAATTGAAAAGGCAAATTGACGATTTAAGAAACCGGGTTTTAGAATATTCCCGGATTGAAATGAGTTTGAAATCCCTGCTCCTTGAAAAAGAAGAAGAGAAAAAAATAATTAGTGATCGATATAGTGAACAGCTAAAAAAGCAAATGTACCTGAATTCCCAATATGATAAGATGAGGGTAGAGTTAAGCAATAAAAAGAAAAAAGTCTTCCCTGAAATAGAACTGAGTGCGAATAATCGTTTTCGATTGCCGCTTGAAAGTTCCCAATTGCGGTATAAAAATAATGGAGAAGGGATTTATATAGGTCATGATCATGAAATGCCACTTTTTGCCACGAATACGGGTACCGTGGTTTATGTCGGAGATTTGTCAACGTATGGCAAGTTGGTAATGATCGATCATGGCCGGGGGCTTAGGTCCGTGATCCTGGGAAATTATAAAGTGATCATTAAAAAGGGAGACCGGGTTAATAAGGGTGATGTGATTGGTACTACCAATCTTGGTCTTTTAAAGCATGGTGAAATTTATTTTGAAGTTAGAAAGGGGAGTAAAATCCAAAATACTTCGAATTTGCTGGAGAGGACATAATTTAATTTAATCGGCTATTTTATATTTGAGGACATAATGAAAAAAAACTATCCGTACTACTTGAAATTAATTGTCTTGATTCTTTTAATAGGTAGCAGTGCCAGCTTTTGGTTACATCATTCTTTAGCCGCTTCGAAATCCAGATTTGAGCAATTGGAGCTGTTTAACAAGGTTTTGTTTTTAATTGAAAGTCAGTATTACCGTAATGTGGATACCGAAAAACTGATTAACGGAGCGCTTCGAGGTATGATGAATACCCTTGATCCACATTCGACTTTTTTAGAAAAAAAAGTTTTTGAAAAAATGCAGGAAGATACCAAAGGTGAGTTTGCTGGGGTCGGCATAGAAGTTACCCAAAAGGATGGCATCTTGGTTATTATTACTCCTATTGAGGATAGTCCGGCTTACAAGGCGGGTTTAAAACCAGGGGATCAAATTATTGAGATTAATCACGAGTCAACTTTGGGCATGACCCTCCAGGAGGCCATTGATCTGATGAAGGGAGAACCTGAGACGGATATCACGATTGGTATTCGCCGGGAGAACGTGGAAGGGCTCAAAAACTTTACCATTAAAAGAAAAATTATAAAAATTAAGCCGGTTAAATCAGAGCTACTTGATAATGAGTATCTTTTTATTCGTCTGAGCCAATTTCAAAGTGGCTCAACGGAATATATTGGCAAGGAAATCATGACCTATGAAAAAAAGGGTTCCAAACAAAACAAGCTTAAAGGAATTATACTGGATCTGAGGTTTAATCCGGGGGGATTATTGGACGAGGCGGTGGATGTTTCTTCCATTTTCTTAAGGGATGGCGTGGTTGTTTCAACGGAGGGCCGGGATCCTAAGCAAAAGGAAATAAGATATGTTAAAAAAACTGGCTTTAAGGCCTTGGATGTTCCGATGATCGTACTCATTAACGGTGCTTCCGCTTCGGCTTCTGAAATAGTAGCGGGTGCTTTGCAAGATCATAAAAGGGCCATTATTATGGGAACCCAGTCCTTTGGTAAAGGGTCGGTGCAAACGGTTGCCAAGGTTGATGAGGAAAATGGGGTCAAGTTGACGATTGCCCAATATATGACTCCGTCTGGAAAAAAAATTCAAGCTCTTGGCATCAAACCGGATATCACGGTTGAATCCCTTGAAATGAAGGCAGATAGCGGACAAGACCAGATGGAGGAACCATTTGTTAGAGAAATTGATTTAAGAAATCATCTGACCGCTACCATTGAAACCAAAGAGGAAAAACAAATTCGTCTGGAAAAGGAAAAAGAGGAAAAATTACTTAGAAGAAATAAGTACTCCAAGGATAAGAGTGTAGGCAAAAGTCAAGATGCTGTGTTGAAGAAATACTCTGCCAAAGAGGATAATCAGGTTGTGCAAGCACTGGTGCTTTTAAAGTCCTATAAAAAAATGAAGGATATGGCCCTTTAAATCTGTGGTTCCTGTTGATATGATCATTTGTGATGAATAAAAAAATAACTGTTACCGATTTACTTTCGGCTATTGCCAATGCCTTGGATGACACCTTTGGCAGTATCTGTGTAGAGGGTGAAATAAAAGGCTTAACCCAGTCCGCCTCCAAACATTGGTATTTTTCCATAACTGATCCCAACGCTTCGTTGTCTTGTGCCCTGTTTTATATGAATGCTGCTCGTAATCCCATTATTAAAACGCTTAAAGACGGTGATCAAGTCATTTTGACCGGGGCTATTAATCTTTATAAGGTAAGAGGGAATTTGCAATTGATCGTTTCAAGCGTTAAAAAAATTGGTAAAGGGGATTTTTTTGAGGAATTTGAAAAGCTTAAAAATAAACTAAGAAGTGAAGGTTTGTTTGAAGAATCCCACAAAAAAATAATTCCCTCCTACCCCACTAATGTGGTGATTATTACTTCTGAAAAAGGGGCTGCCATTACAGATTTTATCAATGTGTTTAAAAGAAGAAGCCAATTGATGAATCTGCTTTTAATCCCGGCCTTGGTCCAGGGAGAGGAGGCTCCGCTGTCCATCAGACGGGCCATGCAGAAAGTTCTTTTGATAATTGAAGAGAAAAAAATGCCAGTGGATGTGGTGGTTTTGATGAGAGGAGGGGGAAGTATTGAGGATTTATGGGCCTTTAATGATGAGTTGCTTGCCAGGGATATTTATCATTTTCCTCTGCCGGTTATAAGCGCCGTTGGTCACCAAATTGATTTTACCATTTGTGATTTTGTTGCTGATAAAAGAGCTGAAACGCCTTCAGCCGCTGCCGAAATATTGACCGAAAATCAGGTGCATTTACTGGACCGGTTAAGTAATCTTAGGGATTCGTTAAAAAGAAGCATGGATAACACTAGCTTGTATTATAAAAACAAGCTGGCGAAATGTGATCCCGGCAAAACCATTGGCTTAATATGGGAGCGGATTAATCTCTATAAAAAACGGTTGGAGCGGCTGGATGTCATTAAAAATATCTGGGAAATGACCAAGGTTGCCGAAAAAATTATTTTTCTCGATGATCTGCACACCAGACTATTTCAAAGTATTGACCTTTATCTAATGCAAAAAAATAATCAGCTTGGCACATTGGCCGCAAAATTAAATTCATTAGACCCCAAAAAGGTGCTTGAGCGTGGTTATACCATGGTGGTGGATGCCGATCAGCAAGTGGTTTTATCTGTCAAGCAGTTTGACCAGGGTGATGGGATGAAACCATTTAAACTACATTTTGCCGATGGAACCAGAAAGGTGTACAAGCAGGGTGCAGAGGAAAAGTGATCAATGAATGGGCGAAAATATTTTATAATCAGCGACCAGATGCCACCTCGGATTGCTCATCATGTGGCAGAGATACTAAACCGGCAAAATATTTTTTTCGAGCATCAACCCAGCGAAGAGTGGTCGGTCAATCCAGGGGATGTCCTGTTCACCTGCTCTACCGATTTTGTGCAAAAAATTATCAATGATCTGGCAGTCGTCAAGGTGTTTTTAATATTTGATCAATCGCATGAGCTGATTTGTGAATCGGTTTATGTAGTACCTGTCCAGCAGTTGGATAGTCTTGCCAGTGTGGTTGAGCTTATAAAAAAAAATGATTTTCAAGAAAATATGAATAATGTATTGGAGGCAATCTTTTCTAATTATCAAAAAGTGCTCACGAAGGTACTGGTATATTTAGAAAATACCAACCATCAACTGGTGCAAAATATCCAAAGCCAGTCTGATGACATGATTGATTTGTTAAACATATTTAATGTTTTTTTAGAGTTTGAAAACAAGTTATTTGGTATATTTGATACGACCGATTATTTTAATCTTTTAAACAGCGAAATTAAAAAACATGGACTTTATGAGAAGTTGGAATTTCTAAGTTTACCGAAATTAGTGGAGCTTTATCCGGTTATCGATTTTGAACAAAATGCGGTTTATCCCTTAAATCCTCCAGCTAACAGCTTTGTATGGATCAAATATCACAAGAAAAAAGAAGAAGCATATCAGGAGATTTGGGAGATTTTTTTTATAAAAATGATCAATGAGTTTATCACAAGGCAGTTAAATAAGGAGGAAACCGAGAAGAATAATGATATTCTAGAAAAAACCTTTTCGCTTATCCCTTATCCCCTGGCGCTTTTTGGACAAAATAAGGAATTGATTCTTTATAACCAGAAGTTTTTGCAAATGAATATTTTACCTTCAGTCTGCACCCATTTTGGTCATGAAGAAAAATATGAACATGATGGTTTGTTTTATAAGATTTACCGCAAAGATTTTTTTTATGAAAATGAAAATTATGTTTATTTCATTTTTGTGTCAGATAAAGATGTACTGGACAAGACTGATAAAAAACTGTCTTCAAGTGAGCTGGGGATTATTTCAAGCTCAATTGCCCATGAGTTAAACAATCCGCTCGCCGGTATCTTGGCAGCTATTGATGTGTTACTGCTGGATAATGATGACGATACTGAGGTAAGGCAGTCTTTAATGATTATGCAGGATTCCGCTAAACGTAGCAAAGAACTGGTCGAGATATTTCTGGGCTTTTCGAAAAAAGATCCTCGTTATTATAAAAGCACAAGTATCAAAACGGCATTTGTCCTGGCCATTAACCTGTTGCGTTTTCGGATGATTGAATCCAGTGTACGGTTGGAAATGAATGAAGTGATCGAAATAAAACCTTTTGAAAAAGAATTAAATGGTTCAGTGATGGCCATGATTTTTTATATTCTACTGGGTGAAATGATTACCATCGTTTCTAAAATGGAACTGATCAATTCCGGCTCAAAAAATTCAAGTGAAACCATTATTCGAGGTGGACTTTCAATTAATGGGGATGAATTGATTGTGCAAATTGAAACTAGTTTGGCAGATTTAATATTGCTTCCCAAACTTAAATTGCTAAATTATTTAATTGAGATTGAAGCACTTACGATGAAAATTAAAAATAATTGCCAGGTTTGTTTACGGTTGCAATAAAAGGTTATTACACAAATTCTCTGGGATAATTATATTTTCGAACGGATTCATCACAAAAATTTTTTGCCAGTTCCAAGAATTCTGACTCGTTTTTTTGAATTTGTTTTTTGGTAAAAATCAAAGCATGATCCTTACTATCTTTTAAATTGATAATGTAGTGGGTGAGAAATTTTCTAAGCTGGGGGGCAAAGGGGGTTTTTTTAATTTTGCCGGCCTGGATTTTGGCACTCCTTGATCGCAAGAACTGAATTAATTTTTTTTGGTGAGCCGGGTATCTGAAGATCAAGCATGATTTTTGGTGCAGGGACAAAATAGGATAGACAACATACTGTTCAGGAACGAGGTGATTGGTGATAATAAAATCCCCGATGTCACGGCCGGAAATTTCTAGCATGTTTTTATCCAGGGTATCTTCTTTTCCAATAATGGAGTTGTCGGGAATTTTGTAATTATTCAAATGCTCTTTCCATAAAAAATTGGTGATTTCATTTCTTAACTCGTTGTCAATTTTGGTGAAATGATTATTAAGTTGCACCAGGCATTCCAGCAAGGAGCCATAAAGCTTGATGGAGATGGTTTTCCATGGGAGTTCGCTGGCATATTTTTTAATAAATTTTATTTCGTTTTCGCTGTGTTTGCAGGGGAGTGCCAGCAGTATGATGCCATTATCCCCTTTAAAGGTTATAAGGAAAGGGGAATTAAAGGATTGGAGTGAATTGGCCAACTTGGTTTTTTTTTCAGTTGATTTAATGTTGATCAGATCAAGTTCATATTTATTGCGAGGATAGTAAATATGGTTAATTTTGCTGATATCCTTGGCCATAAAAATATTGATGTAAGTAATTAAAAGTTCTGCCGTGGCCTTGGCATCATCCAAGGCCCGGTGTGCCTGCTTATGTTTTATCCCAAAAATTTTGCTCATATAGTTCAAGTTGGAGTTTAGCAGGTTGGGAATCAAGTGTTTGGTCATTAAGTTGGTGCAAAGACTTTTGTTGGCAAGTTCCTTTTTGCCAAGTCGCTTTAAAACAGAATTAAAAAAAGGAATATCAAAAGAAGTGTTATGGGCCACCAATATACTATTTCCCATAAAGGTTAAAATTTCCTCAATGACGTCTTGAATAAGCCGGGCATTTTCTACTTCTTTGGGACCTATCTGGGTGAGTTTTTGAATAAAATCAGGGATTTTAATTTCAGGTTGGATCAAATAATGTTTTTCATCCACAATTCTTAGATTTTCAATCTTGACCAGCCCGATTTCGATAATTTTATCCTTGTCATGATTTCCCCCAGTGGTTTCCAGGTCAAATACGCAAAAAGAGAGCGCTTCAATTTCTTTTTTTACATTCTTAGCTTCAACACTTTTGATCATTCCAAAATCCTTATCAAACATTCGTCCGATTTTTTTATTTATTTTAGTTTATCAGGAGTAAAGCTGGCCGGAAAAAGATCTTTAAACGGAATATTTTTCTCGTTGCCTTCCCTGTCTCCTATCGTAACGACCAGATCATCAGCGGCAAATTCACAAATAACCTGCCTGCAAAGACCGCATGGTGGCCATCCATCCCGGCTATATACATAAATTTTTTTTATTTTAGTTTCACCTTCACTAATTGCCTTGAGTACGGCCACTCGTTCTGCGCAGATAGTGGCACCATAACTGGCGTTTTCCACATTACATCCTGAGAAAATTTTTCCCGATTCCATTAAAACTGCCGAGCCAATTTGAAAATGTGAGTAAGGGGCGTGTGCTCTTGTCGATGCGTTTAAGGCAGTATCACGAAGCAGTTTATTGATATTTTCTTTGGTCATTACTATTTTCCTATTTTGGCAATGGTCTTTAGTAATAAATTACTAAAGAGTTGCATAACTTTTTTGGCCTGATCTTTGACGTCGTCATGAGATAATTTTTCGTCTTTAATTCCGGCAGCCATGTTGGTGATACAAGAAATACCACAAACTTTTACTCCTAGATGATTGGCGGCAATAACCTCTGGAACAGTACTCATCCCCACCATATCAGCGCCCAGTACTCTTAGCATGTTAATTTCGGCAGGGGTTTCATAAGTTGGGCCTAGTAGGGCACAATAGACTCCAGCTTTTATTTCAAATCCCACTTCCTTGGCTGCTTCTTTTAAAATAGCTCGAAGGGCGGGATTATAGGCCCTGGTCATATCAGGAAAGCGAGGACCGAGTTCTTGAATATTAGGGCCTACCAGTGGATTGGTGCCAAGTAGATTAATGTGGTCTTTGATATCCACTAAATCTCCTGGATTAAATTGATGATTGATACCACCGGCAGCGTTGGTAAGAATGAGATTTTCGATACCTAAAATGGAAAGTACCCTGATGGGAAAAACGATTTTATCCATCGGTACGCCCTCGTATCCGTGTGTGCGTCCTTGTAGTACCGCCACTGACACCCCTTCAATTTCCCCGAGAATTAAACAACCTTCATGGCCTTCCACCGTAGTTGAGGTGAAAAATGGTATTTCAGAATAAGGAATTTTGGTTGAGTTGGTAATCGCATTAACAAAGGCTCCCAGTCCGGAACCCAGTACAATACCGATCTGGGGAATAGTGGGATAAATTTTTTGGATGTATTTAGCGGAAGTTTTTAATTGGCTGTACATTTTATTTGCTCCAATTGATCTTGGTTTCCATAATAAGTGGGGTCATCTGCTTGGGTTTCGTTGATTTTATAACGACATACTCGTTTTGGTATTTATGACAGATGGCCTGCGCTATTTCTTGTTGATGATCGTGATAATAAAGACTGGCCAGGGAATGATCCTTGGTGACTTTGTCACCAAGTTTTTTATGGACAATTATACCTACTGCAAAATCAATTTTGTCCGTAGATTTTTTTCTTCCTCCCCCTAGATCGACTAGGCTGAGTCCAATTCCAATGCCGTCCATTTGATTAAGGTATCCGCTTTGGGGGGCTTTTATTTCCATGATGTTACTGGCCACCGGGAATTTAGTGTAGTCGTCAATATAATCCCCTGATCCTCCCTGGGAAATAATTAATTCCCGGAATTTTGCCAAGGCTTTTCCATTGCTAATAGAATTTTTGGCCATTTTTATGCCGGTCTCCAAGGTTTTGCTTAGCCCTGCTAGGTAAATCATTCCCCCGGCGAGGGATACGGATAAATGGGTCAAATCTTTTGGGCCTTTGCCTTTAAGGGTTTCGATACACTCAATTATCTCCAGGCTATTTCCCACGGCATTTCCCAGTGGTTGATTCATATCGGTAAGCATGGTGATAATATTTTTGTTAAATCGAAGGGCCGTGTTACGAATACTTTTGGCCAGGGCACGGGCCTCCTTTAGGTTTTTCATAAAAGCGCCGCTTCCAGTTTTAATATCCATGACAATACCACTGGTACCTTCAGCCAGTTTTTTACTCATGATGGAAGCTGTAATGAGGGGAATGGATTCAACGGTGGCAGTAACGTCTCGAAGGGCATAAATTTTTTTATCTGCCGGGGCGATATCCTTGGTCTGGCCGATTAACACAATATTGGTTTGATCCAAATTGTGTTGAAGCTGATCGAGGCTTAGAGATGTATTAAAGTTTTCAATACATTCAATCTTATCCACCGTTCCTCCGGTGTGGCCCAGCCCCCTGCCTGCAATCATAGGCACCTTAACTCCGCAGGAGGCGGCAATGGGGCCTAAGATAAATGAGGTTTTATCACCCACTCCACCAGTGGAGTGTTTATCGATAACTTTTTGATCATTGAAGTTTAAAACTTGGCCTGAATAGAGCATGGCATCAGTGAGAAATTTGGTTTCTTCCACGCTCATATCTTTTAAATAAATGGCCATAAGCAAGGCTGCCATCTGATAGTCAGGAATATCACCTGACGTGTATGAGTTGATAAACCATTCAATTTCTCCCTTGGTAAGTTCTTTTCCATCCCGTTTTTTTTGGATTATTTGGTAAGGAGAATAATTAAAACCTTCAAGTTTTATGTTTGAATCTTTTATCATTTCTTGACTCATTATTAAAAAAAAAGCATTGTTTAAGTATGTCATTATAATTTTATAAACCTAAAGTTCAAGTAATTACTTTTGGTTTTATAGGGGTAAAGGTGAGGTTAAAGATATTTATGAAAAGATTGATGCACTCAGTAAGGTGGATGGTTATATTAGGTATGGGTTTGGGGTATGTTCTAAACTCTAGTGCTCAAGAGCAAAGCGGGGGAAATGATCTTATAAAAGATAGTGTGACAGATCTTTCAATTGTGGTGGCGGCAGGGGTGACTGGTGCCATTATTGGGATATCAACACTCCCTTTTGTAGAAGAGCCTAAGGAACATTTAAATAATATTTTGATAGGTGGGTCTATTGGGATTATTCTGGGAGTTGGCTTTGTAGCTTATTCCCAGGCCATGAAAGGAAGATCAACCTTTCAAACGGTGGATGGGCCTTATGAAAAGTTTGATACCCGTGAAAGATACTCCTGGCATCAGGTCAATCATCAACAGGCTGCCAAGTATTTATCGCCGGGAGATCGTGATATATCTGCGCTTAATTATTTATTCACTTTCTAATTGGGAATGATTGATCATGAAAATTCTTTTTAAGCATGATGGCGTTTTGCCAGTTAAAAGATATGGAGGGACGGAGCGGATTATTTACTGGCTTATGAAACACTTGGTTAAGCTTGGACATGAAGTGGTTTTGATTGGAAATCCAAAAAGTGAAGTTGAGAAAGACGGTATAAAGCTCATAAAAAATAATTTGGTGAAGGATTGGCGAACCTTGATTCCAAGCGATATTGATTTGATTCATCTTTTTTATTCTCCCCATTTGGAAATGGATTTTCCGCTTTTGGTGACGATAGAGGGAAATGGGATACCTGGAGAAGAATTTCATATTAATACGGTCTTTGTCTCACAAAATCATGCGCAAAATCATAGTGGCCATGAATTTGTTTACAATGGACTTGATTTTGATGAGTATCCTTATCATCCTAAAAAAGATAAAGCTTGGAAGGATTTTTTATTTTTGGCCAAGGCCAATTGGAAGGTTAAAAATCTCAACCATTGTATTAAAGCATGTAAAAATGCCAAAAAAAATCTGCATATCGCAGGTGGAAAAAAATTTTCTTTTTCCAGCAAAATAAAATCTTATGGAATGGTTAATCAAGAAAAAAAACGGGAACTGCTTGGGCTAGTGGATGCACTTTTATGGCCGGTCAGATGGCATGAACCTTTTGGGATAGCGATTATTGAAGCCTTTGCCTTTGGGGTGCCGGTTATTGGTTCACCCTACGGTAGTTTAAAAGAGCTGATCACCAAAGAGACGGGATTTATCTGTAATAATTTTAGCGAATTTAAAGATAGGATCGCAACATCTCATCAATTTAACTCAGATCAGATTCGACACATGGTGGAGAGCAAATACTCGGTGGCAGTGATGACCGAGAAATATCTGGACTATTATAAAAGGGTCATCAGAGGTGAAAATCTCAATCCGCAAAGACCGCATTATGTGGGGACTATTCATCCGGAAGAGTTGCTGGCTTTTTAATCCTTTATCATTCATAAATAAATTGATAACCTCCATTTTTTATTGGAGGAAAAATGGAAAGGTTCATTTCATTTGTTGGCCTGCTGGTAATGGTTCTTATTGCATTCCTACTTAGTGATAATAAGAAAAAAATTTATTGGAAACTAGTGATCGGCGGGATTATTTTACAGTTCATGTTTGGAGTTATCATTTTAAAAACCAGTTTTGGGGCAATGGTTTTTCAGTGGGCCACTAGCTTTTTTAATGCTATTTTGTCCTTCACTAATCATGGCACTAATTTTGTCTTTGGCCCCCTTAATGACTACACGAAAATTGGTTTTGTGTTTGCCATCTCCGTTTTGCCAGTCATTTTATTTATGAGCACCCTGATGAGTATTCTCTATCATTTGGGGGTTATGCAAAAAGTTATTCAAGCTACCGCATGGATTATGGTAAAAGTACTTGGTACATCTGGAGGAGAATCATTGGCTGCAGCCGCAAATATTTTTGTAGGGCAAACTGAAGCACCACTAGTTATAAAACCTTATATATCAAAAATGACTCGCTCAGAACTTCTTGCCCTCATGACTGGAGGGATGGCAACCGTGGCAGGCAGTGTGCTGGGGGTCTATGTGAAGATGGGGGTGAGTGCCGGACATTTGCTGGCCGCTTCAGTTATGTCGGCACCTGCCAGTTTGGTTTGTGCCAAATTAATGATTCCGGAGACCGAAGAATCAGTAACCAAAGGACAAGTGAACATTAATCTACCAAAAAACTCGGTTAATATTATTGATGCAGCGACGATTGGTGCGATCGATGGGCTTAAACTGGCCTTAAACGTTTTAGCCATGCTGTTGGTTTTTATTTCCCTAGTGGCGTTGTTTAACGGAGTTCTCAGCTTTGTGGGTGGAATTTTTGGCCATCAGGAGTTGAGCCTAGAACTTATTACAGGATATCTTTTTTTTCCGATAGCATGGATAATGGGAGTACCAGGTCATGATTCCTTGATTGTGGGAGGGCTTCTTGGGAAAAAACTGATCTTAAATGAGTTTGTTGCCTATCAGGATTTGCAAACTTATATGAAGGATTTGTCTCCCAGGGCAGTGGTTATCGCAACATATGCTTTGTGTGGATTTGCCAATTTTGGTTCCATAGGCATACAGGTTGGGGGCATTGGTTCACTGGCCCCTGAAAGATCCCGTGATCTAGCAAGGCTTGGAGTAAAGAGTCTGATAGCCGGAACCCTTGCCTGCTTGATGACGGCTTGTATTGCTGGAATTTTAATATAATAAAATTTTTTTAAGGATAGATAAACCATGCCAAAAGAACTGATTATTAACCAGACTTTAAATGAATGTAGAGCGGCTTTAATTGAAAATGGGGAAATTCTTGATTACTTAATGGAAAGTGGGGAGAAAATTGATGCCAGTGCTCCTAAAGTTGGCAGTATTTATAAAGGGAAAGTCATTCGGGTGCTTCCTGGAATGCAGTCTTGCTTTGTTGATATTGGCCATGAAAAGGCAGCTTTTTTGTATGTGGATGATGCCTATCTTCCAACGCTTGTTGAACAAAGAGAAATGATTGAGAAGGCCAAAAAATTTCAAGAAGAAAATCGTTTTAAGAAAATTGGTGAGATTATACCTGACGAATTTTCAACCTTAAGTGAAACGGTGGATATGAGGTTTCGTCAAGATGTGAGTATTGAATCATTTATGAAAGAGGGGGATGAGATATTGGTTCAGGTTGCCAAAGAACCTATTTCCACCAAAGGTGCCCGGGTGACCAGACAAATAACCATAGCTGGTCGGTATGTGGTTTTCATGCCCATGATCGAACATACTGGTGTTTCTCGTAGAATTGAAAATGAAAAAGAGCGGGATCGATTAAAAGAAATTTTGGAAACGATCCGTCCGGAAGGAACCGGTATTATCGCCAGAACGGTGGCAGACGGCCAATCTTATAAAACGCTCAAGAATGATTACAACATGCTGGTTAAAATATGGAAGGAAATCCAAAAGAAGGATGAAAAAACCAAGGCTGGAACTTGTATTTACGAAGATATGAATTTTATTCAAAGGGTGCTTCGGGATATTACCGACGAGGATGTTTTTCAGATATGGGTTGATTCCAAGGATAACTTTCGAGAGGTGGATAAGTTTACCACCAAGTATCTTCCCAAAATGAAAAGTAAATGTAAGCTCTATGATTCCGAGGTTCCTATCTTTGAACATTATGGAATAGATTTGGAAATTGAGCGGGCCTTGGCCAATAAAGTTTTTTTGAAGTCAGGGGGCTCGATTAATATTGATCAAACCGAAGCCTTGGTTTCCATTGATGTCAACACCGGAAAATATGTTGGTAAAAAAACCCTGGAAGAAACCATCGTAAAAACCAATTTGGAAGCTGTTAAGGAAATTACCTATCAACTTCGTCTTCGAAATTGTGGTGGAATTATCATTATTGATTTTATCGATATGGAAAATGAGGAGCATCGCAACTCCGTTTATAATGCTTTACTGGAAGCCTTGAAAAAAGACCGATCCAAAACCAATGTTCTTCCTATCTCGGGCCTAGGCCTTGTGGAGATGACCAGAAAACGCACCAGGGATACGTTGACCCGGCTGATGTGTGAGCCATGCCCTTACTGCGAAGGAACCGGCAAGGTAAAGTCAACCCTTACGGTATGCCACGAACTTATCCGGGAGCTTGTGAAGGTATTGAAGAAAACACAGGCCACCAGTGTCTATATCTATACTCATCCCGAGGTAACCGCCCGCTTATGTAGCGAAGATTTGGGGATCATTGAAAGCCTGGAAGAAGCCTACGGAAAAAATCTTTTAATCCGCTCGGAAAATGGTTATCACATTGAGCAGTACGAGATTTTTGCGCAGGAAGGATAATGAAGCCGTTTGGATTAAATGGTACATAAACTGGAAGTCAATGAATCAAAGAAAAACCAAGAAATGGAATGATTATGAGGTAGATTTTTATCTTCAGGATACATGGATTTGGGCATTGAACCAATTTCCAAACGCAAAACTATGCAATATTTGTTCAGGACATGAAATAAAAGAAATGACCACTCTTGGAGGCGATCAATATCCAGGGATGGTGTTGAAGTTGGAAATCCCTAAAGAAAATAAGGAAACATTTTTATCTCAGACATTGGTTATCACAGAAAAGCTTAATCAAATTAATGATACCTGGGCAGAAGTTGAGTGGCATTTTTCTAGCGATAGTATTATTGAGCAAGATTATAGTGGGTCAAGATATTTTAAAGATTTCCAAGGGCAAGTGGAATTGCCCACCAATATCATGATTAATGGCGTAGGGAAAATTCATTCGGGTAGGGTTGAAAGTATTAACTTACGAATAAAATCTAAGCTTCATTTTTGTGAAAAAAATTTTGATGCAATTAACTGCTGGTGGGAGAACTTGATAGTCCACCTTAAAATCATATTTGGTTAACTTTTATAAATCACAATGCAATGTTAAGGGGAGATTTTTTAAGTAATCATTGGTTGCTTGTATAGTATTTTCTATGGCAATATCCATAAGGCCATCAGCATAAGCTTTATTACCATCAAGTTGGAATATTCCATTCATTTTTGGATTGTTGAAGTACATTGGGAAATTGAGATTGGCATCCACCGGAATATAATTTAATTCTAAACCAGGATTGAGAAGCTTCTTTGCGGTATTTATAAAATCTATCAGGCGAATAGGTTTTTTAGGGCCAATGACGTTGTATGTACCAGATCGTTTACGATCAAAAGAGCTTAAAATAAAGTGGCTGATGGCCCGTACATCAATGAATTGAATCATGGTCTGATGGTCACTTGGAATATCTAGGGTTTTGTTTGAAGCAATAAGTTTTATGAGCTGGTCAAAGCGTTTTGAATCGTCGTAAGGACCTACAATAATGCCAGGTCTAAGGATCAGCGATTTTTTTATACCGAACGTATTGGTAACGACTTGCTCGCATAAGGTTTTAAGAGGGCCATAATTATTATTAGTTATAGGAGCACTAATTGGTGGAATGTCTTCAAGCGTGGAGGTGGTGGACTGCTCATTGAGTCCAGGCATCGAAAAATCTGCATATAGGGAACCGGTGGAGATAAAGATATATAAGTTGGTGCGATCTTTAAGTAGCTGACATGATTTTTTTACGATTTCCGGGTGGTAACCACAAGTATCAACCACCAAATCGTAGTGGTCGTTGGCGGGTAGTATTTCGGATATTTTTTCTCGATCACCGTAGTATTTGGTGACGTTTTGAAAAAGGTCAGGATTAGTTTTTCCTCGTTGAAGGATATAAATATTGTGACCTTGAATTAAGGCGTCTTCCACAGTTTGTCTTCCTAAAAAATGTGTTCCACCGATAAACAGTATCTTCATAGACAACTCCTTTTTTTAATTTTAATTCTATCAAACTCCATTTAGTATAGGAATTAGCATTTCATATACTTGCATAGAACGTTTAAGAAGGTAATATACCCTTTCGGGTATATTACATCTAATAGTATTGATTTTATACCTTATCAGGTATAAAATATTGTTAAACTATAAAATTATACCCGACCGGGGATTATTTAATGAAAAAACAACCGCTTACGTCTGAAATAATTAGAATGAAAAGAAAGGAATTGAAGCTCACTCAAGAAGAGCTCGCTATGCGGGCGGGAGTTGGACTTCGATTTATACGTGACGTAGAACAGGGGAAGGAAACTGTCCGCTTGGATAAATTAAACCAGGTTCTTCGGTATTTTGGCCTTGAAGTGAGTGCTGTTGGTATGAGAAGAGATGATGAATAAGGTTTCGGTTTTTTATAAAGATATTCTGGCAGGAGAGCTTTTAAAAACCAGTGATGAGAATTTTATCTTTTGTTATGATGAAAAATATTTAAATTCAGATAATCCGTCAATCAGTTTGACCTTGCCCAAGGTTCAAAAAAAATTTGAATCAGATAATTTATTCTCATTTTTTGATGGACTTATTCCCGAAGGTTGGCTCTTAAATTTGGCCAGTACAGAACTTCGTTTGAATCCACTTCAAGATCGCTTTGAATTATTAATAAAGCTTTGCCATGACACTATTGGTGCCGTTCATGTTGGTGATAAAAAATTGATCAAAACACAACCAGATTTGAAACATCGCAAGGATGCTCAATATAAAAAATATAATAGATGCTTGATTTGCTATGAACCAAGTGATCAGATATATCATGATGATTGCATGATGAATGTTTTTGATGAAAAGATTGTCCCGTATGTGGATATTGATGATCAAATTTTAGAAATACTGGCTAAAAAACAATTAAACAAAAAATTGGCAATCACAGGTGTTCAAAAAAAATTATCTCTTGATTTGGCGAAGGAAACAGGAAAAAGCTCACGAATGACAGTCACGGACCTGTGGGGAAGATTCATTTTCAAACCAAAAGGTGCGCCACCTTATCTGCCAGAGAATGAACATCTTTGTTTAAAGTTGGCTCAAGTTGCTAAAATCCAGGTGGAAAAGGCGGCACTCATTCCTACCAAATCTGGAGCGCTTGGTTTGATGGCGGCAAGATTTGATCGAAATAGTTCTCATGATGAATTTCATCAGGAGGATTTTTGCCAAATTTTAAATAAGGAGAGTTTTAAAAAATATAATGGAAGCCTGGAACAAGTCGGAAAAATCTTAAAACAAAAGTCTGATTTTCCCGGAGATAATTTATACCGTTTGTATGAACAGACTATCTTTAATTTTATTATTGGAAATGTTGATGCTCATTTAAAAAATATATCGTTGGTGTATGAAAATGAAACAGGAAAAAAAATCCTACTGAGTCCGGCCTATGATTTGATTTCTACAGATTTATATATTTCTGATGATCACGAGGAATCGGCTCTGGCGATCAATGGAAAAAAAAATAAGTTGGATAGAGCGGATTTTTTGTCACTTGCTGCAGGATATGGAATAAGTTTAAAAACGCATGATAAGATTACTCATAAATTTCAGAAGATATTGCCAATTTGGGATAAAATAATTGATAAAAGTTTTATTGAGAATAATAAGAAAATCGAGTTTAAAAAGCTTATTCGAAAAAAAATCAAGAGACTTTGCGTTTAACGCTGCGCATGTCTGGTAAAAAAATCGGTGATCATACTTTTTATAATTTTACTTTAATTTTTAGTCCTTTGATGCTACATTCCGTGAACATTTATTTTTTGAAAGTAAATCCATAAATCTCGCTTTGGTCCACTAACGAGACCGAGGCTTTTTATAATCCAGGGGGTTAGAATGATTTACGAACTTTGCGTAGTTGCAAAAGATTCTGTTACTGATGAAAATCTAAATTCCCTCAAAGATCTTTGTAAAGAAGTGATGAAAGAGTACAAAACTGAACTTCTTATCGAGGACGATTGGGGAAAAAGGCTGTTTGCTCAGGCCTCTAAAAATGGCAGCAAGCAAGGACATTTCCTTTATTTTATGTATAAGGGTGAAGCCAGTGCTCTTAACCAGGAATTGTACAGACGTCTTAGAATCAATGATCATGTACATAAGTTTTTAAACGTGAATATGGGACGAGATCGTGATCTAGATACCATATTAAAAAATTACAAAACTCCTTTTTCTAGAAAGTATAATGGCAGTGTGACTGATGAATCAGAAGGCATGGACATTGAAAAAGATCGTAGAAGATTTGCTCGAAGAAGAAATTGCTGGTTTATCGCTCGTGGTATTAAAGCTGATTGGAAAGATCCTAAAACCTATATGTGGCTGATCAATGAGTTTGGAAAAATTTCGCCTGCTCGAGTAAGTGGCGTAAGCACTAAGCATCAAAGATTTGTAAACAGCGCCATTAAGAGGGCCAGACAACTTAATATCGTAAGTCACCTTTCAGATGCTGTTTTAAAATAAACGCTTTTTAGAGGGTGAAACCGATGCTTTCTTTTGGGGTTAACATAGATACAACTCAAAGTTTTTCTTTAGAATTAAGAAGGATATTCTTTTTGGGTATTTTATCCTTGTTGCTCATATTAATGGGGCCTACCGGTATTTTTGCACCGATACCCCTGGTTTTTATTTTTCTGCTGTATAGCCAAAGTAAAGGAATAATTACAGGCATGGTTGGTTTTTCAATATTACTGTTGTTGACCATCATTTTTAACTTTACCCCTTTGCTCAGTGTGGTTTTTCTTTTGTCTTTCGTTAATGCAATTTTAATTGCCAACACAATCTTAAAGGGTTTGTCGCCTGACCGTGGTCTGGTGATGGCCGGGATTGTCTTTTTTATAATTGTCTTAGTGGGAGTGGGAAGCTATTTGGCGATCGGGCCAGATTTCGTGAAAGGGGAACTTACTCGAGTTTTGGCGGGTTTCATAGATCAAATTAAAAAAGAAAATGCAGATTTTATTGCTCAAGGTGGTGATGATGCAAGGGTGCTTCAGGATCTTTTAAAAGATCCTAAAACCATTGTTGAGAATTTTTTGAATTGGGCCTGTGCGGCTTTTTTTTCAATTTTAATGTTTGGTCACTGGTTGTGCTTGATAATTGTTCTAAGAAGCTCATTAGTGTGGAAAAAAAAGAGAGCGTATGATTTTACGATCAGACATCTGATAAGTTTTAAAGCTCCGGAATTTTTCGTTTGGCCTTTGATTATGGCCTTGGGTCTGGTTCTAGTTGGAGAGTATATTCTAGGCCCGGTGGGAACCGTGCTGGGAATGAATTTTTTATACTTTCTGGGAGTTTTTTATTTTATTCAGGGTGTGGGAGTCTATTACGATGTGTTACAGATGGTGGGAATAAGAGGGGGATTTAGATCCATACTTGTTATTCTAGCAGCGGTTATGGCCTATCGTTTTTTGGCCATAGTTGGTGTTTTTGATCAATGGATTAATTTTCGTCAACAGATAAAAAATTTTAAAAAAAATAAAGGAGATAACTTATGAAAGTTATATTAACAGAAAAAGTGCCGTTTTTAGGCAATGTGGGTGAGATCGTTTCAGTTTCTGCTGGGCATGCCAGAAATTATCTTATTCCCAGGAAGCTAGCGGTAACCGCAGATGAATCCAACAAAAGACAGTTGGAGGATGGACAAAAGAGGCTTTCAAAAAAGATCAATGAATACAAAAAAGCTGCCGAGGACATCAAAAAAAGAATTGATGGGCAACACATTGAACTTTTTAAGAAGGTTGGGGGTTCTGGAAAACTATTTGGTAGTGTTACCAATACCGAGCTTGCCAAAGAATTGGAAAATAAGGGTGTGGTCGTTGAGAGAAGACTGATTAATATCGATAACCCTATAAAAAGTCTTGGGAATTTTGATATTACCGTAAAACTTTTTAAAGATGTGGATGCCACCTTTCATGTTAAGGTAAGCATTGACCCAGCCCAAGTTGAAGAGATGAAAAAGCAACAACTACTCGCTGAAAAGAGAAAAGCCGACAAGAAATTAGCGGAAGCGAAAGCCTTGGAAGAAGGTACTGCCGAAGAAAAACCGGAAGGCTCAGAAGATGATAGTGAAGAAGTAGCTGAAGAAGAAAATTAAACATATCATCCAATCAATAGGCCAAATCCATTTTATAATAAATCCATGAAATGGGTTTGGTTTGTTTAGTGTAGCGAAAGGAAAGAAGTTCAATGATTCAACTACCGCACGATGAATTGGCAGAAAAATCCTTAATCGGATCGCTGTTGGTGGATGGCAAGGCCTTTGATGAAATTGTGGATTTGAACTTAAAAAAGAGTGACTTCCATAATCCACGGTTTGGGATGGTATTTGATGCCATAAAAGAACTCTCCAATACCAGTCGTCCGGTCGATTATGTTACGGTTTGTTCTGTCCTGCAGGATCAGGGAAAGATTGAAGATATTGGCGGGCAAAAATATATTTTGGATATTATTGAGGAACAAGTTTCTTCAGCCAACGTCTATCATTACGGCAAATCGGTAAAGGATAAGTCGAGCCTTCGGAAAATTATCAGAGAAAGTCAAAACCTGGCCCAAAAGGGCCTGAATCTCACCGGCTCAGTGGAAGATTATTTAACGGAAGTCGAGGCGACTTTTTTTAAACTTACCAGCGATGCCAAAACTTCTGGAATGCTCGATTTAAAGTCATGTTTGAAGGCCAATCTGCGTGAATTGGAAGATACCTCTCGGGTGTCCGGTGAAATATCTGGTCTTCCCACCGGCTACGGCAAATTAGACCAAATTCTACTGGGATTGCAACCTGGTCAGTTGGTTGTCCTGGCTTCCCGTCCGGCAATGGGGAAAACGTCTCTTGCTATGAATATGGCGATTAATGCATGTGACATGACCGGTGGTACTTTGCCGGTGGCTGTATTTTCCTTGGAAATGATGGCCAATGAATTATCCATGAGACTGCTTTCCAGTGAAGCCAAGGTGGATTCAAAAAGATTGAGAACTAAAAATTTTTTGGAAACCGATTTGCATTCCATTGGTAACGCCGTTAGAAAACTTTCTAGCTTGCCAATTTTTTTAAATGATGCTTCTAATGTGACGGTTTATGATATTCAAAGTTATTGTCGAAAAATCAAGACTGAACATGGACTTGGCATAGTGGTGATTGATTATTTGCAACTGATGAAGCCACATAATAGTAGTTCGCCCAGAGAGCAACAAATTGCCGAGATGTCGAGAAGTCTGAAAAATTTGGCGAAAGAATTGGAGTGTCCTATTTTATGCTTGTCGCAGTTAAATCGAAGTGTGGAATCCAGGCCTAATAAACGGCCGATGCTTTCGGATTTAAGGGAATCTGGAACCATTGAGCAAGACGCAGACATTGTTATGATGATTTATAGGGATGAATTCTATAATCCAGAGACCACCAAGGATCCGGGAATGGCGGAAATTCTGGTGGTTAAAAACCGGTCAGGAGAGCAAGGCACGGTAAGATTGGTGTTTAAGGGCGCCTATACCAGTTTTTTAAATCCTGATTTTGTCCATGAACCTCCCCGATAATATTTTTACAATTTATAGCGGACGTGAAGAGGTAAAATTATCCAGGCCTCAGTTTGCCTATGCTTGGTATGACCAGTATAAGATCAATTTGCTGAGTGGAAAAAAAGAAAAAACCAGTCCCGCTCAATTGCATGCTTTTTTGGATGAATTTTATTTTGTAGATAATCATCAAAAAACGGTTATTCATTTAACTTATGAGTTTGGCTTTTATTATTTATTGGATAATTATCAATATAAGAAAGAGACACTGCTTGGGATTGTGATTGGGTATGAAAAAAAAGAAAGGTTCTATCCTGAAAGTGGCCCTCGGGTTAAGCTTGGTCAGATTTCTTCTCCCTCGTGGGAAAAATATACCCAGGCTTTTAAGAAAGGCAGAAAAAAATTATTAAATGGTGATTGTTACCAATTTAATCTCACGTTTCCGTTTCAGTTTGCGTTTAAAGGTCAAACCTCCACTGATTTTGTTAATCAATTTTTTGCCAGTCGGGCACAGAGGGGGGCCTATGCTCATGTTACTTGGTTGCCTTATTTTAATACGATGATTTTAAGTAATTCGCCGGAATGTCTTTTTCAAATGCGTAAAAACAAGTTGGGTTTTTTGTGCTGGTCGATGCCAATCAAGGGGAGTATAAAAGTTTCATCACCTCGAAAATTTAATGGTGCTTGGTCTGCTCTGAAAAAATCAAAAAAAGATCAAGCTGAGCTATTTATGATTTCTGATATGCTTAGAAATGATTTATCAAGGATTGAACAACCTCAGGCCCAAATCATCAAAAAGAAAATACCTCTGATGGTTCCTCAAATACTTCATCAGTGTTCGCTCATAAAAGTTCAACTAAGTGAAAAAATAACCTTGGGACAGATAATTAAAAATATTTTTCCGGGAGGAAGTATAACCGGAGCACCTAAAAAAAGAGTGGTGGAAATATTGCGGGATTTGGAAGATTATGATCGTGGATTTTACACTGGTTCAACTATCATTTTAGATGACGAAGTGATGGCCGCTTCAATTAACATTCGTACCGCCGAAATTGATTTTAATAAGGGAAAGTTGTTGTACAAGTCCGGGGGCGGTATTACTTTGCTTAGCAATATACGGGCTGAATTTAAGGAAATGGAACTTAAATTATTAAGCTTTCTAAAAATTTTTTAACCAATTTCTTACAATTAATTCTTTACAAAAAAGTCATTAAGAAACATTACCTGGATATGTGATATCAGTTAAATACACTTGATTTGATGACAAGAAATATAGCTTGTCTAACAAAAGCTTACAAATAAGTAATTAATGAATTTCAAATTTGACATCAGAAAAACACCGTGGATATGATCATTTTAATAATTTTAAAATCGGGCAACATAGAAGTTTGCCTTAAAACTGCGCAAGGGAGTGTCAATGATCACTACTGGAATTTCTGGTATCAAAAACGTTAAAAAAAAATTTGAGCATATTACCGAAAATGAAAAAGTGAGTCTTGATACATTAGCAGAGCTTACGGGATTTCCAAAAGAGTTTATTCAAGATGAGTTAGGACTTATTTCTGATGAAATTACTCTTAAAAATTTACGGATGAATATGCTCAAATACTTGGAGAATGTCACCAGCAATTGAATTAATAATTCATGTCAGAAGTTTAATCCAGAGAAAAAGGATCAATTAATAAAAGAAAATTACTTCATTGTATGCAAGTGATCTATTTGCTCATGTCAAACATTTTTTAAAGTATCTCTTTTAATTTCCGATATTTGAATCAAGAAAGAAAATAAACTGATGGATAGATAATAATTCGTTAAAAGATGAGGAAGAAGGTTTATGGATATTACAACGATTATTGGCCTGGTCTTTGTTTCGGTCGCCATTATTGGATCCATTTTAACTGGTGCCGACTTGATACTTTTTGTAGATATACCCTCGGTAATCTGTGTTGGTGGTGGTTTGATTGGTGCTACCTGTATAAAATGGCCAATAGAAGTCATCAAAACGGTCGCTACTGTTATGATGAAAACTATTTTTATTACTCCAGTTGATCCGAAAAAAACTATTGATGAAATAGTAAAGCTGGCGGAAACCGCCAGAAGAGAATCAGTGTTTGCTCTTGAGAAAGTTCAAATTGATGATATTTTTTTAAAGAAGGCCATGAATCTGGCCGCTGATAACCGACCCCCTGAAGTGTTGCAATCCATTTTGCAGTTGGAAATTGATTCCATGGAGGAGCGTCACAAGGTAGGTGTCATGGTGCTTGATGGTATGGGCGCTGATGGCCCGGCTTTTGGAATGCTTGGAACATTGATTGGTTTGGTTATTATGTTGCAAAACCTTTCCGATCCCTCATCCATTGGTCCGGCTATGGCGGTTGCTCTTTTAACCACCTTCTATGGTTCGGTCGTGGCAAATGCTATCGCACTTCCTATGAAGGTCAAGATCGAATATCGATCTAAGAGCGAAGTGATGAAAATGAATATTATCATTGCGGGGACTTTGGGTATTGTGGCCGGGGAAAACCCACGACTAATTAGAGAGAAATTGAATTCATTTTTACCACCGAAGCAAAGAGCGCTTGAGGAAACTAAAGAATAGTTTTTTGAAAAAGAAGGTGAGTCATGGCCGATGAAAATGCAAAAACCGCTCCCGCAGCTCCAGAACCTCCCGCCAAGAAAGGAGGAGGTGGATGTCCGCCTTGTTTACCTGGTTGGTTTGCAACTTATTCGGATATGGTGACCCTTTTATTGACGTTTTTTGTTTTGCTTTTGTCATTTGCTAAAACGGAAACATCCAAATATGAATCGGCGCTTGGATCAATTCGAGATGCCTTTGGAGGGAATGTTCTGATTCAAGGAGAGGTTCTTCAGCAGGGAAAATCACCGGATGATTATCCAACCATGATTGAAAGTCAGCAGCCTATTAAGCCTTTTCCAATTGAATTTCTTACGATGGAAGGTCTTTTAGATAAACACGAAATCAATCGGGCATCCACCGAAGATTTAGAATTGATGAAAAAAGATTTAAAAGATTACGAACTGGCTGAATCGGTGGAAGTTTATGAAATGCCAGAAGGTATAAAGGTGGTACTTAAGGATAGTTTGATTTTTAAAGAAGGGACTGCCACCTTATCGGATCAAGGTTTGGCGGTAGAGGTTTTTAAAAGATTGGTGAAGATGCTTTCGGAAGGAAAATGGGTCATCTTTATTCAAGGCCATGCGGCCAGAGGAGAAACTTCGGTTGATGGTAAATTGGATGCTTTTGCGCTTTCTGCCTATCGGGCAACTGAAGTGAGTCGCTCTCTGATTGAAAGAGGGGTTCCTCATAAAGTGATCACCACCGTTTTTTATGGGGATTCAAGGCCTTTGGTGATGCCTGGAAAAAAACAATCTGAGATTGATTATCTAAGTCGACGGGTAGAGTTTAGCCTGGGAAAAACTGATTTATCAACGCTTGGGCATAAAGTCTATGTTCATTAGATGAATTCAAAAAAAGAAATAGGATTTTGTTTTCTAGATGAGTATGCGAATTTTGAAATTGCCCTAAAAAGCGTATTTGAGTGTTCAAAATCTTATCTAAAAAAAATCATTGGAAATAAGAAAAAATTAAGCCAAAAAGTTTATGCCAGGAGAGAGTATGCCATTGATTTAAACCTGGTTAATCATTTAATGATTAATCCGATTTATTGTGGGAAGCCTTTGGCAATCTTGTTTCAAGATGAGAATTATCTGGTTTTAAATAAAATCCCTGGCATTCATGCTCATCCCCATTTTTATGATGAAAGTGATAATTGTTTGAGTTTTCTAAGGCAGGAGTTTGATCCTAAGATATTAGAAGTGAATAAAAACTTTTATGATCGGGGGTTGTTATTCCGTCTTGATCTGGTTACTTCGGGAGTACTGGTTTACGTGAAAAAGGAAATTTTATTAAAGAAGTTAAGAGATCAATATGAGGATCTGGTGAAAAAGAAGACCTATCTGGCAGTGGTGGAGGGCCAACTGGAACAAGCATATCATCTTACTCATTACTTCAGAAAATCCCAGTTTAAGGGGAAAAAGATGAGCGTTACTGATCATGACACAGAAGGGGCAAAACCGGGAATCTGCATGGTTAATCCTCTTAAATTCAATCGGGAAGAAAATGTTTCTTTAGTAAAAATTGAGTTAAAAACCGGACTTCGACATCAAATAAGGGCCCAGCTTGCTCACCTTGGTTTTCCTATTTTGGGGGATGAACTGTATGGAGGCAAGAAGGCGCCAAGGGTTTTTTTGCACGCTTATAACTACGAAATAAATGTTCCGGGTACATATTTGAACGTATTTTCCAAGGACCCCAGTCTATTTGACATATTCTTTGACCTGGACACTTGTCTTTAAGTGCTCTGCAATTATTTTACTATCGGTTAAGGTTGCAAAACGAGCGAGGTGCTTGCCTTCCGTCCTGGCAGAGATGTTCATTTTATTGGATTCAAATAAGACGACCACCCAAGGTACTCTCTCAAGGCTATCGTTAGCACAATTTTTTGAGATAAAAAAAATAGAATTGGCCAGTTCTCGGTACATGGCTGCCTTGTACTTATAATCATCCTTATATGATTCTCGCTTGATGTTTGATGAGATGGTGATAATCATGTTTTTATCATCACATTCTGATTTCCAATTCTTGGCAATCCTTTTATCAAGCATGACTAGGGCGGATCGGCAGGAGGTGGCCTGTAACTTGTCAAAATGATCTTTGAAAACACCTTTGTTTTTTAACTGAAATAGGAAAATGACCATAAATAGAATGCCCACCATAAGTACTGGATATGCCATTAGCTTTTTTATTATCATCGATATGCTCACTTTTTATATAAAAATAAAGATATTTAACAAATTCACGGTTTTAGTATTCATTAAAAAAATATATTTGGCAAAGGACTAAAGATAGAGGCCTTAAAAGCCGACTAGATTAGTGTGTTATTAATGATGGGCCGAATAAACAGATTATTAAAAGCAAGCCTGCATTCCTCTAAAATGGCTTGCTATACGCAGGAGTCTGAGCGTGGGCGATGAGAATGCCGTGGTTGTTATTAATGAGGCCTTAAAACAAAAGAAAGTGTTGAGTCTGACCGTTCACGATGAAATCACCGAGGTTTATCCACACCTGCTTATTTATGTGGACGGAACCCTGACTTTGATTGGTGAGCATTTACCAGGTCGTATTTTAATTAATATCCCTACAGGTATAATTCAAAAAATTAAGCTGGTTAAACGGAAATATGTGGCGAATTTTATGGGGATGCAGCTGGAAGGATATGTCAGAGAGCTAAGGAGCATGAATGGTAAAGAGGATCGGTTAATTTTGAAGATAAGGGCGGGGGAGAATTTTGAAATTTTGCCGCCTTATCAATTGCTTTTAAACAGGTATATTGTCAAGACTCCTAATCAGGATTTGATATGGGCCGCCACCTTGGAGATGACTCCGGATCTATTGGATTGGTTTGATCAAATAAAGGACAAGGTCGAAATTATTGCGCCTGAATCATTTAAAAGAGATTTTTTTGAATATCTTGAAAAGAAGATTGCCTTAATACCAATGCATAAATATTATCCTAAAGTGTCTTAATCAGGGTATTTTAATAATGAAAATGAATGGGGGACTTTATTAAAGGAATGTCCAAGCACTTTTTTCTTATCTCTTTTCTGCCGGCAGTTTTTTATTGGTATCTGGAATCCTATTACGAACCTAAAATTGCAGCGGTCGGGGGCGTTTTGCTGGCCTTGATAGAAATTATCTTTGAAAAAATATGTATGAAGCATGTTCATTCAATATCCAAGGCCAATTTTTTTCTGATCTTTTTTTTGGGAACCTTGTCTTTTTTTGATAACCAGGGAATCTGGTTTAAATTGCAACCTGGTATAACTGGCATTGGTATTGGGGCTTTTTTAATGTTCAAGGTCTTAACCGGAAAAGGTCTTTTATTTGAGATGATGGAATCACTGAGTGATCCACGCAAAATGCCTCCGCTTGAAATCATGACGAAATTTGAAACTCACACAGCCTTGTTTTTTGTGGGGTATGGTGTCTTTATGGGGTTGGTGGCCTTTTATGCAACTACTGGCCAATGGACCTTTTTTAAAACGATCGGCTTTTATCTAGTTTCCATAGTCTTTTTATTGATTGAACTTATTTGGTTGAAAGTAGCGATGAGAAGATGGTTTTTAAGGAAAAATGAAGAGATGATTAAAAAATTCTAGTGAGTTCAGGTTAGAAGGTTTTCATTAAATCACTTTGATATTTCACGGCATCTTCGTGGATGGTGGTAAACAGCTCTTCAATCATCTCCTTTGAAAGTCCCAGGGATTGTCCCCACTTGATTCTTTCTTGACAGATTTTTTGAAAACGACCAAGTTGCAGGGGACCTATGTTGTTTTGAAATTTGAGTTTGGCAATTTCCGTTACCACTTCTTTGCGACTGGCCAGTTGATGAAGCATCTCATGATCAATTTTGTCGATTTGACCCCGAAGCTCTTCTAATTTCTCCAGATAACTTTGATTAGTGGAGTTTTCCTTTCTCTTTTTTAAACGTTCGATGATTTCTACAAACTGAGCGGGAGTGATTTGTTGCTGCTGATCCACCAAGGCTCGCATTGGATCATTGTGAACTTCAAGCATAAGTCCTTTCATATTTAAGTCGAGGGCCTTTTGGGAAATTTGTTCGATATACTGGCGATTCCCTGAAATATGGCTGGGATCGCATAGAAGGGGAAGATCCGGGTATCTTTTTATTATTTCGATGGGAATTTTCCAAATCGGATCGTAGCGATAGGGGGCAGGATTTAAAGAAGTGAATCCTCGATGAACAAGCATGATTTTTTTGATTCCGGCCTGTTTTATCCGTTCAATGGCCCCAATCCAAAGGGAAATATCGGCGTTGATGGGATTTTTTATTAAGACGGTGGTATCGGTACCGCTTAGTGCATGGGCCAGTTCTTTGACTGAAAATGGATTGACCGAGGTACGGGCCCCGATCCATAAAATGGAAATATTATGTTTTAACGCCTTCTCGACATGAGCGGGAGTGGCGACTTCAGTTGCCACCAAAATATCCAGTTCTTTTTGTACATCCTCCAGCCACAAAAGGCCGCTCTCGCCAGGTCCCTCATAGGTTCCAGGCATCGTTCGGGGTTTCCATATGCCGGCACGAAAAATATCGACTTTGCCAGTTTCTTTCAGTGCTTGGGCAATTTGAAAAACTTGCTGTCTGTTTTCAGCGCTACATGGACCGGCAATAATTAATGGTGAGTGGTTGTGGAACATGGAACTACCTTGATTACTCCTTATACCAATAGACCAGTCCAGGTAATAATTTGTTTTCTAAATTTTCATTTCCAGGCCTGATGCGTATCGTGTAGGCGTATTGCCCCCCTAAATCACAAGGAATCATGGCCTTGAAAACGGTCTGGCTGTTAGTGTGTTCGATGACTTCCATTTTAACAATTTTGGGGGTGGAGATCACACCTTTGGGACTTAGTTGCCCATGATAAACTTCCGCAAAAATTTCATCCGGTTTAATTTGGCCTAAGCTCATTTTGGCGGTTATTTCAACTTTGTTCCCGGCCAAAACCACTTCTTGCTCTGGTTTGCTTACTTCGATGATTTTGATATCTTTCCAGTGCTTTCTTAATTTGTTATTTAAATCCGCAATCATCCGGGCATCGTTGCAAGCATTTTCGGTAAGGGCGATGTGAAGTTGTTCTGCGGGGTTATAGTAATGAGTGATGTAATCGCACACCATTCGATGGGCATTAAAATCCTGTCCACAGGCCTTGATGGTTTTTTTCATCATGGTGATCCAGGCCAGGGGTAAATTGGATTCTTCATCTTTTTCGTAGTAAAGAGGGGCTATTTCTTTGGTGATAAGTCGATAAATCAAAGTGGATTCAACATCGTCTTGGTGTTCGAGATTTTTATACATTTCACCATGTCCGATGGCCCATCCATGGGTTTGATCAAAGGCTTCATCCCACCATCCATCCAGTACCGATAAATTAGGAGCACCATTTATGGCCGCTTTCATTCCGCTGGTTCCAGATGCTTCCAGGGGGCGTCTGGGAGTATTGAGCCAGACATCGACCCCTTGAACTAAATATCTCGCCATATCCATATCGTAATCCTCTAGAAAAATAATTCTTTTGGAAAATTCTGGATGATCAATTAATGCTTGAAAAATGGTTTTAATGATTTTTTTCCCATTGTCATCTGCCGGGTGTGCTTTTCCTGCGAAGATAAATTGAACTGGCATATTGGGGTCAGTTACCAGTTTTTTAAGTTTTTCCATGTCTCTAAAAAGCAGTGCTCCTCTTTTGTAGGGGGCGAATCGGCGGGCAAAACCAATGGTGAGGACTTCGGGATCCAAAATACTTTTTATGCGATTGATTTCATCGGCATTGGCACCTCTTCTTTGCAGTTGAAAGCGCAGCCGGTCTCTGGCGTAGTCGATGAGGGCTTTTTTGCGTTCGTTATGGATTTTCCAAAGCGTGTGATCAGGGATTTCATCAACAATTTTCCAGATGTTGAAATCAGCCAGCTCTTTTACATAGCTTCTGGGAGTAAAGCGGCTCATGATTTTTTCCAGTTCACCTGACATCCAGGTGGCCGTATGCACTCCGTTGGTGATGTGACCGATGGGCACTTCTCTAATTGGTAACTCAGGCCAAAGCTCTTTCCACATTTCTTTGGAGACTTCCCCGTGCAGTTTGGAAACCCCGTTGGAAAGGGAAGAAAAACGAAGTGCCAAAATAGTTAAACAGAATTCTTCAGTTTTACTTTTGGGGTCTTTGAGACCAAGTGCTACGAAATCTTCCCAATCAAGACTTAGATTTTCCTTCACCCAGGTTTCCAAATATTTTTTTATCAGTTCCTGTTTAAAGAGTTCGTTTCCAGCCGCTACGGGTGTATGGGTGGTGAAGATATTGCTGGCCCAAATAATTTCCCGGGCTTCGTTAAAGGAGAGATCGCGGCTTTTCATCAGGGTGCGCAGACGCTCTAGGATTAAAAATGCAGAGTGACCTTCATTAATGTGGTAACAAGATGGACGAAAGCCAAGATAGCGGAGGGCCTTGACTCCTCCAATCCCAAGTAAAATTTCCTGCTTAAGTCTGGTATCGCGGTCAGCAACATAAAGTCTTTGAGTAATGGTTTTTTGGTGCTCGTTATTTTCAGGGAGATCAGTGTCAAGCAGGATTAAGGGATTACGTCCGACTTGAACTTTCCAGATTTGATAGAAGATGGTTTCATCTCCAATTTTCATTTTTAATTTTAAGGCCTGCCCATCTTGATCCTTAATGGGAATGATGGGCAGGGAAAACCATTCGTTTTTCGGGTAAAATTCCTGTTGTAATCCTTCAGGATCTAGTCCTTGCCTAAAATAACCTTCCCGATAAAGAAGTCCCACGGCAACCAGAGGAACACCCAGGTCACTGGCTGATTTGAGATGGTCACCTGATAAGACCCCAAGTCCTCCCGAATAGATTGGAAGAGATTCATGGAGACCAAATTCACAGGAAAAATAGGCCACATGTCCCTCGGGCTTTTTTCCATATTGACCTTCATACCAGGTTTTTGATTCCATATAATTGGTGAAAGAGGCGTAGATCGTATTAAGTTCATTTACAAATTCGTCGTCTTTAGCAATTTCTTCCATTCTTTTTTGAGGTAGATTGCAAATAAGCTTGATGGGGTTGTTTCCGCACTCTTCCCAGATTTCGGGTTCAATTTTTTCAAAGAGTGAAAAAGCATCCTTATTCCAGGAAAACCATAGATTGTTGGCCATTTCCAATAGCGGTTTAAGCTTGGTAGGGACAGTTGGTAAAACAGTGAATGTATTAAGTTTGAACATTGATAACTCCATGACTTCTTCTTTAATTTGGTATTACTATTTTGTAATGCATAACAGGGGAGTTGTAAAGGTTTCAGGAATTTAACTTAGATCAATATTACGTTAAGATTAGTTTGGAGATAGATTATATTTTATAAAGTTAATAGCGTTGGAGTAGGCCACAAAAGCCTCATGAGGGGAATTAAAGGGGCTGAAATAGTTGTGAACGGCTCCGTCGCTATAGTTTTTTAAACAGGTATAATAACTATGATCGGAGGATGTAAGTAATTTCCAAGAGCGGATCAGATCGAAATTGTGTGTGGCCTTGACGGCTTTTTCCAAAGAGTAGAGCAGCTCGGTGGCAGAGTTTTGCATGGGATTGCCGTACCAGGCTGAAAGGTCTCTTTCCGTATCCGCCCATGATATAGCATCTGGAATACTAAGAGCACCGTGGGATTGATAGCAATTGATGACGTCAGAAGGTGAAGCCAGGGATAAAGTAGAGGACTGGACAATTGATTCTATCAGGTTTTTCAAGTAATCGATAATCCCGGATTCTTTCCAATGATGCTCGCCAAAGGTTTCGTAATCCATAAACAGACCGATGACTTCACTGCCTTTTAAAGCTAGCTGCTTTAATTTATCTAATAATAAACGGTTGTGATTTTTTAAAACTACTGGGTAGCGGAAAGCCAGATCATCGGAGAGTCGGTAGTTTTTTAAAATCAAAAATAGCTCTGGATATTTGGCCGGTGAATAAAGAAAATTGGGACTCCTCCATTTAAGCACCCGATCAATTCCATCAATCATAATCCCTTTAAGTCCCAGTTCATGGACATGTTGGGCAATGAGATCACTATAGATTAGCTCGGTATTGCGAAAAATAGTGGGGATTTGCCCAAAAGTATTTTGGATTATTTTTTTATGTTCCATTACCTGGTTTGAAAATTCTTCGTGGGAAAAGATGGAGGAAAGTGAGTGATAGTATGTTTCTGCCAGAAATTCTACACATCCGGTGTGAGCCAGCTTTTGAAAACTATCAAGCGCTTCTGGGGCATGGGTTTTCATTTGTTCAATAACGATACCAGATAGACTAAAACAAATTTTTATCTGGGAAGGATATTTTTTTATTAGCTCCAATAAAATATTATTGGTGGGAAGGTAGCACTGGTTTGCGACTTTGTTTATGATTTCACAATTGGTTTTGTCATCTACAAATGAACGGTTCATGCCCATGTCAAAAAATGAATAGTCTGGTTTGATACGGTAAGGTTGGTGAACTTGAAAATAAAAGCATACGGAGGTTTTCATTAAACCTCTCCTACCATGAATGAAACTTTATTTAAAGTTAGTTTAGGGAAATGATCTGGTATTTTTTAAAAAAACTAAGCTTGTATAAAATTTGGCTTGTTTTTATAATGGGGTATAGTATGCGTTTTAAAAAAAGGATGAATTATGGTAAAGGCAAAAGATGTCATGACAACCAATGTATATTCGGTGGCCCAGGATACGGCACTAATTGATGCGATTATTTTGTTGATTGAAAAAAAAATTGCAGGTGTCCCAATAGTTGATAAGGATAACAATTTACGGGGTGTGATCACGGAAAAGGATATGTTGGATCTGCTCAATAAAGGAAAGGTTACCAGCGATATGAAGGTCCGGGATTTTTCCAGCGTGAAGGTGAATATGGTTAGTCCTAATGACGAGTTAGGAAAAGTATCAAAAGTCTTTCTTGAAAATTCATACCGGATGATTCCTGTCTGTGACGGCCAAAAACTGGTGGGAGTTATTTCCAGGCGGGATATCATCAAAATTATTTTAAGTGATGCCTTTGGAGTCGATATAGAATAATTTACATGTGGTAGATGGAAATTATGTGATCGGCAACGTGTTTCCAGTCAATCTGATCTAGGCACTTTCGATTATTTTCCACCATCTGTCTGGTGACTTTGTCGTTGGTAAGAATATCAATCATTGCGCTGCTGAGCTCTTGAACATTCCAAAAATCTACTTTTTTAGCATGTTCAAGAATTTCTGCAATTCCTGATTGATGGGAGACGATAACCGGAACATTGTGTTTGATGGCTTCTAGCGGAGTGATCCCAAAGGGTTCAGAAACGGAGGGCATTATATAAAGATCGCTTAAGTTAAATAGATGCTCTCTTTCCAGGGGTTTTAAAAAGCCAGTGAAATGGAATCTGCTGGTAAGATCCAGAGAAGCCATTTTTAGAATCATTTTTTTCGCCATGTCTCCTGAGCCGGCCATGATAAAACGAACATTGGGCAATTTATCGGCAACAATTTTACAGGCATCAATAAAATATTCTGGCCCCTTTTGCATGGTAATCCGGCCAAGAAAGGTCACAAATTTTTCATCGGGTCTTTTCTTGAACTGCCACAAGGGTTCAATGGCAGAGAGGTCATCCTTAGTAACGGCATTGTACACGACATGAATCTTCTCGTTGCTGATCCCGTATTTCGTATTAAGCAGGTTTTTCATGCGCTCACTTACCGTGATGACAGTATCTGCAGTCTCCATTCCAAGTTGCTCTATGTTAAAAATATCTTGTTGTGGATTATTTCCTGAGCGGTCATATTCAGTGGAGTGAACATGCACAATGAGTTTTTTGCCGCTGGCCTTTTTGGCTTCAATGCCGGCAAGAAAGGTCATCCAGTCATGAGCATGAATAATGTCGAAATCTTTTTTGGCGCCGAGTTTTTTTCCTACAGCCGAATAGCGTACGACTTCCTCCATAAGATTGCCGCCGTAATTTCCGCTAAATGAGAAAACAGATTCTTTGGTTTCTTGCTCAATTCTCTCTTTGTAAGTCACGTCGTTCAAGTAGGGAGTGAGGATAGAGGGGACTTCAATATATTTGCTGATATGTTTGATTTGTGACTTAATAACTTTTTCGTTCATCGGGATGATGTTTTCCGCACCGATCAGGTGACAGGAGGCATTGGTGGGAGTGGACGTAAGTTTGGGAATAACAAATGTTATATTCACATTTTTGGTTGCTAGGGCGGTGGTAATCCCGAAGCAGGCGGTGCCCAAGCCACCACTGATATGTGGTGGAAATTCCCATCCAAACATTAGAACTTTCATTGATTATCCTTTTATATGTATATTTAAATAATTCAAAAAACAGTATATAGCAAAAAAAGCTTTTTAAAAGTTAAATTTGAAAAAAGATTGTAGTAAATTAATCAGCTCAAGTATTGTTAAACTTGTGTTAACAACTTGTTGGTATTTTGGTAAGAAAAGATAATTTATATTTGGAAATGCTTGAACACAAAAGAGGAATTGATAATGAAATTACACTTGGTCACCTGCATTTTTTTTCTACTTATCTGTGGGGCCTGTATCATGCAGGACGAAAAGCCCTCATTTTTTGAAGGTCATACCATGGGTACCACCTACCATATAAAATTGATACCCAAATTAAGCAAGGATAAAGAGCTTCAAGTACATGAAGGCATTAAGGCGGTTTTGGCCCGGGTGAATAAGCAAATGTCCACCTATATGGAGGATTCGGAGATTAGTAAATTCAATCGGCTGAAAAAAGGTGAGACCATGAAACCTTCTGCGGAAATTTATGGTGTCTTGATGCGGGCCATAGATATTGGCCGGGATACCAATGGTGCTTTTGATGTTACGGTGGGGCCACTCGTTAATTTATGGGGGTTTGGTGCGCATGGTAATAAGAGAACACAACCTCCTAGTCCAGAGGAAATTTTGGAAGTCAAAAAAAATATTGGAATTGATTTCATTGAGATTGATTTTGTTAATGAAGTGGTCGGTAAGCGTCAAGATAATATTTTTGTTGATTTAGCGGCCATCGCTAAGGGGTACGGAGTGGATGCGGTGGCGACCTATCTTTCTGAAAATGGAATGACAAACTACATGGTGGAAATTGGTGGAGAAGTCAGGGTTTCAGGATTCAAAGATGTTAAAAACAAGAAGAGATGGTTGGTTGCCATAGAAAAACCTTTAGTGGATAAACAAGAATCGGGAAGGTCTTTACCAGTTACAGATATTTCTATTGCTACATCGGGGGATTATCGAAATTTCTTTGTGTATGAAAAAATGCGATACTCGCATATTATTGATCCTACCTCAGGTTATCCGATCAAACATAATTTGACATCGGTTACCGTGCTTTCTGCTGATTGTGTGGATGCGGATGCTTATGCCACGGCTTTGTCGGTTATGGGGGAAGGAAAGGGATTGGATTTTGCCAACGAAAAAAAATTAAAAGTCATCTTTTATGTTCGGGTGGTTGATGTTGCAGGCAAAGAATCGTTTAAAGAAATTCTTTCCAAGGAAATGGAAAAATATCTGGAGCAGTTATGAAAGCAGCTTGCTCAGAACAGGTAGGCGTTATTAGAAGTCAACAGGAAAATATTTTTTCGGTTGAAGTCATCAGTAGCTCTGCTTGTAGTGAGTGCCATGCCAGTTCAGCGTGTACAATGATGGACAAGAAAATCAAAATGATTGAAGTTAACGCGCAGAGCGGATATGCAGTAGGGGATAGGGTGTTAATTGAAATAACCAATGAACAAGGCTTGTATGCCGTTTTAATTGGTTATTTCTTACCCTTTGTATTGATGGTTCTGGTGATGGTGATTGCTTTTGCAATTTTTCGAAATGAGCTCTTGGCTGGGGTTTGTGCTATCTTGATTCTGGCACCATACTATACAGTTATATTTTTTTTAAAAAAGAAATTAACCAAACAATTTCAATTCCGTTTAAAAAAATATTTCTCCAATAATTTACCAGATTTTTGACTTTTAAAACAATAGTGGTCGTGTTATAAAAAAAAACCGAAAACATAATTTCAAATATTATTAATGTTATCAACCAGGACTGTGGAAGACATGGACAGTTTAATGCTTTCATCTATAGTATCTTTAAGTGCAATTGGTTTTGTTTCTGCGAGTGTTCTTTTTGTTGCCTCCAAAAAATTCAAAGTCTATGAAGATCCCAAAATTGATTTGGTGGAAAAACTTCTTCCCGGTGCAAATTGCGGAGGGTGTGGTTTTGCTGGATGTAGAAATTTTGCGGAAGCGGTGGTCAAGGCTGGAAAATTAGAAGGTCTCAACTGTCCGGTAGGTGGTTCTTCAACCATGATTGAAGTGGGAAAAGTGATTGGTATCGAGGTGGTTGTCTGCGAACCGCTTATTGCGGTACTTCGTTGTAATGGAACGAAGATTCATGCGGTTGCCAAAGTGAAATATGATGGAGCTCAGAATTGTGTCGTGGCCCATTCCCTATATTCAGGGGAGAGTGGATGTCCGAGTGGTTGTATCGGACTGGGGGATTGTGTAAGAGTTTGTCAATTCGATGCCCTGTATGTGGATGAGCTAACCGGACTTCCAGTAGTGGATGAACAAAAATGTGTGGCCTGTGGTGCCTGTGTTAAGGCCTGCCCGAGAAATATTTATGAGCTAAGGCCTAAGGGACCAAATGGCGTTAGAGTATATGTGGCCTGTATGAATACTCAAAAGGGTGCGGTGGCTAAAAAAAATTGCGAGGTAGCTTGTATTGGCTGTATGAAATGTGTCAAGGTCACCGATAGTAAATCGGTCAGCGTAAATAATCAGTTGAGTTATATCGACACCAAGGTGGATGCCTGTGTCCACGGCCCTGCCTTGATTGGCTGTTGTCCTACCGGGGCCATTTTAGGGGTTAAAATAGAAGGGAATAAATCAGTTAAAAGCGAGAGTCATTCATGAGTGATTTAAAAACGTTTCCTCAAGGTGGAGTTCATCCAAGTGATCAGAAACTGTCTGCTCATAAGCAGATTATGGTTTTAAAACTTCCGCCAGTGGTTAAAATACCTCTGTCCCAACATCTGGGGGCACCTGCGATGGCCGTCGTAAAAAAAGGTGACAAGGTGAAAGTGGGGACATTGATTGCCCAATCAGGTGGGTTTATCTCAGCGAATATTCATGCATCGGTTTCTGGAACGGTATCCATGATAGGTGAATCAACTGATACCAGTGGCTATCTCAAAGAGGTGGTGATTATTAACGTGGAAGGGGATGAATGGGAAGATAGTATCGATCGATCGAGTGATTTAAAAAAAGAAATTGTGAAAACCAGGGAAGAAATAATTGAAACGGTTAAAAATTTAGGCCTAGTTGGTTTAGGAGGGGCAACTTTTCCCACTCATGTGAAACTAATGGTTCCTCCTGGTAAAAAAGCGCAGATTTTAATTATTAACGGAGTAGAATGTGAGCCTTACTTGACGAGTGATCATCGAGTGATGTTAGAGCGTGCTGATGAGATGCTGGTGGGAATCAAAATTATCATGAAGGCCTTGAGTGTTGAAAAGGCCGTGATTGGAATTGAAAATAACAAATCGGATGCGATTAAACATTTGTCAGATAAAATCAAAGATTATCCTGGGATAACCGTGCAACCACTCAAAGTGATGTATCCTCAAGGTGGCGAAAAACAATTGATCAAGGCCATTACGGGAAGAGAGGTTCCAAATAAGGGCGGTCTTCCTATCGATGTGGGAGTTGTGGTTCAAAACGTTGGTACGGCTTTTTCTGTCTATGAAGCTGTTCAAAAAAATAAACCTCTACTTGAGCGCATTGTAACAATCACTGGAAAATCTGTAAAAAATCCGGGGAATTATTTGATTAGAATTGGAACGTCAATTGCCGATTTGATTGAAGCAGCTGGTGGATTACCGGAAGATACGGGCAAAATAATCAGTGGCGGTCCCATGATGGGAAAAGCGTTAACAGGGATTGATGTCCCCGTGGTAAAGGGAACCAGTGGAATATTAATCATGACTAAAAAAGATGCCAAGAGAGAGTTACAAGGTAGCTGTATTCGTTGTGGAAAATGTATATCAGTTTGTCCACTCGGTCTGGAACCTTATCTCCTTTATCAGTTAAGTAATAGGAGAAAATTTGACAGACTTGAAAGTGAAGATGTGATGAACTGTTGTGAATGTGGTTCATGCCAATATACTTGTCCCTCCTCCTTGCCGCTGCTTGATTATATGAGACTTGGCAAGTTGGAAGTAGGTAAGCTTATTCGGGCCCGAAAAAACAATTAAAAAAGGAAGCAAAGAGTGACGACGAAAATGTTGACAGTATCTCCCTCTCCTCACGTTCATGGGGATTTTTCAACTCAAAGGATAATGTTGGATGTGGCAATCGCCTTGATGCCGGCTTTCCTTGTCTCCATACTTTATTTTGGCATGGGTGCCATTAAGGTTACTTTTATCGCAGTGGTTGCCTGCATGCTGTTTGAGTATTTGATTCAAAAATTTTTACTAAAAGTTCCGGTGACCGTAACTGATGGATCGGCTTTGGTTTCCGGTATTTTGCTGGCGTTTAACGTTCCTAGCAGTATTCCGACCTGGATGGTGGTGTTGGGAGCCTTGGTGACGATTGGGGTTGCCAAAATGTCTTTCGGTGGACTGGGCAAAAATCCTTTTAACCCTGCGCTGGTAGGCAGGGTCTTTTTATTGATATCTTTTCCTGTGGATATGACAAATTGGCCGAGACCTCGCTTAATGGATTTCAGTTTTGCGGATGCGGTAAGTGGTGCCACTGCTCTTGGAAAGTTAAAAGAAGGGCTGATGATGGGAGAAACCGTTGATAAGCTGATGGTTGATATTCCCGGCTACCTGGATTTATTTATCGGGAATGTTAATGGCTCTCTTGGGGAAATGTCTGCGATGGCCCTTTTAATCGGAGCGGTTTATTTATTAATGAGAAGAGTAATTAGTTTGTACATTCCGCTTAGCTTTATTCTATCAGTCGTCATTCTTACGGGAATTTTTTGGCTTTATAATCCAAGTCGATATGCTGATCCACTCTTTCATATTTTGTCAGGGGGGCTCATGCTGGGGGCCTGGTTTATGGCGACGGATATGGTGACTAGTCCTATGAGTAAAATGGGAATGATGATTTTTGGAATTGGTTGTGGCCTTATTACGGTGTTAATCAGACTTTTTGGTGCTTATCCGGAAGGCGTTTCGTTTGCCATACTTATAATGAATGCGGTAGTTCCTCTCATTAATAGATCGTGCAAGCCTAAAAGGTTTGGGGAGATTTTAAAGTGAAACCAAAAAATCTTGAATCTACTTTTGTTAATATGGTGCTTGTTTTAGTGAGTATTGCGTTTTTGTCCTCTGCTTCTTTAGCCTACGTTTATAAATTAACTAAAGATAAGATTGAAATGAGTAAAAAATCAAAACAATTGGTGGCCATCAAGGAGGTCATCCTGCCCGATTATGGTAACTCACCAAGCGAAGAAATGTATAAAATTAAAGTCGAAGAAGGTGGAGAGTTGGAATGTTATCCAGCCAAACAAAATGGTGAACTTAAGTCAGTAGCGGTAAAAACCTATACTAAAAATGCTTTTGGTGGAGAGATGTGGCTCATGGTGGGAATGCTTCCAGATGGAACCATTAATAAAATCTCCGTTATTGATCAAAAGGAAACTCCGGGGTTGGGAACTAAGGTAACTGAAGAAAAATTTACATCACAATTTATGGGAAAAAATCCCAATTTATTCAAACTTAAAGTCAAGAAAGATGGTGGGGATGTGGATGCTATAACTGCCGCCACTATCAGTTCAAGGGCCGTGTGTGATGCGATTGAGAGAGCGTATAAAGCGTTTGTAAGTAGTAAATAGGGAAGGGAAAAAATATGTGGAAAGAATTGATTAAAGGAATTATTAAAGAAAATCCATCCTTGGTGCTTCTGCTTGGAATGTGTCCGACACTCGGGGTTACCACTTCGGCCCTAAACGGAATGGGGATGGGAATGGCCACCATGTTTGTACTGGCGTTATCCAACGTGGCGATTTCTCTTATCAAGAATCTGATTCCAGATAAGGTGAGAATTCCTTGTTATATTGTGGTTATCGCTTCATTTGTTACCATTGTTGATTTGTCTATGAACGCTTACACTCCTGCCTTACATGCCCAGCTTGGACTTTTTATTCCATTGATTGTGGTTAATTGTATTATTTTGGCCAGGGCCGAAGCTTTTGCCTCTAAAAATAATGTGATTATGTCGCTCATGGATGGCATAGGCATGGGACTTGGCTTTACTTTGTCTTTAACCCTTCTTGGAGGAATAAGAGAGATTCTAGGCAGTGGTTCATTTTTTGGATATAAGTTTGTAAGTGAAAATGCCAGTACCATTTTATTATTTGTCATGCCTCCAGGAGCGTTTATGGCGCTTGGATATTTGGTGGCGGTTGTTAATAAATTAAAAAAAGCTAAAGCGTAAGCTTAAGGATTACTTATGGAATATTTTGTTATTATCATTGGTGCCGTTTTTGTTAATAATATTATTTTTGCCCAGTTTCTTGGAATATGTCCTTTCCTTGGGGTTTCCAATAAAATATCTACTGCTACCGGAATGGGGCTTGCCGTGGTTTTTGTGATCTCTTTGGCGACCACTGTAACCTACCTGGTCCATCATTATATTCTGGTTCCTTATAATATTGCTTTTATGCAAACCGTGACTTTTATTTTGGTGATTGCAGCACTGGTTCAGTTGGTTGAAATTATATTAAAGAAAGTTGCACCCCCTCTTTACCAGGCCCTTGGAATTTTTCTTCCTTTGATTACCACTAACTGCGCTGTTTTAGGTGTGGCCATATTAGTTATTCAAAAAGAATTTAATTTGATTCAATCGGTGGTTTTTGCCAGTGCGACTGCGGTAGGTTTTACCCTGGCCATGATTTTGTTTGCCGGGATAAGAGAGCACTTGGAGCTGATGGATATCCCAGAAGGTATGAAAGGAATGCCAATTGCACTTATCACGGCGGGTCTTTTATCACTTGCCTTTATGGGTTTTGCCGGTTTGGTTTAATTTAATCAAGGTTATCGATTTTATCAGTGACCAAATATGAAGATTGGAAGAAATTAGTAATGGGCACTGCAGTTATGTCACCATACTCTTCAGTTCTTTCTCCGCAATAAAGATAATAAAGCTCTGCTGAGGGGTAGTCTTTTTTAAATTCATGCAGCCCTTTAAAATCTTTTCGATCTATGGTTTTAGTGGCCTTTGCTTCAATAGCGATCAATCTATCCTGGCCATAAAGAACAAAATCAACTTCGTTACCATTTACAGAACGCCAATAATAGATTTCGTATTTTAATTTATAATAATGATTGTATGCCCTTAGTTCCTGCATGACTAAAGTTTCAACTGCAGCTCCCCAGATATTCTCGGTTTTATCAAGAAATCCCTTAGGCCTGATTTGTTGAAAAACACCAACATCAAAAAAATAGAATTTTTCATGACTGATTAGTTTACGCTTGGCCTTTTTGGTGAAGACGGGAAGGAAGAATCCGATTAATAAGTCTTCAAGAATTTCAAAATAATTTTGTATAACTTTTCGGGTGTTGCCACTTTCCCTTGCAATTTCAGAAAAATTGACAACTTCTCCTTGGGAAAAGGATGCCGTTTCCAGAAATTTTAAAAACCCGGACAAGTTTCTGGTCAGTCCTTCGCTTTGAATTTCTTCCCGAAGATAGGTATCTACGTAACTTTCAAGATATTCATCAGGGGAAATATTCTTGGTTTTATCATACAAAGTAGGTAGAAATCCTTTTTTAAGGGCCACTTCTAATTCAAATTTGTCTTTAAGTTCTCTTATTGTGAGTGGAAACAAATGGGCATTTAGTGCACGTCCTGCCAGTAAATTACTATTGGCCTTTTTTAATTTTCTTGCGGAGGAGCCGCTTAATATGAAGTGTACTTTGTCCTTTTCGATTAAATGATGAACAATATCTAAAAGTTTGGGAATTTTTTGAACTTCATCAATTATAACCTCCTTATTTTTAGTCCCGACGATATTTTGAAGTCTTCCAGGATCTTTCATTAGATCGTAGTAATAGGTTGTTTCTAATAAATTAATATGGAGGTGGTTGGGAAAATTTTCTTTTAAAAATGTAGTTTTTCCAGTACCTCTTGGGCCAAATAGAAAATAGGTTTGGTTTGTTGTTAGATTCAGTAGGCGTTTCAGGTTCATTTTTAAAATGGTACCACAAGGTTATAAAATTGCCAATATTTTGACCTTCAAGGTTAAAAAAAATTGAGATTATATAAAAAGTGCTTTAACTTGTTGGTATTATTAAATAGATGGATAACACTTTTGGGAGTTGGAAAATAATTCATGGTTCATAGCATTGTAACCACTTTGTTTACAACGCTATTGATAATAATTGCAAGGCGTGGCATATTTCGCTCCATGAAAACAAAGAGCTTCAAAGAATATTTAAACATTGAATTTGCCAGAAGGTGTAAGAAGAATCCCATCTACTCCTTGCGCGCATTTGCCAGAGATATTCAAATCAGTCATTCATCGCTTTGCCAATTTTTTAAGGGTAAAAGGCAAATGTCCAAAGAGATGATTGAAAAAGTGGGGCTGGCCCTTTCCTTGTCACCAGATGAAATAAATAAATTTTCTAAAAATGCCAAAGGCGAAATGACGTACGATACCTTGAACGCAGATGAATATCATCTGCTTAGTGACTGGTACTATGATGCTATTTTGGAACTTCTATCGACTAAGAATTTTAACTCAGATTTTAACTGGATAGCCAGAAAACTTAATATAACCCTTGCCGAAGTAAAGCTTGCCATCCTGAGGCTTCAAAAATTAAATCTCATTCACATTGATGAAGACGGGAACATTTTTGATAAGACTTCGGGATTTACGACGACG
Organism: Bdellovibrionales bacterium RIFOXYC1_FULL_37_79; assembly: GCA_001770015.1. Classification (GTDB taxonomy): domain Bacteria; phylum Bdellovibrionota; class Bacteriovoracia; order Bacteriovoracales; family Bacteriovoracaceae; genus XYC1-FULL-37-79. The sequence goes on from MEQB01000001.1 coordinate 108,109, forward strand.
GCCTGTGATAATGCCTATACCGATTCGGCCAAGAAGAAAAAGCAAAAGCAGCTTTTCAATCTGGCCAAAGATGCAATTGATAAATTTGATGTTCGGGAGCGCAGTCATTCCGGAGTGACTTTTGCTGTCAGCATGAAAAAATTTGACGAGGCCCGTGCCATGATAAAAAAATTCAGACGTGAATTATCGGAACTACTTGAACAAGATCAAGATGACTTGGAGAGTGTTTATCATCTAGCGATTGCCTTGTTTCCCCTTACTATAAATAAAACAAATCAAAGTATATCGGAGGAGATGTATGAAAAAAATTAATTTATTATTATGTTTATTATTAACACTTGGAATGTTTCAATCAGCGCTTAGTGCGCCACTGATGGGACGAGAGTCCGATGGTGAAGAGGGCTTCAAGGAATGGACCTGGGATGATGGGTACTATGAGCCTGCGATTCGGAGGGAGAAGCAAGTATTTTTTTATTCAAATAATCATGTTCACAATAATTTTGGAAACATGGCGCGGGGAACTTATTATCGCAATAATGAACACAATGCCTTGTCTCCTTTGGGGGGGATTAATGAATGTGAGTTCATAGGGCCATTAGAGGAGAAAGAGCTTCAGTGCTATGGTCAACAAGGTAATAAAATAGATAATGATTTTCGTCTATCAAGACATATTTTGTATCAAGTTTTTAAAAATGATGAAAAAATGACTCTTGATAGGATTAATCTATGGAAAGAAGTTTTGAATTCGGTAATAAAGAGCATCAAGCCTAACCAGACGGATTCGTCTAGGTTCGTGGATGTTTATGTTGAACAAAGTGAATCGATTTTTAGGGATCTTAATGTGAATAATCTTTGTATCACTATGGCCGAATATAAAAAACTTCCGGACTATAATCCAATCTTGTTTCAATGCGAAGCGATTAGTCGGCATTTAGGGCACGACTTGGATAGTTATGGTAGAAGTTTAAGACAAGAAGAAATGCTAATGGCTTTTTTTGATTTAGATAAAATTAAAAACTTTTATAAGGATATTATTCGATATCCAGAATTTGGAAATACTACTTTGATTAATAAAAGAAAAGAGAGAATAAAGCAGGCGGTAGCCTTTATTAAAAAGCTTGGTTATGACAAAGAGACTTTGGATAGTTTTGCACCTTTGACTTATAGTGTGATCAGGGATGAATTCAATAAGTAATAGCGTGATGTTATTAATACTTTGGCTGCTTTGTTGTGGCCAAAGTATTGCTAATATCACCGATGATTATATCGAAAGTATAAGAGCGCATTCTGGGTTGGAGAGCTCCGAGAGTGCTCTTGTTTTGTATTATACTAAGCTAATTACTAGCGGCAACATTACGATCTTTAAAGAGGAAAGAAGTGAGTTGAATAACCGGTTAATTGATTTGGAAAATGTTCATCCGAGCTATTTTTTAAAGCGGATTGATAAAAAAATAATCAAAGAATATTTTTTGTATCATGGAAAAAAATTGGAGCGACTGGATGGAAAAAATCCAGGCAAGAAAGTTTTTAAAAAATACCTGGAAGTTAAAAATGATGAGTTGGAAGTGTCTTTTTTGGAAGATTTGATTCAGTTTGGACAAGGACGTGGAGTTTATTATTATAAAGAAAACAGCATAGTGGTTGATTTTGTGGAAACCGATTCTCTCATATTGGTTTTAATCCATGAACTGACTCATTATTTTGATAAGGAAGCGAATGATGCTCGATTTAATTTACAGGAGCTTTTTTCTGAAGTTAAGTTTTTCGATGAAAAGCAGTTATTTGATAAAAATAAAAAAGCAACATTTGGACGTTTCTGGTTTTTGAATACGGTTTATTTAAAGAGAAAATTTCATGAAGCAAAAGCGATCTATAATACCTGCATGATCGTGGATGAAATGAACAGACTTGGGGTTAAATTGGAATTAAGTGAAAGTGATAAAAGGTTTTATAAAAATGTTTTAAGTAGAAAGAAAAGTTGTAGTCAGTTCGTCAACGATTTGCTTGGTATTAATGAGCTCTTTGAAATGAGTTTGTTTTGGGATGATGGCACTCCTGAATACAAAGCGGTCACCTCCTATATTTATCAGTGGTTTAAAGAAAATGGATTTGAGTACTAATTCTTGTTGTGCATATAAATATCGCTTTAAATATATGCACATGGTATGATGTGCATATATTTAAAAATGTATAATTATGCACATAGAGGATTGGTATGGAATTTAACGAGCGAAAGGTCAAAATAATCCAGTTTCTGAAGACTTACGGGGCTATTTCTAACAATGATGCTCAGTCTATAAATAACGTACATAGAAACACCGCGACCAATGATTTACATAGATTAGTCGAGGAGGGACAACTTTTTGCGAATGGTGCGAAAAAGGGTACAAGTTATCAGTTCGTTGAAGAACTCATTTTTACCAGCGCTGAAATTGAGTCGGTTTTTCCTAAAAAAGAAAAAAATGAATTAGATAAATATTTTAAAGTTCACGATCGAAAGAAGGTTTTTTTTAATAAAGTTTCAGAAAAGGCATTGAAAGCAGATTTTAGCTATTCAATGGATGTATTGCAAGCATTTGATCGAATGAAAAAACTCATAGAGGAAAAAAGAAAAAATTTATCTACTGAAGTAAGAAAGAAAAAAAAAGAGAAATTGGTGATTGATCTTTCTTGGGCGTCTTCCAATATTGAGGGAAACACTTACTCCCTTTTAGAAACGGAGGGCCTGCTTAAATATAACCAAACTGCAAAAGGTAAGGATTTTTTCGATGCACAGATGATTTTAAATCATAAAGAATCTATTGAATATATTCGCCTGGATCACCATTATAAAAAGATTGATAAACAAAATGTTCTTGAACTGCATCAAATATTAATTAATAATTTAGGAGTGAATACGGGATTTCGTGAGCATCTTGTTTCGATTGGAAACTCCAGCTTTGTTCCTTGTGATAATAAGTTTCAAATAATATCCTTCTTTGATTTGATGATAAACAAAATTAATAAATCAGTTCATGTCTTGGAAAAAGCAGTAATCGCCAATTTATTGATAGCATTTTTGCAACCTTTTTCAGATGGGAATAAGCGAACCTTCCGGATGCTTGGAAATGCTCTATTGCTCTCCTTTGAGTATCTTCCAATTTCGTTTGTAAATACTGCTAAAACAGATTATATCATGGCAATTCTTTATTTTTACGAGAAACAAAACCCTGATTTTTTCAAACAACTTTTTTTAAATGAACTTAATCATTCGTTTAGGGAATATATTGGATAAAATTTGATTATTAATCTGGCTTTGAAATCATTGTACAATATTCTTATTTGGCATTGAGCAAAAGTGCCACTTGAAAATAATGAATCAGAAAGAGATTTGAGAGGAAAAGTAATCAAAAGGAAAATATCATTGTTTGATAGAACCTGGGTCGGAGTTTGGGCCAGGGATTTATACATTAGTTTACAACAAACCTGTCGCAAAAACGGGGTCCGTTTTTATCAATATTTACTTGATCGGGTTTGTGGATATGGGCAAATTTCGAAATTATCTGAAATAATATTGAGGACTTGCCCCAAAGTTAGCTAACCTTACGAAATTTTTACCGAAAAATGATGCGTAGCGTTTAAATTTTGGTAAATATATGCTATTATCGCCTAATTGTTAATTAAGGAAGTTTATTGTGAAATTTTTAGTCGTTATATTTGTTGTTTTTCTATGTTTCACTAGAATTAGTCAGCTTGTCCTTGCGGCAGAGACTTCTATCTCCTGTGGGGAGCTTCTAAAGCAAATTGTGGTTGAAAACGATTTTGGAAGCTCAAGTGGTAAAGCGGTAAACCGTGGCAGCTTAGAATATTTTGAGAATTTTGGAGAAGAGTTTGTTAACCGAGTGGTGGACAAGGCCAGTTCAGCTGATCATGTTATGGACATGGGGGCAGGCAATGCTATATTTGCCCGTGATTTAGCTGGACAAACTCCTGGAGATTATGGCCAACAACCAAGGCTTCAAAAGCGAATTCTGGATGCAATTCCCAAAGTAACGGCCATTAGTTATAAAACCCAACACCCTATTTCTAACTTTGATGGATTCACGCTGCTTACCGGAAGATTTTTTGAAGATATTCCGTCAGAGGAATTAATTCAATCCTACGGAGAAGTATCTGTCTTTACTGATTTTTGGGGTGTTATGGCATACACTAAAACTCCTCACCTGGTTTTAAAAAAAGTATTAAAAATCGCTCAAAATGATTTTATATATTTTTTAAAAGTTAGTTCAGTAAGAAGCTCATTAAACGATTCGACAGTGCTTCTTCAAAACGGTGTTGAAATCTCCCTTGTAGATTGGTTTAAAACCATACCTGGCCTAGAAATTAGTATGATAAATCTTGAATCTTTTGGTGAAGCGATTGCGATAACTGCAAATAATAAAGAGTTCGTAGAAATTCCTTTACTAGAACTCATTTCTATCAACGATAATGTTATGCCACCTGCTCGAAAGTTTAAGGTAGTAGTTGGGAAGATTTAAACTGGAATATGAGAATTGAGCGCTGTGCTTATAAACTGGTGAACTTATTTATGTAAAAATTTTTGGAATAAAGTCATTTAATCATAAGAGTTAAAACCGGTAGGAAAAACCTACCGGTTTAGTCTAAAAACAGTAGATTTTTCCTACCGGTATAATATCCTTAGATTTAAGGTGAGGGTGTGAGAGCCAGAAATGCAAATCGTATGGTTGATGGTATTCGAATATCCTACCAAGGAAAACTTCATTTTGGACACTTTTCTTGTAAGCGTGGAATCACCTCAGGGTGCTTCATCAAATAATCTTGAAGATTGTAATACACCGCTTTATTTTCAAAACCGTTTCGAACCTTGTCAGTATTGTCCTTTGTTAAAGAAACAACCTCTAATATCGCTTGATGTTCATCTGAAGATGGCAACTTTTCAGCTTTCGCTTTTTGAGAAGAATAGAGCTTTTTTATCAACTGATCTTCATGCAAAAGAATACCATATTCATTGTCTAGCAATTTTTTCATTTCACTTTCACTTGCTTTGTTCGAAGAAATTTTTTTCGCAATATCTTCCATCTTCTTTGCAGTCTGTTCGGTCATCCCCATGTTCACCATAAATTTCGGGTTGTCTTCAATCAGATCTTCTTCTAGTTTTGCTATTCTATTTTCAAATACCCAGCGAATTTCTTCTGCCTGTTTTTTCTTCATATCATCACGTATCATTTTACATCCAGGTTCCCCAAGTTTTTTAAGCTTGTCGATATACATTTCAATGGCCATTGTTCTGCCTGCGAGCCGATACCCATGATGTTTTTGTTCTTTTAAAACATCGCAGGTTAGTGGTTGTTTCATGCACTCGTCATCACAAAACCAAAACTCCTCTTTCCATTTTCTTACTTTGCCATATGCTGCAATCATCTGCGCCCGTTCAGAAGTGGAATGCTTGCGTACAAAAGAATCAAGTACCTGTCCCACTTCAACTTCCATAGCATCGTGACCGTAATGTAAATAAAACTTTGACTGTAGATCTTCCCACTCTGTTGAGCAAAGAGAAAGCTCCATATAGTAATTTAGCGATTGCGTATAAAGTTCTTCAGCTTGAATCTTTTTTAAGGTGGTAAGCGTCTTAATCATGGCCTCACCTTCAAGCATCATCGTCAAATCCTGACATGCTGTTTGAAATTCATTAAGCTTCTTTTTAAACTGATCAGGTGACATCTCTCCAAGTAACTCTTTTTCTAAAGATAAAATTTCATTTTTTAAATCGCTCTTAGACTTTGCATTGACGGTAGAAGTAACCGTGTCGATAATAAGGTCAGCGGTCATCATCTCAAGCGCTGTTCTCACAATTCCGGTCGGCGTTGTCATACTTGCTGCCAAGAATCCCTCTAAGACCTTTAGATATTTGTCAACCCTTTGAACATTTTTTGACTGCATAGCGAGCCACAGTCGATTTTTATTTAGTTCGCTTTTCATAAGTTCTTTACCAGCACCAACGATTCCCCATGCCCCGGCACCCATACCACTCTGTTTCCACGTTTCTTGATTTGAAATATAATCAGTTATTTCTTTTAAACATCCTTCTCGATCTTTCCCAATTTTATTAATACAGCTCCGAACCGCACCGGCAGATTCAAAGGCAACGGTATCAATAAGAAATTTCCCACTATAAATTCCGGCCACGTTAAACCATTTTTTCTTGGTCAGAGAAGTGTCGAGGCTATTCCCTGCCTTCATAATTGCAAGCATTGTAGCCAGTCCTGCATTTTTTTCTAATGTAAACATACAAGCAAACGATTTGAGCGATTGATCAAGCCCATGTCCCGTAAGTTCTGCGAGGATTTCTGATAAATACAGGCTTCCAACACCTTTTCCATATTCAAATGCTTTTATTACTGAAGGACCTGCTACTTCAGTAAACATTGATTGGAACCTTATAGAAGAAATCGGATGAACTAGTGAGAATGATACTTTTACCAAATCACTCCTTGTACTTGATGTTTCATATGCATAAAATGTGTCTAATGGGGGTACGCCAATTCCTTGATTCACACCGAATGAAAATTGGGCAGGAGAATCAAACGATGCAATCGGTCCAGGAGGAGTAATAAAACGTCCAACTTGTATCAAATCACGCTCACTCTGTGCAGTATATAAAAAAGCTTGTCCTGAAATTGCAACTTGGGCGACAAAAGGTATGGCCCTCTTAAATTTTTGATCATCATGAAAAAATTCAAATACAAACCGATTCGTTGTTGAATTAAAACCAAACGAAACCCCAAGTCCTTGCCCCCAATACGCCCCTTTAGATCCGAGCCCCGCTCCCCCGTTGAGGTTTGCCGAAAGAATGAAACCAAATTCATCGGATGATGCAATAATAGGAGCATGAGACCATATCTCCATATCAATTGCTGAAAGCAAATTTTGCACAGATTTGCGACTTAAAGGTATATCGGACTCAACCTGATTATTTTTCTTTGACGAATTAACGAGACATCGCATTTTATCTACAACAAACGCACAGGTTCCTAAAACTGGTTTTGTGATTTTTAAAACGCGTAGAGATTTTTCCAACAATTTTTTTCTAGTTTGCAAAAACTTTTTTTTGTTTTCGTCAGATAACGAATCAAAAAGTTTCTGCTGATCAGGTGTTATGGGTGTGTTTGAAATTGAATACGGAGTATCATTTCCAATATAAATTTTGTCGCTATTTGTTCCACCAACACTACTTTCCTGTGGAGCATCTTTTTCTACAATTTTATCCTCATTCTCTTGAGCTAAAGATAATGTTTGAAGCGAAAAAAGCACTAAGAGTAGAAAATAAAAGTTTCGTGTTATGTAATTACTCCTTTAGTTAAACCCTGACATATATATTTTAAAACTTTCTCGGTTAATAAATGATTTATTAATCCTTATTGATCGGAGTTTTTTAACATAAATATAGTATTTTGTTACGCTATGTTTTAGCACAGTGATTTTGTCAATTATTGGGTTGTAGATGGCTATTTCAAACTTTGATGGATTCACGCTGCTTACCAAAAGATTTTTTTGAAGATATTTTGTCAGAGGAATTAATTCAACCCTATGAAAAAGTATCTGTTTTTATTGATTGCTGGGGTGTTATAACATATACTAAAACTCCTCATCTGGTTTTAAAAAAAAGTATTAGAAATCGTTCTTATTTCTGATTGGTAATCAGCGAGAGATTATGGAGCTTGCTGTTTTTGAGCATATCTAAAATATTTATTACTTTATCGTAAATCACATTTTTATCAACCCGCAGTTCGACCGGTTCGGTTTTGTTGGTGATGGAAGCGAGGTGGTTTTTGAGTTCATCGATGGTGACTTCTTTTCCGTTGTAGGCCAGTCGATCGCTGGTCAGCTCAAGATAATGAACATTTTTGACTTGCGAGACTGAATTATCTTTGGAAGCCTCGGGAAGGCTCATCAGCAAGGCCAGTTCATTTTTCTTGAAGACCGTGGAAACCATGAAAAAAATCAGTAGCAAAAAAACAACATCGATGAGTGGGGTTAATTCGGGGGACAGACTTTCTCTTGATCTTTTTTTCATTTATAAAAGTCCTCGGAGCAATTCTTTTTCAAGCTTGGTTTCCAGAGAATCCAGTATCCCTAGCAGATAGCTGTGACCGATGTAATGTGGAATAGCAACGATAAGCCCCCCCACCGTGGTGATCAAGGCCATGGAAATACCCTGGGCAAAATTTTCAGGACTGTTTAGTCCGGTGGATGCTATCACTTGGAAAGCGATCAATATGCCAACAACTGTTCCAAGTAGGCCTAGTAATGGAGATATTGTGGCAATAATTTTTATAGTGTTAACGCCGGATTCAAGTTTTCTCATATGCTCAGCAATTTCCTTTTTAGAAAGTTCAATGATGATGGACGGATCTTTGGTGGCTATTTTTTTTTCAGCAAGTGATTCCTCCAAAGATTTGACCCGGTCAGATATTTTATTTTTTTCCTTGTAAAACATGTAAAATTTGTAAAACATTATGGCAAAGCCCACCATATTAATAAGTAAAAGCAAATACATGATAGGGCCACCTTGCTCGATGTAATTAATGACTCTCATTAGGTCTCCTTAAATATAAAAATATATAATGATTCTAAATGACTTCAGTGGTTTTGCAAACTAAACAAAACACTTGACGGTATCGGTGTGGTATTAGGAAAGAGGCAGGTTGTTTTGAGTGCTTGGAAATTCAGCGCGAAAAGTTGTTCCAATGCCTTCGTCGCTGCTGACACTGATTTTCCCGCCATGTTTTTGCACAATGTGTTTGACAATAGCAAGGCCTAGTCCGGTGCCTCCAAGTTTTCTTGAGCGGGAGGTATCTACGCGATAAAATCTTTCAAACAGTCGGGGGATGTCTTTGCTGGGAATTCCGATTCCGTCATCTTCGATTTTCAAGATACAACCGTTTTTAAGATTATTTTCCCAAGAGATGAGGATATGTCCGGGCTCTTTTGAATATTTATAGGCATTGTCTATAAGATTGGTTAACACTTGTTCCACCAGCAGGGGATTGCCCTGGATGGATTCAACTTCAAACTTGGTGATTACGCTGATATTTTTGTTAAGATAACTTTGTCTGACGTTGGAAAGAACCGAGTTAGTGATTTCTTCTGTAAAAATATTTTCTTTTTTAATTTGAGGACGGGATTCGATCATGGAGAGATTCAAGATATCTTGAAATAAAATATTAAGTCGATTGGAATTGGATTCAATTTTTTCCAGGGATTTCAGCGTGTCCTGGTCGTTGAGGGCCGGCTTGCTTTTTAAATACTGAACATAGCCTTTCATGGCAGTCAGGGGGGTTTTGACCTCGTGAGAGACATTGGCCACAAAATCCTCTCTCATTTTCTCATTTAATCGCCGGCTGGTGACATCATGAAAGATACAGACAATGCCAAACATTTTTTTGGAAGCGTCATACAAAGGAGTGATGGATAAATCGAAATATCCATCGCCGGCTTTGTTAATGGGCAATTTGATATTTTCCCTGGTGAAAGAAGTCTCGGATTCCAAAGCCTTCTCAAGTATCTCCTTAACTTTTTCATTTTTTGTGATGCTGTAAAAGGAGCAGTTGGATGATTTTGAGTCAAGTGTGAAGTCCTCTAAAAAATATTCCCGATACCTTTTGTTGATGAATAAAACCTTATTTTGTTTGTTGATGGCCAAGATGGCATCCGAAATGCTTTCGATTAATGTGTTGAATTTTTCATTTTCATAATAGAGTTCATGAATATAGTTCTCCAAATCCTCCTTGGCATGATCCAGGGTCTCTTCCACCAGTTTCCAGTCTCGGTTTTGGCCTAGAACAAAGTTGTTGGCGTCCCTGGGGGAAAGTTTTTTTAAAACATCTATTTTTTTAAAAATACTTCTGAAAGGAAGAGCGGCATGCAGTAGCTTTAATAGGATAAATAACGAGGTAATTAAAATTAAAGGAAGCAAAATAGTCAAAATCGACTGGTCGAATTTATAAATATTTTTATAAATAGGCTCCAGTGGGATGGCCTTGCGGATAATATATTTTTGATTATTATGTTCAATGATTTGAGCACCAAAAAGCATTTTTTTGGACAAAGTGTGACTGTATCGCAGAGATTCGCCGTAATTGTTTTGGAATGCTTGAATGACTTCCGGATGGTGAGATAAGTTTTCCAGTTTTTTCCAGTCTATGAAGCTATCACATAAGGCCACACCTTTGCGGTTGATGAGGGTATATCGGTTATGGGGATCAAAAGTGAGGGAGTTGCACCAGGTGATCGGGTCAAGCTTGGTCATCGATAACGATTCTTTTATGATTTTCAGGGAACCAGCCAGCTGTATTTTTGATTGGGCGATAATATAGGTTCTAAGATAATAAGTGGCCACAAAACCGGTGGCGATAATGGCAAGTGAAGTGACCAATGCCTGTGCCAAGGCTATTTTTTTAAAAAAACGCCAAGGCAGGTCAGTCATATTTTTTTCAAATCGTTTTTTACGCATTTTTTTTATGCATCTCCAATGACTCTGTAACCAATACCTCTAATGGTTTCAATCATATTAGAATATGGCCCAAGCTTTTTCCTTAGTCCAAAAATATGGGTGTCAATAGTTCTGTCGGTAACATGGATGGGCCCTTCTTGGATATATTCGACCAGTTGATTCCTGGTTAGGACTTTTCCGGGAGCTTCCATAAAGGCACATAAAATTTTGTATTCAGAAAGCGTAAGTTCAATTTCTTTTCCTTCCACAAAGGCTTTGCATTGGTCCTTATCAACTTTGATTTGTCCGACAGTAATAACCGGGGAAGTAACCAGGTCATTGGCCGATTGTTCGATAATCTCAAAGCGGCGAAGCAATGCCCGAACTCTTGCCAGAAAAATATCGGTTTCAAATGGTTTAGTAATATAATCATCTGCACCGGCATCCAGGCCTTCTACAATGTCTTCTGGACGACTAAGCGCTGTGAGCATCAAAATGGGGTGATATTTGGTTTTTTGATAAAGTCTGAGGAAGCGGCAGATTTCAATACCGCTGTTACCTGGGAGCATTCGATCCAAAACAAATAAGTGAGGAGGTTCTTCGGCGTCTTTTAAAGTTTGGATATAGGTTAGGGCATCATCTCCCCGATGAATGACCTTACAATCATGTCCCAGCGAGGATAGGTGGGTTTGCAAAAGATCTCCAATATCGATTTCGTCTTCCACCACTAAAATCTTAAATTTTCTCATATTCTACTCTTTGCTAGATTGTTTAATTATTTAAAATTATGAGGTTTATATAAGATAAAAAGGAAACCATCAAGATAAAAAAAAACATATGATGCGTCACGTCTCGACGAACTTGAGTTTTATTAAACACTTGCTGGTTGGGATAATTTTCCATCTGCATTGAAAACTAAAATTTCGCTATAATTGATTTAAGAAATAATTATGGGAGTTGATTAAATTTGGTTGTAAGCAAAACTGGTTTTTACTTTATTCAAAAAAAGAATAACAGGGCCATTCCTATTAATGATGGAATAATTATCGGTCGTGGTAACGATTGCAAAATTGTTATTAAAGATGAAAGAATTTCCAGTAATCATCTCAAGATAGTGGTGAGTGATGAAGAATGTTTCATCGTTGATCTGGAAACCAAGAACGGAACCGTGGTAAATGGTCAAAAAATTCCCACCAATGAAAAATTCAAACTTTATCATAATGATATTCTCCAGTTAGGGAGATATCAGTTTCAATTTGTTGACGAGAAGTTAACCACTAGGCTGGGACAGACGGTGGAGGATATTGAAAAAACCTGTACCAATCTGGGGGTGAGCATTACTTACTCTAAAAATGAGGCCCAAAATCAGGACTACAATGCGATTAATTTTACTAGCAGTGGTAATAAAATATCAAATCCCATACCCCGTCGGAGTCGGGTCAGGGAGAATGTGTCAACCAACGTGCAAAGTGAAATTGAACTTACGCCAATGAAAACCAAGGCCAGTTTGACTCAGTCAGATCAAAATTCCTTTGCTTCCCAGGCGGAGCAGCTATTTAGAGAATTAAATTTTCAGCGCAGAGAAAGAGAAAAACGTCAAAAAATGAAGGAAAATGAAATACTCAAACTGATAGAAACCAAAAAAGAATTTTTAGAAAAGCAAAATGAGGCTAAGGAAAAATTTAAACAGCATAAAGCATTGGAGGAAAAAAAAGTAGAGTTGCAGGCCCAGATCGGTCCTGGTCCTTTACCTGATGGTGAATTACTAAAACAAGAAACCAAACTTAATGCTGATAGAATTGATGAATTTAAAAAAAGTATTGAAGAACTGGTAAGTCAGATTAAAAACATTGAAAAAGAAATAAATCTTTTGGAAGGAAAAAATACCAATATAGATCAAAAATTGAATGCCATTGAACAGGTGAAAATCGCGGAAGAGGAGTTGTTGGATTTAAAAGAAAATGTTAAGGCGTACAAGTACTACAATGATTATAATTATAAGGAATTGGAGCGTAAGCTGAAAATAAAAGAGAATGAAAAAGAAATCATTGATAAAGAAATAACAGATTATGATGAAAAGATTGCTCATCAACAAAAGAAAATGGAGATTGAAAGAGAAGCTGAAAGGAAATTGCAGGAGAAAAATCTGCAAAAAGAGATTGTTAAGCTTCAGCGAAAACTAGATTCAGTCAAAAAAGGCAGCTAAAGTACAGTTTGAGAAACATGTAATCTAAAGCTTTTATCCCTTGATCTTCTGATGGCACATTTTCCATCAATTTTTTGCTTGACAAGAAAGTCATAAAAATCAGGTTCGGTGTCGCAAACCTCCAGTATCGACTTTCCTTCGTGCTCGCCAAAATCAATGTAAACTTTATCTTCCTCTAGAATGCCAGTAATCGGGCTGATGTCTTGTGCCATTATTCCCTCCCTAGAATGATTGCCAAGAAATTTCACTTAGTGCTAAATCCTTGTATTCATTGTGCGACAAAGTTTTCATTTTGCAAAGTAAAAATAATTTTAATAAGATAGATACCCGATTGGTTTGCTAGGCTTAAACATATCAAGTGTAATACTTTTTGAAAAATTGTACGATTAATTTAAATTCTGTGGGGAATTGATCAAACATTATTTTTTTTACAAATTCCAGACTTTCTAAAAGGGTACAGGCATTCCGGTAGGGGCGGTCTGAAAGCATGGCTGCAATGATGTCCATGATGATGGTAGTAAGGGTTTCAAAACCCAGCATAACATTATTGGAGGGATTTAGTCTGATCTGCATTTCCGGTTTTAATTCACTTCGCAAGTCACTAAAGGCATGATGGTGCTCAATTATTTTTAAATGATGAGGTCTAAGCGGAGTCCGGCCGCTTAAAATTTTAAGGGAGATTTGGGGGTGTCTGAGAAATTGTTTTTTGTCGGAATCAGTAAGATTATTTTTTTCAAATTTATCTGTCGGGATGAACGACATCCCAACATCCTTTAATAGACTGGCCAAAAAAAAGGCTTCAATGTCTTGATCTATATAGGTTTTGGAATTTTTTAAAAGTCCTAAGAGAAAGAGGGACGAAAGCACCGGTTGGGCCAGAATGTAGTGATGTTTTTGGCCGATATAATCATCATATAATTCCTTATGAGTATGCATCATCTCCATCAGTATCTTGGAAAGGGCATGGGCACTTTGCAGTTGCAAATTGAGTGTGTCATTATCAAGTGCATCCAGATACAAATAATACATATTCAAGGTTAAAAAATTCATTTGTTTTTTTGTATTTTCGATGGTGTTTCCCATTGAAAGCGACCGGGTGGAAATGCGTAGAAGATCCTGTTGCTTCTTTACGATTTTTTTGTGTTCATCCTTTAATGTATACAAGGTTCCATTGGAGTGGCTTAAAATCGCCGCCAGTTGTTTTTTATCCACAGGGGATTCTTGTTTTAAAATCAACTCAAATAAACCGTTTTTAAGTCCATAGATGTCACAAGGGACAAATTCGATATTGAAAAGCTCACGCAAGGCCAGGGGAACCATTTCCAAACTGGCATGATACTGTTGTAAATAATGTAACGAATCCATACCCGAGTATTATACCATCAAGTGAGTAAAATTAAGTTCATGGAAATTTTGTTCCCAGTTATTTTGGATATGGGGGACACACCTCTCTATACATATTTAGTTATTGTTGATAAAATCACTCTATGAATCAGGTCTATCTTTTTTCAAGTTTTGCATCAATCAAGAGAAAAAATGATTGTCCAGTTTGTGATAATCAAACCGGTGCTTTAGTCGGACAGATCAACTATATCGGTCTTGAAAAATATAACATGGTTCAATGTGCAACTTGCGGGTTAGTGAACTGTGATCCATTACCAACAGGGGAAGTGACTCAGAAGGGGTGTGATTTGCTTTATCGAATGCAGCAAAACACCAACACCCATCAGAAAATTGTCAAAGGATTTAAAAGGTCTTATCGTCGAGGCGGATATTTTGCAAGAAACCATCTGGCCAACATTTTTGATAAAAATACACCGCTCAAAATATTAGAGGTGGGGGCAGGTGATGGCTATTTTTCCCAGGGGATTGCCAACTATTATAAAAAATCTCATATAACCTACATGGATATTGTGGAAGATCTTTTAACCTATTATAAAGAGCATTTCACCTGCAAAACTATTTCAAGTGATTTGAAAAACGTTTTGTCATCTGGAAAATATGATCTGATCATTGCTCGTGATCTGGTAGAACATTTGATCAATCCGCTGGATTTTTTTAAAATGGCGAGCGAGGTTTTGGATAAGGATGGATTAATTTTTTTTATAACACCAAATGGTCGAGAGGATTTTTGGCATTGCAATCAAAGATTTATTAAAAGAAATGAAGCCTTGCTGCTTCATTTGAATCACTTTAATTATTATTTGCCTGAAACACTGGATTTGTTATTATCAAAAACCGGATTTGCCAAAGAAAAAGCTTTTAAATTTGGATTAAAAAGATATCGTCAAGGTTGTGGACATCAAGCTATGAATGATTTTTATGAACAAGTTATGCCGGACACTGTTCAAGGATTTTTGAATACCAAACCTATCCATGAATGTTTCAAACATGATTTTAAGCAGATCGTTTCTTCACTTTTACATGGGAATACCTGGGTGGCAAAAATTTATAGCACACTCGCAGATCGGGAAAGGGAAGTGGTCGATTATTTTGCTCCGATGGGGCATGAATTTTTTGTTATCGCCAGAAAGATCAAATAAGAAACAGAAGGTTGGCATATGGAATATAATGGAAAAACTATTCAGCTAAAGTGTTTAGAGGCAGGACTTTATAATTTGCAATTTAATAATGATCATTCAAAAGTCAACGTTTTTGATGAAGTGACTCTGGGGGAGCTGGCAGAGGCTTTGACCGTTATTAAATCACTCAAAGGTATCAAAGGTCTTTTAATTTCGTCGTTAAAGGATGTTTTTATTGTCGGGGCAGATATTTTTGAATTTATGATGCATTTTAACAAAGGCCATGACGAATTAAAAAACTGGCTGCGGGAAAAAAACCGGGTTTTTAATGACCTGGAGGATTTAAATATCCCAACAGTGACGGCCATCAATGGCCAATCGTTCGGAGGAGGTTTTGAAATTACCCTGGCCAGTTCCTACCGAATCGCTGGTAAATTTGCCCAGGTCGGCTTACTGGAAACCAGTCTTGGCATCATTCCTGGATGGGGGGGTACCGTAAGATTAAGCCGGTTATGTGGGTTAAAGACCGCCATTAATTGGATAACCTCTGGGAAAAAATTTTCAGCCATCGAGGCACAGCGTGCGGGAGCGATTGATTTTATCACCAATCAGGAAACATTAATGATTGAGGCGGTGGATTTACTTAAGCGTCTGGTGAATGGTGAACTCGATTGGAAAAAAAGGCAAAAGGTCAAGACTCTTTTCTTGGAAGTTTCTCCTTCTGATCTGATTTGGGCAAATGATTATAAAAAGACCATTCAAAATATTCACTACCCGGCCTTTGCGCTGGCCATAGATACTCTGCTTGATGGAAAAGATTTAAACCGGGCCAAGGCCCAAGATATTGAAGGTGAAAATTTTTCCTTACTGGCCCATAGTCAGACGGCAAAGGGTTTGACCCGAGTTTTTTTGTCAGATCAACAGGTAAAAAAAATGAGCAATAAAATGTTGGTTGAACGTCACCACCTGGATAAGGTTTTGATCATTGGTGCCGGAACCATGGGTACTGGTATTGCTTGTAATGCCCAGGCAAAAAATATTCAAGTCTATCTGATGGATGAAAATGAAAAGGTTTTACATGAGAAAAAGAAATTTATTGATGAGTATTGTTTAAAAAATGCCCCCAATGACCTCCGGTGTATGGTCAAAAAAAGCCTGCCACAACCAAGGGAAGTGACCTTTGTGGTGGAGAATATCATTGAAAACGAGGACAAAAAAACCACGGTTTTTTCTCAAATAGAAGAACAGCTTTCAGAGGAAACCATTATTGCCAGTAATACCTCTGCGCTGAGTATTACTCAAATGTCACTAAAATTAAAACGACCTGAAAATTTTTGTGGCATGCATTTTTTTAATCCGGTCATCAAAATGCCACTGGTGGAAGTGATCAAAGGAAAATATACCAGCGAAAAAACTCTGCACCACGCAGTCACCTTTGCTAATGGCCTGGGCAAAAAAATAATTGTGGTCAATGATTGTCCGGGCTTTCTGGTGAATCGTCTCTTGTTTGCCTATTTTCACAGCTTCATGCATCTGTTAACCGAGAGTGTTGAATTTGAACGGATTGATAAAGTCATGCAGGCCTTTGGCTGGCCCCAAGGACCGGCCGGTCTTATGGATGCTGTGGGTGTGGATATTGTTTGCCGGGCATTGTCCACGGTTAAGACTGCCTATCCTGAGCGATTGAAGCATGATTTTATTACTGCGTACGAACTTCTCTTAAGTACCCAAAGACTGGGGTATAAAAATCTCAAAGGTTTTTATACCTATAAAACCAATGAGCAAGGCAAAAAAGAAAGATCGATTGACGGCGAAATAAAAACCCTCCTAAAGCAGCAAATTAGAAATCAGATCGAGATTACCGACGAAGAGATCGTTCATCGGATGATGCTTCCGATGATTATTGAGGCCAGTTTATGTTTGGAGGAAAAAATTATTTCCACGCCGGCAGAAGTGGATATTGGAGTGATTTATGGATTGGGTTTTCCGGCATTTCATGGTGGATTACTCGGGTATGCAGACAATTTAGGTGTGAGTAAAATTATCGGGTGGTTAAATAAATATCAAAATCTGGGCAAATATTTTACCCCCACCAAGCAGCTGTTTAAAATGCAAGAGTCTCAGCAATCGTTTTATTAGACAGTTAAGTTTTTTCCCAATCGCGCCAGGCCCTTTTATCTACCGTGTTTAGATGTGTTCAAATTTGCTTACCTTGAATTTAATAGGTGCTTTTGACATAATAGAGTTGAGTGAATGGGGCAAAAAGTCGCAGAGAAATTTTGTATGAAATATTTTGTAATTCCCCTTATTTTTTTTCTCATCGCCAGGATAGAAGCCAGCACCACTATCCCTTTAAAAAATCAAAAATTAACGGTTGAACTTCCCCGTGGTTGGACTTACCAACTTGATTATTGGAAAATCCCCTTGGCCTTTATCAATTCTTCAGATAACCTCATCATTGCCGTCAACGAACTAGAACAGATAAATCAATTGTTGACCGACGCTGATAAGCAAAATTATTTTACCCATTATAAATTGGGGCGACTGGCCTGGCTTAGCCTGGCTTTTGGAAAACTGGTTAAATTTTATGAATATGAAGACATTAACAAAAACCCAGATTGGAAAGGCATGGTCTTTGGATATGTGTATAAACTGGGGCAAACCACATTTTATGAAAAAAGCTATTATCTGACCTGTAAAAATGTTTCATATAATCTGAAGTATCTAATTGATCATTCTCAAATAAAGGTCATGGATACCATGGATGCAATGATAAGAGGTCTGGGTTGCTTATAAGATTTTGTCTTGTGTTTATTTTTTTGCTTTCAGCAAGCCTGTTCAGTATTGAACCGGATCAAAAACAAAAAGAATTTTGGGAATATTTACAACTTTTGGAAGATCAGATTCATGCACTTGAACAAAATTGTTACAAGGAAAATCAGTTCTTGGATTATTACGAGTTTTATATGCCCTTACCTTCTGGCGAACAGGTCTTTGCAAGCTGCAACCAGTTTAAAGATTTTTTAATTAAAGAGATTGCCAAACTTCAAACAGAATTTGAAGCTTATGATCAAAATACTTCGGCCATGGGACCGGTGTGTCCGGCAGTGATTCACCATTTACCAATTAATTCCTGGAAAGACCTGAGTATTATCCAGACTGCACTAAAAGATAAAATGCTTGCAGACTGTGTGAATAATGCCAGTTATTACGTTTTCCAATGTGTTCGGGATGAATTATGTGATGTATATGCTTCCCTAATTTCTGCGTTTGATTCTTTTGTCAATTCCTTATGGATTGCCGATACCACTTATAACAAAACTACGCAAGCGTGGGAGACCCACGCCAAACTATCTTTGCGAAAATTGCTAAATGAAAATAGCTGCGGGTACAAGGCCTCTGGAGCAAGCGATTGTTTCCATATTTTTGCTCAAGGGGTTTTAAAAAATATTGTTATGTTACTTGATTCCGCCAAGTCGTTGGGACATTTTCTAATCTTTGGTGAAGATAAAATGTCCACTCTTTTGCACATATTGAGAGCGTTTGCAAATCCCGTGGATTTGGGGGCCAGTATTGCCCGGGATTATTTAGGATTGGTTCGTGAAGCGGTCATTTATCATTTCGGTTGTGATCAATGGGAAAGTGATAATTTTTTAAATCGAGGCAAATGTCTCAAGCCTGACCTTGCATGGAAATGCATGGATTGTGATCAGCAACTCAACGTGATGTGTGGATTAATGGGATCTATTTTAGGACAACCGTTGTCCTCTTATATTATTGGCAGAATCTCAGGGTCTATTTCAGGTGGATTGGAAGTAACCAAGATTGCCAGTTCACAAGTCAAAAAAATCTTTGATGCGGTGGGGAGGGGCAAGGGCTGGTTTCAAGCACGCCATAGCATGCAGTATTTGAAATCTAAAATGAAAATAGCGGTACCGACTGCCCTTGGAAAAATACCAAGCCCCCAAATATTACAAAAATATCAAAGTGCGGTTAAGGGAGCGTTTGAGGATGGGTTTATTGGCGGCAAACATTCCGTTTTAAAGCTTTCTCATAAGCTGGGGACTAGTGGTTACCAGCAAGCTTTTTTTGTCAATAAAATGACCCAACATCGATTAGAGGTAAAAGAGGTGGGAAGAGAATTTATTTTAGAAAAATTTAAAAATTCGCCGGGCATAGATGCTAAAAAATTGGCAGATGATTATGTGAAATATATTGATGCAGTTCATGATGCGGATAAATTGCTTGATCCACGGGTCAGAGCTGCGTTAGCTAAAACCTATGGTAAACATCTGGTATCGCAGGAGGAGAGAGTAGCAGTAAATCTTCTCAATCAATTGGAAGACCAAAGACGGGTATTATATGTTCAACAAGCAGGTCTTGGCCCGCAAGATTTAAAAATTATTCGGGAAGTTGAAAAATATTCAGATCTTGGCGTAAGAAGTTATGGAAATAGGGATATTGTAGTGAACTCTGTGCCAGGAAGATACAGCGATGAATTTGGCAGACCAACGTATCCGTTTGTGAGTAACGACCCACACATCCTTAACGACATGATTGATATCATAACCATCTATCGTAATCGTTTTCCAAGTCTGGTGGCCTATTAGATCGATTGATGGTGATTAAAATCTAATCAACCCCGCACACCAGGTAAAACCTGATCCGAAGGCAGCAAGCCCCACCAGCATGCCCGGTTTTAATTTAGAGGCCTTAATGGCGTCGTTCATTCCAATGGGAATGGTGGCAGCAGTGGTGTTGGCATATTTTTGGATGGTGTGGAAAACTTTATCAGGATGGATTTCCAGTCTTTCTGCCAGGGCCTCATTAATGCGTAAATTGGCCTGATGGAAAAGGTAAAGATCCACATCGTTGGGTTTTAAATTGGCATCATCTAAACATTTCAAAGTGACTTCGCACATTCTTTTTACCGCATTGGTAAAGACTTTTTTTCCGTTCATATGTGGGTAGTGTAATCCTTGATCAAGCATCGAATGATCGAGACGAACATTATTTTTGTTCACTCCTGTGCCTGGAGCACAAATCCAAAGTTCTTTGGCAAACGAGCCATCAGCATGTAAGTAGGTGCTGATAATGTGGGGATCTTTATTCGGGTCATTGACTTCGCATTCACTAATAATGACAGCGCCAGCACCGTCACCAAATAACACAGAAATATCTCTGCCCTCAGGGGTTTTATTAAGTCCGCTGGAATGTACCTCGGCACCAATTAAAAGAATTTTTTTATATTGGCCGGTGCGAATAAAACTATCAGCGATGGACAATCCGTAAACAAATCCTGAACACTGTTGTCTGATATCAATTGCGGGGATACCGGGCAGATTTAACTTGGCCTGAAGGAAACATCCGGTGCCGGGAAATTCATGATCAGGACTTATGGTGGCGAAAATGATCATGTCGATTTCTTCTTTATTGATACCCGCATTTTTAATGGCTTCATTGGCCGCATTCAAGGCCAGATCAGAGGTTGATTCGCCATCTTGAACCCATCGTCTTTCTTTTATACCAGTTCGTTGCACAATCCATTCGTCCGAAGTATTCATCATCTTTTCCAAGTCATGATTGGTAAAGACGGTTGGAGGAACAAAAGATCCGACACCTATAATTTTGCTTCTTTTCATGGGGTATTATCCATTTAAATTGTTGCTGACCTCATTGTGACAAAAATTACCATGACTGGCAATAACTTGACCCATGAAAATCACCAGCGGATGGGTAAATGGATTTATCAGGCTGCATTATTGATCGGTGAGGGGATTTTTTTAGGTGAAGTTACCAGAGGCAGGATAATAGTTAGAGTTGACCCTTCATTTTCGATTGATTGGAAGGAGATTTTGCCCCCCAGACTCTCCACTTTTTCTTTGACAATCGTAAGACCGATGCCCTTACCCGACAGTTCCGTTTCATGCCTTTTAGTAGTGATGCCATGTTTGAAAACCAGCTGCAAAAGATCATAATCGCTGATATCAGATCCAAGTCCTAATTCGCAGGCCAGTTCAAGCAGATGGGCCTTCTTGATGCCTCTACCATTATCTGTGATTTCCATGGTCAGAAAGTCCTTATGATTTAAAGTGGTTTTGTCAAAAGCAATATGGATATGAGCAGTTTCCAGCTTTCCGGTGGTTTCTCGTTCCTGTTTGGTTTCGATACCGTGGTCAATGGAGTTACGGACGACATGGATCAGCGCCTGATAGAGGTCAAGATAATGGGGGAAATAAACTAGAATATCGCTGTGCTTAACCACAAAATGAATTTTTTTATCTTGTGCTTCGGCAATGGATTCGGCGACTGAGCGGTATTTGGAAAATTCTTGCGAAATATTTTGTAATACAAAGTCTTTCATATACTGCTGTTGGAGCTTTATACTTTCTGGATGGGTAGCTTCCAACCGATGAAGAAAATCCATGATGGTTTGCTGTGAAATAAATTTTCCATCGTTGGTCACCGCCAGAGTACAGGAAAAAATGTCAGAATTTTCTTCCATAAAAGTGGAAAAATTATTTTCCACTTCGGTTAGATTAAGGAGTAGAAGCTCGGTGTCTGCGGGGTGAAGGGGAGCACATTGTTGAGCGAGATTTTCAAATTCTCTTAAAGCATTGCTGACCGAAACAAAACAATAAGACGAAGCCGTGCCTTTTAATGTATGAACATCCTTCATGATTCTTTTTAAGTTCGGCTGATTTCTGGTTAATTGCACTCTTAGGTTATTAATCAGGGCAGGTGTTTCGCTTATAAAATTTTTAAACCCCTCTTGGTTTTTGAGCAGTAACTTGATCATCTTATAATAGTTTTGTTCCTCTTTTTTCTTATTTTTCAAATCTTGCAGTGCCGTTTGATCAACGATTGAGCAAATAATCCATAATATCTGGCGATGATCGCTGGAATAGACGGGACGATATTTTATTTTTAAATGTCTTTGATCAGAGGTGGTAAGATGTCTGGGGGCCAAGGAAGAGATATCATCAAAATTTCGAGACACATCAAAGGCAAGATCATACCAATCCTTTAAAAGCAGGTTATCATTTTCTTCAATAGGTAGCACTTCATGGTATTTTTTTTGGTAGGTTGAACATTTAAACATATCCAAACTGGCCTGATTATCCTGGTTTCGTATAACGCCCTTTGGGTCGATCAGAAAATAAATTTCATCCAGATTTTCGGCGAGAATTTGGTAGGGAGATTTGGTTAAATGAAATAATCTGCCCAGCAAATGGCACCATCCACTTATTAGTGTAAGCATATGATGCAGTAAATTTGTTACGCTTTGAAAAAACATTCCAGGTCCTATCATTAATAACCACCATGACCCATATACTTATCGAATAATATGGTGAAAATATAAGGGTATTGATACGGCAGAATTATTTATAGAAAAAATACCTGATAAAAATTATCAGATTTGAAGCTTGAAGATCTGAATATTTAGTTGACCGATACTGTTTGGATCATCTTCGTTGGATATGCGTGTGGTTGTATCCAGGAATGATTTGATTAATTCAATATACTTTTCCCATTCGGATTGGGAAAAGGTGAAGGTATGGGAAAAGAATTTGGCCTGTTCAGGTTTTGTGCCAAGCAATTTGTTATCGTATGTTTTTAAAGATTGTTCAAGTTGATTTCTTAGATAGTTTTTTTGGATAATGTTATCGGGGTCCTGATTAATATGCACATAATCTGCATTTAAGTGATATTTTTGATCTTGAATTTCTAAAACATGACTCGCTAAAAGGTTATCGATAATATTTTTTATTTGGCCAATGTTAACATTGATCAATTGGGACAGTGGTAAAAGATCCAGGTTTATATTTTTTTCATGAAGATACAAAATCAAAGCAGGGTAGTACCACTGGGCAATCAGATCATTTGAGTAGTGTTTTATTTTTTTAGTGGGATTTTGTTTTTTTAATCCTTGTAACCTTCGATAGTAGTATTTTTGGGTTTTTTCTGAACCTGCCTGATTATATAGGACCAGGGTTTCAAAATAGGTAGTTTCTTGTTGAGATAGTTTGAGTCCCTTCGCAAAACAATGAATGGTTTCAATGGTTAGATTTCTTTTTCCGTTCATGATAAGTTTTAAAAAGTTGGGAGATTTTATTTTTGCCTGGGTGGAAAAATATTTATAGGTAAAATGTCCTGATTGATGTTTGCAACTTTCATAGTAGTCAGTTAAAAACTTTCGGTAATCCTTATACTGATAGACTGATTTTGAAAAATTCATGCGCAAACAAACCTTTCAGGTATTTTTCTAAAAAAGGCATAAGTCCTTGTAGCTAGGGATCGCTTATGCCTTCAAGTTCTATTATTAACTAATTGTTATCGTGAACGGTGATTGCTGGATCGTACAGGTCTTTAAATAATAGTACCACTGGTTGGATAAAAAACTCTCCGCTTAAAACGGCACTTTGTCCATCACCTTCAACAAATACCCAAGTCTTGTTAGACTCATCTTTACAGCCGTAGCAATAGGGACCACAATCCGCTGGTTCACAAGTTAGGGTAAGTTGGAAGTAGAAAAGTGGGTGGGTTAATAATCCGCTTTCAAGGGAGTGAGAAAAAGTCCATCCATTCTCATGTTCTTGGTAAACCCGAGCGTCAGCAAACGCCAAAGTGGTATTCATCAGGACTAGGCAGATGGCAAGTTTTAATAATGTGTTCATAGTATTTCCTCCTCAAAATGGTTGGTGTTTTATTGAATATTAAATATTCAACTGATACTTGCTTCTTATAACAAAGGTTGATTTCTAAAACAAACAGAATTAAGTGACCAGATAATCATTTATTTAACAAAATGTTAAAATTCTTCGTTGGGAAAATTATAAACTTTCAATTCTTTTTTTAATCGTTCGTGGTTCAAACGGTTTTAGAATATAATTGTGCACGCCTTCTTTAAGCGCGGTTACTATGTGATTCTTATCATTTTCCGAAGAGACCATGATAAACTTTATATGTTTATATTTTTCATCCTTTTTCATTTCACGCCACATATCTATTCCGGTCATGTTGGGCATGTTCCAATCAGCAATAACCAATCCGATGGCCTTATAACGAATGTTTAGTGTTTGCATGGCATCCACTCCATCTTTTTCTTCAAGAAAAATAGTGAAGCCCATTTGTTTTAAAATACTTTGCAAAACTTTTCGAATGGTCGGCATATCATCAACTAGCAAAATGGCCTTATCGAGTGGAATCGGCATATGGGACCTTCTGACGGTTTTTTATATTATATTATCAACTATTAAATTACTTGATAATCACTACAAATTCAATGCATGGATTTTAATGTTCATTTAGTTTTTTAAGGTAGTTGAGGGTGGCTTCGATATGAAAAATTAAACCTTCCTCCATTTCTTTTTGGCATAAAATACCTGACTGATTGATATGTGTTTTGATAAGTTTGGAATGAAGCATCAGCGCTTTGTGCATGATCATTCCGGACAGGCATTTGGTGGCAAACCCTAAATGTTTCTCTGTTAAATCCATTTTCAGTTCGGATTTAATCACTTCTCTTAATATTTCATGTCCTGGAGGTCCTTCAGGCATAATTTTACAACGTTCCAAACATTCTTCACTGGAAATATTATCATCAAGTAAAAATTTAAAACAAGTGACCAAGGAAGGGCCATTTTCTCTAAAAAATTTAAACATCTCCAAACAAAATTTCCTGGTGTTGCTGGGATATTTCTTTTGAATTTTTAAAATTTTATTTCTGGACCATAGATAGTTGTGAGTGAAGAGATCAATAAAAAGATGTTCTTTACTTTTAAAATGGTAATTGATCGCAGCGATATTTACGCCAGCTTCACTGGCAATTTTTCTGATCGATGTTCCTTCCATGCCGTAACGGTAAAAAAGATTATTTGCGGCTTCAATTATTTTGTGTTTGGTATCTGGTTGGGTATCGTTCACTGTGAAATCCTTTCTTCCGATGATTCTTTGAGAGGAATGGGTTTACCTGCAATGATTTGGATTGGCTTGTTTGGTAACACGGTCCAAGTAATTCGGTGTAAAAAATTAATGAAATCTTCTACAATGGCGTAAGCTGGTGGAATCCAAAGTAGGGTTAAGATGGTGGCGCAGGTTAGTCCCCAGGCCATGGCCATGGTCATCGGAATAAGCATAGCATCCGACCCACCCCAACCATAAGCCGTGGGAAAAAGACCGGCAACGGCGGTCAAGGAGGTTACACAAACGGCTCGCAGTCTTATGGCGGCTGCTTGGGCCAGAATCATCTCAAAAGGTAAATCTTTTTCTTTTCTCATTTCGTCTATAAAGCTGATCAGAATGATGCCCGAGTTAACAATGATTCCACCCAGTCCAATCATACCGATCAAAGCAAGAAAACTCATAGGTTTATCGTGGATATAAAATGCAATAGAAAAGCCAAAAAGACCAAGCGGGATAGTGGTCATGATGATAAAGGGACGAAGAAAACTGCCAAACATGAAGACCAGCAAGGCCATGATACCAAGCAAGGACAAAATCAAGGCATCTTTCAGAGAGGTCATGGAGTCTTTGGTACTTTCTTCTTCACCGCCAAAAACCAGTGATACATCCGGATTGCTTTGAACTGCTTCATCAAAAACATTCTGTAATTGTTGATTGGCCACGATGGAGGTTATGATTCTATCATCGACCCCTCCTGTAAGGGTTTTGGCCCTTTTATAGTCAAAGCGGTGGATGTGCGGGCTGCCCTCTTTTTCATGAAAGTTTGCCACTTTTTCCAAAGGCACCAGTTCTCCCAAAGGAGTCATGATGGTGATCTTTTTTAAATCCTCCAGATTTTTTTTATAATCCTCATCGAAGCGTACCATTAGATCGATTTTTTTATTATTCAGGGTGACGTTGGATAACACTTTACCGGATACAGCAGCGCTAATGGAATCACCAATCTGTTTGACTTCCAGGCCCAAGCGACTGGCCTTCTGATAGTCGATATCCACAAAAACCTCATCGTTACCTCTTACGTCGTTGATTTTTAAGTTCTGGATACCGTTTATAGTGACGAGTTTGGCCATTATTTTATCAATAACGGCATTGAGCGATTTGATATTATTTGATCTTAGGGTTGCATTGATGGCATCTCCCACCGGAGGTCCATGAATCTGAGCTTCGTAGCTGATTTTGTGAATGCCGGAAATTTTTAAAGATTTAAGTTTATCTAAAATTTGGGTGTGGGGAATATTAAATTTGGCATAGTCGGACGCATACAATGTGATGATGGCTTGATTATTGCCATCTTCGCCTTTGTTGTCTCCCATACCCATATTGGAGGTTCCGGCGAGGGCCGTGATATGATCGATATGGTCTTTTAAGATTTCCTTGACTTTGAAACTGATTTCTTCCAATTTTAAATGGGTAGCTTCGATGCGAGTGCCTTTGGGCATTTCGACGCGAATGAAATAATGTTCAGTTTGTTCCGTGGGAAATAAA
This sequence comes from Bdellovibrionales bacterium RIFOXYC1_FULL_37_79, assembly GCA_001770015.1. GTDB lineage: Bacteria > Bdellovibrionota > Bacteriovoracia > Bacteriovoracales > Bacteriovoracaceae > XYC1-FULL-37-79. The sequence goes on from MEQB01000001.1 coordinate 134,780, forward strand.
ATGAATTTATTCAGTTTTAAAAAAATACTGGAGATTAAAAGAATTCCAAAAAAACCCAGCATGGTCAAGTAACGGCGTCGTACCAGCACCAAAACGAGTTTTTCAAAGCGGTCAGCGATTTGGACATGAAACCAGCTACGTTTGCGTTCTCCGGTAGTTGATTCGGTTACGTTGGAAGCCAGGCTCACCAACCTTACTGGTAAAAGAAAAAAACTTTCAATTAAACTAAAAAGGAGTGCGGCAGAGACAATAATCGGAATATATTTGATAAACTGTCCCATTATTCCTCTAGTGACAAGCATTGGTAAGAAGGCGGCAATGGTGGTAAACACGGTTGCCGAAATGGGCAGCCAAAGGGTCTTTATGGTTAATCTGGCACTCTCTTGAGGGGAGAGCCCATCTTGTCTGAGTCTGGTGAAATTCTCGCTAATAATTACGCTATTATCAACCAGCATGCCTATAGCAATAACTAAGGCTAAAACCGAGATGGTGTCCAGATTCATTCCCCAGTAATACATGAAACCAAATGTGCCCATGATGGAAAGGGGCAAGGAAAGTGAAGCGACGGCGCTGATACGAAGGGGTAGAAAAATAAAAAGAAAAAAGAGCACAAAGATGAATCCCCACATGGCGTTTTCTTTTAAAACATCGAGTTTGGCCAGAACCTTGGTGGATTCGTTATGATAAATACAAAATTTAATCTTATCCTTGTACTTTTTTTCAAAGGAATTTATTTTTGTTTGAATATCACTGACCAGCTTGAGGGTATCTACTCCTGCTTTTTTGTTGATAACAATATTGGTGGATTCTTCTCCGTTATATCTGGTTAAGATGCGGGGTTCTTCTTCGTGATCGACCACCGTGGCGATATCCTTTAAGAAAATTTGCTGACCGGAAAAATTTGATCTGATCGCAATATTTTCAAGCTCGGTGGCGTTGCTGATTTTGCCCTCTATTCTAACTAATTTCTGATAGACATTATCTTTTAAATCACCGCCCGGAATATTGACATTACGGAGCTGAACTTTTTGCATGATCTCGGTTAGACCAATATGTAGATTATCCATTTTGCTTTTATTAAGTTTTATAACAAACTGTCTTTCCTTGTATCCGTGCAAATCCACTCGTAGCACATTCTTATTGTCTTCAATATCGGTTTTTAATTCGTCCGCCACCAGATCCCGAAAACGGTTTTGGTTATCTCCTAAAATTGAAATTTGCACGACTGGAAATTCCTCGGATTTTAATTCGGTGAATTTGGGGGCGTCTTGCAGGTCAGTTGGCAGTGTACTTACTCGATCAATGGCCTTTTCCAGATCGCTCATGACCTGTTCTACGTTGACATTGTCAATATCGGCCCGTATAAAAATGAAACTGCGCCCTGGCTGGCTGACGGATCTGACGTCCTTGATGCCGGTGACACTTCGAATTTCATCTTCTATTGGTTTAGTTATTTTAGTTTCAATATCCTCCGCCGAAGCACCTCGGTAATAGGTTTCCACCGTGGCCATAGCAAAGTCAACCGCCGGATATGATTCGGAGTTCATTCTTTGCAATCCTTGAATTCCAAAGATTAAAACTAGAAATGACAACACCAGGGTGAGTTTGGTATTTTTAATAAAAAATGCAGCAAGTGAATTCATAATTATATCCTGTTAAATTCGCAAGGGAGTTCGGTAAACACGGTCAGGTAGTCAAGCAGGGTGGTGACCACGGCCAGTTTGGTGTCGATTTCTGCCAGTTGGCTTTGCAGATAAGCATCCTGGTCATTAATGAGATTGTAAACGTCAATGCGGGCCTGATGGTATTTGGTTTTGGTGGTTTTCAAACTGATTTCCAATTTTTCGGAGTTGATCTTTTGATTTTGAAAGACCATTTGAAGCAGGCCAATTTGCTGGTTGATTTGTTTGTGATAGGTCTTTATTTTCCCAGTTAAATCGTCATAGCGGGAACTATGCTGTAATTTTTCCAGTGCTTCCTTGGTACTTCGGGTCTCACTTTTTCTACTGCTAAGCGGGATGGTTACATTAAGCGCCATCTCCAGATTGGCCCTTTTATTATTGCTGTGATTTTCATAAGACTCAGAAAATGAGTTGCTTTTGCCCACCGTTTTAACGTTGGAAACCAGCCCCACGTCAATGGCCGAATATTTGGAAGTTACTATTTTTTGATTTTCATAACTTTCATTGAGCAGGTTGATGACTTCATCTAAGAGGGTATATTCGTCGGGAGGATTGTTTTTACTGGCAATCAACTGCGTACATGACACAACCTCATTGACGGACTTATCCAGATTGTAGCTGCTTAAAACAATTTCATCCTCGGACAATTCAGGTAATAATTCTTTTAAACTTTTAATATATTGTTCCTTTAAATATTCCAGATAGATGATATTGGCCTTGCGGTAAGCCACCTGGGATTCAAACTTAGCCACTTCTCCTTTGTCGGCGACGGAATCTTTTAATCTTTTTTGGGCATTGGTGGCCTGGGTTTCTGAGTTTTTAAGGAGCATTTTAGAGAGAATAATTTTCTCATTATTGGAAATCAGCGCCCAGTATAGTTTTCTTAAGTTAAGAGTGTAGGTCTTAATGCCAATGGTTGATTCAATCTTGGCCATTTCTTCCAGCTGTTTGGTGGATCGTAGGCTGGCCCTGGTCGAACTTCCTAGAAAATCCTTGTATAGATCAATGGAAAGCCCAAACAAAAGACCGGAGGTGGTTTGCTCTTTCATAAAAGGGGAGCTCAGTTGTTCAGTGTAAGCATGGGCAGAAAGTTGCATGCCAAATTCTGTCGGCTTGATAAAACCAGCCTTGAGGTTTTTTACCGGGGTTACAATGGTATCGTAGGGATGCAGCGGTTGTTCGTCCTTATTGATGTAAGCGCCTTGAGCGTTAAAAGAAAGGCCCATTTTGTCATAGATCATTTTATGGTTGAGGGAATTGACTTCACTCATGGCCCTTATTTGCTGCACACCAGGGGGATTATTGCTGACTAATTTTTTTAAAAGCGCTTCATCCAAATTGATGGATTTGGCGTAGAGATTGGCGTTTCCAAAAATTAAACATAAGCAGACCAATATTTTCATATTTTTGTATCTCCCAATCAAACAATTGATTGATTCAAACGTTTGTTTGAAATTTTTAACTTATTTGGTTTAGTTGAGCAAGCTTTTTTTTAAAAAAGTGCGGTTTTATTAGGATTAAATGGCCTAGAAGTCGGTGTATTTTTTTAAATACCTCGATGAGATAATTTCAAAAAGAGAGTTGTCTTCGTCACCATGAATGGTTAACTCTTTTAATTTATAGTTTGGTGTTTCTTCGCTGCTGTAATTTTCCCGGGCCTGATCCAAGTAACCGGCAGGCTGTCTTGGTTCCTGATAGGGGGAGCTCGTACTTTGTTCATTGGTGTGGTTGGGAAGTTTGGTGGTGAATTTTTCTTGGTCGGGGTTATAACTTTTATAAGTGGGTAAGGGGGTATCCATTTTAAAATTGGGATCAATCTTAATCCGAGCCTCCGGGGTTAAGAGTCCAGAAGCCTTGAACTTATGGTAGGCTAATTGCTTATATCCTTCCTGGTAGCTTTTGTGTACGCTTTCCAGATAGGCCATCCCTTGAGGATGTTGCTTGGCCAAATTTTGTTTGGCCATCTGATATCTTTGATCGATCAATTTTTCCTGTGCATTGATTTCTTCCATGAGCTTATGGGCCTTTTGGGTGATAAAACGCTGGCCTTGCAATTCATCACTTAGCTGGGCACTCAGGTAATCCAAATGATTGGATTCGGTGGTTGCTGAACTGGGAAAAATCCAAGCGTCAACCTGGGATACCAGTGAGTAGCAATAACCGCTAGGGGCAGGGCTATAACAGGGCCTGGCTTTTTTATCCGAGGATATGTAAGAAGTTAAAAAAAGTTCTTCAGCTTTGGCATAAGCGCTTGAAATAAACCAATTGGTTTTGATTATGATCAAAAAGGCGAAGTTTTTAATTTGATTGAAAATGAAGACAGGTTGATTTTCAGCGGCGGTGATTTTGGTCAGGACTTTTGCTGCATCCTCCAGTTGGTTGCGTGTTTTTTCAAAGGATTCGATGGTTTTCTTGAGATGGTCAAGCCTGGTTTCAGCATGGGTCTTTGCCTGTTCAATAACCAGCAATCTTCCTTTAGAGGTCATTTCGACCTTTTCATTTTTTTCTCGAATGGCTTCATTGGCTTTCAATAACACTTTATCCAGGAAATTGATGCCTTTATTTTCCTTATCCTTTTTAAGGCTTTCACAACTTTCGGAAAAATAAAGAGTGTCTTGCTCCCAGGCCTTACAAACTTTTGAGGCCGTAAGGGCCGGATGAAATTTCTTGTCCTCGACAGCGCCACAGGACTGTTTTCTTAACTCCATGGCAGCTTTGATTATGCTATTTTTATTTCTCAACTGCTCTTTAGAATTATTTCCAATCTTTTGAGATTTTCTGGCCCAGGCAAGATAGTTGTAAGCGATCGATGAGCCCATGCCGCAGGCCCAGAATGCTCGCAATCTGGCGTCAATTTTATATCCAATCAGGTCCAAAGCTTTTTGACTATCCAACGTGCTGGCCAGTCCCATGTTGGCAACAATCGGTTGAGCCTTGTAAAAAGCAGTGCCGGCATCCTGCAATGTCTCGGCTTTTATGAGTTCTTCCAGCGCATTTTCAACGTTTTTAAATGTCTGTTCATCTTCAAAGGTTTTGGCGGAACCATCAGAAGCCTGACGAGGGTAGAAGTATCTAACATGTTCCATGGCGTTTAATGAATCCACAATTAGCGAAGCACCACATTCGTTAAAAAGTTTTAAGTCGTGATCAGCTTCTTTGGCGGAGGAGGCGAAGGCATCCTTGTATTGTTGGATGGCCGTTTCGTTATATTTTTTGGCCAGATTTAATCCTTTTAACACTTTATCATAGATTTCTATACCGGCTTGATGAAGAGCATTTTGATTCACCAAGGCGTTTTCTTTGCTGGCTTTTTCCGTAACCATTTTTAATTTTTCGATTTGTTTTTTAAAATAGTCGATGATTTGCTGATTGACGGTGGCAGCGGCCTCATCAAAAATTTTGCCATTTTCCTGTTTGGCAATACTGGCAGGACTTTTGTGTTCGCATTTGGTTAAATCCAAGGCGTAGTTCAGTGTGGTTTCCAGATCGGGGGTGACGGTAGATTCAAGAATTTCAAAAAATTTCTGCCGGTTTTGGGTGAGGTCCCCCGTCATGCTCTCAACGCTGGGAGGAGGGGGCGTGGTGGTGGGCGTACTTTCCCCAAATGTTTGATAGGAAGCCGGTGATGTGAATACAAAAAGTAAAATACTATGGAAAATAAAATATTGGAGAAACTTCATAAGATACCTCGGTAACCTATCGGTACTAGTTTGATCTGACTTAAATAATACCTCGATAAACCTCTGATTCGTTTAAAGAATTATCGAAGACTGGAGGAAATCAAGGAAGGTGATTAATATCGGGTAGTTCGAAAGTAAGTCTTTAAAAGCAGGCATTGTGTTTCTTCCAAAGAAGTGCCAAAAATTTATGGATAGATTGACTTAACCAATTAGTTTCAATTGAAAATTTTTTATACACAGAACCTGAATTATGAGGGGAAATTAATTTTAAGGTTTTAGATCAGATAGTCGATAAAAAAAGTGAGGTAATGTTACAATAGTATGCATCCAAACTTAAAGTGTGATTATACTGAGGTTCTATGCCAAAGTTTCTTTCGATTTTACCGCTTCTGTTCTGGTATGGGACAAATGTTTTGGCCACTGAATCTTTAGCGATAAAAGATATTAGTAGTTATGAAGAGGTGAAATTTATTTCACCCACGATTACCCGCCAAGCGTTTGAAAAGCCCGTCTGCGGTGAAAAGTGTGAAAATAAAATTATTTTGGGTATTGGTTTTATCCATAGAGAGGAGCTGGTACGGGAATCATCCTTGAATACCAAGTACCTGGTCAACTCCGAGCTGGCAGGCACAAATGTATGGTTCCCATACTTTGTGGAGAGGAAAATTTTAAGTGATAAAGATTTTACAGAGGTTACCCCTTATACTCTTGCATCAAAAATTAAAGGGGAGTTATCTAATAAAACATCTGCCATAGTTATTTATGATGGAAACGGGGTTGGGCGTTTGGGAAAATATCCAGAGGGAGGGGTCTATCTTCCAGAAGATGGCCAGTGTGAATCTCTTAGAAAAAAACTGGAGCAAGAGCGAATCAATTATTTGAGCGCCACGGTTTTGACCGCAAGACAAAAAGCTCTTGCCGACTATAAGGGATCATTTATTAAGTACCAGGAAAAAGTATGTCATGATCGAGTGCTGGCATACCAGGATTTAATCGCATCCTTAACCGGACCGGATTTGTTTTTCGTTGAATCTTCCCAAAAATTAAACGGGCGATCGCTAAAAAACCAGGAACATGGTCTCTTTGATTATTCTGGAAGGGGGGAGGCCTGGGAAGTTAAAATATTTTCGGCCAATATTACCAGCGAGCCAGAAAAGACCCAATATCTCTCTGGGGAGAGTTCATATTATCGGGCGTTTGAAATTATTAAAAATAGCACTAGAAATTTAGATAAGGATTATAATTGCCAAATTACCATGAATGAGGTGTTTGATGAACTTAAAGCCGTGAATGTTACGAGCGGGCTGAAGGGAGATCTAAAACCCATTTTTGACTGGCAGACTCAAAGAGAGCACATCAAAAAAAGTGCAACTGATTTTGTTTCCAACCCTGGGGCATATTCCCAAAGTTATAAGGCTTCACCTAATGCTTCTGGTTTTACGGTTATTGTTAATAATAAACATTGTAAAAATATTCAAAGTGATCTGGACTCACTTACTAAACAGATTCTGGCGGACAGTCCATCTCATCGGATTACGGAAGGAATGCTTGCGCGGGTACCTTCAGTGTTTAGTGTAAAAGAGACTGAGCTTCAAATATCAATGGATATGAATCTATTGAGTGCTCAGCTAACGGATAACTTAATTGGTAAATATTTATATGGCAAGGCCAGCGTCGTGGATTATTATTTGAGTGCGCAAGCGGGAGCGGCAGCCAATGTGGCTGAGCAGGGGTTAAAAACTGCGGATATGATCGCTCATCCTGTAGAGACCAAGGATAAGCTGGTGGAAGGTGCAAAAAATGTTAAAGATTATTTTTATGATGAGCAAGGAAATAGGCTTGATGGGGACAAGGTCGCTTCGAAGTTGATGGAAGATGGAAAGATGCTGGTCAAAGAGGGGACTTTATTTGTGGTAAAAGATTGTAGGGAAAATCTTTGTAGAGAATCAGTAAAATCAACCATTCAATTGGCCAGCGAAATAACCCTGGGAGGTGGCACAAGTGTTGTGAGTGCCAAAGCCGGGACCACATTACTAAAGGGCGGTGGAGAGTTGTTGGGTGATGCCCAAAAAGCCTTTACCACCACTGACGAAATTATTCATACCTCCAAAGATCTGGTTGCTGGAAACGATACCATTACTAAAAAGTTGGGAAGTGGCGATCTCAATCCAGATGGCGCAGATGAAGCAGGACTGCAGGCGTTAGCAGATGCTGGATTTGATAATTATAAAAAACCTGCAAGTTCATCACCCAAGACTTTGGTATCACCGGGTACAGTGTCACCAAAGGTCGAGAAGGTAACAACCATGAAACCCCTTGCCGATGGAATTGGAGAAAGTGATATGGCTTCCATGCAAGGCACCCACAACTGGTGGAATGATTTAAACAGGCAAGCAAGAAGCTCAGATCCAGAAATTGCCAGTCAGGCAACTAAAAAAATTGAATTGTCACATCAAATAATAAAAGAGCAGATGGATACCGGAGTCCCTTACACGGCAGTGAGCCCGGATGCGGTCAAGTCAATTCAGGATGCAGGATATATCGCTAAGGGACGTTTTTTTTCTCATCCTGAAACGGGACCTCATGTTAATCATGGAGGACAGACTGCTTATATAAAATGCAAAACACCTGCTTGTACGGATCAATATTTCCCTAGTAAAAAAAGTGATACGGGCAGTGGGATACAAAATGAATACGATATACCGATAAATGATCTTGAAATAGTTTATGTTGATCATAACAAGATAGAAAACACGATAAGAGAGAGGCATAGTCTTTCCGAGGCAAAAATTACAAGCAAGGCTGGGAGTGGAAATGGCAAAATGTCTCTGATAGAAAACGTCAAGGGTGATGATGCACTCAATGGTATTGCCGTCAGATATAAAAATCCTGATTCCAAAACAATGGAGGAGGGATTTGTTTTTGGGGATAAAGTGGGCAGTCATCATAATCTAATTGATAGGGCAAAAGGTAAGTATGGCGAAGATACCGAAATTATCTGGCTTGGTGAGGCCAAAGTGAGTAATGGTAAAATCACCAAGATGAATGAAACTGCGGGGACCTTGAAGGAAAATCCCATGCTTAAAAGTAAAGTTGAAGGGATTGAAGCGGCTCAAAGAATAAGCAAGCAGGATAATGTAAAACAATATTTTGCAAGTAATAGCTCATTTGATAAGTATGTTGAAGGCAATGGGCCTCAACATGTTATGGACGGTCTTTCGGGTGCCTCCTATATGAGACATGATGCCCAAAATAAAATCTCAGTGTTTATGTTAGGGATGGCCAACCGATTGGAAAAGGGACTGCCTTTGCCCTCTAAGGGAATAAATTTAATCCGCCAAGATGCCTCGGAAATTCTTAAACACTTTGAAGCATTTAGAAGGATACCTAATAATGGTTTAAGTGGCGTTGAAAGTGCGGAGTTTCAATCTATTTTGCAAAGTATGGTAAACGGTGGAGAGATTCAGGCACAACAACTTAAACGATTGAATGTGATTTATAGCAAGATCAAACAGCGCGTGCAAGATCCTAAAATTGAAATGACTTCGGATATCATTTTGCCGGAGATAAATAAATGATGGTCATCTCAAGTTGAGCTGTTTAAGGTTCCCATTTCTTCGTAGAGGTCAAGTAATTCCAATTCAATTTGGTCTCTTTGCTCGTGAAGCTTTTGAAGTTTGATTGTTTTTTCCTGATCCATATTGGAGTAATCAAATTCACCCAGTTTCATTTCCAGGGATTCAAGGGTGGCTTCCTTGTTATGGATATCCATGTCTATGGTTTTAAGGCGCTCTTTTTGTTTGTTGGTGAGTCTCTTGGGGTCATCGACGGTGGGTGTGGGTCTGGATAATTCTATCTTCTTGTCCTCTTTTTGGAGGAGTTCGTGTTCGATCCTGAGTGCTTCGAGATAATCCTCGACTTGAGAATATCCTGCTTGAAAAAATTCAATTTTACTATCAGCTATGAGCCAGGTGGTATTGGTTACGTTGGCCAGAAAACTGCGGTCGTGACTGATGACTACCAACGCACCTTCATGCTCTTCTAATTTCTTTTCCAAGATTTCCAGGGTTTCTAGATCCAAATCATTGGTTGGTTCATCGAAAATTAAAAGATCTCCGGCTTGTTTTAAATTAAAGGCCAGTTGGAGGCGGTTTTTTTCTCCACCTGAAAACGATTTGAGAGGGCGATGAATTTCGGTGGATTTGAATAGAAAGCTTTCGAAGTAAGTAATCACATGCTGTTTATAACCGTTTAAGGTGACGTGGTCGGTACCTTCTCCTAAAAGTTGATAAGGGGTCATTTCAGGATCGAGTTCATCTCTTTTTTGAGTGAAATGCTTGATAATAAGATTTTCCGCAGCTTTTCGATATCCTGATGAGGGCGTCAAACTGCCTTCGATAAGTTTAACCAAGGTGGTTTTTCCAATACCATTTGGACCTAAGAGTCCTATTTTTTCTTTTTTATTGATAGTTAAATTAATATTGGTGAACAGATCCTTTTCTCCATAAGAAAAAGACATGGATTGGAATTCGATAAGCTTTTTGGTCTCTCGTTTGGAGTGAGCGATGTTGAAATTAATGGTTTTTTTGGCATCATTTTTAAGGTGGCCAATTGTGTTTTTTAAATCAAGGAAGTTTTCAACTCTTTTTTTACTGCGGGTACCGCGGGCCTTGATCCCTTGTTTCATCCAAGCATCTTCTCGCTTGAGAGTATTGGAAAGCCTGGTAACTAGTTTTTGTCTTTGGGCCTCTTTGTCTTTTAACAGTTCCAGATAATCAGGATAACTTCCAAAAAATTGATCAATCCTACCATTGCGGATATGGAAGATTCGATTGGTGACCCGGGAAAGCAGGGACCTATCATGAGTGACCAGAATAAAAGCATTTTTGGAATCGAGCAATTCTCCTTCAAATAAACTGATGGTATCGCTATCAATGTGATTAGTTGGTTCATCCCATAAAATCAGGTGGGCAAAGGCTGACAGGCCCAGACTTAAAAGAATTTTCTTCTGTTCTCCACCGCTTAAAGAATAAACCGGTCTTTCCCAGTCAGTTAATCCAAAAACCTTTAAGTAGGATTCATAGCCTTGTGAGATTTTCCAACCATTTAAATGATCAAATTCTTCGAGTAAATTTTTTTGTTTTTCAATAAGGGTTTTATTATTTTGCTTTTCCAGCAGATGATTGAGTTGTTCCAGTTCATTTTGAATGTTTTTCAAGGACGGATAAAACCTGAAGACAAATTGTTTAATCGTAACCGAATCATCCTGGGTCACATTGATATCTTGAGGAATATAAAAAGCTGAATATTTTTTATCACTTTGCCCTCTGCCGCTGGCCTTGGAAAATTCAAAAGGGGGAGAGCTATTATCTGGAATAATTTCTTCTGCGAGTATTTTAAAAAGGGATGATTTGCCAGTACCGTTTAGGCCAAGCAGACCTATTCGTTCACCAAAATGGATAATAAGTTCAGCATTAAAAAAGAGTGATTTGGTGCCAAAGGAGAGGTTGATGTTTTTTAGATTGCAAAGAATTTCCATAGGAGGTAGTTTATAAGGTTATTGGGGCGCATAGTCAAGATGTTTAAGATCCTTTTCAATCCTGATAACTTGAGATTACAATTAATATGTAACAATGAAATACATAGCAATAATATCTATTATTTTCTCAGGATACGGTTTTTGGCAATGGTTAAATCGCCCAGAAGCTGACTTAGCACCAGTGGACTTAAAGTGCACAGAAATAGCTGTTAAGAACGTCAAAGTCGAAAAAATAAACATGCAAATGTCTGCTCCGTTAAAAAAGGTGGCTACCAGTTCCGCCCAGACCAGAAGTCCTGAAATTGAAAATCGTGATTCCAAAATGAATGAAGTGATGGAGGAAGTAGCGTACACTCCACCCAGCGATGATAAACTTTTATTTGAACTTTCCAATTCAGGGGTTGATCTGGATGATATTTCGTCAGCGATGGAGGTGCTCGAAACCAGTGAAGGGGGCAGTAGTGATGAATATTTTGACGAATTAATATCTTTATTGCCAGCTAAAACCAGGGAGATACTTGAAAATTTAATTGAATCAAAAATGATTGATGGGTCCCAATTAAAAGATTTCTTTGGGAAATATATCAATCATGGTATGAATCCTCCGAAGCGGGGACCAAACCGATATTCTGGTGATGAAAGTAGTTACGAAGAAGATAGCTATATGCGAGACGTTGAGTATTAATAATGAGTTGTGATCTAACTGATGATTAAGGTAAAAAATAATTAGTTTCACTGTAATCAAAAATGTTTTAATTAATAGGTACCAAAACACTATAATGGGGCAGTTAATAACTTATTTTGAAAAATATTAAGATATTTTGTAATCTAGGCCAATTAAAGACACTAAATAAAATCTTACAGCAATACTGCAGTAAGAATTAATTGCGGTGTAAGCATTGAGTCTACACACCCTTAAACATGGAGAATTTATGAAAATTACTTTAAAATTACCCGGAATCTTTTTAATGATGATGCTGATGTTGACATCAACCTTTGCAGTGGCCGGGCCGGATGGTCAATGTACGGGACCATGGGTGGTGGTGGCACAAAGTGATGTTTTGTCCCATGACGGGAAGTTAAAACTTAATGCTAAGGTTGTACAATTTGAATTAAACTGTTTGGCTCCGCCACGAACGGTACATCAACTATTAGTGAATGTGACTCGTGCGGATGGGGTATTTGAAATATTATTCTTTGAATCACAATATATTGCATACGATGATCAAGGGAATATTGTGCAAACCGACGATGGTTCCATTGCTATTTCAGATTATCAAACTTACGAAGATAATGATATCTCCTCCGTAGAAGTATTGGTTCAAGGTTTTGATACCCTTAAACTTACTTTTTAATGCCTTCCATTGTAAGTAAATTCTTAACTTGACTGGAAATAATTTATTGCTGGGCCAGTTAAGAATTACTTATTTCTAAAACGGCTTGATGATTCGTTACACTTGATTCAAAATGTAGCCGTGAATTAGCTTTTTAAGGGAAACCAACGTTCCACTATAATTCCTGCAAGTGTCAAAATGATCAGGCAAGGGCCTAGATACATGGCCCTGTCTATTCCAAAGGAAGACGCCAGTAGTCCCACCATAAAATGCATGAGAATGAGTGCTAAAGCGACAGAGGTCATTATGTAGGGAACAATGGAGTCAGCCAAACTGTGATGCTTTTCATATAACCAATCCATGGCACAAGGATAGAAAAAGGATTGGGCCAATCCGATCAGGGGTAAAAAAATCGGGTGAACGGCTAGTCCCAACATAAAAAAAATTAATGATGAAATAAGGGAGATAAGCAGCCAGTGAAAACTTTTAAGAGGTATTTTTAAAATGGTAAAAGCTAGACGCCCAAGCAGGAGAGTTAAAAAAAAGAGACTCAGATAATAGTTGGCTGTAGATTTGTTAAAGTGGTGGGTTGCTTCCAGAAAATAAACCAACTGGCTGGAGACAATTATTTCTCCGGCCACATAGACACCAAATAAAAAACCGGGAAAGAGGGAGATCTTTAAACCTGCGCGAACCACCTCTTGATTATTTTGCGAGGTGCATAGGTGGTTTGGAGGTTTGATAAAGAGGCTTAGGATGAGGGCCAGGAAGGGGATAAGGATGAGAAAATAAAAATATTGGTTCCATTCAATATTTGAAAAATGGCCAATATTGATCAGTACCGGCGCTAGTAAGGACGCCAGTCCATACATGGAGTGCAAGCCAGCAAAGGTTCGCCTGCGGGTGGTGACATCCACGCTGTGTGAGATCATGATATTTGCACAGATGCTAAGAATTCCCGAAGAAATGCCAAATGCAAAAGACGAAAGTAATATAAAGTAAAAATGATAACCAAATTGACCAGAAAGCCCCATGAAAAGAGATGCCAGGACCTGCATGCAGAAAGATATTTGCATGGCCTTGAATGTCCCCCATTTTTTAAGCCAGGCGTTGCCGGCCAAGGTGGTGGCCAATCCCGCAAGGGATGACAGAATAAAGATCCATGAGCCAATTGAAGGCAATATGTTAAAATCGCTTAAAATAGAGGGATAGATGGGGCCTCTCGAGTTGTCATAAAGTCCAAAGGAAAACATTCCCAGATACGAGATAATAATTAAAGGCCAGAGGATCATTTTTTTGTTTTTCATATTTTTAAGTAGTTATATGTATCAGATACTCATCAGACAATAAAGCTCAAGTATAAAAGGGTACACATATTTTTTAAGATTCCGACAACTATTCTAGTGGGTTACTTGGGAGGTCATGGCAAATCCTATGATTATGCATATCCTTTTGATATTGAGTTCACTTTTGGTGGCATCTTTTATTGCCCTAGTACTTCTGTCTTTAAATAACTTTAAATTTAAAACTTATGACAAGCGCTTCGCTGAATTGGATAATCTTTTGGAACAGCTTATTCGCCGAAGAATGTTGGAATTTGGTTTTTTAGGTCAGTTTAGAAAACCAAAGGTGAATAAGGAAAAAGAGATTCTGGATAAATGCAAGACTTTGAAAGTCATGGAATCCATTATCCTTAGAAATAAAAATCAGGGGCTGACCAATGATGCTTATTTGCTGACATATGATTTTTTGTTATCCATCCATGAAAAAAAAGTTGGTAAATTAAAAGGAATCAAGGGGGAAATAGAAAATTATACCAGATGTCCGCTTTCATCTATTTTTTTATTGGAACGCCTAAACACCCTACTTAATAGTGATTTATTTTTAGTCAGTGAGATGGATGAATTATTTATGCCATTTAAGGAAATCATGCATATCAGCGGGGTTTATACGTTTATGTTCCTGTTAATTGAAGATGCCCTAAGAAATAATGCTACGGTTACTAAAAAAGTGGAAAAAATTCAAAATACCTCCTGTAAACAAATTTTTAAAACGGTGGAATATCTGGTTTTACTCAAAGCCGGGGCCAGTTCCAAGGTTTTAATGGATGAAATTATTCTTAAACAAAACTGGGATGTGGCGAGGCTTAGGAGCATGAGTGAGACTCAAAAGCATACTGCAGTCATGTCAATTATTAGAAAAGACTATAGGGTTTATAAAACTTTTCATGAGATTACAAAAGAAATTCTTGATGCGATTAAAAAGATGAATAAGCAAAGAAATGAATTTTTAAATGAAAATTTTAAAGCCGATAAAAAGCATGCAGAAAAAATGAAGAGGGAAAGTGAGCATCAAAAAAAAGAAGAGGAAAGAAAATACCGGCAACAACAAGAGGAAAGAGAAAGTTATTACAGTCAGCAAGATAAGAAGCAAAAAAAATCTGAACAGAAAATATTTGCAGGCAAAATGGAATTAGATGAGGCCTATCATAAACTGGGACTGGACCCTAACTGTTCAATCAGAAGAATTAAAAGAAGCTATAAAAACCTGGCGCTGAAAAAACATCCTGATCGGCAGCTGAATATATCCAAAGAAGCCGAGAAAAAACGGGCCCATGATGAATTTATAGAAATTAAAAATGCATATGATCAATTGATGAAACATCATAAAAAGGCTGCTTGATGGTTAATCAAGTTTCGGCAATAAGCGCCTAATTACTTTTTCTTGCAAGAATAAATTGTATTATATGAAATCCCACCATCGTTTTTCCAGTCAACTTCTGCGAGATATCCATCTTTCTCATCTTCCAGGATTTTTTGATCTATAACCAGAGAAGGTACCGAACCCAAAAAAATACCTCCCAGTACTTCACCCCCCAACAGCAGTAACAATCACATACTCACCCTCGGGAAGTTTTTCCATATCGGAAGCATCCATTAGCTCGGGGGGTATAGTTATAATCCATGTCACCAAGACTTATTCTAGATCCAGACAGGAAGCCCTTCTTAATTGTAAGGATCGATGATTTCTGACTGTCAATTGAAGAGCAAGCAAAACGTATGGTGGCAGCCTGTGCCAGTTGAGTGCAAAACAGTATAGCAATGATCAATAAAAATTTCATAAATTCCTCATTGGTGTTAGTGTCCCACTTGGTGTGAAAAATCTGTCATAGATACATGACATTTAACAAAAAATATTCAATGAATTTAATCAGCTTTTGTAATTTTTACCGCATCTTAAAGTTTTTTAGTGGAAAAGAGAGAAGGATCGAATGAACTGTCTCAGAATATCTGTCTTTAAACTAATCAATGGGGAGAAATTTTTTTGTATTTTTCTTCAACTTTTAAGGCTCGCCAATAACGCCAGCATGTGCCGTGATGAGGATCGTTTAAGTATCCGTAGTCAGGTTCTATATTTTTTTTTGTTAGCCCCTTACATTGCTGCTTTTTAGCGGTATAACCTAGTTCATCTAAAGCAAACATTGAGAGCGCATTAGGAAATGAGGTCTCTTGCAACACTTCTATTGCTAAGAGATCAGCTTGGTCTTCATACGATAAATAACGCAATTTTTTAACATCAATGTCTTTCATTTTTTCTTTTAATGAATCCAAATACAATTTATACATACTGGTGACTATTTCATACGGATTAATTTTTTTCAAAAGCATAATATAGAGAGCAACGTCTGTTGGATTTTTATTTGGAGATTTGGTTAATCGATTTAAATAAACTTCTACATCGGTGTCAAATGGCAATCCAAGATACTCCCCAAGATTGTTATAAAGTATTTTCTCTTTATTTTTAAAACACTCACGAGCATACTTCGCAAATAACTCAAGATTGGTATTAAAATTTTTATCCTTTATACTTTTATAATTGGTGATTTCATTATAATTCTCATCGATTGTAAAATAAAGTTGATTATAAAGGGGTTCAAGTTTTACGCAATTTTTTTCCTTAGTTAACCAGGTTGAGTCTGCGACCATCGATCCCAAGAGGTCTGTGAGTGTCCCCATCTTACCGATAGGGATATTATTAGTATCCACAAAATAATGTGACGAGCTTTTATTGATTAATTTAATGATATCCTTAATATTATTATCCTGCGCAAGAGTCTCTCCCACTGAAAAATTCAAATCACAAGCTTCGCAATCACCATTTGAGAGATATGAGTACAAAATATCATCTTTTTTAACTTCTAAGCTATCTGAGTGTCTCTTAACCATATGAGACATTTCATGGGCCATGACTGCATATAAATCTTCAGGTTTTGCGTGATATGAAAATGCAGAATTGATTTGAATAACATTACTGGCAATGGATTGTCCCCCATGCTCAGTTTCAATATACTTACCAATTGCAGAGGCTTTTCCTTTAATTGTTATTACAATAATTGGCTTGGGAATGTTGGTGCCAGGAAATTTTTTTTGAAAAATGGGATATAGATCGTCAACAATGTCCGCGAGCTTTTGATAAATCTCCTCATGAGAGCCCTTATTATAAAGAGAACCTCCCCCGGTAACTTCAACAACATGCTCCTTAGCCTCTTCCCAACTGTCAAAAACATAATAGTTGTCTACTATTTTGCCAGCATATGCCGAAGATATTACACAAAAACAAAGAGTTATCAGAATTAAATATTTCATTAATATTTAATCTGCAGATCATATGCCAAGTGTGAATTTATAGAAATAAAAAATGCATATGATCAATTGATGAAACATCATAAAAAGGCTGCTTGATTTCTAGCTTTTCCATGTTGAAAAAGGAGTGATGCTCAAACTAAGATTGTAATATCGGGGATCATGGCTGACTTCTTCACCCAAAAAATCTGGGCGGTCAAATTGTTCGGATTCATTTTTCAATTCTATTTCGCAAAGAACCAATCCCTGGTTTGCTGCGTGAAATTCATCTACTTCGAAGAGATGATTTTTATATTCATAAAGGTATCTGGTTTTTTTAATTGGTTGATGTAGGGATAGTTTTAATAATTCCATGGCATCGTCGCCAGGAATTTTATATTCAAATTCGATTCTTTTAATACCTTCGCTTTTTCCTTTGATGGTGAGCCATCCCTGATTATCAGCAATTCTAATGCGAATGGTGCGATTTTTATCTTCGCTTAGATACCCTTGGGTAACGTGCTGAAAGGGGGCACGCTTATAACTGTCCCCTTTGACTAAAAATTTCTTTTCGATTTCCCACTTCATTTATTCAACCTATTGAGATTATATTAATATTGACCTTTTATTATGAAAGAGAAATGGATCATCGTACAGTGTAAAAAAGAACATATCATGGAAAAAGTACTGTAATAAATTCAGTGATGTGTTACTTGTCTTGGTTATCAATTTTATAAATTCGTCTTAAATCGACAAGGAAAAGCATGCAAGTAAAAAAATTATTATTGCTATTGGGTGGTTGGTGCATGGTTTTAAACTTAAATGCCGAGGTAAATAAGGATTACTTCAAGGTGGATGCTAAGGGGACCGTGGTGACGAGAGCACTTCACTTGCCAGGCAGTGATCAAACTAAAGGGGAATCCAGCGTGACCATTAAACTGGTCACAGATGTAAATGGTTTGTTCAAAGTGGTTGCTATAGCGGGAAGTGGTGACGGTTTTATTGATAGTTGGGATACCTTTGCTGGCGGTGATGATGGATATCATCCAACTTTTAATTTAAGAAACCTTTATGTGGAAAAACAATTTGCAGAAAAATATAAGGTGCAGTTTGGAGCGCTTAACCCGGAGGAAGGAATACTAAGAAGCGGAGGATTTTGGGGTACGGGTTGGATCGATGGACTTAGAACTAAGGCGGAAACCAGCTACGGGACGGTGGCAATAACCCTTGGATCACTTGGTGATTTGGAGGAGCCTAGCGTTTTCAGTCGGGATGTTGAATTTAACTACGTTGAAATCAAGGTTTCTAAAAAGTTTTTTGAGTCGTTGTTGATTGAAGCTGCTTATGAGAATTTAAATGACATTTCATACGCCAAAATTGGTGTCAATTATGATTACGAGATTGCTTCTGATCGGGTGGTTAAACTCATTCTTGAGTATATTTCAAGTTCAGACGGTGGCTACAAATCGGTAGTTGGTATCGAGTCTGACTTTTACCAACTGATTACTGGAAAAAATTCGGATGTTAAAATTAGACTTTCCTGGCAGCATGTGGACGAAGATTTTGATCTCTCCCAAAGACCGGCCACCTCTTTTTGGACTCAGCCGGGAGAAACATTGGTCGTGGAAGCCTCTGGGCCTATTAAAAAAGATTGGGATCTTTCTTGGTATGCACAGTTTCGAGTAAATGAAACCACTAAAAATAGTTACTACATAGTTGGTATAAAAAAGAGTATAGATTTTAATAAAATTTGGAATAAAGGTAAAAGTTTGTTTCAACCTTAATTAAGGAGATTGGTTATGTTAAGAAAAAAAATTTATGGATTTATCTTATGTTTGTTGTTTGGCACCTTGGCCTATGCAGATAATTTCGCACCGGTGGTAAAATTAGTAAAAGGTGAGATTATCCAGACCAGTTCATCAGGTGGCAGTTTTCAAGTTACGGTTGCCTTGAATAATATTGCCTACGATAAAAAAGTTGAAGTGATCTATAAACTGGGAAATGGAGCATGGGAGCAACCTTTAAAGGCCAAGTTTGAAAGCAATACGGGAGATAATATGGAAATTTGGTCAATGAAACAGGGCAATTTAGGCGAATTTATATCTAATCCGGTGCACTTTTATATTCGATACGAAATACCCGGCGGTCAGTTTGCCATTGACGATAACTGCGGGGATTACTATCTATTGGATGTATCTGCATTTATGGGTGAAGATGATATAAGTGTGGTCGAAGGAAGCAATTGCAGATAAAACTTATCCTAAATGGATACTTATTTGCAGCAACCACGATTACCGTTTTCTTTAAAACCGAGTTTTTTTAAAATACTCACCATTGGGCAAATACCAGTAAAGGCAGATTGTAAAAGGTTCAGCCCAACAAAAGCTGTAACGAATAACCAATATTCGTGATGAAATCTGGATAAGGCCAGAGTTAAGAGAATGAATGTGCCGGCCACGCCTCTTACAATGTTTTCAATGTTCATGATATGCTCCGATGAAAGTATTATTTTTTTAAATAATTACGTTAATGTTATACGATAATGGGCCAGTCAGGAAGACTTTGCAAGTAACGCTCAGTGTCTCAAAAGTTTCGCATTGAAAAAGCAAGCAGTTGTAGCTAGAATTTATATTGAAAGAAAGATAAGACGCCTAGGAGGGCCTTAATGGAGATTGTAAAAAAAACGGATAAATACGTTATTTTGAAAAAGCGTTCAGGTCGCTTTGGCGTTCGCAGTATGAATAGAAGTTGGATTAATGGCCCGGAAAAAGAAAAAATTTTGGCTGAAGCCGGTCTGCAATCAATAACGAAAACCAAAAAAGAATCTGGTGAAGATGAAAAGGCAAAGCCAGCTGCTGACGAAGAAGATACCCAGAGTTTTGCATCAGTATAAGTTTTTATTCAAGGATGTGTTGTCTCATGTATTCATACGAAGCGATGGATGCTGCCACTGCAACATTTAAGCTTTCAATAATACCAAACTGCTGAATTTTTAAAAGTTTTACGTTGGTAAATTCATTGAAATCAAATTGCGGACCGAATTCTTCATGGCCTAAAATGAAGGCGGTTTTATTGGTTAACTGAGTATGATGAAGATAGTTTTCACTATGAGAATGCAGGCAGTAGGGAGTGTAACCAAGCTCCATCAGCCTTTTATATGATTCATCAAATGATTCAAAAAAGAAGGCCTTTACTTTTTTAAACCCACCCACTGATGTGCTGGGATCAAAATAATCAGTGGCAATAATATGGATTTCTTTGGCACCAAAAGCTTCAGCGGTTCTAAAAATTTTTCCAATGTTAAAGTCTGGTTTTAAATGATCCAAAACTAAAATCAGATCATGTGGGCCAAAGCTTGCCAGCTCCTGATTAAATTTTTTTTGTTTTTCAAATTTTTTAGTGAGCATTTTTCTTTTTTTCATAATGCGGGTAAATCCTCGTTCAAGTCTGATTAATGGTCTTTTGCCGGCCAGTGAAAAATCTACCATGAGCTTTGGTGAAGTGATGAGTTTTAAAACCTTTCCACTTAATTTGTAATCATCATCATCAAAACGCATGAGGCGGTATTTCCACCAAAAATCTTCTGGCAAAGTGATCCCTTCAATGTTGTCCCTATGAATATGTAATGAGGGAAAAGACAATTCAAAGTGATCTTCCTTGATAGATTTTTTAAGGCCATAGGTTGAACCCAACCAATAAAAGATTTCACCAGAATGAAGATCTTGCTCCTTTATAATAAGTTCAAAATCAGTGGAGCTTGCAAGTTTTAGTAATATGGGGTCAACCAAACTGGATGGAATATTTTTTATGGATAAAATTTTGTTTTTTAAAAGGGTGCTGAGGGCATTTATAAAAGTGATATGATTTTGACTAAGCATGATTAATAAATTACCTGAAGCTTAGTCCTGAAACAATAAAATAAAACCTTGCAATATCATTACTTTATCAAATGGAAAAAAATACAAGGTTGGTATCGCCTAGCGTTAAATTTTGATATATTGCGGCGAGTTCATCGTATAAATCAACTTTAAAGGATA
This sequence comes from Bdellovibrionales bacterium RIFOXYC1_FULL_37_79, assembly GCA_001770015.1. Taxonomy (GTDB): domain Bacteria; phylum Bdellovibrionota; class Bacteriovoracia; order Bacteriovoracales; family Bacteriovoracaceae; genus XYC1-FULL-37-79. The sequence continues at coordinate 155,674 of MEQB01000001.1, forward strand.
GGTTCCAATGAAATTTAAAAAAGTTTTAGTTGTATTATTAATTATCATCAATTCATTGGCCTGGGCCGTGGAGGAAATCAAAAATAAAGATGGAACAGTTTCCTTTAGATTGACCCCGGAGGAAAAAGCGGAAATTCTACAAGAGCAAATGCAGCAATCAGCAATTATTCAAACTAAAACTTTTACTTTTGATACGGCAACGGTTGAGGGATGTGAGCAGCTTAAGCGTTTTTTAATAGTGTCCAGCCTGGATAAAGAAGAGGTCAATTTAACGACCAAGGAGCAATGTTATAAAAAAGGTGAGCAGAGATATTTAACGGTTTTTTTATCAGGGCATGTATCCGATCAAAACTTTATTATAAATGGTGTAGGAAAAAAAGATCTGCAGAGCAAAGTCCTTCTGGAAAATTTATTACCCCAGGATTCTATCCAGCGGGCAATGGTGGTGGATACCATCAAAATGGTGGTGGTTGGTGCAGGTGTTATTGGGGCCATCTCTTCACTCCCTGAAGATGTTTCAAATTGGAGTGATGATAAAACCGGGTATATGAAAAATATAAAAAAGGGTTTTAGAATGGATAAAGATAACCCCTGGATGAACTGGGGACTACATCCATATTTAGCAGGGGCCCAGTATTTTTTTATTGCAAGACATAATGGATTATCCAAGTGGAAATCGTTTGGGTATGCATGTTTCATGTCTACCTTTTTCTGGGAAATGGGATTGGAAGCTTATTTTGAACAACCCTCCATTCAAGATACAATCATTACGCCGATACTTGGAACTCTTCTAGGGATGGTGTTTGAATCGGCTATTGAGCACATCGAAAAAAATGATGGAAAATGGCTCGGGTCAAAAACGCTGGGGGGGACGGCCATGTTTATTATGGATCCGGTGAATCCTATCCTGGATCATTCAACTAGTGCGATAAGATTTTTGAAAAGTCATGGTGCCAGATTGTATTTGGTAAGAAAAAACACAGATGTTTCAACGGATTTAATGTCAACCCTGTTTGAATCATCATATAACGGACACGATCTAGAGGAGTATCTGGGGCTGTTTTTGGAATTTAAATTCTAAACAAAGTAAGTACCTCTTTAACAAAAGGTACTTACTTGTGATGACTATATGCCTTTGGATTGTTTATTTATCTTAGCAATTTCTCCCCCGTAGCGGACCGTTTCAATATCCACTGCGCTCATCGAATGCGTTAGGGGGATCTGGGTCTTTTTAGTTATATTTTTAAGCATGAGACGGTGGTTATCCAGCTCTTTGGTATCCAGTTCAAGTTGGTCACCCATTTCGATTTTATCATAATCACTTTTATTTTCAAAAGTAAGTGGCATGATTCCGAAATTGATAAGGTTTGCTAGATGAATCCTGGCAAAGTCCTTGGCAATTACCGCTTTCACTTTTAGGTAACTGGGGCAAAGTGCGGCGTGTTCCCTTGAACTACCTTGTCCATAATTTTCGCCCGCAATGATAAAGCCACCATTTTTTTCCTTTGCTCTCTCATAAAATTTTGAATCAACCGGCTCAAAAACGTGCTTGGAGTATTCTGGAACGTTACTGCGAAGGGGAAGATAAACTCCCGCTGGCATGATATGATCGGTGGTTATGTCATTGCCAACTTTAAGAATGACTTCGCCCGTGGCCATTTCCGGCAGATTGTCATTTACCTCAATAGGACGGATATTGGGTCCTCTGACAATTTCTACTCGGGCACGATCCTCTTCGGGCAGCGGTTCCACAATAAGTGCTGATTTGTTTTTGAAGTTTTTGGGAGTTGGTACATCGCTTAATTCACCCATTCTTCTTGGGTCAGTGATCTCTCCCGTTAAAGCACAGGCGACCGCAGTTTCGACACTGGATAAGTAAACTTGGGCGGATGGGGTACCTGATCTTCCTTTAAAATTTCTATTAAATGTTCTTATACTAACACCGTCAGTGCGCGGAGCTTGGCCTTGGCCTATACATGGGCCACAGGCGCATTCTAAAATTCTGGCCCCTGCTCCAATCAAATCTGCCAGATGACCGGACTCGGCCATGGAGTAATAAACTGACATTGAGCCTGGTGAGATGGTGAGCGAAAGGTTTTGCTTGACCCTTTTCCCTTTTAACATATTGGCAGCCGTGACCAAGTCCTTGTAGGATGAATTGGTACATGAACCAATACAGACTTGTCCAACTTTTATACCTTCGACTTCTTTAACGGCTACGACGTTGTCGGGGCTATGAGGCTTGGCGATCATGGGGACAAGAGAGGTCAGATTTATTTCGATTACTTGATGATATATAACATCCTCATCAGCAATAATTTCCACCCAGTCATCTTCTCTGCCAAACTCTTTTAAGGCTTCTTTGGTAATTTCATCTGAAGGAAAAATTGAAGTGGTGGCACCGGTTTCTGCTCCCATATTGGTGATGGTGGCCCGCTCTGGAACGGTCAGCGTTTTCACACCCGGACCAAAGTATTCTAAAATTTTACCAACTCCACCTTTGACTGAAATTCTTCTTAAAACTTCCAAGATAACATCTTTAGCAGCTACCATGGGGGGAAGCTTGCCGGTCAGTTTTACCCCGATGATTTCTGGTGTTTTGGTAAAAAAGGCCCGTCCTCCAATGGCCAAAGCGACATCCAGTCCGCCTGCCCCAATAGCGATGGAACCAATTCCACCTGCTGTAGGTGTGTGAGAGTCAGAACCTAGTAAGGTTTTTCCGGGTTTTGCGTAGCGCTCTAGGTGAACTTGATGGCAAATGCCGTTGCCGGCTTTAGATAAAACCAGCCCATATTTGGCAGCTACGCTTTGTAAAAAGACATGATCATCTGCATTTTTAAAATCTTGTTTCAGGGTATTGTGATCAATATAGGAAACGGAGATTTCAGTTTTGGCTTTATGAATGCCTAAGGCTTCTTGTTGCAAGTAGGCCATGGTACCAGTGGCATCTTGAGTTAGGGTTTGATCAATTTTGATTCCGATTTTTTGACCTGGAATCAAATCCCCGGAAACAATATGTTTCATTAAAATTTTTCCTGCCACAGTTTTTTTTATTTTTGGATCAATTTCAAAATTATGCGTATGCGTACTCATCTCTACCTCACTTTGAGTTTATTAAAACCTATCATCTTCAATAAAATTAGCCTTAGCTTACTTTAAAAGTGGATGATCTTCAATTAATCTTAAATATTCGTAATAATATAAAGAATCAATAGAATAATTCGTTTTTATCGATATATTTTGTTCATCTTAAGGATTCTACCAAAGCTTCACTGAGGGAGGGATGGGGATGTACCACGTTTTTAAAACTCCCCGGTGTTCCTCCGTTGGTCATATATAAAATGGCTTCTCCGATAAGATCTGTGGCGTTGTGGCCTATGATGTGCACTCCTAGGATTTCACTATCATCCAGGTTGGATACGACCTTGATAAAACCGCCACTATGACCTTCGGTCATGACTTTAATATTTGAATTCAGGGAATAAATTTTGGATTGCGCCAGAAAACCCTGCTCCCGGGCCTTTTTTTCCGTGAGGCCAACTGAGGCAAATTCTGGAGAAATGTACATGTTGTATGGCATCAGATCATAAAGAATTTCTGATGCACAACCGGCGATATTGTTAGCGGCAATCTCTCCTTCCTTACTTGCCACATGAGCAAGCATAAATCTTCCGTTGATATCACCAGCAGCATAAATTCCAGGAAGGGTTGTTTCTAATTTCAGGTTGGTGGAAATAAACCCTCTTTTCGTCAGTTCCAGTTTATGATCAATCAAGTATTCGATGCCTGAAAGATTGGCCTTTCTGCCGATACAAGACAAATAGAGATCAGTTTTTAACACATCGTTTTGATTTTTACTTTTATTTTTTATTAAAAGATTATCAGATTGATCATCAATTGCTTCAAAACCAAGGTGCAGGTTGATATTTTTCTCTTTTAACAAATTGGTTAAAAAAGTGGAAAGCTCTTCATCCATATAAGGCATGAGTTTGGTGTTTCTATCCACCAAATGCACAGTGGAACCCAAGCTTGCAAACATGCAGGCAAATTCGATACCGATCATTCCTGCGCCAATGATGGTTATAGAGTTGGGAATTTCCCGGATGGAGTAAATCGTTTTGGGGGTAAAGAGTCTTTGAAAATTAGGTTTAAAAAAAGGCACTACGGGGTATTGACTGCCAGTTGCAATAATCAGAGAGGAAAAAAAAATCTTTTCGTGATTGACTCCTAAGACATTTGGGCCGATGACTTTCGCCAGCCCGTTGATACGAGTAATATTTTTTTGGTTAAGTGCAGTCAGGAGATGTTTTACTGATCTTTTAATATTGTCTTTAATTCTTTGGGTGATAAGTCCCCAATCGGGGACCAGGTGATCTTGATTTATACCTCGTAGTCCAAAGCTTTCTGACTGTTTAATGACGTCAAGCAAGTAGGCAGTGTGAAGAAGTGTTTTAGTGGGGACACAGCCATAGTTATAGGAAATTCCTCCAAGGGAATTTTCCAAATCGATGAGACATACAGATAAATTATTTTGAGATGCCGTCATTGCGGCATTTATTCCTGCCACGCCTGATCCCATGATTGCCACATCAAATTTTCTAGTGCTGCTCATATGGTCTCCTTAGTTTAGCTCGATTAAGAGTTTATAGGGGTCTTCCAGCAAACTTTTGAAATGGGTTATAAAGTTACTGGCGGGGGCACCATCTACCACCCTATGATCAAAGACCAGTGATATGGGTTGAATGGTGGCCGGGATTATTTCTCCATTTTTGATGATAGGGGCATCATGAATCCGTCCCACTCCCAAGATGCCAACTTGCGGGGGAAGAATCAGTGGGTTGCCATATAGGCCACCAAAAGATCCATAATTGGTGATCGTAAATGTTCCCTCTCTCATTTCTGCCAGGGTGATACTCCCATCTCTTGCTTTGGAAATCAGTTGTTTCATTTCCTGGTTGATTTCTTTAATATTTTTAGTTTCTACATTTTTGATGACGGGAACCATCAATCCCTTTTCAGTGTCCACGGCAATGCCTATATTGATATCCTTGTATTTTCTAAGTTCCATTTTTTGGGGATCAAAGGTGGCATTAAAAACGCTGAAGGCTTTCAGTGAAATACTCAAGGCTTTAATATAGATAGGAAGATAGCTGATCTTTTCCGGACTGTTTTGATTTATAATTTTTCTAAATTTTACAGTTTCATCCAGCGTACATTGCTCGTGAAAGCTGGCCGTTGGAATTTCGCTGCTTTTTTGCATATTGGCAGCAATGGTTTTGCGGATGGTTGGTAACTGCTCGATGATATCTTGTCGCGGGGATTGATGGGCATGGGGAGTCTCGGGCCTTGGTGCCTGGGGAGAAGTTTTAAGGTTCACTTGTTTTAAAACATCCTCGCGGGTGACCCGTCCTGCTGGGCCGCTGCCCTTGATTCCAGATATATCAATACCATTTTGGGAAGCAATTTTTCTGGCCAAAGGGGTGGCCAGTACTTTGGTTACCGTCCCACTCAAGGTGATGGCCTCGCTGGTTCTATCCACCACGCCTTCGCCACTGGCAGGTAGAACGAAATTGCCAGCATCTTCTAGTTGCCCGACCACTCCGGTTGACTGGTCAGTTAGAACCGGTGCCTTGGGGGTCTCTTTGACTGGAGCCGTATCGATTACTTCATCATCAATAAAGGCCAGGGTTTTTCCAACCTCAATAATTTGGCCCTCGCTAATTGTATATTTTATTAATTTGCCAGTTTTAGAGGTGGGGATTTCAGCTACCACCTTGTCTGTTTCCACTACGGCAATGATATCTCCTTCAAGCACTTGCTCTCCAGGTGCTTTGGTAAGTTGTAAAACCTTTCCCTCATGAACTCCTTCACCAACATCAGGAAATTTAAATTCATATAGCATAGGATACCTCAATTATTTATGGCCTATAATTTATAAGCTCCATTATTTTATTAACAATCATATCGGTCGAAATAAGGTAGAGACGTTCTCCTCTTGGTAGCGGTGGAGTGATATCGGGACTACTCATTCTGGCGGGAGGTGCAAAGAGGTCAGTAAAGCAGTTTTCGGTAACAGTGGAAACTAATTCTCCCCCTATCCCATAACTTTGAGGGCCTTCATGCACGACCAGAAACCGGCCGGTTTTTTTTACTGACGCAATTATAGTTTTTTTATCAATGGGGGATATGGTGCGTAGATCAATAAGTTCGACGGAGATGCCCCGGGTTTTTAGTTGAAAAGTTGCTTCTACAGCTTCTTTCATTTGAGCACCATAAGACAAAAGGGTTAGATCAGATCCTGCAGTGACGATTTTGGCCTTGCCAATTTCTATGGTGTAAGCGTCATCTGGAACTTCTTGCTTGATGGAGCGATAAAGTCTTTTGGGTTCCATAAAAATCACGGGATCAGCGTGTCTCATGGCCGCAATCAAGAGCCCTTTGGCATCGTAAGGGTTGGAAGGAATAACTACTTTAATCCCTGGAATGTGGGCCCAAATGGCCTCCATGCTTTCACTATGATGTTCAAGCGCACGAATACCTCCGCCATAGGGCATGCGGATCACCATATCCGTCGTCATGGCACCTCTGGTCCGGTTCCTGAATCTGGCCACATGACTTATAATTTGGTTAAATGCCGGCCAGGCAAAACCTGAAAACTGCATTTCAATCACCGGTTTTAATCCAAGCACACTCATACCTACGGCAGTGCCGGCGAGGGCGCTTTCTGCCAAAGGAGAGTCAAAGCATCTTTTATCTCCAAATTCCTTTTGGAGTCCGGTGGTGGCCCGGAAAACTCCACCCTCCACTCCGACATCTTCCCCATATACGATAATATTTGGATTTAGTCGCATTTCGACTAACAAAGCATCATTCACAGCTTGGACGAGAGTTAACGCCTTCATCCAACACTCCCTTTAAGCCGGATATTCAGGTTGCTCATTTGTTCTTTTAAATCTTCCGGGAGTTGTTTGAACTGCCAGGCGAAGATTTCTTCCACGGTATGAGGGGGAGTCTGTTCGGCTATTTCAAATTCTTGCATAATTTCTTTTTTGTATTCATCTTTTAAACGATTGATGGCCAATCCATCGATTAAATTTTTCTTTTGCAAATATTTTTCCAGACGTAGCAGTGGGTCTTTATTTATCCATTGATCCACTTCCTCCTGTTTTCTATAAATGGTTGGATCATCCGCAGTGGTGTGTGCCCCTAGGCGATAGGTATATCCTTCAATGAGGGTGGGCCCTTGATTATTTTGTGCCTTTTCATGTGCCATTTTAGTGGCGGCAAAGACACTAAGAACGTCATTACCGTCAACTTGAATTCCAGAAAAACCAAAAGCAAAGGCCTTTTCGGCTAAAGTTGTGGAGCGAGTTTGAATTTTTCTCGGCACAGAAATGGCCCATTGATTATTTTGAATGTAAAAAATGACGGGAACGTTCCATGCTCCTGCAAAATTAAGCGCCTCCAGAAAATCACCCTCGCTGGTTCCGCCATCACCAACGAAGCAAATGGTGATGCGATTATTTTTTAAATATTGATTGGCATATGCTGCGCCAACGGCATGCAGACACTGGGAAGCAATCGGGACGGATATCGGAAAGGTGTGGTATTTTTCAATTTCAAAGTGGCTTCCCCTCTCATTACCAAGCCAGATTTGATAGACTTTGGAAAGAGGGATGCCTCTATAAAGCATACCTCCCAGTTCCCTAAACGCGGGAACAAACCAATCCTCTTTATGCATGGCCATGAGACTACCAACTGAATTGGCTTCCTGGCCTTTACCTGGAGGGTAGGTAGGAAGACGTCCCTGACGATTTAAACTGACTGACCATTCGTCGGCAACCCTGGCCTTTAAAATAAACTGATAAGCAATTAAAATCTCACTGTCACTCATGAGGGGTACGTCTTTTATTGATACATTAATATTTCCGGTTTCATCCATAATTTGTAATCTTTTTCCTTGTCGTGGGTCATAGCTTTCGAACATGACTATATCCTTGGTCAAATACCGCTTTTGAGTAATCAAAGATAAGTGCAAAATTAAACTAATTTGTTACAGCAGGAAATTTTGATTCTATGGAATTGGCTAAAAACTGATGATCGTCGGTTTTAAAATAATCTTCAAGTGTTTGTATGATGGACGCAGTTATATCACCCAGTCGAATTTGGGGATAATGATTGGAAATATTGGTCACTTGACTCCGGTGACTTTTAACATAGGGTTTATCGGTTTTCTGATAGACCGGCATCCAATTGATAGCACTTTTTAAATGTTCCAGATTGGTGTTAAACAAAAGGGAGGCGTGATAACAAAAAATATGATTGGTAAGCGCAACTGCTGAACCTAGAATTTTATGATCGTTAAGATAGATGGAGTTACGCTCATCTCTCTTGGCCTGGATGTCTAATTTATTCAAGGCAACAACTAATTTTTTGGTGATAAAATCACTGTCTTTATGATCGTTTTGGGAAAGCCGTGGCCTATGTGGTTTAAAAAAACTGATGTTCAAGGTGCCCTCATCGTGATAAACCGTGCCGCCACCCGTATGTCTTTTTATTACTGGGATGTGGTGCTTTTGCGTGAAATCCTGATTTACTTCAAATGCCAGGTTTTGAAAGCGCCCCATGATAATGGAGGGGCTATTGTGCCATAATCGAAGGATAAATTGATCTTCATGCACATAATTGCCAAGCTTGGTTTCCAGAGCAAGATTAAATGAGGGGTTAGTGGATGGGGTTTTTAAAACCAAAAGTTTCATAAAGCTTAGTGTAAAATAGCAGTCTTTTTTTACATCACATTATTAACTGATGATATTTTTCTTATGAAAAACTTTTTTAAAGGCGTCATAAGGTTTCCTAAAGTGGGAGTCAGAATAAGTCGCTTCAAAATCCTGTGCAATTTTTTTTAAAATCTCCAGGTTGATTTTTTCAGATAAAAGCCGGTGAGAAAATTCATGGGCCATAATGAAAATACACGAAAGACCTGATAAATGCTCGGTGGCCAGCTTCCGGGGAAAGCCTTTGCCGAAAGGTCTTTCATGATGATTGAGCACAACTTCCTTGATATTGTTGGCCACATCTTGAATGGCCTTGACCTCATTTATCAGGGAGACACTTTTCGAGGGGTGGTTGAGCACATCCTTTTTTAATTCTTCGGAGAGCTTTTCAAACCGGGGATCATCAGTGGAGGCAATGGATACAAGCTCATCATTGGGAAGTGACAGGTCTTGAAAAATGGCAGACATAGAAAGTTTTTGCATGGAATTATCACTGGCCCAGTCGGTTTGCGCAACAATGGCCACGGATAGATAGTTGGTCATCATGATTAGTTCGCTGGAATATTTTTGATATTTGATCAGATTTCCCATCAGTTTACTCATTCTTTTATTCTTGCTTAAAATTTCCACACTGGATCGATGGACGGCTTGTCCCAGTTCAATTTCTTCCCGGGAAAGTCCCAGGTCCGAGAGGCTGGAGTGGATTTTATTAATGGAATCTATTTGGATTTCAAATTTTTGGACAGTGGTAATTTCGTTACTGGTGAGCGTTTCAATTAATTTTTGATTTATTTTGGTAGATAATTCCGAATATTTTTCGGTGGGGACAAAGTAAAAATCCTCATCACTTGAAATATCTGAGAGATTGGTCACCTGGACGTATTGATTGGTGTGATCCATGATAAAAATAGGAACTTCTTCTTTATGAAAAAAGGCGACTTTGTTGCCTCTGATGCGGCGAAACTGTTCTTTCAAGGAAGGTCTTTTGATTTTTAGGATGCGAGAAATTTCTTCCACCAATTCGTGTTCCTTGACGGGATATTTAAGATAAACGTTTTGGATTCGTTTAAGTAAAAAACCTTTAAGCATTTCATCGTAAGACGGGAACTGCTGGGTCAGTAAAATAAAGGGGATTTCCAGGCCGTTTTCGACTATAAAACGATAGATCCGACTGGAATTTTTTCCCATGAAATTATATTGGGCAACTATCAAAGAAAAATCTTTGGTTGCATGGATGAGCTTAATGGCATGATCAACATTTTCCGCATAAATTAATTCGGCATTAAATTCTGATTCAATATGCATGACAATAAGATCCCGGATTTCGGGATTTTCTTCGGCGATCAAAATACGTGGTTTTGGATTCATTACCTTTATTTTATAGGTATAAGTTGAAATTTGTTTAAAAGGTCAGTTTTTTTCCTTGTTTTCTAAGTATTGGACGTTTTTAGTTGGATAAAAAGTGTTTAAGGAATGTTTATAATATTACTCATCTATTTAAAGATATTATGATAATTATGGGTATGAAAAAAAATAGGGGAATATATTTGTTGTTAGTATTTTGTCTTTGTGCCGGCATATGGCTCTATTTTAATCAATCAAGTGAATCGCTGGTTTCTCTAGGTCTTATTTTTTTTATTTTTTGCTTGGTGTATTTTAAACAAATACCAAAAGCTACTCAAATAAAAAGTGAGGACCCTTATCGTGTATCCTATGAAGTGAAAGAATTTCATAACGATTTTTCTAAAATTGGCAGTGGCTATCCCATGAGAAAAGATCAGAGAGTTCCTTGTTGCGGGGGTGTGGTCGAGGGAGACACATCTTGTTTCCATAAAAACTGTGGAGATAAAAAAAATGACTGATGTTGATCTGGTAAAAGAAAATATTCAACTCAAATTACAAATTGAAAATTTAAGCCAGGATCTTATAAAGTTGAAAGAAATTCAAAAAGAACTGGATGAAAGCAATCAACGTTTTGATGATGTTATTCACTCTGCTTTGGATGCAATTTTATTAATTGACGGGGACAAATTTGTGGATGCCAATAATGCCACGGTCAAAATGTTGAAGTATCCAAGCAGAGAAGACTTTTTAATGTCCCATCCTTCCAAGTTATCCCCCCCGTTGCAGATGGATGGAAAACCATCTTACGAAAAGGCAGAAGAAATGATGAAAATGGCCTACCAAAATGGATTTCATCGTTTTGAATGGATTCATCGCAAAGCCGATGGGGAAGATTTTCCAGTGGAAGTTTCGCTTACACCGATTTTATATCGAGGTAGAACTATTTTGCATTGTCTTTGGCGGGATTTGACCAATGCCAGAAAAATAGAAGTGGAAAACCAAAAGATGCAACACGAAATTAGACAAAAGGAACTTTCGCTTATCCATGCTTCTAAAATGGCCACCTTGGGTGAAATGGCCGGCGGGGTGGCACACGAAATTAATAATCCACTAACTATTATTATTGGTTATTTGAAAATATTGAAACTTGAGCTTAGTAAGATGATGTTTGGGCAAAAAGACCGCATTTTATCCATGATCACCGATATTGATAAGACCGCTAAACGGATTGGCGAAATTACTCAAGGCCTCTATTTATTTTCAAGAGATGCGACACTGGATAATCTAAACCAGATACCTGTTAATCATTTAATTCATACTACAGTGTCCTTTTGTCTTGAAAAATTTAAAAATAACAACATTTCTCTACGCATTGAGGATAATTCAGTGGATGCTTATATTTATGGAAACGAGACGCTACTAGGCCAGGTGCTACTTAATCTTTTAAATAATGCTTATGATGCGGTCAAGGTACAAAATCCTAAATGGATTGACATCACTACGATGATTAATACCCAAAATAGTCGAATAGAAATACGTATTCGAGATAGTGGACAAGGGATACCTGTTGAAAATCATCATAAAATTATGCAACCTTTTTTTACTACTAAAGAAGTAGGTACAGGGACAGGTCTGGGATTAAGTATTTCTTTGGGAATTGTCAGAGAACATGGAGGAGATCTTTTTTTAGAGACTGACTCTTGTCATACTTGCTTTGTTATCTCATTACCCCAGGGACGTCCTAAAACGAAAAATAAGGTACAGGCCGATGATGGGGTTGGGATCATCGGTTAAGGGTTTTCTGACTTTTGTAGTAATTCGTTTTGCACTTCTTGAATTTCCAGCAACCTTTGCCATTGATGAGATGAAAGCTGGTCAAGTTTGGTTCTTATTTGACGAATTTCAAATTCTGCTTTCAAATTTACTTTATAATCCATTTCTGCTTGAATCCGGTCTTTTTTAGCCTGACGGTTTTGACTCATCATAATGATGGGAGCCTGGAAAGCGGCCAGACTTGAAAGGATGAGATTTAACAAGATAAACGGGAAGGGATCAAAGGTTTTGTTTATTAGGATGGCAGAATTGATTAAAATCCAGAAGACAAGAATGCTAATAAATAAAATAATAAATACCCAGCTTCCACCAAAGGTGGCAATTTTATCCGCCAATCGATCACCAAATGAAATATTTTCGTTATATATTTCATTAATATTTTCTGAAACTGCTTCATACTCACTTATGCTTTGTATGATGGTGTGTTCAATATCGCTTATTTCGTTTTGATTTTTTAAGATGGAGGCCTTTATATATTCTGCTCGTAAATGATTCAGATCCTTAAAACAAATATATTTATCCTCTTCCCACCCACTCGCAACATTTTTTATTAAATTACTCACATCATGGCCGACGAGGCCGTAAGGGGTTAAATCCTTATTTGAAAACATTTGACCACAAACAGCACATTCCTGTTTTTTTCCTCTTATTTTATGATTCATATCCAGAAACTCCGCTTCCGCTAGGCGGATTCAGTTAAACAAGTTAGAGGGAACACTTGGGAAATTTCGCAAGAGCTTCTTTTAGGGCATGTTCTTCACTTGCACCGTAAGCTTCGTCTTCATATTCACTGATGGAAAAGCCACCGTTATCATCTTTTCTCATCAGTTTAACACTTACTTTGATTAGGCCGTACCCTTCAGACGATAGAAGTACGTGTAAAACAAATTCGCGGTTGGCAGGAATGTCGTAGGCAGTATAACCTTTCATATCAGATAAAAAGTCGCTATGTTTTAACTTCTTTTTTAGCAAATTATAGTGCACATCAATATTGACCTGATACATTCTGAAGGCCAATTGACAATTATTTTGTGCAATAATGATTTTATTGGCAGCGTGTGAATGGGAATTTATAGAAAATTGGACCAGTAAGGTAACTAAAATGGTAAGAATTATGGGTTTCATCGATCTACCTCCAGTGATTAGACTAACAATTTTTTGTCAAACTTGCTGTGTGGTGTTATAACATCGTTTTGTGCGGCTTTGTTATTAAAATGAATTCCGGCTTGAATTTTGGAATATTTTACACACCCGATTGCGCAGAGCGACTTTTTGAGATATAAGTGGCCATTCCGATTATGGATATATTCTTTTGTTTTTCTTAAAAGTATTTGTTACACAAATACTTGGAGATACGGATGCAAAAACAAAAGGCCTTTAAAGATATTGATCAAATACCTATTCACGAATTGTTAAAAATTCCACTCAACCAACTGCGCATATTTCAAGTGCCTGATTATATTAAGGAAGCTCTGGAAGAGGTTAAAGAGGAGCTCAAGACTAAACATATTCTGATCCGCCCTAAAATGTGGGTCTCAGAAGAATGGATCTGTCCCGATGGCACCGCAGGTATCGGGGTGCCATTTTACCTGGGAAGTAATAGGTTACTTCGCATGGAAAAAAAAGAAGTTGGTTTTGTCGAAGGAGAAACCAAGGAAAAGGCCAAAAAATTAATCAGACATGAACTAGGCCACGTCGTAGATAATTTATTTCAGCTTAGAAGAAATAGGGAAAGAATTAAGATCTTCGGAAAAAATTCAAAAAAATATCCCAATAGGTATGACATCAGGCCCTATAGCAAAAATTATGTGAGACATTTAAAAGATGGTTATGCTCAAGGACATCCGGCAGAGGATTTTGCAGAAACTTTTGCCGTCTGGCTAGATCCTCAAAGTAATTGGAAGAAAAAATATCAAAACTGGGGATGCTTAAAAAAACTTTTATATATGGATCAGCTGATGCATTCCTTGCAAGGAGCAAAACCGGTCCAATACGATAAAAATGTCTATTATGAAATACATAGTATGGATAAAACTTATGGGAAATATTTATGGGAGAGAAAGCAAAAATTTAATTCGAAGGATACTTTTTGGGATAATTTAAAGTTAGGAGTTAAAGGTCTTTCCAAAACAAATAAAAAAATAAAAATCAAACATTTTTTATCCCGATACGGGAAAGACATTATCGGTCCGGTGGCGATTGAAACAGGATTGCCCAAATACCTGGTAAAAAGAATGATTGATGATATTAAAAAAAATAATTCAGATTTGATGATTGATAGAATACTTCCTTCTAAAGAAATTATGAGTTATCATATAACGGATAAGGCGCATGCTTTTATAAATGAAGGAAGACATTTTATCCGTCTATGAAAAAACTTAAAATTCTGGTTTTGATTCATCCCTCCTTGATTCCACCGACCAATGCCACTCACCATGAGGCAGAAACAATGCCTTGGCGAACTGAACATTATGTTATTGGATCGCTGACACATATGGGGCATCAGGTGCAGGTATTGGGGGTGGAAAGTGATTTAAGAGTTATTCAAAAAGCCAAGGAAGATTTTAAACCACACATAGCTTTCAATCTGCTTGAACAATTTGATGGTGAGACCTTATTTGATCATAATGTAGTTTCTTATCTTGAAATGATTAAACTTCCCTATACGGGGTGTAATCCCAAAGGCCTGATTTTGGCCCGGGATAAATCTCTGTCTAAAAAAATAATGTTTTACCACCGAATAAAAACTCCCTTATTCATGGTTGTGGCCCAGAATTCCAAATTTAAAAGGCCTAAAAATTTAAAATTTCCCTTGTTCGTAAAATCGTTAACCGAAGAAGGCTCAGTGGGAATTTCCCAAAATTCTATTGTTTACGATGATGAAAAACTGCTTGAAAGGATCAAGTTTATTCACGAAACCACTTTTTCGGATGCCATTATAGAAACCTATATTGAGGGGACGGACCTCTATATTAGTTTAATGGGGAATAAAAAAGTGGTGCATTATCCACTTTTAGAACTGAAATTTAAAAATGTCCCGGCCGGGTTTCATCATATCGCCACCAGCAAAGTAAAGTGGGATCCCGAGTACCGCAAGAAATATGATATTGATACTCACGAAGTGAAAGATTTGTCCAAAGAGGATTATAATAACATTGTTAAAACCGGGAAAAAAATTTACCGGGCCTTAAATTTAAGTGGTTATGCCCGCATTGATTTAAGACTCACACCGGGTAATCGGATATATTTTTTGGAAGCCAATCCCAACCCAGATATGGCCAAAACCGATGATTTTGCCATATCTGCTAAAAACGCCGGGGTGTCCTACGAAGAGTTGCTGGAAAAAGCTCTTTCGCTGGGCCTATCTTATTACGATAGTATTTGTTAATCTTTTCACAATATTCACTTTAGCTTGCGAAAGGTTTACCCCGGAGGTAAACACTGGGAATGACAACATTGATAAGGGTGACTATTTTTTGTTTGGGAGTAATAATTGGCCTGGAAACTGCCAAAGCAGAACCCCTACTTTTTAATTCTAAAGAGTCTGATCATTTTGCCACCATTCAAATTAAAGATTTAAGTCTGGAACCAAGTTTCGACGTGGATATTGATTCTTACTACATAGCACCAGTGGATAAACAAGAGGTGCAAAGTAAAAATAAGAATACCGAATTAAGTATTACACCCGGGGAAGATTTGTATAAACTTTTTGAAGACAACAAATATGACATAATGGATACTATCAAAAATTTGGATTTAAAAAAGCCACCCGTCAAGACAGAGTTAAAAATCAGGTTTTAAATTTTTTTTAAAGTTTAAAGTTGGCCATGATATGTGCGGAGATAGGGTTGACAATTTTTCGTTGTGCCGTCACCATCCAATAATCAGTGGTAACTTGAGACAGAGTTCCTATTTCAACTAGTTTTTTTGCCATGATATATTCTTGGCCGGCAAATTGGGGAAGTACCACCAGTCCCATCCCCGCTATTCCCATAAGTTTTTGAAAGGTAGTATCCTGGGTTTCGATGGTGACATCGATATCAATTTTTCTTTTGTAAAAGAATTTATCAATATCAAGTCTTATCTGACTATGGGGGGTTGGTAAAATAAATGGCTGTCCCCCCAATGATTTAGGAAAATCTTTTTTTAGATTGGCATAATTGGAGGTACCAAAGACGGCCATGGGTATGCGAGATAAGAGTTTGGTATCAAGTGGGGTGGAAACGTTGGTACTGGGTGGAGCATCGGTGACAATGAGGTCAATTTTGTGATTGATCAGTTGATCGATAATAAATTTGGCACTGCCTTCCAGTATGATAATCTTGGTATCCATCTCGCGGCGAATATGCTCAATGATTTTTAGAATAAATGATTTAGGGATGCTTTCCAGGGTTCCGATATGCACCTGTCTTCTGATGGCCAGGGTTTTATCATCCATGACCTCCAGCAGTTCTCGGCCCAGCTTGAAGATGTGATTGGCATATTCCAAAACAATTTCGCCAGCCTCGGTTAGAAAAAGTGCGCGGTTTTTGCGCTCAAAAAGCTGCTCCCCTAAGGATTCTTCTAAAACTTTTAATTGAGCCGACAAGGCGGGCTGTCCGAGATGGAGTTTTTTGGAAGCCTTGGAAATGCTGCCTTCTTCGGCGATGGTTTTAAAATAATAGAGGTGATGATAGTTAAGCCAGCGCATATATTAAACCTGGGTTTTTTGAGTTTGTAATATCTATAAGAATTTGGTGGGGAAGTAAAGATGATTGTTCGATTTTATCGAAGAAATCAGGTTATTCGGTTACATCAAGTTTAACGTCAATGCTATATTTCTTGGCCAGGCGGTGGATAATTTCTTCCACTTTGTTACCAGAGATAAGTTCACCAATAATGGAGAAGCGGTTTACTTTATTGGTTTTGCATCCGTTTTCACAACGATAATCTGCCGAAAATAGCTGGTAATTCCGGATGGGTTCCTTATTTTGAAAACTGGAAAACCAAACCATGAATTCTTCGATTTTGGCCTCAAGATTTTGGGCAATTTCTTCTTTGGTTTCCTTGGTGATGTTGTAGAGAAATTGTCTGGATTGTTTAGATTTCCCATTTATAGTGAGGTGAATAACACCGTGGGGTGAAAGACTCATTGTGTCGCTGAAACACACAGGGCAATAGGGCATGAAAAAAACTCCTCAATATTTTTTTAAATTTCAATCACTATTCTAAATTAAAAAAACAATGAATGCAATAATTGACATAGTCAAGGGTAGATAATAGCATCCGGCCCATGCGGTTAGTGATGTTTTTCATCTTTTTTTATCTGGCTGGGTGTGGAATAGGACTAAATCTTCCCAAGCATGATTCGAGATTTAATTCCATTTTAAACCAATTCCAACAGGATGCTGCCTTTTTCGGAAAAAATGCCGATACGTCAAAAATTAGTGTTGCCTTTGGTAATCCCAGAAAAGAATACGAACTGCTGGGGGTGATCAAGCTCACCAAAGATCTCGGTAATGTTGATGCGATTTGTTTGATGGTTCCTAAAGATAGTAATGAAATTGGTAAAACCTTTTACCGGTCTATGTATGGAAGACATGCTGGGGACAGAATTATTATTGTGGATCAGTCATTTCAAAGGAAAACAGCTGAAGAAATTGAGATTCTGGTTTATCACGAGCTGGGCCATTGCGCTTTGAATTTACCTCACAAGGAAGATCAAGTAATCATGTCTTCTGTCAGTAACGGGACAGTCTTGGGAATTTATCGTTATTTTTATCTTAGGGAAATGTTTTTAAACAATAAAAATTACCCACTATTTATTTATCCGCTGGAGGCCAAAGATTTGGATGATAATGATAATCTCGAACTGGTTTACCAGGTTGATTACTATAGTTTTGGCAAAAGACTGAAAAACGAACTTTACTTTGATCATAATAAAGAAAAGTTTTTATTTTTGGATGATGTAGTGGAGTCCTCTCTTTAAGGATGAAGGAAGGTTTTGATTAATTGATCAATCAACGAAAAGCCGTCCGACATTGCTTGTTTTAATGGCGGATTAAAAGGCGGATTTATCTCCAGGGCCTTGAGAATAAAATCAGCGGTTGCTTCAGGATGACATTGAATCCCAACATAGGGTAGCTGTTGGTGACCAATCATATCGTAGGTGCATTCACCGGAGGTGCCCAGATGAATAAAATTGGCAGGCAGATTTTTTACTTCATAGCCATGGGCCTTAATGAGGTTAAAGCTGGTGCCTTTTTTAAAGCAAAGATGGTCGTTGATGATATCAACTTTTCGAAAACCCCGGTAATCTTGTGAACATTTTCCAATCGTGGCACCAAAAGCGTGTGCCATCAGTTGATGGCCAAAACAAATCCCGATTACGGGGATGTGTTTTTCAATTTTCTTTTTCATAATGTTCATTAAAGCGATTTGCCAAGGCAATTTATCTTCCACGTTGGATTTGCTACCTAGAATAATATAGCCCGATGCTTGATTTTCATTGAGATAGTCCAAGCTAAAGTTCGGGGCATCATGATAGGTGACCGGCAGATTATTGCGGGTTACGATTCCATTATAACAATGAAGAGATTTCCGGATAATGGCACAATCAATAATGGCAAGCATGATTACTCCGTTAGGTTTTGGATACGTTCAATGGCAGGAGGGTGAGAGTGATAAAATTTTGAATAGAGGGGATCAGGAGTCAGGTTGCCGGCATTATCCCGATAGAGTTTTTTTAAAGCAGAAATGAGATCAGATTTGTTGGCATATTGTCGGGCAAAATGATCCGCTTCAAATTCATGGGACCTGGAGATGAAGGACAAAAGTGGCGTAAGCAGAAAAGTATAGATGGGGGCCACCATCAGGAATAATGCAATTCCCAGCCATGGTGTTATCATATTGACGCCGTGACCTTCATAAAAAATAGGAGAATGATAAACCAGGCCCAAAAGATAAAAACCTATCAGTGTAAAAAGAATATCGGTGAGGATGTGCTTTAAAACGTGTTTATGCTTGAAGTGGCCAAGCTCGTGGGCCAAAATGGCAATGATTTCATTGTCAGTGAGGGTGCCGAGCAAGGTATCATAGAAGACGACCCGCTTATTTTTGCCAAAGCCAGTAAAATAAGCATTGCCATGTTTGCTTCTTTTAGAAGCATCCATCACCATGATTTCTTTGGAGAAGAAATTGGCAGATTGAAGAAGATTTTTTATTTTTTCGGCGAGTCCTTCGGAGCTTAGAGGTGTAAATTTATTAAACAGTGGTGCGATCCAAGTGGGGTAGATGAAAATCATAAAAAGTTTGACTATCGTAATAAAAATCCATGCGTACAACCACCATTTACTATCGGCCTGGATCATCAAATAAAGGATCGTGGCGATCACCGGTATTCCAATAATAAGCGAAATTAATATTTCCTTAAGTATATCCATCACAAATATTTTGGTGGTTGTCTTGTTAAAACCAAATCTCGCTTCAATCACAAATGTAGAATAAATATTTTCCGGAAGTTGTAATAGTAGTCCTATTAAACCAAGTACTAGAAAGAAGATGGTGCCTGTAAAAAGATCATTTAAGTGGAGCAGGCTGACGGTAGATTGGATAAGATTGAGTCCTCCTCCTAGCGTCCAAATAAGTATCATAGAAAAATTGATTAGATAAAAAAGATAACCAGTTTTTATTTTGGTAAGATTGTAACGAGCAGCTTTTTGGTGATCATCCAAAGAAATAGTGTCACTGAAAAGATTGGGTACTGTAAATTGATTCAAGTTAATATGTACTTGATTCCGGTAATCCAAATAAAAGATCAGAATTATTTTAAAAACGAAAAAGCCTAAAAATATTGCAGTAACGGTACTAGTCATGATCAAGTTCCTTAAGTATTTTGTTGCAGTCCAAGATATATCTAGCATATATTGCGACTAACGACTACCGTCTTTTTGATGATTATGAGAGGAGGATTTATGCGTTTAGTGTTATTAATTCTTTTTGTTTTACCAATCATGACATCGGCCCAGGATTTATCCAGGCTTGATTTTATGTTTTATAATGTGGAAAATTTGTTTGATGCTGTACATGATAAAGGTAAGGATGATTGGAGCTTTCTTCCCAATTCTTTAAAGGAAAAAAAAGAACAATGTAAAAAAATTAAAAATGATTATTACCAAAACGAGTGTTTGAAAACCGATTGGACCGGTCAAAAATTAGAAATCAAATTATCCAATATTCGGGATGTCATCACCAGTAAAAAGGACAGTCTTCCAGATTTTTTAGGACTTTGTGAAATCGAAAATGAATCGGTGGTTAAAATGCTGGCAGATAAAATTGGTTATAAGAAAATCATTGTGGCAAACGGTCCGGATGAAAGGGGGGTGGATGTGGCCTTGATCTATAGGGATCATGAAAAGATAAAATATATAAGTCATCAGGAACATGAATTAAAAGGTAAGTCGTTTAAAGGCAAACCAACCCGGACCATTTTAGAAGTAAATTTTATGATAAATGGAATTTATCCGTTATCCTTGTTGATTAACCACTGGCCAAGCCAGGCCAACCCTTCGGAGTCCCGGATCATGGCTGCTAAGAAAGTGATGGAAATTGTCAATCAAAAGACCAAAAAAAATGGCCAACAGGCCATGATTGTCATGGGGGATTTTAACACGATTCCTACTGATTACCCACATCCGTTTAATGAAGTCCTATTAAAAGATAAAATTTTGGTGGATCTCCACCTTGAATATATGGATGCTAAAAAAATTTCCAGGGAAGAAAAAAGCAGCATGCCAAATGGAACTTATTTTTATTACAAGGATATGGCCTGGAATTTATTGGATCGTTTTTTTGTCACTCAAAATCTTTTAAAGAATAAAAAATTTAAGATTAATCTGAAAAGTTATCAGATTTATACTCCAGATTTTATCAAAGATGAATTTGTCTATGATCGGGCGGGTTACAACAAGGGTACCAAAATTTTGGGGGTGCCGAAAAGTTATAATTTTGAAGCCGATCAGGCCAAGGAAGCCGGGTATTCGGATCATTTTCCCATTACATTTGGTTTGGATCTCTAGTATCTTTAATTGTTTGATCCGAGAGTATTTCAATGTTGGCAAGAGTTTTCATTTCTTCTAATAGGTGATTAATTTCGTTGGTCAAACTTAAACACCCGTTCATTTCAATATCACGGTAACCGAGTTGTTTATCATTATCCAAAGTCGTATGGAATAAAAGTCCTTCGTGGGACTCCAGCAGATAGTAAACAAAATTTGCCTTGTCTTTGGGGACACGAATAATTAATCTTCTAATCTTTCTCATTCTATCTATCATTATATACCATTATTGATTGACGATGCTGATAATTCCTTTAAAATGGAAATATGATCATATCATATTGAAAAATTTGTTGTTTTAAAAGTTTTATTGGTCATAAAGGACACGTAGTGAAGAAAAAATTCAAAACCATTTCCAATATAAAGTGTAGGCAGATTGGCGCAATGACAATACTGTTTTTTATTTTAACTAGCTGTAGTTATGTCAGTAGAAGGAATAAGGATTTTGAGGCAGGTCAAGATGGTAGTGTGAAAGCGTCAGGTCAAATGGTTCCCAAAGAAGAATATGATGCATTAATGAGCAAATATAATCAGCTATCCGCAAGTCAGCAAACACCTGCAGGGGAACGGGTTAGTGAGGAACTTATAAATGAATTATCCTCTACTCCGAAAGCTGAGTTGGCAGAAACCATTGATGTTTTTGATCAGCAGCCCAAAAATGAAATAAACCCAATCACCCAGACCAAACCACCGATAGTCATCGACGATCCCAATGTTGTGGTGCCTGACAATGAAGTTGAAGAACAATTTGCCAAGCTGAAAAAAGCGGAAGAGTTAATTGAGGCCAAACAATTTGATGAAGCCTTAAATTATATCAAAAGAGATACTGAAAAATCATCCATCCGCCAGGTTAGGGTCAAGGCCAAATTTTTACTGGGTGAATTACTGCTTCAACAAAATGAATATGATCTGGCCATGCAAATGTTTGAAGAGATCATTAATCAATATGCGTTTTCCGGGTTAGTGATAAAGACATTGGGGCGATTGATTCTTTGCTCGGAGAAACTAAAATTAGAAGATAAAAAAACAAAATATTTTTCAATGTTAAATGATATTTTTGGTACAGGATGAACCGAAATGGAGAACATGGATGATTAAAATTTTATTTTCAATTTTGCTGGTAGCTTACTTGGTGGGTGATATTGCAGCGGCTGATTTGGATGAATTGGATTTGCTGGATGCGGGAGATGAAGCCGTTTTAAAGGAAATGCCGGCCGTGCCCGGCCAGCCAGATAGCGGGGGAGATTTAAATTTATCCGAATTAGAGGAGATTGATGACTTAAATTCCTTGAAAAGTGATATTGGCGCAACCATTGTAGAAAAGAAAGAGGAAGACAAGGATAAAAAGAAAGTAAAACAAGCTTCCGGTGATCAGCCCAAAAAAGAGGTGGTTGATCAATTTGATGCTAAAGCTAAAGATGAGGAACAAAAAAAAGAAGAGGATAAAAAGTTAAGCGAACTCAAACTGGATGAGAATGACAGTACGGTTATTTTTGATGTGGGAGAAGAAGAGAAAAAATTAATTGAAATATCCAAATTTATTGAAGGAAAAATACCTGAAAAAGAATGGAATGAGATTTCAGGTACTGCGAGAAATGAACGCTATGTAGTGCAAAAAGGTGATTGGTTATGGAAGATCTCCCAAAAACTTTTTGGTTCGGGATTTTATTATTCAAAAATCTGGTCACTTAATCCTCATATCACCAATCCCCATGAAATTGAGCCTGGAATGGCATTGGTTTTTAGTACTGGTGATGATGAGACGATGCCCGAAGTTAAGCTGGGTGAATACGTTGATGTGACTGATCAATCAGACGAGAATTTTTTTGATTTCAGTTATTTTGGAGATAATGTTGAACCTCCATGGCTGAAAGAGCGACAAAGATTAAAAGATCAGGGGGTTTTTTTCCAATACTCATCGGATCTCTCTTATGATGATTTATACAAACTGACGGGTAAGTTGTCCAAAGAGTATGAGAATTATACACCTCCCGAGTCAAAATATATTGTGGCGGTTCCCAAAGATCAGTATGATAATACCGGTTTTGACAGGACATCCAAACTCATTTTTAATTATAAGGAAGGCTTTTATCTTAATTCTTTTGTAACCACCAATCCGGTTATTGATTACGGCAAGATAGATTCCATGCAAGATTACAACACCCTTTTGAATAAACTGCAAATTTTTTATGTTCATTTTGAACCGCAGGTAAAGGTGAAGGCGGGAGATCTTTACTCGGTTTATTCGGCAGAAGGAGCGGTTTCTCATCCGGTAAGCGATCGGGAAGGTTATCGCTATACCATTACTGGCCAGCTAAAAACCATAAGAAAAAGAAACCAAGTATGGGAGTGTGAATTGCTAGAAACCACCGGTCTGGTGCAAAGGGGTTCTCGTATTACGGCCTACACTCCTAAAATCAATCGAATTATAAAAACTTTTAATAAGCGTAGAATTGAAGCAGCTTTTATTGGATCTTATGGTGAAAATACCAATGGGCTTTCATACGGTGATGTTGCTTATCTGGATCGTGGGCGTGCCGATGGCATGGAGCTTGGGAATGTGTTGACGCTTTATTCTTTTCACGATCATGGCACTAACCGCAGAATTAGTGCAGATCCGACTTATAAAATCGGAGAGGCCACTGTTATCACTTTGACCGATAATTTCTCTACAGCACTTATTACCAATAGTGCGCATGCCATGCCATTGGGTACGCTGGGTATTACTAAAAGTCCAGAAGAAGCGGCGGAAACCACCAGGAAAACTACCAAGGATCGTTTGAAAAATTTAACCTTGTCTCAAAAAGGAAATCTGGAAGAGTTGGATGTTGAGCTTAACATAGATGATGTCAGCGGTGACCTGCTCCAAAAAGCGGATGAATTAAAGCTTACGGAAGATGAGTTGCATGAGTTAGAGCGGCAAGAACAAGAGAAGTCGATCATCAAGGATCATGAAAGGGATTTAAAGGAACTGGAACGATTAGAACAAGATATTGTGGATGCTGAAAATAAGTTAAGGGAAGCCAAAGTTGATGAAGACAAATTTTTAGAGGATCAAAATTTGGACAACGTTGAGGGAAAAGATAAACCGGATGAAAGTGATAAATTTGACTCACTTGATGATATTGAAAAGACAGAAGGGCGCAAATTTATGCAGGAAGATTTGAATTCAGCCGAAAATCCCTACGGATTAACCGAATTTGATCTTGAAGAAATAGATGAATTGTTGAATACTGATGCAACTAAAGACAAAGAGTAAGCGTAAGTAAAATTGGAGAGTGTTATAATGGAAAAAGAGGCGTTACAAGCTGGCAGTGTGGTTGTTTCAAAGAAAAGTGCAAAAGCTCAGACCATAAAAAAAGGTCTTCATGCTGCTTTAAAAGAAAATGTTGAATCCAAGAAAATTGTCAAAAAGGCCATGACGAAAAAAAGCAAGAAAAAAGTTAAAAGCAAAATTCTTTCCGGTTATCAACTGGTAATCGTTGAGTCACCCTCCAAGGCCAAAACTATAAAAAAATATCTGGGAAGGGATTTTCAAGTGATTGCATCCAATGGACATATTAAAGACCTTCCCAAATCCAAATTAGGTGTTGATGTTAAAAATAATTTTGCCATTGACTTGGTTCCGATTACCAACAAAAAAGACAAAATTGAAAAAATTCAAAGCATGGCCAAAAATGCAGATAAAATATTTTTGGCACCTGACCCCGATAGAGAGGGGGAGGCCATCGCATTTCACTTGCATGAAGAGATCGGCAGAAAACGTAATGTCTTTAGAGTTTTGTTTAATGCGGTCACCAAAAAAAATGTCAGAGACGCCATTGATCATCCCCAGGAATTGGACGTAAGAAAATACGATTCTCAAAGGACCCGAAGGATTTTGGATCGGCTGGTTGGATATAAAATATCTCCCATTTTGTGGGATAAGGTGCAACGAGGATTATCTGCCGGGCGAGTTCAATCAGTTGCTCTTCGCATAATTGTTGAAAGAGAGGATGAGGTGCGTGCCTTTAAATCAGAGCAATGGTTTTCCATTCATGCTTTGATGATTAAAGATGAGAAGGAATTCAAGGCCACCTACTATGGTGATTCTCCAGAAAAAAAAGTTGATTTAACCGAAATTAAAAATGTAGAACATATTTTAAAGAAGGTAAAAAATCAGCCTTTTAAAGCTATAGAGGTTAAGAAAAAAGAAAGACGACAATCTCCCACACCTCCTTTTACCACTTCCAAACTTCAACAAGAAGCGGCTAACAAGCTGGGATTTACCGCCAAACGGACCATGAGTGTTGCACAAAGGCTCTATGAAGGAATCAATCTTAAGGGGTTTGGATTACAGGGTTTGATTACTTATATGAGAACAGACTCGGTTAGAACTGAACCGGAGGCCCTGGAATCTTTGAGAAAATATATTAATCAAAAATACGGGACGGAATTTTTGTCAAGTTCATCTATCGTATATACCAAAAAGAAAGGTGGCAAAGTACAGGATGCTCATGAAGCGATTAGACCTGCTAACTTGGATTTCCCTCCCGAATTGGTTAAAGATGATCTGGCCAGCGATGAGTTTAGACTTTATCAGCTTATTTGGAATAAATTTGTTTCCAGTCAAATGAGTCATGCGGTGATTGATCAGACAGCTGTGGTCTTTGAATGCCATGGGACTTTTTTTAAAAGCACAGGATCTATTGTAAAATTTCCTGGCTTTCGTACAGTGTATCTAGAATCTGCCATTGAAAATGCCAAGGCCAAAGATGAAAATCTTGAAATTGCCGGCAACAAAGGCGATAACATACTCCCTGAAATTAGTGAAGGTGAAATACTTAAGCCTAAGGCCAATCCTGAATCTCTTGAGCATTGGACGTCTCCACCGCCACGATACAATGAGGCTTCCCTGGTTAAGGAACTTGAAGAAAGAGGTATTGGGCGTCCTTCAACTTATGCTGCCATTATTTCAAATATTCAAGACCGGGGATATGTGGAAAAAACGGAAAATCGCTTCCTTCCAACCGAGCTTGGAGGAGTGGTTTGTAAAATGTTAATTGATAGTTTTCCCAATATCATGGATATAGATTTCACTGCCAAGATTGAAGAGTCTTTGGATCAAATTGAAGAAGGTGAAATTAAATGGAAAAAAGTGTTGAAGGATTTTTGGGGTGATTTTGAAAAAACCTTGGAGAAGGCAAAAGGGGAAATGAAAAACCTCAAAAAACAACTTCTTCCAACTGGAGTGAAATGCCTGAAATGCTCGGATGGTATTTATATGATCAAATGGGGAAAGAATGGTCAATTTTTAACTTGCTCAAATTATCCAGATTGTAATTCGACCCAGGATTTTAAAAAGACCCTGGAAGGTAAAATAGAAATCATTCCTAAAGAATATGCCAAGAAGCCATGTCCTGATTGTGGCAACAAACTGGTGGTAAAAAAAGGTCGATATGGCAGATTTTTAACTTGCGAAATGTATCCTGAATGTAAGGCCACTCTCCCTTATGTATTGGATGTACATTGTCCCGCATGTAAAGTGGGATTTTTTGCGGAAAAGAGAAGCCGCTTTGGAAAACTATTCTATGGTTGTTCCAATTACCCCAAGTGTGATAACGCTGTTTGGACCAGGCCCTATGCCTATGAATGTGAAGTGTGTAAACATCCGGTAATGGTCTTTAAAGAAACCAAAAAAGATGGAAAGCATCTCCAGTGCATAAAATGTAAACATAAAGTTGCCATAGAAAACACCCCTTTCAATACTGAAGAGGAATAAGGGGTATGAATTTAAAAAATATATTTGAAAAAGGTGAAAAAGATCTTTCTCTTGTAAAGGTTACAATCGCCGGAATATTTATGGGAATGGCCAATTTAGTTCCTGGAATTTCAGGAGGCACCATGGTGCTCGCCATGGGCCTTTATGAAGAATTTATTGAATCCCTTTCCAATATTTCAAGATTTAAATTTACCAAAAAAAATGTTTTATTTTTTATTAACCTTTTTGCGGTTTCATTCCTGACGATCTTTGCATTGGCTGGGATAGTTCAGTTTTTGATGGAAAATTATCTATCTGCCATGCTGTCCTTATTTATAGGTCTTACTCTGGGGGGAGCTCCTACTTTGAAAAATGGAATAGGGAAATTCGATATCAAAAATGGTTTTGCTGTATTGATAGGTATCTTGATTATGGCGATAGTTTCTTTTGGGTTAAAACCAGGTGGTCAAAACCCCAATCTGCTTCTTTATGCCATAGGTGGTTTTGTAGGCAGCTCGGCTATGATACTACCCGGGATTTCTGGAAGTTATCTACTTCTAGTGATGGGACTTTACCTGCCAGTGATTGCAGCACTTAACGATTTTAAACATGCTCTCATGATGGGAAATCTTGCAGGCTTGATTGCGGTCAGTGTCGATATCCTCATACCATTTTCAATTGGGCTGGTAGGGGGAGTGTTTTGCTTGTCCAATCTTTTAAAATATTTGATGAAGAAGATCCCCACCTTAACCATGGCATTTTTGCTTGGAATATTATTAGGCAGTGTGCTTGGGTTATATCCCTTTAAAATGCAGGATTTTTCCAGACTTACTCAATTTAAAAATCAGCATAATGAGCTGGTGTTTAAAGTTTTTGGCCTGGAAAAAAGTGGAAGATCTGAATTTTTATCCAGCATAGCAAAACTGGGAAGAGATGATTTAAAAGTGATTGTAGATGAACAAAAGGGCCGGTTGCCTACCATCGAAGATGTGCAAATCGTTCGAGAAAAATCTGAAATTTTAATAGTTTATAACAAATCAGTGGATCGCAATGTTCGAGAATTTGCCGCCGATAAAAAGCTTGGAAAAATTCCTTTGATAATTGTATCCGATACGAGTTTTTCTATGCTAAGATTGGTTCTGGTTTTGATCCTTATGGTGGTTGGTTTTTTTACGACTAAACTACTTGGGAAAAAAGAAATTCAAACGCAGGGTTAGTTCAGTTGGATAGAGCACTTGGCTTCGAACCAAGGTGTCAGGGGTTCGAGTCCCTTACCCTGCGCCATTTCTTTTTATCCCTATACAAATTTTTATTGAGGTTTCTCTTCATGTCTCCAAAGTTAATGAACTTACTTCAAGAATATAAAAGAAAGTTGATAAAATCCATTGATCATTTGGAATATAGCTATAAAAAAGTCCAAAAACTTTCTACTCTGGTTAAAAATTTAAATGAGGAAGATTTGGAAACGTGGGAGAGTTTTTCTTCCCGTTTTGCGAGAGCCTCCGATATTTTTATTTCAAGATACCTACGTACTTTATTGCAAACGCAAGATCCGGCATATACAGGAACGCTAATTGATTCTCTACATCTTGCTGAAAAACAAAATCTTATTCAAGATGCCCAACTATGGTACAAAATTCGAGAACTAAGAAACATAGAGGCCCATGAATATACCGAGGAAATGCTTGGTTTGTTTTTTAAGTCGATCAGGGATTTGACTCCGAGCATCCTTTCATTAAAAAAAGTGCTTTAGGATTTATTGTGCGACTGACATTGGAACAACAACAAATCATAATAAAAACGTTTAGCAGTATTTTTAAAAAAAATTCAGCACTTTTTTTATATGGCAGTAGAGTTGATGATAAGAAGAAAGGTGGTGACATCGATTTATTAATTATCACGGATGATGAAGAAGAAAAAAAAATTGCCATGGGAAAAAAACTTGATTTTATTGTCACCCTAAAACTTGAGCTTGGTGATCAAAAAATTGATTGTTTAATCCTTTCAAAATCAGAATTGAATACTCATTTGTTTTATCAAACCATCAAAGACGAGATGGTCATGCTGCACCGGCTTTTGCCTAACCCCTGAGGGCATAAAACCTGGGAGGGATCTTTGCGCCTATTTTTAATCCTGTATATATCGTTTCAAGAGATCACTTGGAGTACCGATAGTACTGCTAGGTGTATTTTATGTTAGTAAGAGAAAAAATATTTACTATGTTCATGTTGATAATTACCAGTGTTGTCGGGCGCGAACAATGTACGGAGAGTATTAATCCTCAAGCGGATGCATTATCAAGTTTTTTGGTGAGGGATATACTACCTGAAATAGTCAAGTGTACCCCCGAAGAAGAAAGGCAAGAATCTTTAGCTAAGATTCTTAAGGAGCAAGAGGAATATAAAAAAAATCAAAAACCAGATTCCAAAGAATGGGTTTTTTCGACTAGTACAAATGGCGAAAGTGACAATCGTAATGTTCTATTTAAAATCAAAGGAAGTAAGGACGAAATAGGAATTTTAAAAAAAATTATGGGATTAAACCCCAATAATTGCCAAATACAAAAAATTAATAAATGTAACGATGTTATTTGTGCACTCACAAAACTACTTGGTGATGAGGTGACGGCATACAGAGTTTTAAATTATTACTATCGGACTGGAAGTTATTTAAAAATTGATTGGCCCCTGGATTTCTTCACATGTAGTGATTCGGATTTTAGAGGAGAAATCGAGACAGTAAAAAAAGTGGTTGATCACTTACCTAAAGAGATGTTTCCTTTACCTTATTTGCAAGAAATCAAACTTATTTCGAAGGAAAGTTGGGAAGAAAATGGTATTGCGCATGGTGCGGCATATAAGTATGGTCTCAATATTCCCTTTTTGGGATTAGAACTATTGAAGGGCAGAATTAAGCTGGCAGGTTTATTAGAAAAAACAAAAGAAGAACTGGCATTTATTACTTTCCATGAATTAGGCCATCATGTTGACTTTGCTTTTGGCGGCTCCAAAAGTTTTGATTTTTCAACAGAAAATAAGGAATTTTTAAATCTTAGTGGTTGGCAGTTTAATAAGATAACAAAAAAATGGGAGTATCGCGAGAATCAAGGTTGTTTTATGCGTGAGTATGCCCAAGCAAACCCCGGGGAGGACTTTGCTGATCACTTTAGTTTTTATATTACGGAGCCTGCCTTCTTCAGGGGGAAATGTCCCTTAAAATATCTATATCTGAAAAAAAAGGTTTTTCGTGGGAAGGAGTTTGATTTTAATCAAAGGCTCACTCCCACTGAAATCATCAATCAAGCCTGGGATGCATGTAATACTAACGTCGAGCAATCTGCAATAAGCAATAATGGAAGAATTGATTTACTTGCAACTCTTCCGTTCTTTAGTGGTGATGAGTTAAATAACAAAAATAGCAATCGATGTATGATGAAACTTGCACAATTGGAACTTAAAAAAAATAGACATCTAAGTTGTCAAAATCGCAACCAACTTTCTTATGAATTTCAAAAGGGATACCACTTATATCTTGTCGATATTTATGTAGTGATAAAGCATACTGTCCGTCATGCTTTTGGTGAGATTTTAAAAAAAATGTCTGCTGTAAAAGAATGTTCGGGAAAAAATGCTCCATGTGATCTTCAAAAAGTTAATGGATGGCTAAAAGAAGAGATTGCTAGTAAATATCCATTCAATCAACTTGAAAAAACTAAATTTGATGTGATCTATGACAAATTAGGGATCGAGGCCGTGCATAGACCACAAAGCTCCGAATAACTTCTTTCTTTTCGCCTCATTTCTCTGAAGGCATAAAACCTAGGAGGGAGAAGGGACGTTCAGCTATTTTTCCGGCCAAGATGTGTTTGAATCAGTTGACTTGTTTAAATTCAATGATTTGACCAATATTATTTGATATAAATTGTAAATATTATGCAATGCGTAAATTCCCATAGAAATGAACCTTCTTTACAGATATTATGGTCATGCTGAAAAATGTAAATTTAGAGAGCAATATTTTGATTTTTATTAGGTAAATAATCGGAGGGCCTGAATGAAAGCATTATTGGTGGGATTAATTTTAATGGCCTCAATTTCAACTTTTGCTTCGACTATGATTACTTACTTTGATAGTTTTGAAGATAATAGATTGATAACCCTTGATGATATTTCATTGCGGTGTAAGTCAAATATCAAAGTGAAATTATCTATCGTAGATGCAGTAAATTCCTTTCGAGAAAAAAGGATATATACTTATGCTTATATTAATGGAATGATGAGAAATCTGTCATGTTTGTCTGATGTGAGTGCTATGTACCGTACTTTGAATCGGGCGGAGCGGTTTTTAGTTAATAATGACTATTTACCCTGGTCAGCCCTATCCTTTGATCATCCGGAAGAGCTTAAAGCATATGCTACGAGACACTATAATGGTTGGCTACTAGCTTTGAATGAGAAGATTGAAGAGGCTTGTCGTTACGAATTTCCTCAGGGTATATGGGATTTATAATGTTGACCGGCCTAATTACATAAATAATCCAAATCATCGAATAACTTCTTTCTTTTCGCTTCATTCCTCTGAAGGCATAAAACCTGGGAGGGAGAAGGGACGTGCGCTAATTATATAAATAAACCACTGGCTGGGCCAGTGGTATGAACAATGGCTCTGCCAGTGATTAGAGGTTAACATCTTTCTTTATTAATGTTGACGCATTTAATGAAGGAGATGTTATGAACCGTTTTAGGACGTTATCACACACAAAATGGGAATTTTAGATATTTTACACACCATATTGCTTCACACCAGCTATGGATATACAGTGCAAGTCCAAATTCAATTATGTCTAGACAGAGGAGGATTCGTGAAAAAATTAATTTTTATGATATTTATTGTTTTAAATTCCACTTGTTTTGCCTTAGAAGATTTAAGGTGTGATAGTCTTGAGGGACATAAACTGACAGCAAAGCTGGAAGGCTTATGGTTATCAGATGTGGTTTTCTCACAAAATTCAAAAGTTATAAAAAGACAACCATTGACCGTGGCTCCGGTCAAATCACATGATATGTTTGCATCCCATCAATTTGTAACGACGTTACCGTATCCAACTTATTCGTTTCTTACTCATGATACTGAATACATAGTTGCTTTTCCCGATGAAGATCTTAGAAATGATGAATTTATCGGTTTGTTACAAATATCGGAGAGAGAAATTGAACTCGAATGCGTAACTAGGACCATCAAATAACGTTCCCAGAGAAGGAATAGAGCTGCTAATTAAGTCAACAACCATCGCTGACAGAACAGGCAATCCAAAATAGTTAACCCAATCACTGACTATATTCAAAATATAAGATTAGTGGTTGGGCTTTTCGGTTCAATATTCGTGCAATTTGATGTCACGAATTTCTATAGATTTACAAAAGATATTTATCTTACTTTGGATGTGATTTAGATTATTTACTTGTCGATTGATGCTTATTGATGGCATAGTTTTTAGACTAAAATATTTGTGTAAGTAGGGGGCACAAATGAGAATAATCTCTTTCTCCATTTTTTTCTTTCTAGTGTCCTTGAATTTGTTTGCTTCCAGTAATTATTGCACTTTTATCGGTAGCAATACCCAGGTGGCCTTGCAATACACCAATGATCTTATCAGCAATTTGAAAAAATTAAAGGAAGAAACCAATTGTTCTGTGTCTGATCGGAGTTTTAGGTCTTTGGACGATATAACCAAATTTTATAGCTACTATCTGGAACATCGCTCTTTGGAAGCGGAAGTGATCCAGCAAAAAGAACAACTGGAGCAACTTTACAGCGCCTATGTCGATACGCCGGATCCAACGGAAAGTACCGATGTCTTGAAGGAGATGTTATCTATTAAGACTGACCTTATTGAAAATGAGGCGAGTCTTAAAATAGCAGATAGTACTTCAGAAGAGGATTATAAGAAAACCACCATTCAAAATCTGGTGGTCGAAATATCTAATGTAATCAACGATGCTTATCAGTATGAGGGATGTTTTCAAAAGGATCCGGCACGGGCCGCGAGCATTATCGGGGGACTGGTTAACCTTACCGGCAGTGTCGCCGGACTTGCAGGTCTTAATCCATTATGGTCTGGTATCGGAAATATCGTAGGCAGCCTTGCTACTTCGTTAGGACAGGCCATGCGAAATTACCAGTGGAAGTATATTGATGAACTTGATAAAACGGCACTTTTTTATAATTTGGTATGCATGGTTGAAATGCAGTCAAATTATTATTGCGAAAAACAAACCGAGATTTCCTTAATTAAGGAATTGATGAGGTTGGATTTTACCGGGGAAAATACCCAGGGGAAAATGGCTTGGCAAGGCTTTGATATACAGGCTGACGCAATCCCGGTATTTCAGTCTTGGATTAAAAGATTGTACTATGGGACCCCGCCGGCCAATACTACTGATGCTGCTGCCTATAATGTGATGTTGCGACAGGTAAGTTCAGCCGAAGCCATTCAAAATCTCATGGTGACCATGTTTCAAGAGTTAAAAGAAAAAATTGAAGAAGGCGGGGATAAATTTAATTTAATAAGGTCTTATACCACCGGATTGCATGTCTTGATGACCGGTTATTCCACCAATGGGATGTCAAATGGGAGTGTGATGGAATCAAATCCCGGAACCATCTATTTTACCCAAAGATTTAATGCAGGATTAATGAGTTATATTTTAGTGGCGCCGCCGGAAGAAATCGCTACGCTTCAATTTCCAACTTGTCCGACTGGAACTCTAGATTGTGATCTTTTTATGGTTTTTTTACAAAAATACTATAAGCCTGACCCTACTTCAGAAGTGAATTTAAAACGGATCATCGACAATATGGAGATGAATATTAAGATGATTATGGAAGTAGTGAGCAGGGATATGGATCGAGATCTATTAAAAAGAAGATTAGGTGATCCGGGTGTTTTGCTTGCTAAGGCAGAAATTAAAGACAGAGTGTATGATTTAAGTCCCCGAGAAAGTTTAATCGATATTCATGCTTATCTTATAAAGGTCATTGAAACGTTGAGAAAATATTACGATTATCACTTCAGTGATGAAACGTGTATCGTTGAAAATAAATCAATTTTAGGTTGCCCAACTCCTTTACAAGAAGTCATCAAGACCAGAAATATTCTTGGTCGTGTTCTTGCTATATTGGACAATAATATGGAAAGTGCTGCTGTAAGGGTGACGCAGCTATCGGATTTACTTCAGTTTAAAGACAACACCTCCCTGCTATTAGTTCCAAAATTTGAAATAATCTTAAAAAAAGATTTAGAGGCCAAAATTGACCTGGGTGAAATTTCGCCCATGGAGGATGAATTAATTCATCTTTTAAGGCAAAACGTTTTGGAAAATCTCAGGAAGGAAGGACTAGATAGTGACAAAAGGCAGGCCATTGACGACCGGGAAAGGGCCCAGGAAATCATCACTTATAATTTAAAATCATTTATTGAAGTGAAACCACTTCGTAATGCCATTTTAGATCAGATAAAGATGATTAAAAAAGATTTTGATGAAGGCATTTTAATCAATCTGGATACTTATCATGAAGCTTGCTCACTCTTGCTGGCCACACCCTATAAAAGTTATAATTCTGGGGAAGGATTAACCATTGCAACGTTATGTAAAAATTCACGCGTCTTTAGCGAGTGGAACAAGATTAGACTGGAATTGAATATGGAGATTTTGCCTGAGCTTAACCTGAGCTTTGCTGATTCGTACAAAAAAAATTTCCCCCAGAGAGTATGTGCCTATAATAACCATCAAAAGAAAAATATTGTTTATGGATTAAAGAAGAAAAAATCGCAAAAATCAGGTATGAAGTTGTTTAAAAAAACCTTGTGAGCCTTTTTCAATTGTTTTATTCAATAATGCCTAAAATTTTAAAATAAATTTAAAATCTTAACCAATCTTAACTTGAAAATGAATGATTCATTACTTAATAATTATTCAAAGATTACAAGGAGTCTGTATGAATGAGTTTGAAGAGTGCAGAACATTTGTTTTTGACAATGATGAAGATGCGAAAATGGCAACTAATGAGATAACCCAACTTCCTGGCGTAAAGGCCGTGATGGTTAAAACCAAGGTTAGTACTATCCAATCGGGGACATTAACCAGCCAAGTCTGTGAGATATCAAAAAAATATGGTGGAAAAATAAAGGGGTTTCAGTTAGTTTGGGGATAAAGATCAAAGTTTTGTGCCTGCCAATTAACACGTCCTTTACCATCGGTTTAACTTATTATATTTTTATTCCAAGGAGACAGATCATTTTTTATGGCCGATATACTTTTCAAAGAATACGAAAACTGCCGACTTTGTCCACGCCAATGCCGGGTAAATAGATATCAAACTCAAGGGTTTTGTGGTGAAAAGTCAGATCTGAGTATTGATGCAGTTTTGCTCCACCAGGGTGAGGAACCTTGTATCTCTCTTAACAAAGGTTCGGGGACCATTTTTTTTACTGGATGTTCCTTGCGATGTCCTTTTTGTCAAAACATGCAAATCAGTCAGAAATCAACCTGTAAAAAAATTTATTCAATGGATAAGTTTGTCGAGGCGATGGAAGGACTTATTAGATCTGGGGCAGAAAATATTAATTTTGTAACTCCTGACCACTTTTCTCCCCATATTATCGAAGGTATTAAAGCTTTAAAGAAGAAGGGGTATAAAATCCCCTTGATTTATAATTGCAGTGGTTTTCAATCTATTGAACATTTGAAAAGCGTCGTCGATTATATTGATATTTTTCTTTTTGATTATAAATTTGCTGATCCAGATGTTGCTAAGAAAATTTTAACAACTGAAAACTATCCAGAAGTATGTGAACAGGCCTTGGAATTTATCTTTAAAAATAAAGGGAATTTAACATTAGATTCCCATGGCAAGGCAATCTCCGGAGTTTTAGTGAGGCACTTGTTGATGCCAGGCTTTGTTCATAATAGTTTGCGCATCTTTAATAATCTTTTGGTGGATTATGGCAATAAAATTTACTTTTCCTTGATGAATCAATACTCGCCTAAATATTTAAAACCCGGTTTTGAATATTTAAATTCTCGAGTGAGTAATGAAGAGTATAATGAAGTGGTAGATCACGTTTTGGCACTTGGTTTTGTTAATGGATATATTCAAGAATTCCTAGACGCCGATGATGAATTTTTACCTGATTTCAATCATAGAACCGTTTTTAGTAATCGTATTTCAAAAATTACCTCCTTCATTAATAAAAAAAGTGATCTAGAATAATCCAAGTGAGCATTATGATACTAATTAATTTTCATTGCATAGATCAAGATGCCCCACACTATGCATCAAGTGATTAATGTCGTGTAAAAATTACATGGCATTTGCTTTGCAAAAGACGCCTTGTTTTCAATTCTTTCAGTTTTCTTGTGAAATTGAATGACTATTAATTTTTTCTTCAACCATAAGGGAGGTAGTGATGAAAAAAATTTTTATGACACTGATGTGTCTGTTCTTAATGATGGCCTGTACAGGAGGAGGGGGCGGATTGTTTGGGCCTACAGATGATGAAAAAGCTTCCGAAAAATTTGCCAAATTGCTTGAGTATAAAACTGGTCAGCCTTATCGAGTGGCAAAACAAAGCACCTTGGTAGGCAAGTATGTAGTGTTTCAAAATTTAGCCACCGGTAAATTTGAGGCATACAATTTGGCCAAATTTGATAGGGATAGTATGCATTCGCTTGAGGCATTTTTAGCGGTGGCAGTTTCAGGTGTGGATATTGTTAAAAATTTATCAGCTAAAAATGAATGGGTGGTATCGGGATACTGGGAAGATCTTTATGATACCAGGACAGAAACTAAAGAGGTCTATGATGAAGATTGTGACTGCACCCTAACCGAAACCACGGAAACTAAAATATACATTGGTCGGCAATGGGTTGATACGTCACATTATGTCTATCGTTATTATGGTGGGGGATTTAGGTTTGAAAACGCCAACCAAGCATCACGGGATTTGGAAATGATTGCGGCTTTGGAAGAAGACGTTGCTTTTAAGGTCATTTCCGACAAATTGACCAGTAGCTTTTCGCTTTCAACTAATCGTGCACAAGAGCTTGCCAAACTGGTAACCCAATATAATAAATTGGAATCCATCAGATCGCTTACGGAGGTTGAGAAAGACAAATTTGCGTTAGATGCCATGGGAGTCAGCTTGAATGACATTCATGAAGCCATGAAAGAAAAAAGAGAAGGTAGCATGGATAAATTTGAAAAGTTTTTAAAAACCGCCGCTGCTACTAACAATACCACTCCCGAACAGATCGGACGTTTTTTTGACGAGTATGTTGAATAAGTAAGGATTAAAAAATGTGTAGACAAATATTAGTATGGTTTTTTTGTTTTATTAATCTTCAAGGATGGGCCTTGGAAGTAATTCCGGGGTTCATCCCCCAATTTTATGCTATAACGGCAGCGAGTGATTTGCCCATTTCGATGGAAGAAGCGCATCAAGCGGCGATTAATAACACCATGGATATCAGCTTGCTTGATCCAGATAACACCACTAATATTTGGAAGAAAAACAACAATCAAATTAAAACCCACGATCTTATTAAAAATGACGAGGCAGTTTACTTTACCGGAGATCTTCCCAGCAGGATCGGTTATAAATATTTTAATATTGAAAACCGTGAAGGACTGCCTCTTAAAATTTTAATCTCAACCAAAACTCATAACTATTTACTTAGAAAAAATATATTGGAAAAAATTGGATATGTTTTACCCAAAATGCAGTGGAAGGCCACTTTGACGGTTCATTTTAGCTCGACAATTGAAAAAGATTTATTTCTTCAAAGTCTTAAGGAGAAATTAGTTGAAGATAGGACACGTTGGATAAAATCAGAAAAAGAACTAAGCATAGAATTACAAGATGTACTAGCCATTACCACCGAAACAGATGTTTATAATTTAGCCGCTGGAATTATGAATAGTGATACACATTTGGGGCGTAGACTTTTGCGCGCACCTTACGTGGCGGTCAGCTTGGTGGATACTCCGGAATCGGTCAATTTATTTTCCTGGCAAGCAGGCCGAGTGGTTTTGAATCAGGTCAAGCTTTATCATACCAGTAGCATCAACCCAAGCTATCAGACCAGTTATGAAGATGCTCGTTGGATCACCCGAAGAATTTTAAATTTAACTAGAAGTGACTACGATGAAATTGTAAAAAAAGCCTATCTTCCAGAAGCGGTAACTAAATTATTAATCGAAAAAGTTATATCCAGAAGAAATGATTTGATCAAACTTTTCAAGCTGGATGCTGAGTTTAATACAATGGAATTTGACCAGAGTCCCGATTGGGGAGAAGATTTAAAAGAAGGTGAACTGGTGCGTGAGTTTTTTGATGGGTACGCCAATCGCTTTTCTTTTGGTGATCCTGAATCTCCTTTTTCTTCTTCGGAATTGTCTTATTATGTTCTGGCGCGAGGGCAATCTGAAATTATTTTAAATGCTATCGCCAAGTTAAATCAATTAATGCAAACTGATAATGAATCTGCTTATAAGGAAGCCTTGAATAAGTTGAT
The DNA here is from genome assembly GCA_001770015.1 of Bdellovibrionales bacterium RIFOXYC1_FULL_37_79. Taxonomy (GTDB): domain Bacteria; phylum Bdellovibrionota; class Bacteriovoracia; order Bacteriovoracales; family Bacteriovoracaceae; genus XYC1-FULL-37-79. The sequence continues at coordinate 194,039 of MEQB01000001.1, forward strand.
CGCTAAAAAGGGAATGTCTCTTCCCACCAGTGCGATTGTCATCCCATCAGTTTCCGGGAATCTTATCCTTGATAGAAATATTGTGACCGGCCCTTACATGGGTACCAATTATCAGGTACAGTTGATGGATACCATGGGATTTGCCATGGATGTCGGTCTGATTGGAGGCATTGAAGGATTGCCGATTCCTTTAGAACTGAATCTCGGTTCCGGGGTTTCGTTTCAAAGAACCTTTGCCCATTTACGGCCGGTGGAATCACTTAAAAAAGCACTTAAGGAGCCTTATAAGAATTTATTGGTACCCTTAATGATCAAAAAAATTGCAAATCAAATTGATGACTTGAATGATTTTCTTCCTGAAGATGAAAAAACTTCACTCATCCAAAATATTCTAGGAGGTCTAAAAGAGGCTATTGCGATCGGAGAATCATTTATCGTCACGGATGCTTTAACTCCATATTTTGGCATGGGGGGGAGTTTGTCTGTGTCGGGACTTATGGGCCTTGAACCTAATTTGTTAAAAGTGTATGCGGGTATGCAGGCCCAATCCGTGCAAATGGCGAGATTTCATTTATATCGTGCTGATGCAGAAACATTTCATATCTATCAAGACTACGGAAAGAATCTCAGATTATCCGCAACTCTAAAGCTTAAAAGCTACATACCGATTTTAAGTTTTAATGGCAGATGGAACAAAATGCAGATGGAGACCTTTTATTATCCAGTTTCCTTGAACACCAATGATGTCACGATCCAATCATTAAAAGCATTAAAAAAAGCTCTTTTGAGTTTAAATCATAAAGCTTTGAAGGATGAAATCAATCCTTACAGAATTGAGCATAAAATGTCTCAATCTGCTCAAACCATTCAGTTCTTTTTTTATAAACGGAACAAAATTAAATCGAACCATGATATTGTCGCTCATCACGCTGAAGGTGGAGAAGCTAAAGAGATTAAGCGTCGCTATGATGCACTGACATCTGGAGTTGATTATGAAAACTATATTATAGAGGTGATTAACGATATTGTGGAATTGCTAATGAAAAGTGATGAGGCCCTTTCGTATAACTCATCAGTAAATCCAGGATATACGGTCATGGGCCGTGCCAAAAATCGTATTTTCGTGAGTGAGTACGAAAACAAGAAATTATATATCAATTACAAAAGAGTCATTAATGCCTGGAAACTGAAAGATGGCAAGTTAAAAAAATATGTTGAAAAACTTAATAAGGAAGTGGGGGGGGATCTATTTAATGTCCTTTCATATCAAAATACTGATGCCATTTTGCTTGCCAAGTTGGGGATTAATCTGGTCATTTCCCCTCTGGGAACTAAGGTTTTTTTAAAGCTTACCAGTGAAAAATTAAAAGACATGGCCATGGCCAATTTTATTAATGGAAATGACATTAACCCCGATTGGAAACCCTGGCTTAGTTGGAAAAAATCAATGGAGAAAATTTCCTTAGGCTTAGACAATGATCCGGGACAAGCGATGGCCCAGTATCATAAGCTGCTAAATGAAATACTGTCAAACGTGACTATCAAGGGATTTGAGCAAATGGTAGGTACTGAAAACGTGGTTTATCAAGGAACGATTGAAGGTTTCAGAAAAGGCGATGAAAGTGGAGATGAGCCCATTTTTAGTGATGTCTATGGTAATCTTCCGTTGCCCTTACATGCTTTTCCTACTGAAAAGATAATACATAATTGGAAAATTTTAAGAGGCGAGTTTCTCGCTGATTGGATGATGGAGCGGGCCATATAATATGAAAAAAATAATATTTATACTTTTGCTAATCCCTTTTACGGTCGTTGCGGGTGTTGAATCACTTAAGTGGTATTTAAAACCAATGGGCCAAAATGTTCAAGTTGATATCGATGATTTACATCAGGAGACGATTGTAGCAGATCCTAAATGGGATTGGGGATATGATCTGATCAATCATATTCAGGCCATTAAGCCAGTCAGAATAGTTATTATTGATGGTGGAGTAGATATTGAACATCCAGATTTGAAAGAGTATATCCATTATAACTCTTCCGAATGCTTTGAAGGTACGATCATCCCTCCCATGGCAGGAGCAAGTGATCGTGATCAAAATGGATATCCAGGAGATTGTGTCGGTTGGAATTTTGTTGGCGATAATAATAGGGTGGAAGATGAGGACGGACATGGTACTCATGTTGCGGGAATTCTTTCTTCTATTATTGGTAAACATAAAAATAATATTAAAATTATTCCTTTAAAGGTTTTTGCCCCCAACGAAGGAAAATCCAATATTCCTGGTCTTACCCCACTTCCTGTCCGTTTAGTCAAAGCATTTCAATATGCTATCAATATGCAAGCAGATATTATTCATATAAGTGCAGGTTGGCCTAAAAATTATATGACCTCTTCCCTTGCTAATATTATAAACGAAGCAATCCATAAAAATATCATGATCGTAACTGCGGCGGGTAATAGTTCTCAACGATCGGCGATTTATCCTTGCCAACTTGAGGGTGTTCTTTGTGTTGGCGCCTTGCGTGCCGATGGAACCATTGCCCGTTTTACTAACGTTGGTAATCAAGTGGATTTGTTTGCTTACGGCGAACAGATTTTAAGTTCGATTCCTAAAACTCTTATTCCCCAACACATTTCCGTTAGAAATTATGATTATAAAAATGGTACTTCGCAAGCGGCACCCTTTATTACAGCTTTAATTTCTTTATTAAAAAGTAGTTTTGAGTTGGAAGATAATTACGATATTTATGCGAGAATAATGGAGGCGGCTCATGGAGCCATTGGATATTCAGGTCAAAAGGGAATGTTCAATTTAAAGCGGGCCTTTGCAAATAAACCCAAAAGTTTCCTGTATCCAAGCGTTAAAGGGTTACATACAGTTACTATTAATAAAAATGCTCAGTTTTCCTTAATGATACCGTTGGTTAATTATGGAAAAAATCAAGCCTTCCTCTCGTCTTTATCAATGGAATGTAAGCAAGCAGATGCAGATATACAATTAAGTGGATCAAACTTCATTAAACCGACTCAAAAAGTAAACGTATTTGTTAAAGGACAATTAAAATCATCTCAGCTAAATGACTTGCAGTGCTTTTTAAATATTAATGAAAGGTCCATACCCTTGGTTTTAAAAATAGTAAGATCACTTCCTCTTGCCAGCATAGTTGATACTATTGTGCAAAATGAGCGGATTATTTCGATAAGTAATAACCAGGCCAGGAGTCGGTTACTTACTATCCCCACGTTAAAAGGGGAGATCCCCGCTCCACTTTATCAGGTGGTTGGAGCTAAAAATTTTAAAGTGATGAGATATAATCAACTGGTGGGTGAGATTATGCCCTATGAAGGATGTCGGGTGTTAAGATCATGGCAAGTAGATCTAAATGGTGATTTCCAAAAAGATATTCTGCTTGAATATATGTGCGATCAAAAATTTTTGCAATATCGTTTTTTCAATCAGGATTTAATTGAAATTTTTGACGAAGTTACCTATGCTCCTCAAAAAACGCTAATTAATTATTCTGATTTTGAACTTCTTCTTAATCAGGATCTCCCTCCCAGTTTCAGGTTTATTAATATTGGTTATAAAAACAAACCGGTCTCTCCTTGGGAGGAGGATGACAGTGAAGAACGGTTACCTCATCTTTATCAGCTTGATCCGATAAAAATTAATGGGAAATATGAATATGCCACTAACCTTTTGGATGATCCAGATCTCTGGAGTGAGACTCTCGGGCTATTATACACACCCGGATATAATATTTATTATATTTTTAAAGACAAAATGCTGGTTGATCTCAATCAAAAATATGCATGGGTTGATTTAAAAACCCAAACGGCAACTTGGGCCTTGATGGATCAACTGTTACTCAAGGGATCAAGGCTTGAATTGATCCAGGCGACCAATGAAATTATTTTCCAGAGTTTGTTGACACCATATCAATACCGTGGGGCCGTTGAAGGAAAGATCATGCTTCGTTATACACAAACCGATATTCATGATCCAATTTTTCAAATTATCACGACCACCTCTATTAATGGTGGGTACCAAAGCGTTTTGCAAACTTATCGTTACTTATTGTATCTAAAATTTAATCTTAACGCAGAATTAGTTGAAGAGTACCGCATACCTATTGATCGTTTTGATTTTTTGACTTCCCAGGATATGATGGCATCGGTGAACCATGTTCAATTTAAAGGCCAGGATTATCAAATTATCGATGGTTCCAATATTAATACCAATTATGTGGATGTGATTACAAATGGTATAAAGCAAAGTTATGAGTTACCCATTCACTGTGTGTCCAATATGCCAGTGCAGTTTGAAAAGCAGTTGTATTTGCCGATTTATTGTCATGTGGACGAATCTCATTTTAAATTAAATTATATTCTGCTTTCCCATTAATAATATCAGAAATGGTAAGTCAGCTTGGTTGCATTTAGCGTAAAGGCACGGTAATATTTTTGTTTTATGAAAAAAATATTAATTGAAATTTTTAAGTTTGGGATAAGAAATGCTGATCCGTATGGTTTGGTTATTAAACATATGGAGTTGTTTAATAATAAATTATATGTGCGATCAAAAAATAAAAAATTCACTGTCGATTTACAAAACTATAATAACGTTATCGTGGTCGGTGCGGGCAAGGCTTCCGGTAAAATGGCCTATGCCATTGAAAAAGTTTTGAAAGATAAAATTGATATCGGATTGGTGGCGGTTAAATCCATTTATTTGAAACCATTTAAAAAAATAAAACAAATTGTTGCCGGACACCCCGTGCCTAACGAAAATTCCCAGCGTGCTGCTTTGCAAATATTTGATTTAGTCAGGAATGCGGATAAAAAAACATTGGTGATTGGGTTAATAAGCGGAGGCGGCTCAAGTCTTTTATGTTTGCCTAAAGATATTTCTTTAAAAAGCAAAATTCGATTAACCGAAAAATATCTAAAAAGTGGCGTGGATATTTTTAAGCTTAATAGAATAAGAAAAAAAATATCTTTGATTAAGGGAGGAAAACTGGCCCGACTTATCTTACCGGCTACCTCACTCAATTTTATTTTATCTGATGTGGTGGGTGATGACATTTCCACCATCGCTTCCGGACTTACAGATTATCAAGATGATCGAATAAAAAATATAATTGTAGGTAATAATAGTTCTGGTTTAAAAGGATGCGAGCAAAAGGCCAAAAAGCTGGGGTTTGAAACGCTGGTCATTAATAAACCAATTACCGGTCCGGTTAATGAAGCTGCTGAATATTTTTTCAATCTGGCAAAAAATAAAATGCAAAAACGAAAAACTTTCAACCGGCCATTATGTATTATTGCCGGAGGGGAAACCACGGTAAAAGTCAGGGGAAGTGGTAGCGGTGGACGTTGTCAGGAAATGGTTTTAGGTCTTTTAAACATGATCAGGCAATCCGGCAGTGAGTTTAATCGAGTGTCGTTTTTATCATGTGGAACAGACGGTATCGATGGACTTACCCAATATGCAGGCGCATATTTTGATGATAAAATTTTAAAAAAAATCAAAACTATAAAATGGAACATGGATAAATATCTAGACAATAATGATTCCAATACGGCTTTAAAAAAAATAAATGCGCTTATAAAAACAGGGCCTACAGGTACTAACGTGGGTGATATCCACCTATTGATTATAAAATAGGTCGTTCGTAGATCCGCCACTTCCTATAAAGCGGACATCCAATTTTTTGCCACATGCGGTTCATTGGCCGATTGTCTTCTAAAATCCATGATGCTTCCCCGGCAGAAATATTGTATTTTTTGGAACGCTCAAAACTTTCAAATGTAAACAGTGAAAAAATGCCAGTGTTCCGGAACTCTTTTTTTACTCCCAAAGTTATGATCCGGACGGTTTTAATATATTTTTTTCCAAGCAGTAATTTGATAAGACCTGTGGGAAAAAGTCTGCCATTCGGGTTATTTTTCAATATTTGATTGATATCCGGTAGTGCCAGCATAAAGCCAGCTGGTTTCCCCTCATGTTCGGCGATAAAGGCCCATTTCGGATTCATGATGGCCTTCATGTCTTTAGCGGCATGCATGAATTCTTCTTTGGTCATTGGAAAAAATCCCCAATTCTCCTCCCATGCGCAGTTATAAATATCATAGCAGATTTCCAGTTCACGATTGAAATTTTTCATATCGAAATTACGAAAGGTGATGTTGGAATTTTTTTTCATGTGATTGGCATATTTCGTGACATGTGCCGGAAGATTTTGCGCCAGTTCATTTGGAATATAATAGGCTACCAAATCTTTAACGCCAGTAAAATTGGCGTTGGTATGTAGATTGATGTAGTAACTGGGATTCCAGGTCGTCATGATCGTAGGATGCTGATCTTGTCCAGTTATTAAAAGCCCTGTCTCATGGTTGGTGGAGGGGTTCATGGGGCCTCTCATGGAGGTAAGTCCTTTTTCTTTTAGCCATGCCTGTGCGGCATTAAAAAGTTCTATGGCCACTTCGGCGTCGTTGATGCATTCAAAAAATCCGTAAAAACCGACTTGGTCTTTCCAAAATTCGTTGTGAGCATTGTTTTTGATAGCGGCAATTCTGCCGACCAATAAATTATTTTTTTTTGCCAAGAATAAGTTAATTTCGGCCCTTTTATAGAATGGATTGTTTTTGGTATCGAGCAGTTCCTTGACAGAGATCTTGAGGGGCGGAACCCATTGGGGATATTCTTTTTTATTATAAATTTTCCAAGGCAGATTTATAAATTCTTTTTTTAATTTGGCACAATCTACGGTAATGATGTTTAAACTCATATGCTTCACCTTTTGATTAAAAAACAAAATCTACCATAATTGTAAAGGGAATAAAACGCTAGGTTTTATTCGTGAAGCGCAAGGTCAAATTGTCATAACGAAAAGTTCCGATTACAATGTATTTTGGTTTAACATGGAGAAATAAATGCCTCGATACGATTATCAATGCGCTGATTGTGAAGAAATATTTGAACTTTCTTTGAGTTTAGGGGAGAAGGATGCTCATAAGTCCCCTAAAAAGATTTGTCCAAAATGCAATTCCTCACAAATTAATCAAATTTTCTCGAAAGGCTCTGGTGGAATATTAAAACATGGCCGGAGTAAAAGTGGGGATACCCCACCAGGGTGCAGCGGTTGTCGTGGCAACAATTGTCCCTATGGTGGGTGAGTATGAGTAACAAACACCTGGGATTAATGCTTATTTTATTAATGATTCCTTGGAATATGTTGGCGGCGGTGACTAGTGAGGTTCTAACTGATGGCGAGCGTTTGGTTTATAAGGGAAGCTCTTCACGGTTTATTATTTTTGGTAATCTGGGAACGATTATACTCACTACCACCAAAGATAAGTTAATTAGTAAAAAAGATGGGTTCAAAATTGAGATGGTACTTGAGTTAGATAAAAATATGACGGGCCTTTATTCCTTCGGCACTAAGATGAGTAGTACTTTGGATTATTCCTTGTTTAGATCCCTGGCCTTTAATAAAATTGATCTAAAAAACAAGGATCAACGCTTTGAAAAAGCCATTTTTGATTACGATGACAATGAAATACTTTACAAAAGATATCGCAACCTTGAGAAAAAAGAATTCGAGTCTCAGAAAAATACCGAAAAAATTATTCAGGACCCTCTTTCTTTGATTTATTTTTTAAGAACCCTTCGCTTTGATGATAACAAAGGAAGTGCTTCAGGCGTAACGCTTTTTAGCAGAGGGAAAACCACGCCAATTTCTATGGATTACGAATCATTGGAGATGGAAATTTTAGGGAAAAAAAGAAAAGTCATTTATATAAAACCTTCAAAAATTACTCAAGGAACTTTAATTAGTAAGCGTGATATTGAGCTTTATCTAGACCCAGATACTAAAATTCCTTTGCTGATTAAAATTTTAGGGGTTCCTATCGTGGGCAACTTAGAGCTTTTTTTAAGCAGCTCTAATCATTCCAAATTGAAAATATAATCGTAGATAGGATTGAGATTGTCCGCTCCGAAAATTTTAATAATTTCCTTAATTTTTTTGTTTTCCATGTGAACGATATATTCAACGTTTTGACAAATCAGGCTGGTGATGGTTGCAAAGTTTAATTTAGAAATATTCGAGTAAAGTGAAAACAAAAGACACATCCGGCTAATACAGTCTTTGGCAGAATTGGCGTGAATGGTGCTGATGAGACCCCGATGTCCGGTATTCATTGATAAAATAAAAGGTACAATTTCATTGGATCGCATTTCTCCCAGTAAGATGCGATCAGGTCTCATCCTCATGGTGTAGGCACAATAATCTTTTAAGGTTTTTCCTTCAATTTTTTCGTTGGCCAGAAAATACGAGGTAGTCGGATGAGTGGTCTGAATTTCATTGGTGTCTTCTAAAATGACAAGATGTTCATCCTTATTTATTTTTGTTAACAAGGATGAGAGCAAACTGGTTTTTCCCGAGCAAGTGGAACCGGAAATAACAAAGTTGTTTTTGTTTTCAATCAGTCCGGTTAAAAAAGTTTTAATATCTAAAGGTATGTCAAAATCATCCAAAGCAAAAATCATTTTGTTTATTCTTCTTAGAAATAATTTTGATTTTTTATTTGACGCCGTGGAGTGATGAATAAGGGTGGCCCTAAAACTGTTGCTATAAATATCCAACCAGAAGCTGCAAAAGGGTTGTTGGTAATTCCAAGTTTCTTTATTTGAAAATGCTAAAATTTCCAAAGCCAGATCGTAATCGTTAAGAGCGATGAATTCCTCCTTGACGGTTATGGAATTTTGACTGGAAATTACTTGAATAAGATTGTAATCATGAATAATAATCTCGTGAATGGAAACATCATTTAAATATTTGGTCAGTTTTAAAAAACTGGTTAGATTTTCAAACCATTCAGCATATATTTTTGATTCGGATGCGCAGTATTCTTCAATCCCCAGAGCAAAGGTGGCCTGCTTGAAAATTTCATCAAATTGCAAGGTTTTGCCTTGGTTTAGAAACGAACTGATTTTTTCTCTTATCAACGTGAAAATTTCGTTGTGATAAGTCGCAATATTTTCGTTATTGCTGATATAGGTACTGTTTAAAATATTAAATTTCATTTTGGGTCAACTCGATCAGGGCAGAAATCTTTTTGTAGGTTGTCCGATCTGATTTACTTTTAAATAGATGACCAAGTATGGGAATATTGCCAATCCCTGGTATTTGACTGGAATTTTTACCAAAGGCCCGAAAACCAATTTGAAATAGTTCCAAGGGATGGTTAAGTTTTATTAAAGCGGTGGAGTGTTCCTTGCTACCTGCAATTTGTCCTTCTTCGCTGGGTTTGGTAAATTCGGTCTTATAATCAATCATAAAATACGGGCCTTCTTTTTTGAGAGTCAAGATAACTTTTAGACCTGCAAATTTCCAACTAGTATGACTTACTTCGTTGTTATTGGACTCTTTAAAGGGGATTTCGGATCCTACTAAAAGGGATGAAGGGGTATTAAGGGTTAAAATAATTTCAGGCTCTGCCAAGGTGGAAAGGGAAAGGTCATTTTCTTTTAATATAATTTCATTTTTATTAATCAAGGACTTTACTCCTGAAGAAAATACTTCTGACCAGGAACCTTTAAGTTGGTTTAGTCCAAGGGAAAGGTTTGATTCATTTTGATATTCCAATTGAATAAGTTTAATTTTAATTTTGAAATTGTGCCCTAGTAGTGAGAGGTTGCTGGGAATGAGTTTAATATGATATTTGGCTTGAAGATAATCGATCGAATGTTTGCTGGGTGGATTGGATTGACTATATCTACAAATGATGTCGATTTCATTGTTTTCACAGATGATGTTCTCATTGTATTCATTTAGCAGGTAATAATAGACTTCACCGATCACAAAATTGCGAAGCTCCTTGCTGATAGTAATATGGGGGTGAATTTTATTAGGATGAGCTTTTAATAATTTCATCACCAGATCATAGTTGATGAAATCATTAAGCTCTCCACTGACGGCCATACTGGTCCCTTCCAAGTTAACATTCAGTCCGGCGAAGGTCATGCTTTGAGCAATTTGTAGAATTTTAGTTTGGCTGGCCTTATCAAGGACATAGATTCGATATACCGTTTTTTCACCAGTATTTTTCCAGATAATCAGTTCACAGAAGCCAATTTTTTGGCCTTTAAGCAAAATTTTATGTTTATTGTCCATATGTTTGTAGGAGATCACTTCGTGATTGGTAACACTGAATTTTTTGAAATCTTTAAATTCTATTTCCTTATGCTCTCCTTTTGAGAGGATGAGACTTTCATAACTGACTGAATTTTCGTTGGCCCATAGATATTTTGACTTTTCTAAGTATGCTATTGAAATAATTATCATGATTATTTTGACAAGAGAAAAGATTACAGGTAAATAATTGAATCTACATAAAAACGAGCAAGAACGAAAGAGAAGAGAAGGGAGTTTTGACATGGTTTCCAAAACGAAGACGACAAAAGGAAGAAGATTGAATCGCCTGAAAAACCAAGGAAATAGACGAAAGGCGAAAAATGCTAACAAGGGAACAACCCCTAAATTTGCTATCCACGAAAAACAATAATCGGTAAATTCTGTTTTCATATTGGCCTACTTATTAGTTGTTAGTAAAAAAACTCCAAAAGATTTGGTCACGATTTCTTTTTTTAATTCTACGAGAAGTAATTCTCTTTGTTCATTTACACATAAATGCATAATGGGGTTATCTATTTTCTGACATGGGTCCAGCGTTTGTTTTAAAGTGATGAGCTTTTTGGGGATGATGAAATGATTCATCAAAATTTCTCTGGTTAATAGCGCCAGATCCTGATGGGAATTATATGTTACAACAATAATTTCTCGAGCACATACCATATGGCTGGTTAATATTGTAAAAAGAAATACTTTAAAAAGAAATTTCATAATTATCCTTTGATCTTTTTTTATTTGTAACCAGGTCATAATTGCCAGACGGATAGGCAAACAGGGGTTGTTCTTGGTTTAAGATGATGGTTTTTAAATCATCTTGATGGATTTCCACCACATATTTATTGGGGTGATTGGGAAATGTTTTTACTTCAGAATGGAGTAGTCCTTTTTTTACAATTTGTTTTTTTTCTTGATTATAGATACTGATAGGGATTTTGGATTGGTTTTTATCAATGGGGAAAGAGATTTCAAGCGATAACTCTAAGGGGCTGTAATATGGTTCGGGAGAAACAGCAGGTGGTTTTGAGGTCACAGATTGATGACCGTAATCCATTATAAAATACATCAGCAGGTTGGTCACTAACACGCTTAAGATGAGTTTGAATTTTAAAAGACGTTCAAATTGCTTCTTCTTTTCCTTGGGAGTTAGAACTGTATTCGTTTGATTAATTGATTTTGTTCCAAGCATTTTCAAATTCCTTTGCAGATTGGTAAGTGGTTTTTCTAAAAAACATGTGTATTTCAAAAGAACTCGCCACAAAAATGGTGAAGATAAACAACCATGCGAGAAATTCTAAAATACTGAATCCTTTTTGGATTTTATTTCGGATGTTGTGATTTGCAGGTCGGTTGAAACTTGTGAAGCTTTGGTGATCTCTGCCTTTAAATAAAAGTCCGGTAAGAGTTGTTTTTGATACTTGTTGATATTGGGTATAAGTAAGTTCCATTTGTTTTTCCTTAAAATTACCAGATGATTTGGTGTCCTTTTTAAAATTAACAAACTGGTCGTTGCGTAGGGGAGATTAATAACCGAAGGCAGGTTTTGTTGGTAGGAACAAAATTGGTTATAACTGATGTTTTTCAAATATGAACCATGCAAGAGGTTTTGGCCAAGCTTGAAGGAATTGATAGCAGTCGTGGCTTTTGCAGCCGTGACCGGATTTAAAGTTAACGGGAAGGTAATGTTGATAAGATTGTTTAATCTTTCCATGGATTTCACATATTTTTGGGTTTTTATCAGATGATGCTTGAAACATAGGTAGGTCAAGAAACGGCTTTTTAAATTATAATAGAAGGTTTTTTCCAAATAAATAATGGTGATAAGCATGGAAAAAACAAACAAGGAAAACAGTATGCCCAGCAAAGTGATACTGCCCTTGGCATTATTTATACTCACTTGATATTCCTTTGAGTTCAAGTTTGATTTTGTTTTTATACTCCGAAGATGAACTACTATAGATTTGATTACGTTTTTCAAGCCACATGGTTTTAGTACAAAATGTTTTGGCTTCTTTCTTATTATTGGTTTGATGAAGCATCGTGGTTATAGATTTAAAGGATTGATACCCAAAAATACTGGCACAACGAATGTTTTCTTGTAGATTAAAAAAGATGAAAAACAGCAAAATCAGAGAAGTAATTAGTGATAGACTGTTTAACATAAACTAGTTGGCCGGAATATTTTTTACAATTTTTGCCTTCATATACTCAATCCGCTGGTGAATCACTTCGCCATAACTTTTAATAATCACCAAGCAAAAAATGCCTACCAATGATGAGATGATGATGTATTCCATGACTCCTTGACCTTGGTTGCCTAATCGATTCTTTTTCATTTTCTTCTCCAATTTAGGGTTGTTAATAATGTTTTTTTCGCTTTGCAGATATGGTGCCAAGGTATTTCTGACTAAATTAATACGAGATAGCTGGTCAAATCTTATTGATTGGATCAGTTTTTAAACTAATGGTTAATATTATGTACTTATCGTTTGCATGAAATTTAAACCGGTATTATTATTTAATTATGAATGAAAAAACAAAGCTTTATGTATTTACAAAAACTGAAGTGATTTTAATTTTTATTTTTATGTTGCTTATAGCACCCACCTTTTTTCTTATAGGTTTTAGGTTGGGTATTGGCTATTCCTACAAGGAAGCTGGACTAAGCCAATATGAGAAAACATCCCTGGAGCTGCGCAGTCAAAAGGAAGAAAATGTTGAGGAAGCTGCTAACGAGCTTAAAGAGGAAGAGATAATTAATAAGCTTCCAGATGAGTCTATGAAAAGGCTTCAGCAGAAAATTGAAAATCTGGATCGACCGGAAGCAACTCCTGAAAAAATCGATGAAAAAAACAACAGTATGCAAGACCCAGAAAAGCAGTATAACTCGGCTTCCGGTGCCGCTAAGGACCGTTTTGCAAAAAATAATATTAAGCCCTCTGGAACTTTGTCTCAAAAAGATGAACAGACTGAGGGTATCGCTAAAAAAGATGATCCTTTTAACAATTCGATCAAGGATGATCCTGCCCTTAATTCTGATAAATATGCGGGCAAGTATACCATTCAACTGGGATCCTATAGAAAATTGGAGGATGCCGAGGCATTTGCCAGCGGATTCAAAGTAAGGGGATATAATCCAATTATCTCAACCACCGAAATTTCAACGGGAGTGTGGTTTCGCGTAAGTCTGGAAACTTTTGATACAATTAACGATGCCAAAAACTACATAAAACAGGAAAGAGAGCTATTTACCGGTTCTGATTACTATATCGTCAAATTTGATTAACATCCATTGCACTTGTCTTAGTTATTTTTTACAGAATTTAATTTTTGAGATATTGTCTATGGCCTAGTCAGATTTTTTGAGGTTGAGGGAGAAGTTATGTCAGAAAAAATATTTGCATTAGTCATGGCAGGTGGGAGAGGAACCCGTTTTTGGCCGGAATCAACCAGCAAAAGACCCAAACAGTATTTAAAACTTTTTAGCAATAATTCACTTCTAAAAGAAACCCTGCTTCGCTTTGATGGCATGATTTTGCCGGAGCAAAGATATATTGTAACGGTGAAAGAGCAAGAAAGCATGGCCCATATGGAAGCAGATGGTGAAATTGGAGAGAATAATTTAATAATTGAACCAGCTGGGCGAAATACTGCCCCTTGTATCTTGTTATCGATTGCTTCACTAATTAAAAATGGTGCTGGTTTGGATGATCTTATGGTGATTGTTCCTGCTGATCATGTGATTTTAAATACCCGTGGCTTTTTGGCCACGCTGGGCGATTCTTTGGATTTTATCAGAAGCAAGGATACGTTGGTGACGATTGGCATTCCACCTACTTTTCCCCATACCGGATATGGTTATATTCAAAAAGGGGAGGCGATTTTAAATGAAGTATATAGCGTTTTAAAGTTTAGAGAAAAACCGAATTTTGAAACGGCGAAAGCGTACCTGAAGACTGGACATTATTTGTGGAATGCGGGGATCTTTGTGGGCAGAATCGGAAGATTTTTAGCAGAATTCAAAAAGCACGCACCAGAGATTTATGGTTTCTATAATGCTCTACAAGAGAGTATTTCGTCTTTTCAAAAGACCAGTGATATTTATAACCAGATTCCAAAGAACTCCATTGATTTTGCGGTCATGGAAAAAAGTGACCAGATGAGTGTGATTCCTGCCCGGTTTGATTGGAATGATTTAGGATCATGGGATGCATTAGAGGGAGTGGTTGAGAAGAAAAATCAAAACATCTTCGCTGCCATTAAAGATGCCTATGTCAGCAATTCTGCAGGAAATATTGTTTTTGCTCCGAATAAATTTGCTACGTTGATTGATGTAAATGATTTGATCATTGTTTGCAACGAAAAAAATGTTATGGTGATTTCTAAAGAAAAGGCCCAGAAGGTGAAAGATGTAGTAGAATATCTAGAAGGTCATCATTTAAAAAATGAATTATTATAATCAAAGGATGAAATATGTTGAACAAAAATTTGGGATTGGTCATGGTTATCTGTTTGCTAGCTTCCTCTGCCATTTTTTCTTACGAGGATCAAAGTATAAAAAAGGAGGTGGAGGCCCAAGGATTTATTGTGGGCAATGATAGCGATCTCGGGGGAACTTTTTATTATATCGTGGATAAAACTTCAGGCATTTGTCTGGCTGCTGTATTTGGTACGCCTGGGAATGGCGGTAATGGAGGATTGGCGGAGGTTTCGTGCGATAAGCTTAGAAAAATTCCCAAGATCAATAGCTTTCTAGGCCCCATCAAGGAAGAAAAAAAAGAAACCCCGGTGGTTGTCCCTACAGTTGTTCCAGTAGTTCCCACTATAGAAGCCACTATCTCTCAAAATGCTTCTCCCTCTCTAGATTCCTCTCTTGATACTACCTCCGAAGATGGGGACATGGATTTTTAACAAGCATGATAATGGCCAAGACTTAAATTTTTTTTGAAATTAAAGAAAAAAAGTCTTCAATAATGCAGTTTTGATCTGTGCAATATTTAAAATTTCCGTTGATCATGTTATCAGTTTCTGAAAACAAAATATCTCCTTTGGAAAATTTTAAATCTTTTTTGGAACGGGAACATTTTTCAGTACAAAAGTTATTTTTTATTTTGTTTAATGTGTTGAGTTCGCTGGTGATCATTTGCGTGTATTGGTTTAAAGGCTCAAGCAGTGAATCACAAGCTTTTAATTGATCGGTAAATGCCAAAAAACTAGCCGGGCGTTTATCGTGGAAATCCCTGTGGTTGACTTTCAGGTAATCCTTGAATTGATGGATTAGGCATCCTGAAAAATATTTACATAAAAGTGTTCCTCTTTCCCCCATCAATTCTACAATCTTATATTCATTATCAGCATCTTTCACTTCAGAGGATTTGACACTTTTTGGACAGGATTTGACACAGTATTGAACCAAGGCTTCCGCCAGAGAAGTTTGATGAATGGGACTTGCCTCTAGGGATTTTAATTTGAAAACGGTTTCGTTTAAAAATGAAAGTATATTTAAAGTCTGGCATGACCAATCAACTTTTTCACCTATGCGCTTAGTGGCCTTGGTTAGTGAAAACTTGATCAATGAGCTACTTAGTGGCCTTAACATAATGGCGATCGGGTTATACCTGATGATTTGAATGTAAGCTTCAAAATTAGGTTCTCCGGTGATAATCGTCAAAATGTTCGATCCAAATTCTACTTTTTCCAATTTGTAGTTAATGATAGCAACATTGATTTTTTCAGAGTTTAAAATATGGCAAGCTTCTCCATGATCTTTGGCCAAAAAACATTCCATGCCAAATCCTTGACATGTATGACTTAAAAAAATTCTTTCAGATTCATCTGACTCATAGATCAATATTTTATTGGAATTGGGCGAGTTCAATTTATGCTTCCCTTTAGACAACATTATATTCAAAATTTAAAGAGCAGGGCAAGGTTTTTTGATGATGAATTAAAACCCATGGATCTTAATGCATCTCTACGGGGATTTTTAACTGAGTGGTTTCACTTTGATACTTCTGCAAGGGCCAAAATTGGGTTGGCAATTTTAAATTGCTGACAAAGCGCGGAGCACTATGGAGAATAGATTTATTGAATAACACTTAGTTATTGATTTATGCCATAAAAAAATACTTGGTATTTATTTTGCAAAAAAAAATTTATTTCAAAAATGAAAATGGGAGGTTGTTTAAATGTGTAGTCAATTGAAATTGTCGGTGATTTTTTTCGGGCTATTAATTTCTTTTTATTCCTACCCAAATATTTTGCTTGATGGATCAGGACGAAATGGATCTGGCGGGATGAATGGTAGAGACGGCAGCAGTTATGGTGCAGACGGACAACCGGCGGAGGATGGAAAAAATGGTCGGGATGGATTACCGGTTAATATTACACTTTTTGAGCAAAATAACCTGATTGGAGTGGTTGGAAATATTGGATCAAGGTCAGTTGATGAATCAATGGAAGCATTGGGAAACAGTATCCAAATATATACAAATGGTGGTGATGGAGGTCATGGAGGAAGTGGTGGTGATGGGTATGTTGGAAGAAATGGAAGAAACGGAATAAATGGGAAAGACGGAAGAAGAGGGCCAATGGGAAGTGATGGCCGAAATGGGACACGCTATGCACCCGATGGTGAGAACGGATCCAATGGCGGTAGAGGTGGTGACGGAGAAGATGGAACAAGTGGAGAAGATGGAACGGATGGTGGAAATGGGGCCAATGGTGGTAATGGAGGCAGCGGTGGTGATGGTGCTGCCATCGTGGTTAAGTATCATGATCCGGCCCTTCTCATACATATTGATGCCTTATATGTAGGCGGTGTAGCTGGTAGAGGTGGTAGCAAAGGTCTTGGTGGAAGAAAAGGCGAAGGTGGTGCTGGAGGTAAAGGTGGTGATGGTGGCCAGGGAGGTTATGGAGGAAAAGGTGGCAGGGGGTACCAATGTTCATCACAAGAGGTTGCTCAAGGTTGCCGTAATGGTCGAAATGGAGACAATGGCCATAATGGATATGATGGACGAGATGGGAGCAACGGGAGAGATGGTTTTGATGGTGATGCTGGACGAGACGGGTTTTTTGGAAGTCAAGGTAGGTCAGGAAGAAGAGGATCAGTATCCTATATACAACTTGATGAAAATAACCTTCCCATTCCAGGAACGGAGACCGATGAAATATACCGGCCAATGGTTAAATCTTTTAATGTCGTCGACGAAAATCGTGATGGGATTTTTGAACCCGGTGAGAAAATTCTCATTAGTAATATTGTAATTCAAAACACCACCAAGATGAGTTTGCCTCAAGGGTCTATAGTTAAATTAACTAGTGAAGGTTTAATGGGTGAAATAGTGAATACTTTACCTACCATAAAGGGGGACGCAGAATATACCGTCGAGGGCAATTTTGAATTGACTATCAAACCAAGCTTGGAAATTGGAGCAGATCTATGGGTTGACAGTGAAATTGAATTTCGGGGGATCCGTTTTAACAGCGATAATCATCAGAAAAAAATAGAGATTTTACGACCTATTGTGGTCAAATCTATCGAATATAAAAAATTCATTCCGTTTAGCAAACCTCAAGTGGGACAAATTACTTTGGAAAATATAAGCACCAAGGCCCATGACCATATCAATATCAATTACGTTAATAGCGGTAATTTTTCCTTGAATGTGCTCACCAAAGTCAGTTCAATCCCCGCAGGGAAGGAGCTGATTGAATCTTTTGAAATCACGGCCACAGATGTAGTCAAGGCTTATGAAACTTCTAAAATTGATTTTACCCTTTTAAGAGATCAAGTGGGATACCAATCTGGAAATATCGAAAGCCAGGTTATTCCCAGTTTCGAGTTTAAAAATAGTGAGATCCTGATAGTTTCCAACGGCCATACCAGCGAATCCTATGAAGCCTTAACCAAGGCGCTTGATGATTTGAAATTAAGTTTTGAAATATATGATATTAATCTGGAAGGAGCCCTTTCAAATGATCTTTTGAATAAGTATCATAACAAAGCAATAGTTTTTGCCAACCAAAAAGACCAATTTTCCTTAATGCTTCAGAATGCTTTTAATGAATATTTAAAATTTGTGGGAGGGATCTATACCATCGGCTTTAATAAAACGTTAAAACCAACTCATTATATGAATAGATTAAAGACCAGTGAGGATAATTATTTTGAATTGTCGTATGATGAACAAAACGAATTGGTGAAAAAGGGTGTCGTTGCGGTTATGGGTTTTGATAACAAACTTGAGCTGGTCAAAAAATATTATCGTCAGGAGGAAGAGAGGCTTTATCAAATCTATAAAGATGCATTGATCCAGGATATCCAAGATGAATATTTGCTTTTTAAAAACGATAAAGATATTTATGATGGTAATCCCTACATTGATCAGTATCAAAACTACGTTTTATCTCTTAATGCGGTTGATGAATATGATTATCGAATGGAGTTAATTGGAGTCAGTGGAGCATTGCTTGAGTTTGATGAGGCCAATCATTTAAAATTCGTCCAATTTAAAAAACATTTTAAAAAAGTGAAGGATTTCTATGATGATATGAAAAAGCTTAAGGAAACATGTGGCGAAATTAAAGGTGTGTATTTTGATGATGAAGGTAAGATTATTCAGATTTATAAATACAGCATGTTGGGAGGGCTTAGAGCAGAAACCCAGGATTTGATCTATGAATTTAGAAAGGGCAAGGAAGTTGAAAAAAATGTATGGGAATTCACCTATAAGATCGGAAATGGACAAACTAATGAAGTGAGATATAATTTGTTTTGCGACAATGGAAAAACCTATTTGAAAGGGATGAAATCTCACGGTGAGGGGGGAGAATGGACATTGGTTAAGATATACAGCCAGAGAATGTGGAATAACCAACAACCTTAAATATTAAAAACACCAAGGGCCAGTTTTGAAAGCTGGCCCTTGGTAAATCGAAAAAAATCTGGTTATTTTTGAGATTTAACCATTTTTTCAAAATCCAATCCGGTAGCTTTTTTAAGCCCCTTGGTTAAATACCAAAACGTTAAAATCATCGCAATCATGCTCGGGATCATGATTACGGGCAAACTAAGCGCCGTCATTTTTCCTAATTCATTATTGAATTCGGGAGTATCAGCAGGGCTTTTCAAAATAACTATGGCCAAAATAAAATTTAACATTGCACTTAATAAAAATGACAAGGCCATAAAGAGCGTGGCCCGGGAAAATAATTTTTTGGAATAATCTTGTGCATGGTTAGTGGCAATTGATCGATTAATTAAATCAATATCAAAAAACTTGGGATTGAGAATTAGTTTTTCCAAAACTGAATATTTGGTCCTCATGGAGACCAAAATAATGATGGCAATGATCAAAGGAATGGCAGCCTCTTTGACTGCAAACCAGATGGCATTGAATTTAAAAAGTGCAAGTCCTCCCGTTAATAAAACAGAGGTTATACCGAGGATAGAAATATAGTTCCATTTTTTATTTTTAATTAAATCATAAAGGCCATAGGTAACTGGGAAGCTTAGGGCCACAATTACCCCCATGGAGGGGCCTAAATAACCATGGGTGCTAAATTTGGTTAGAATGATGGCAGGTATAATCACATTGAAGATAAGATTCATGTTTGGTACGGCCTGACTTTTGGGGATGCAGTTAGTCTCTAAAATCTATTCTTGAAAAATCAAAAGTTTTCTGGTGGTTGAAGAAAGCCCCCTGTAAGTTTTCTATCATCAACGACCGTTTTAAATTTTAACAGAATCTCCTGAAAATTTAAAGCAGATAAATGTTGATTATACATTTACAATTCAGCTTCTTTCTTGATCGGAAATTCACCACGCGGACAAGGTTTGCTATCTCCCCGGTAGGCACTATCGCAATCGCCATGTTCGTTAGCGATCACCATGAATTGAAGCATTCTGTCGTTGCCATGGAATGTGCCGTGATGTGGAAATGTAAAAGTAACATTTTCTTTCTTTCTTGGATTATTCAGATTTCCCATTCCACCGATATAGATGTTGATTCCTTTTTTAAGAATTATTCCAATTTTATTGAGATATTCATGGCATGCCTCTCCTTATCAAGAACGTTGGTTTGTGTGATAAAGAGTATCGTTTGTTCTTCACTAGAAATCCATCAGATGGGAAAGAAATAACCTTGCTATTGGCATGATTTAATAAATTTCGCCATAAAAGATTGGCAGCAAGCCCAACTTCGAGTGACAAGAAAATTTATTATAACCCATTGAATTGTCGTGGTTTAATCAAAAATATTCAATGAGAAAAAAGTTAACCTTTGCTGACGTAATATAATCTAATTGAGTTAATAAAGTTTATGCTTAAGTTATCGATAAGCGTTTGGATACTTATAAACTCTTATTTTGAAAAATTGATTGTTTGACGAGGGACGTAGATGAGAACAATCACTGTATTCATGCTCATTGTTTTTCTGTTTGCTATAACTGGTTGTACCCCCGAACCTAATCAATCCAAAAACCAAGAGGCTCTATCCGGGGCCAATGAACTGCCTCCTGACAACGATGAAATCGTTGGGACATTGCCTCCCCCTAAGGAAGAAAGTTGTACTAACCAGGCAATTAACCCACCTGATTGCGATAAATTTAATTCCTGTCTAGGTGATAATTCACGATCTTGTACTATTGTAAATGGGCTTGGTGTTCAAAATAGAACTTGTGAAAAAGGGGTATGGTCTGCATGGAATAATTGTCAGATTATAAGTTGTAATAAGGAATATCGATTAGAAGAAAATGTATGCATTAAGATTACCTACGCTTGCCAGGGAACTATTCCAAGTAACGCCACTCTTTGTAGTGGCGATAATGCCAGCCTAACGGCCAATGTCTCTAATAGCCTGGTATCAACTTGTGGTAATAATAAATGCGAATATACCTGTAACAGCGGTTACAAGCTTTCCAACAATCAATGTGAAAAGATAACTTATTCCTGTCAAGGTAGTGCTCCCGCTAATGCCACTCTTTGTAGTGGCGATAATGCCAGCTTAACGGCCAATGTCTCTAATAGCTTGGTATCAACTTGTGGTAATAATAAGTGCGAATATACCTGTAACAGCGGTTACAAGCTCTCCAACAATCAATGTGGAAAGATAACTTATTCCTGTCAAGGTAGTGCTCCCGCTAATGCCACTCTTTGCAGTGGCGATAATGCCAGCTTAATTGCCAATGTCTCTAATAGCTTGGTATCCACTTGTGGTAATAATAAATGCGAATATACCTGTAACAGCGGTTACAAGCTCTCCAACAATCAATGTGAAAAGATAACTTATTCCTGTCAAGGTAGCGCTCCCGCTAATGCCACTCTTTGCAGCAGTGATAATCTCAATCTAACTGCCAACGTTAACAAGAGTCTGGTCAGTAGCTGTGGCACAAGTAAATGCGAGTATACCTGTAATAGTGGTTATAAACTACTTAACAATAAGTGTGAGATTAACGATTTTGTCCTCTATATTAATACATGTAAAAGTACAGATGGGAAAATTGTGAACTGTTCAGTAAGTAAAATAAAGACATTTGCTAACATCCAAAATCTTAAGGGTGATTTCTCTGGGGATGGTAAAGACGATGAATTACTAATTGTGATTCATAAAAATATTGAATACTGGATTGTAGTTGATGGACAAACTTTAAAACCTAATTTCTGGACCAATACCTTCTTAGTAGGAGATAAAAGAATTGTCGCAGATATTAATGAGGATGGAAAAGTGGATGTTTTGACAGCATCTGGAAGCGGTAGCAACCTAGTTGTTAATCTCGCCCTTTCAACTGGCTCAACTTTCTTAAAAGCTAAAAATTTAGTAACTGGAACAAATCAGTACTCATATAGCGATATCTCTATAAAAAATCCTAATCGACCTAGCCGGATAACCATTAAGGATCATTTTTGGCATTATAAAACTACAATAATTAATCAAGTAAGATCTTACCAACTGGTTAAAGAAGATTTTATCGAAGGATGTTTCAGCAAGAGTAAATATTCACTCGCTCTAAACGAACATGCTACATGTATTCTTGCGAAAATCTACCAGGGTAAAAAATATCGGTTTGCTCAGCTTACTGATCTCCACCTCAGTATTCGAAATGGTGTAGGTCAGCCCGGCTATAAGCCTATAGATAATACCTCAGGCTTTGGACGTTATCTAATAACGGCCAAGGAACAAGGAGTATCCTTTATTGTGGTTACAGGTGATATGTTTAATCACCTCAACGAAATGGATCTTAAATATTATTACGACCATGTTTATAATTATATGAAATCTACCGGAATTCCTGTGTTCCAAATTCCAGGAAACCATGAATTCTTCTCCCCTGAAAAAGATGGCAAATTTTATCCTTCCGGAAAAGCTGGATGGCAATCATATTATGATGGCGCATGGAAAAGCTTCCTTAATCTATATTTTAAATACATTGGAGATCCTGATATGATTTTTAGATTTGGCCTAGGCGAAGATAAAGCGCAAAGTGCCAGATTCATCCTCTCTAATGTTGGTTTTCAAGCGAAATCTGTTTCGCTTGACACTGCTTATGATAACTATATCAGGGATAACAGGAAAAATTCGCATACCATTCGAAGTTCATATGGGTGGGATCCAGACCGCACTTATACAATTGATCAAAATGAAATAAATGAAGTTAAAAACGAATTAAATTCAGGTTCTGTCCAATATACATTTGTATTTACACACATGGTGATTTCGGAACATTTTCTTAATGCATGCTTAAACGAAGAGGTCACAGAAAATAACCATACCAATGAGACTTCTTATGCGGCGTTTAGAAATGTTTTTAATGGATTCAAAAATACCATTGTTTTCTCTGGACATGCTCATGGAGGAAGTGGAACCCCTCAACTTTCCAATTGCAGCGCTTGCGGTTGTCAACGGTTTCCATTATTTTCAGATCAAACCAAAACAAAAATATGGAATTATACCAAGGCCAATCGATTCCTAGTATTAACTGATGTGTCACCTAGTCGTACTAAAATTAGTCATTTTTATGAAAGTGGAGTTGTTAGTACAACTGAAGCGCTTTAAATTTAAGGTACGGCCTGACTTTTAGGGATGCAGCTAGTCTTTAAAATTTATTAAAAAATATTTTTTGCTATTTATGACAAATATAAAGCACAAGTCGTTTGGGCACAGAAAATGAACCTCTGCTTTGAATTTCAAAATTGATAGTGTTAACAATTTTATTTTGATCAGATAGCGATTTATTTTTAAAAGATGGGGAGGAGTGAAGATATGCAATTATTGGCCCAATATCTTGAATGATCAGGCAATCTTCATAAATATGTTTTTCAAACTTTTTAAAATATGTTGGAATGATTTTATCAGCGATTGATTCATTGAATGTGATAGTCATATTGTCAGAATCCGTTGGTATAAGCCGACTCATGTGAGTGTCTCCAACCGTTAATATTCCGGTGCATCCATTTGGTCTCAAGACCCTTTTTATTTCAAAAAGTGCTTTTTCTTTTGATTTAGTATGGTAGAGCATCATATGGGCCAAGACCCAGTCGTAAGAATCATTATTAAAACATAAATCTTCAACATCTGCTAAGCAAAATTGCCAAGGAGGATTATCAAGATTGACCCGACATTGATTTAAAATTCCCTCAGAAAAATCAGACAGGGTTATCTCGATGTTTAGTGGTAACTTGTTTTGTTGAGTTTTCCAGAAATCGCCAGTGCCGCAACCGACTTCAAGAATTTTATCGTTATTTTTTAAGTGATATTGAGAAGAAGTCCAATCCCAAAGATTTATAGGATTGGTGCTATATTGCTGATGAAGTGAAATTCTGGCATCAAGATTTTTTGAATCAAGGTATTGATTATTACGTAAGTATTTTTTATCCATTTTTAATACATATTATTTTTTAATCGGATACTCTCCCGTAGGACAAGGTTTACTATCTCCTTGAAGGGCACTATAGCAATTGCCATGCTTGTTAGCAATGACCGTGAATTGAAGTACTCGATTATTACTATGAAAAGTTCTGCGCTTAGGAATAATATATTGATTTTTTGTAACTGCTCACCCATTATTTGCAAATTTTCCTGACATCGCAAGCCCAATTGCTTGAAGAGCCGAGTATCTTTGATATCTCATATTGAGCAAGCAATGGAGATGGTGAACTATGATCAAGAGGAATTTGGACAATGGCTTTTGTTGGCAATGATGATAAAACAATT
>MEQB01000002.1:0-82493 GCA_001770015.1 Bdellovibrionales bacterium RIFOXYC1_FULL_37_79
AGGGAAAAATGCCTTTTACCCCATATCATGGCGGAATTGGAATATTATTAAAATCTTTTTTTCTAAAAAGATTTAGCCTTATAATATTTTTATGGTCACAATTTTTATATGATGTTGAGGTTTTATTTAATATTTTATTGGATTCTAATCGACTTCATTCCTGGTCGCAATTTATCTTACACCTTACTTTTCTTTTTAGTTTTTGGTTTAAGAGCTTTCTTAGTTGAAGGTGGAAGATAACTTTCACTTGTCACAACTTTTTTTCCTGTCTTCTTTTCAAGTTCAATTTTAGCTCTTTTGGCAATACCGCCACCGATTTTGGAAGCCACTTTGTTTTCTTCCATTCCTACTGCATTGGTTGTTTCTGCAATTTGTCTCGTTGAAAGTTCTGCAAGTGCTGTAAAAATTAGCTCTGCCTCATTCATGTGATCTCTAAGGTTTTGCGTCTTCAGTCCTTTTAATTCTTTATGTTGTTTTATTGAAACATCGGCCCACTCTTCATGGATAAGATTGGTGAGAATGGCATATTCTTCTTCTTTTTTTATATCGTGATCTTTCCAATAATCAGTGAGCTTGTTTCTGGTCTCTTGTCCCATCATGCGTTGCTGTATCCACTTTTCACTTCGTCCATGCTTTTGCCAAAATTCTCTAGCTCGATCTACTGAACGAGAAGGATCAGCAATATCTTGCATACGTTCATATCCAACTTTAGCAAGCCATAATTTGATAGGCTCGGCCTTTGGACTTGGAACGGATTGGATTAAACGCAGGAGAGTTTCGGCATCAGCAACGTCAGTCAGTCTCATTTTTCCATCTTCGGCAGTCATTTTCAACTGGTTACATTTTGTAACCGTTTCACTTCCTTCATTATTTAGGCGGTTCTTTAAAACCTTCCAATAATTCCTAGCAACTTGATAATCATCTTGTTGAGTCAGCACTTGAATTATATCAATAATTGAAAAATACCATTTTTCGGCTTGTTCATCATAGATTCTACGAATTTTATAATTTTCAAAAACGGCCAATGAATTTTGCATAATTCTCTCCTTAATATAAGATTTAACTATTATTTCACAAAATAGACAACTTGACTTGCATCTCGGTTAGGAGAAAACGAGATATTTCATTTTTGATAAATCAACAAAAGGAAAAAAGGAATGCGGTTTTATTTCTTTCAAACGTTTTTAGCATGGGGATTATGCAAGGAGATTTTTTCTGATTTTGTCTTTTCAATTAATTGAATGCCTCCCTTCAGAGTGTTCCCGCTTATAACATCGCATTGGAAATTTCGTAATTAATTGTGTATAGTGTTCATTTAATGACTGACCAAGATGCATTGCTTTAATTTTTGAATCTATCAATTATTATAATTTTCCGATTTTTCCCTGAAGGTCAGGCCGTTAAATGAATTGACATTGGACTAAAAACGGTTGAAACCACCAAAGGCTATGGGGATTCATTTTTAAGCAGATATTTTGATGGAAGATAAATTTTGCTAGTAAATAAAACGTTGTCCAGCACAGACTTAACCAATATCGAATCATTTTTCATTTTCCCTTTTATCTTTTCTTCTTTTTTTCACTAAATTGTGAATAAAGGGCGTACCTATCCATTCAAGGTACAACCCTTTTTAAAATCAATATATTTTCTGATCATTTTTTTAACTTGAGTTAAGCAAACTTTTGATTTCTGCGATTTTAAAGAATGTCCCTTTTTTACATTTTGGACAAAGGTTCACACAAATCCCAGTGGTCTTCTCAATAATCTCTTGCCAACTTTCTTCCAACTTTTCTTGAATTTTTTCAATAATTCCTTTGAGTCTTCTGATAATAGCAATTTTTTCTTTCCTGAGACGGTTACCAAGAAGCCCAAAGTGACGAATTCGGACAAACTTTTCAGGAAGTACATGCAAAAGAAAGCGTCTCATAAACTCTTTTGCATGAAGGGCCATTTCTATTTTCTTGCCGGGATTATTATTATCACGGCATTTGAAAATAACTTGATCATCTTCAAGTTTCACCAACCGAAAGTTAGAAATTGCAATTCGATGAGTATATCCTCCAAGATAATTAATCACCTGTTGCGGGCCTGCAAATGGTTTTTTAGAATAAACTATCCAGTCTTTTTCAACACAACTTTCAAGTAGTCCTTTGAAGTTTGCAGGGGATTCGAGATATTCGATATCTCCCATAAAGTTAAGATTGTTTTTATAAAAAGATTCTTCTAAAAATCCAAGCATCTTTCCTCTAAAAACTTTTGACAGGATATGTATTGGTAAAAAATAATCATGCTTGCAAGGAATCCATTTAGTCTTTTCTTTATTAAGTCCTCCTCCTGGAACAATAAAATGAACATGAGGATGATCCATTAAATTTTGACTCCAGGTATGAAGAACTCCTATGAAACCAATTTCTGCTCCTAAGTTTTTTGGATTCTCAGCTACTTCCTTGAGTGTTTGAGAGGCAGCTTTAAAAAGAAGATTATAAGTAATCTTTTTATTTCTGAGCATCAACTCTCGAAGCTTTGATGGGACTGTAAAGACCACATGGAAATATTCACAGGGAAGTAAATCGTCTTTTCTTTTTTCAATCCACTTCACCCGTGCTAAAAACTGGCATTTAGGGCAATGACGATTTCTGCATGAATTATAAGCATTTTTCTGATAGTGGCAGCTATCACATTCAAGCTTATGCCCTCCCAAAACGTCTGTCCTGCAATTTTTAATATCCTGTACGACTTTATGTTGTTCCTTCGGTATAGGCCCGAGTAAATGCCCAAACTTTTTAAAAATATGGGTCACTTCTAAAGTTGGCCTATAAAACGTGGTCATTGGTTTTTCTCAGTGGAAAAAATATTATCCAGTGGACTCAAGACATTTATCTGTTGGATATTGGTAATATGAGTGTATCTAACTGTAGTTCTAATATCTGTATGGCCTAAAAGATATTGGATATGTCGGATATTATTTCCCTGTTCGAGAAGATGAATGGCAAAGCTATGTCTTAAAGAGTGGGGATGGATTTTTTTTTAATACCTGCTGCATTTGCTGCTGTTTTTAAAACATATGCAATTGCGGTATGAGAAAGTTTCTTGCTTAGATTGGTTGGATCAAAAGTATTTATTGAAGGAGCAAATAAAAATTTTGATTTATCATCCTCATTGATTTTCCAATATGTTCTAAGTACCGATAACAGATGCGGAGATAAAAGTGCCTGACGATCTTTTCCCCCCTTACCATTTCGAATATTAATAACCATTCTCTTGCTATCTATATCAGTTGCTTTCAGATTCTGGATTTCAGAGAGTCTCATTCCAGTTGAATAAAGCGTCATAAATATGGCCTTGAATTTAATATTCGTAAGAACATTGATCATTTTTTTAATTTCATCTTGGGTAAAAAAAAGAGGAATTTTACTTTCTCTTTTAACTTTTGGAAGCTGTTCGCTAAAATCTTTTCTATTCAGTACAATTTGATAAAAAAACCGAAAACCAGAGTTGTAACGGTTTAAAGTATTATTGGATAATTTATCTCCGTTATACTTTCTTTTATTAACAAGAAAAGTTTTGACATCTTCGATATCCAATAGCTCAGGGGATTTGCAGTGATACTTAATTAAGTGCTTCATTGAGTTTAAATAGCTGTTCTTGGTGTTTTCAGTAAGTCCTCTTAGGTCCATTTCAAAAATCATTTTTGTTAAATACTTATTCACTTTTTTCTCCTTGTGAAAAGTTAGTATGAAACTCGATTTTGAAGGAGAGCTACGCGTAAAAGAAAGAATGAAAAATTACGGAAAATATTTGCACCTTGACAGGCAGGGACCGTCGAACATTTTCCAAGCCGGAACGGCTTTTAGTCCATTGTCCCTTCTAGAAAACACTTTCACTGGTCGAGTCGAGTGGTTTCTTTCATGTAGGGGAAGCTCCCCTAAGTAGACTTAAAATTTTACAATAATTGATGATCCTTCATAGACAAATTGAAACATCAATTTTTCTCTCGATTGTTCCACTTGTGTACGGAAGAATCAAAATATCAATGGTTCCACTTTCTTTAAGACTTAAACTAGCATCAAAAAATAATTTGCCACCATCTTCTAAATTACATTGTGAATACAAGCTAATCCTACCACTTAATCTGTCATAATCATTCTCGTTGGGATTACAATAGCTCACAACGTGACCACCACGATTTAAACCTTCATAAAATTTTTCGATTTTATCCGTAAATGTTCCATCAGAGTTGGGAATTTTATGTATATAATCAAGATAAGTAACATTGTGATCAAGTTGGATTAATATGTATTCGTTGGGCCAACTTGTTGGGTTTGTTGGATCTACAACTTCACATTTCAAAATTTTTGCTGACACATTTATTGCTACAAAAAGGAAAGCAACTATAACAAGTTTCTTCATAAGAATCTCCATCTTTAGTTAGTAAATTGACTATATAAAACAATCAAATAACTTTGCATATGAAAACTAGCTTTCTCACATAATAAAAAGACAATTGATAGGCCTTTGAGTTAATTTTTTGAAAGCTTTTATTAGAAATAATACTCAAATTAAAAATCAACTTACGCCTGATGGAAGTTCAAATCGAATTTACAGGCACTTACGGTCAATTGTTGTCGCTGGTGGTACTATAGTACTTATAAACAGCAGGTACTATGGCCTAAATAAACAGTGGTAAATCAATGTTGAGGTACCACTGGCTTCTGTAATTGACTCCCAACTCACTGAAATTATAATTGAACCACTAGAAAGTGAAATCGATAATTTTCTCATCTGATTATTTAATAGAATTGAAATAGTTATATGGCGAAATATCCAATTGGTCTTTTATTATCCACTTTGATATTGATATTTTTATAGTTTTGTTTAGACGATTCAAGAGGTGAACATGAAAATCTCCACTATCGCATTAGTTCTTTTTACTGCAACTATTTCATCCTTGTCTTTTGCGAACTGTTCATGGAATGAACCTAATGATTTATTAATCAATTCACTTGATGAAATTAATGGCACCCTTCGTCCTCTATCGTTAGAAGAATTGCAAAGTGATCTTGATTGCCTTAAAAATATTTTTCAAAAGCAATATATTGCAGAGCATATCTATAATAATGAAAACGTTTTCTTACTAGACCAAGTTAGAAATTTCAGTACCAGTTTGATTTCACCGATCAACCAAGAAAAATTCATGAACGGAATCATAGGTATTCATGATAACGCTTATGATGCTCACGTTGGCTATTCATTTACCACGAAAGATCAATCTCAAATAATAAAAAGGTTACCTCATTTCAAACTCTACAGCACAAAAGGAAAGTTTCAAAAAGTCGGAAATTTTTATGAAGATCTAACAGATGCATCAATTCAAATATCAAGCTGTGACAATTTTTCTCCATATCTTGCACTCAAAGAAGATGGCATTACAGAAATTTATTCCTTTATCACTCAAAATAATACAACCAGTCCCGACAAAGCAAAATGCATCACTTCAGATAATAAATTTTTGGAATTACCAGTTGAAGAAATACCACTAAATAAACTTGAACAAGAGCACAAACAATTCCACTTTAAAATTATTGAAAACAACATTCTGTATGTCAGAATTCCGCAATTTACTCCCGGTATTTCTCCTGATCAAAAGAAATTAGTGGATTATCTCAAAGATGAGAATCATGTGCATCCGATCATATTCGATTTAAGACAAAATGGTGGCGGCGATGATACTTTTGCCTATGAACTAAGTAAAACTTTACGATCAAATACTGATCGACTGCCGTCACTGAATTTTTATGACAAAGATTCTCTTCATAGTACAGCAAGCTTCGTAAATGCGTTTTTCATACAATGGAAAATACTTGAATCAAACAATAGTCCAAATGCCGATACTTACAAGGAGTTGTACAATGAGTATCTATCCATTTTTAAAAATCAAGTTAAAGACGGGTGGACTCTGGATTACCTCAATATCAGAAAACAAACGGAGTTTGGACAATCAGGAACTAGAAGTCAGAAATATCCCCCCAAAATTATTTTATTATACGATAAAATGTGCGCATCTGCTTGCGAATCCATGATGGGAGTATTTTCTGGAATGGACAATGTTATTAAAATAGGCACTCACAGCGCGGGACTTTTACATTTTGGAAATATGGGCATTAGCGTTTTACCTAATTCAAAGATAGCCGTCATAACCGGCTGGCGAGCATTTGAATATCCAGAACTTGTTCCTGAAGGCCTTGGATATAAACCAGATTATTACTCGGCCAATAATGATTTATTAAACACTGCAATTAATTATCTTAAATTTAATCAAAGAGGTATATTATGAAGCTCAAGCTTTTATTTTTTGTTAGTACTGTATTATTTTTTGTGAATGGATTTTCCGTTGAAATAATATTGAAGGATGGGCAAATCAGTTCTGGTAAGATTTACCTTCCTTGTTCCTTTGATTCTATCGAATATGAGTGTTTCTTTGATTCTGGCGCCGAAAGGTCTAAAGTTCCACTCGTTGGTTTTGAAGATTTTCAAAAAGTGGGAGAATATGAATCTGGTGGTGCTGCCGGCCTTAGAAAAAAGTATGATGAAGTAATTATAGGTAATCTAAATGTCGGTGAGTTTAGTCGAGTAGATTTTAAGATAGGAAGATCCCAAGAAATGATTGAAGCATCTCCCACGATTGGAAGTGGTTTCTTTAGTAATTCGAGTCTTTACTTTGACTTTAAGCATAGAGAGATCAAGCAAAAGCATATACCTCTTGAAAATATTTCATCTTATCCATTAAAAACGCTTGAAGGGCGACCTCTTATAGACGTTGAGATCAAAGCTTCTAAGTTGAAAGGCATCTGGGATACTGGCGCTGTCCTAACAACAATAGATCAAGATTATATTGATAAAAATTTAAATTCATTTATTTTTATTCAAGACATAGAAGACGGAGTGGATTCAACCGGAACTCAAGTTTTTCTAAAACTCTATATTTTGAAAGAATTCTACATATTGACTTCGAAATTTGAAAATATTTATATTCTTGGAATGGATTTTTCCCCAATGCGAAAACTAGGAGTGCCCACCGATATACAATTTATTATTGGATACAATTCTATAATAAAAAGCAATTGGTACTTTGATTATGTAAATCAACTTTGGGCAATTGAAGATTAAAAATATTTAACCAAACAAGCGTTTAAAAAATGGCTTGCTTTCGCCTCAGAGATATTATAAGAAACGAAAACGTTAAGAGATAATTCAGAATAGGGGTTTAAGAATGATAAGATATTGCACACAAAGTTTAATCATCTTCCTGATATTTACTTCTTTAGCGAATTCCTCTTCCTTTCAGGCCAAGAAATCTATCTCAAATGATGCAATTTTATTATTAAATATTTTGTCTGATAATGAAAACTTTTACTCAAAATATTTAGATGTGAAAAAATATTGGGAAGAAAAATTTTTAACTGATGTCGAAGCTCGTAATGCGCTTAATGAATTAAAAGGGAATGGGGTTGGCCTATCTTATCTTCTCACATATTTTTTGAGTGATAATTTGGATGATTTGATATCCTCATTGGAAAATTTTGATCAAACAATTTCTATAATTAAAAATCAATTTGATGAACAAGTATATTTTTCCACATTACAATTTCTTGAAACACATGGCGAAGAACTAAAAACATATATCAAATTTTTAAGAAAAAATAATTTTTCTACCTACATGGATTCTCAATATGGTAAAGCTTTGTCTGAAGCAATAGTTATTGCCAATCAAGCCTTGTCCAAAATTGATTCAAATAAATTTGATATTGCATTGGGTTTTTTTATTCCTGAAAAGTTTTTTAATAGTCATATACCACGTATTATATATATCCCGGCGCTTGCTGGTTATCTTAATGGTTATGAGATGATGGGATTGAATGTGGCACTATCCAAAGATAGCGTTGATGAATTACATATGATTTTGCCTCATGAACTTTGTCATAAATTTGAACCTTTTCAAAAGAATATTGATTTTTTAAAACAATTGGCAAAAGAGGATGAGTATTACAAAGGCTATTTTAATAGGATTTATAATTTTTATAATGAGGCCTATGAGGAAGAATTTGTTTATGCTGCTGGAGCATATGTTGCTGTTTATTCAGGTCTTCAATCGTATAAGTTTGCATTAAGAAATATCAAAGGTGCTTATCCTGAGACCAACAATCTTTTTTATTCAGGTGTTCCTATCGCAGGGATAATATTCAATCAATTGCATGCTTTCAACCCAACTTCAGGTTTCAATTATAACGATTATATAAATGAGCTTTTTGAAACAGGTTTTCTCAGAGCTAATACGATAGAAGTAAAATTTAAGGATTCAATTTCAATAATAGGAGGAATAGCAGGCTTAGGATTTGAGGTTTTGCCCGCAGGAATAATGATAACTCAACTCTATGAAGGATATCCGGCCTATGAGAGTGGTTTAAAAGTTGGAGATAATATTCTATCAATTAATGATATTTTTGTTACTAATCTTAATAAAAATGAAATTCTTTCATTGATTATGGGACCAAAAGGTGAAGAAAAGAAATTTGTTATAAAAAGAAATGAAACTGCACTATCGTTCTTTTTTCATTTGAAATAATTCCAAATTACCAAGCAAAACATTCATATGTTCGATTTTTATATAACAAATTTCTGAACGTATTATTGGGCCAGTGGTTCTGATTCGTATTAGAACGCTTGGATATTCAATAGATTGTGATTGATTTACAATTTTTTTTCTTTGTAGATATACTACCTATATAAGTAAAATAGTTATATAGGTGGATTGAAATATGGAAATAGATGAAGACAAATTAATTATTATAGACCAAAAGGATACAACCCAGATCTCTTATTCCGCTGATCCAGAAGAATGGGAAACAGACTACGATTTAATAGATAGTGAAAGTTGGCCTGAACTTTTAAAATATCGTGAACAGGTTGCTAGGCAGAGGCTAAATTGTATTGAAGAGCAATTGAATCTGTGTGAAGCATACATCTATAATGGGTTATATGAGAAGGCACTTAATTATCTTTCAATATTATATAAGGAGATCCCTGATCATCCAAGTATTGTTCATTCAATTGTAGAAGTTTTATTATTACTTGGACATCATGAGCATGATTTTAAATGGAAAACTCCACCTAAAGTTTTCCATTTAGGTAGAGATATACTGGAGACATGTTATCAATATTTAAAACCAAAGCGTAACCTTATCGTCTCCTTGATTTATACTGTCACTTGTGGATAGGTGCAGATTTTATTTCATTTAGCGAAAATGATTTATTTATACTTCTTAAAAAGGATGAAAGATTTTTAGTTCTTGATGAGTTCTGTTTTTCTACAAGGATATATATAAATAGAAAAATTAAAAATAAATCATATGAATATTACTGCTGGTGCTGTAAAGAATTAAGGTCTGACCATGATTTTTCTGAAAAAAATAAAAGTGATCAACTTTGTAAAGATTGTTCGAAGCTTTCTTCTGAAGATTTAAAATATAGACAGACAATACGAAACATTGATCGTCTACTAGGTTTTGGGGATTTGATTAGTCCAAGGAATAAAAAGGCCTTGGAAAATTATCTTGGGAACGAAGACTTGCGGATTTGTGAATATGTAAAAATGGCACTTGTAAAAGGTAAAGATTACCGTTTACAAAATAAAACTTCTCCTTTTTCTAGTTGTGACTAACGGGAAGAGAATTATCTTACGACTATTCTCCCACCTCAAAATAAGGTATTGTTACATTGTCAGGAACGCTTCTTTATTCAGTTCCCTAGGTTCATTCAGTGGCATGAATGGTTGCTGTACTTCTTCAGAAAAAACTCTTAAAGCCTTCTTTCAATCGCACTATCGTGACGTACTCATCTCGTCTTTGTGGCGTTCGGCTTAGATCTTCTGGGCTTCGTTTTATCTAAGTGGCCGTTCACATGTTTGCTGCTAGATTGAATCCTTTCTCATCTTACCCCCGGCGCCTGTCGACTCTCTTAGCTGAGTAACTATTGCTATTTTTAACCGTCCACCTCTTAAAATTAACAGAAAAATAAGATAGTTGAATAGAACCTGTAGAAAAGATATGCCTTAGTCTCAACTTATGATGAGTTCTTGCTTTATATACAGGTAAATTTCCTTATGGAAAATCCTCTTTAAGAAATTTACTTAGTAGTAAAATATAAATCAAAAGACCCAAGTTTCAGACCTCTGATGATAAAAAATATTGAAGAGAATTTAACATGTTTTTGTACTAGGTAATGCTCATTTTTATTGATGAAGCTGAAATAAGAAATCATAGGGAAATAGGTAGAAAAACGCCTATGAGTGTTTCTTTGCCACCTGAAGTTGTAGACGAATTAAAGAAATTGGCAGAAAAAAAAGGAATTCCTTATCAGGTGCTTATGAGAAGTTTTATTATTGCAGGATTAGATAAAATGAAAAAAGTCTCATAGCATTTTTAATGCGTTTAAATAGTCATTCATCATTTTGTCAGAAAAGTGTTCAAAGCATTTTCTCCTGGTAAAAAATTCGTGAACCCAGGGTTCTTTTAAGAAGGAAAGCATTTGCTTTGGCAAGGTCGGATATTTTTCCTTTGCGATTTCATTACCAGCTAAGGCCCAAAGTACTTCTGACATATCAATAATATCAGAATTGGTTAGGCTATTTGCGTTCTCTATAAAATAGGTCAAGGCAACCTTAGCGCTGATTTTATTGCTAAGAAGATGAAGAAACGATTTTCTTGCAAGTACTGCTTTGACTTCTTGGTCATCAATTGAAAAATTCTCCAACAATATTTTTTTAAAAGTGTCCATGTTCAGATATTTTAAATTGAATAAATAATCCCTCGGTACGGAGATTGAGTAAGGGGGTGCCTCTGGTAATGTCTGTTCGATCGATAAAACTAAATTTAATAACTTATTTTTATTATCTTTGGCGGAAAGTATTTTTGAAAATAACTCTGGATCATGACGCGTGTCCAATGAAAGTAATGATCGTCCCTTTCTCCTGAGATGATTTTCCACTTTAAGCAGGTTTAAATAAGATTGTAATTCTTTAAGATTTTCATGAAAGCTTTTTAGGGCATGAGGTGGCAGATCCATGTGAGCTACTTGTCTATTAATTTCTGCTATCCGATCCTCCAAATAATAAATAGTACGGTTTATATCAGTATTTAGCTCTTTAGAAATTCCCTTCTGGCCAATCCAGCTTGCGAGATAATCAATAACTGTATAATCTATTTCCCCCCAAATTGTATAATCATGACTGGTTGTTGTTAAATACGGTATATCTTGAAATAACTTTGGAAAAAACGTTTGCAGCTTACCTTTCTCCAATATATCAGTTCCATCTACTAAAACTATATTTGATGGAAATCTTTCCGCTTTGAAGCGAATTGAACCTTGTTCATCAAGAAAATTATTAACAGCTTCCTTGATACCTAAGGCCCCATCATATTGTATTATTTTAAAAGTTGCATCTTCTGGGACTTCCTCTCCAAAAGGTAGAAAAACAACTGCTTCTTTAGGAATTTTGAAGTCTCCTAAAATAAAGGTATCTTGAGGAAATAAATTAAGTAACTGCGGACGAAGAGAACTTAGTGGAGTTACAACAGCATAAGATCTTTTTGTCCAATGTCCCCAATGATGATCGATGACAGGTTCACCCAGGCTAAAATGTAAAGTAGCACTAAAGCGTCCTCTATTTTTTGTTACAGCTTTTATAAACCCATGTGACGGATAAAAATCTGTGAGATGAATTGCATAAACTTTTTTTTCGTTTGGATCTGCTACATTGGTAGATTTTTGTATAAAGGCCCGTGCAGCTTCTGTGCACGACATTGATAAAGCTGGTTGACTTCCACCCAAGAGATAAGCTGCCATGCTTATTAAAAATAGGTTGGATATGAAATATTTCATGTTATTCTCAATTTTTTCACTGGTTTAACTGACTTATTTTAGCATAGGTTTTTGCCTGTTTACATGGCGCAGCAATTTTTACAATTTTGTCAGCGACATCGCCGAATTGATTCAAAATATCGGCTATATCCGGGGTTTTTAAACGTAAAATCAGTAACTTGACCTGTTTTATTATCTACTAAATTTTTGCAGACTAACGCCCTTTTGGTTGTTGGATAGGCCAATTACTCGACAGCTCGAAAAGGTAGTTTAAAACTTTTTCCGCAAGATCGGACATTGCGGGATCTCGAAGAAGATTTTCGTCTCATGAAGCAAATGTTATTGCAGGAAGCCCCGGATTGGCAACTGATCCTCAAGACGTTTGAGGAATTTGAAGCCGATTCGATCTTTCGAAAGACATAAGTACCAACCCGTCCGAGGTTAAGCGAGCCAGTTAGTTTATTACACTTTCAATTGATAAAAAAGCGTTTTTTACCCTTTGTTTTATAACCCAGGTTTCACTCAGACAGGAATATCCTCCCCGGCCCCAACCTTCGCCCCAGCTATTGGCGGTGATAAAACAGACTTGCCCTTCCTCTGCGTGATGTTTGGCAGGCAAAGGGATATAGCCAATCAGTAAAATGGCGTGCCCTTCGGCGTGAGAATCCATCTGGCCTTTACTTTTAGAATCCTTGTAAGTGATGAAACCATTTGATAGGTAGAAATTGGGAGTCAAGGTAAATCCGGCAATCACTGGTTTACCGGCGTCTAGTGCGGCCATGGTTTCAGGTAAGCTGTTAAGACGCTTATAGTGATTGATTTTCACAAACCCTTCCTGGCAAGTTTGGCCCAGGGGAATCTGAGTCTCGTTATTGCTGATGCTGACTTCTTTGTAGGGACAAAATTTTTCCAGGGGAATGTCTGGCATTTTGGCCTGCATGGATTGATCGTACCCTTTGGCCGCCCATGATCCTTTGCTCGAGCAGGGGGCCTGCTGGCAAGAAGGCCTAGACGACCAGTAAAAATATTGTTCCGATAAATCACTATCGATGTTATTAGATTTTAATAAAACCTCAATGGCCCGAATACCGGAAAAGGCGGCACAAGTCGGCCGCTTTCCTTGATTGCGAATAGGTATGTCCATGGCCTGTTTGATCAGCCGGTAGTCACTACTACTTAATTTTTCCACATAATTTTTAGACAGGGGAGTGATGGTAAAATCATGGGATCCGGATTGTAATTTTTCCTCGTGATCTTCCAGGTTAAAAGTATTTTTCTTATAAGTTTTAACATTGCCTAAAAATTCTTTCCTCATTTCCTCCCAATGCTCGCGGGTCTTTTTAATTTCATCACTCCATTCCTTAAGCGTGGCCTGGTTTTCATTTTTAAGCTTTTTTAGATTTTCCTCATTTTCCGCTTTTATTTCAGCATAGAAGCTATCGTCCTTCTTATAGTATTTTTTCTTGAAGGCAGCATCTTTTTCATCCTCTTTTTGTTTCTTGAGAGCCGCCTTGTTTTTGTTTAAAAGTTCTTGAATTTTTAATTCACCCGCCGACATTTGCTTGGGAGCTTCGGTGGGAACGAGAGTGGGGGTGGGGATCGGAGAGTGGATAGGGATGGGGGCCGGAGCCGGTTTATTTTCAACGGTGGGCTGAATTTTTTTCTCGATGCCAATATCACTAAAAAGGGTTTCTAAAATAATTTTGGTTTGCTTACTGGGATTTTGGTCATTTTCGCTACTGGCGTGGATTATTTCCGCCAGTGATTTGAAGGAAAACAGAACCAATAAAATTAAAAGATATTTCATAATATTTCCTCATAAAAGTTTGATGAGAAAAGATATCATGTCATTTAACAAAAAAAAAGGGGAACCGTTTGGTTCCCCTTCTTTTATTAACTAACTAAATTCAAATTAGAAAGTAATTGTTGTTCCAACTGCAGCAACAGTAGCTTTAAATCCACCACCATTAGCAATAGTATCTGTGTTAAGCGTGGTGTCTTCTTGTTCTTTTTCAACGATTCCGTAAGAGGCTCTTACAGATACATTTTTATGAAGTTCTTTGATGAATGCAGCAGCAATTTGTGACTGATTGTTTTTGGCAGCGTTGCCAGTTACGTTTTTGTCTTCATTTGACATTTTACCGTAGGTAACGGCAACGGTATTGGTATCCATGAAGGTGTA
This sequence comes from Bdellovibrionales bacterium RIFOXYC1_FULL_37_79, assembly GCA_001770015.1. Taxonomy (GTDB): domain Bacteria; phylum Bdellovibrionota; class Bacteriovoracia; order Bacteriovoracales; family Bacteriovoracaceae; genus XYC1-FULL-37-79. The sequence goes on from MEQB01000002.1 coordinate 14,099, forward strand.
TTTACCAGTAACCATCATCTGAGTTGTTTCAAGTGGTTTTGGCATAGCTAGGTCAGCGTCTGTGTAGATAGCTTCTGATTTAGTATACATACCCGTTAAACCAAAGCCCATCATGCCAAAGCTTGCTCCGAAACCCATAACTGAAGCGTCTTTTAATCCACCGCTTGATAATACATCGTAAGCAGCATATACGCCCAAATTCATGCCGTTCATTTCTTTTTCAAAAGATGCTTGGTTGCTCCAAACAGTCATTGTGTTGCCAGCAAGAGCTACACTATCATCGTTGTCGATGGTTGTGTAATACTGGAAACCAGCAAAATTAGGTGTCCTATAACCAATTAGTTCCTGTCGACTTCTGTAGGTATAACCAATACCGTAAGCGCCAAGTGCATGGTCGCTAGCAATATCATAAGAGTCAACAAGAGTTTTTTGAATGTCAACAGCTTCTAATCCAGCACTTGTTCCACTTAAAGGATCAAGCTTTAAACCAACCATGTCACCGGCAGCATAAGTTTGTCCAGTAATAATGGAACCCCAGAAACCGCCAATATCAACATAAGACTCTCTGATGCCAATCGTGTTAGTACCTGAGTTCAAACCTAGTTCTAAAACGTACTTGGCAGTATGGTCATTAAATTGGTATTCACCTTTTACGCCAATTCTTGATTCAGAGTTAGCAACATCGTTTGCACGGATGTTTTTAAGATCTTTAGTAGCAGCATTTTCTGAATCCAAATCCCTCATTTGGACTTCGCGGTTTACTTTTCCGTAGATTGTTGGCATAACGTCTGCGATTGCAGGAACTGCTAACAACATACCAAGTGTAATTACAAATAATTTTCTCATCAATACTCCCTTAGTTATGATTAATGATTAATATTAAAAACTATACAATACAAAAATTATAAAGTTTGTTTTTTATCTTTACAACACTTTTGTGCTATATCTTTTAAAAAAATTTATTAAGTTTTGATTAAGATTGTGGTCCTATAAGGATAAAAAATTATGGAAAAAAAGAAACTTTTGATCATGAGATTTTCCAGTTTTGGTGACATCATTCAATCCATGTCTGCCATCGATTTACTTAAAATGATGTACCCTATAAGTGAAATTCACTTCGCCACCAAAAAAGAATTTGTCTCGCTGGTTAAACTTCATCCGCAGGTGGATCAGGTGCTTGGTTATGATAAAAAGGAGGGGCTGATTGCGTTTATAAAAAAACTCCGGGAGCATGATTACGAGCTGGTGTACGATGCTCATAAAAGTTTAAGATCGCAGTTCATTACCAAGATTTTTTATCATTCCATTTTTCATTATATATGTACCAAATCCATTGATCCGGTGGTGGTAACCAGAGGCAAGGACCGGCTCAAAAGGTTTCTTTTGTTTTACTGTCATAAGAATTTTTTTCCATGGCCTTTTAAAGGGCGGGTTTCTTTTCAAGCACCACTTTTGAAACTGATAAAATCCAGGCCGGTCATAAAAAAAGTCGCATTTAATTTTGGAGAAATGAGGGATAAAAATGGATATCTTAAAATCTGTCAAGAAGTTGACAAGAAAACTCTTACAATTGCTCCTTCGGCAACCAGGGACATGAAAAAATGGCCACTCTCCCATTGGCTTTCATTTGTAGAGAAACTTTCCGATTATCGTTTTATCATTCTCGGTGGCCCGGAGGATACCTACCTGCAGATCTTTGAAGAAAAATTTGGAAACCGGGTGATTAATCTGGCAGGGAAATTAAATCTGATAGAAAGCTGCTATGTGGTTAGCAAGTCCAATGTTTTAATCGCGGCGGATACCGGTCTTATGCATGTGGGGGATTATCTTGGTATTCCAACGATTGCACTTATAGGCCCGACCGCCTTTGGCTTTCCTGCGGGAGATAATTCCATCACTTTGGAGGTTAATTTAAAATGCAGGCCCTGCACCAAGGATGGCAGAGGTAAATGTTCTCAAGCGGTTTATCAAAAATGTCTGGTGGATATCACCCCGGATCGGGTGATGGATGTCTTAAACAATTTGCTTGCGCATATCCCAGAGTAAATTACTGATATAGGCCGTCCAAAATCCTTAATCGCTTTGCGCTTATTCCGATTTTATATCCAAGGTCGCTGTAAAGTTTTTTTTAGTTTCTTCCAGATGGGCCCCATGAGATCAGCAGAAATTTTTGTTCCCTAGTATGACAGTTGCGGAATAGGAAATCTGAAATTAAAATTATGCTGACCACTTACTGGATCGACGAGCCAACGATCAAATGTTGGTGACACTGCAACCTGCTGGTAACAGTTTGTCTCTCCTCCATGATTGGCCCACCGAGTGACAATATCGTCAGAGATGTAAGTGGCCCCTTGCACCTGAACACTACAATTTTTTTGATTCACCCAAGTCCCATCATTGTTATATTCACAGTTGTAAATAATTTGTGATGGTTCAGATGTCCACTCATTTGATGGAACACAGTTATTAATCAAAACAATACGCGAGGTTCCAGGAATCGCACCGTCAACGACCACATGCACTCCAGAGGCAATACTTTCGGCCGTATTTCCATTGGTTGTATGTTTTGTGGCAAACCAAATACGAATATTTTCGCCTGATAAAGCCGTGAGGGTTATGGGGCCATCTGCCATTGCTGTTGAAAGTGATATTAGGCATGTCAAAGTCACTAAAAATAGGGTATGCATATTTATTCCTCCAAGTTGTAAAAGTAATTCATTAATTTTCTAGTTGAGTGAATCATCCATATCAAAGCATAAAATGAAAAACAATTTAATGTTTTTACAGTGTAATTATTTCATTTCATCTGATTGTGCTAAAGAATATCGATAGCAACCATGTAATAATGGTGGTTCAATTGTTTATTATTTAAATTATTATCGAACATCAAGAGACGGTATTGATGATTTTTTTAGGATAAAATTCAGCATATCGTCCCGTTTTTTTATACTTGTTTTGACGCAGTGGCATAGGTCCTTCCTAAACAATTTTCTTGCGCATATCCCAGAGTAGGTTACTGATATAGGCCCGTCTTTTTTCACGGGTGGCAACACTTAAAAGCTTGTTGATTTTTAAATTATCGGGATCTGAATAAAGCAGGATCAAAAGCTCCTGAATGAAGTTGGTATTCAAGGTGATGTAGTTATCGGTGCCAATTCCCAGGCGCAGTCCCTTTTTTTCCCACCAGGAAAAGGGATGGTCCTTATAGTAATCAAAGCGACCGGTCAGTTTTAAATTGGAGGTGGGCAGGGAAATGAGGGGAACATTTTTGTTGATCATATGGTTTAAAACATCATGCTGGTAATGTTCGGTTTCCAAAGCGGTGTGAAATTTGGTTTTTATAAAGCTGGTGACTTCGCTATCCGATAAAGGAATGCCTTGATAAAGTTTTTCGGGTACACTATAGTCCGGCCAATCCATATTTTTTACTTCATTATATTCGTGGGAGTGTTCCCGGAGCGGAATTTTTTGTTGATTGTCCTTGATCACCCGGTCAACAATTCTCTGGTAATAAAAATTGGGATTGATACCAAGACTTATGCCATGTTCGAGGGTATCAATTCTCCAGATATTGAGGGCATTGTCAACGGATTGCACGCCTTTTCTCAGGGTTTCAAAAGACTCTCCGTGATGACTTCTGATTTTAAGCCCTTTGTATTGAAGCCTTCTAAATCCATGTTTCATCTCCATGAAATGGACTTTTCGGAAAAGCTCTTTTTCGTTTCCCACGGTATCCACTTCTCTCAGATAAGGGGTCAGTTCCGGAAAATTATCCAGTAGATTTAAAATGGTTTCCACTTGGTGGTCAATATGGTCTTTTTTGGATTTAAAACGGGCCTGATCATAAAAATCGAGTTCTTTTCTAAAACATGGGGTTAGGACAAAATCAAAATCATTATGTTCCTTTTTAAATTGCATGAATCCGTCATAAAGACCAAGGACCACATCCTTAGAGCTTAGATAATTTTCGCTGGGTAGAATTTCCTCTTTTAATCCGTTGATGCGCGATAAGGTGAATTTTAGCCGGATTCGTCCCACATTATAATTGTGATAGAGGTTGGAAGCCATATGATAAGCGGCGTCCTGGTGGATTTGACGATCTCTCAAGATGAGTTTGGGAAGGAACAGAATTTTTAAGTATTCATCAAAATGCTGATGATCCTTTAAACAGATCAATTTCCTTATATCGTCGGGGGATTGGATACCCCGATAGGAAAATTCGTAAACATTTTTTAACAGTTTTTCGATTTTATCTTTTTTGGGCCCGTTTAGAATGTGCATCAAGTGAGGATAGATAAATTCGGGGGTAAGCGAGCCGGTCAGATGGATATGCTCTTCGTGATATTTCAAAGGAAACGATTTAAAAAATTGAAAAAGGGCGTGGGAAAAAGGATGGGACAACAATTCCTTGATGGGGATTTTTTTTGATCTATTTTGATAAAGGAGGTTAACAAAGGATTCAATCTCCTTTTTGGACTCATTATCATGTTCCAGATAGTTGGATTTTAAAAGCAGTTCAATGGTGTTCCCCAGGGTAAGTCCGTTGGTTTCACTGATGATTCGAATAAGTAAATTGGTAAGTTTTTGAGTGGGGGTTATCATATAATATATGTCATATTTCAGTTTGTTAACTTAGTCCTATTTAGAGTATAATTACTTGGATACCAATGTCCAGTCTTTAGATTTTTGAGGTTGTAATGCTAACTTGGAGTATGAGAGAAATAGAATTGCCGCTTAAATTTGTTTGGAAAATCGCCCGTGGCAGCGTTACCAGCAAAACTAATTATATTGTGGAAGTTTTCGGTGGTGATATGAGCGCAGCGGGAGAGGTTTCGATCTGTTCCCGTTTTGGTGAGACCCCGGAACAAATTCATGAGGGGTTTAATAAATTTATAAGTTCCTTGCCCGGCCCGGTGAGAAGTGTGGAGGAACTGATTGAATTTTTAAACGATCTTGAGTTACCCGGTTCGCTGCGGTTTGGAATTGAATCCGCCTTTGTTTCCTATCTTTCCCAGCTCTCGGAAAAACCGGTGGAGGAGTTGCTAGGCCAAAAAAGTGTCAATGTTTTGGAGACCTCTATCTCGCTTCCCATCATGCCGGTAGGTGATATCAAAAAATTTATTGATGATTATGACCTGACCCGTTTTAAAACCATGAAAGTCAAGGTGGGCAGGGATTCAGATCCAGATTTTATCCAGGAAGTACTCAAGCATTTTTTTGGCAAGATATGTATTGATGCCAACGAGAGCTTTAACAACCCCGACGAGGTTTTGCAATTTTTGGAAAGACAGGATCTGGAGAAAATTGTTTTTTTAGAACAACCCATGCATGCTGATCAACATGATGCCTATCTTTATTTGAAAGAGAATTCGCCGGTGTATTTGATTGCCGACGAGTCAATCACCACTCAAAATGTTACGGAATATTATGTGAGAAGGTTTCATGGAATTAATATAAAGCTGATGAAATCGGGCGGGTATCTGAAGGCGATCTCCCAGCTAAGAAAGGCCAGGGAGTTGGGACTCAAAACCATGCTTGGTTGTATGCTGGAAACTTCCCTGGGAATTTCATCGGCGTTTAATCTGGCTTACAAGGTTGATTATATAGATTTGGACAGTCACCTTTTTTTAAAAAATGAACCCTTCAATTTACTGACAGAGGAAAATGGCAGACTGTTTCGCAATCACCTGCAATAGGCCGGTGTCCAAGAGATGTTTTGGGAGGTAGATCTTTCCTCCTTAAGCTTTTGACTCATTTCGTTTAAAATAGTGGGATAGTCGCATTATTATGATGGTGATGATGAAGGGGATCTCATTGAAGTGTTGTTATTTAATTATTTTGATTAGCTTGGTAATCGGTTGTGCGAGTCAACCGGCCTCACAACGTCCCAAACCGGAGTTGCCTCAACTGACCATGGAGGAGCTTACCGACGATGCCATGATGAGTGAGGAGTTTGTAAAAGAAAATCTGAGTATCGTAGAAAAAAAAGATGTGGTGATTTTACAAAAAGTAAAAAAGCAGAGTGCGGCAGTCAAAAAAATTGAAAACACTTCGCTTAATATGCATTCGATGAATCTGCGTTACTCTAAAAAATTATATGATTTTTGGATCAATTATTTAACCAGTAGATTCAGGGACACTTTTCAAAATCATCTGGGTAACGCTTTAAAGTATAAGGACACGGTCATGCAAATTTTGGCGCGATATAATCTGCCAAAAGAGCTTTTTTATGTGGGGTTGATTGAAAGTGGTTACAATCTGCGGATAAAAAGCAGGGCCGGGGCAGCCGGTCCCTGGCAGTTTATGAAATCAACGGCCATACACTACGGGTTGAAGATTAAAAGAGGGGTTGATGAAAGAAATGATCTCATTAAATCCACTCATGCCGCATGCAGATACTTCAAGGATTTATATAATATTTTCGGCAGCTGGGAATTTGCCCTGCTGGCATATAATAAGGGGGAGTACGGGGTGATCCGGGCCATTAGAAGAGGAAATAGCCGGGATTATAAGGTGCTGGTGGCCCAAAAATTATTACCCAGGGAAACGATTTATTATATTCCCAAGATCGTAGCAGCCAGGGACATTTTTAATCAGATGGATCAATATGGTTTCAGTGGACAGAGTCGGACTTTGGCGACCCAGGAGGTTTCTGTTCAAGTAGCAAAATCTCAAACCACTCCCAGGCCAAAGGTGGTTTACAAAAAGCACTTGACCCATAAGGTTAGAAAGGGTGATACCTTGCTTGGCCTCTCCCAGAGATATGCAGTGTCCCTGGCCAAGATAAAACAATCTAATTCATTGCGTTCTAACCGGCTGTTAAAAAATCAGAAAATAAAAATACCGGTAAAAGTTTCTTACTACACTGTTCGAGAAGGCGACAATCTTACTTTGGTTGCGCAAAAATTTGGATTGTCAGTTGGAAAAATTCTAAGCTACAATTCCCTTGATTCAGAAAAAATTTATCCTAGACAAAGATTGGTGATACCGGTCTTATTGTAAGCACAGGGAAGGAATTTTAAGCACATGAAAATTGCATTCGATGCTAAAAGGGCGTTTCATAATTTTCGAGGTCTTGGTAATTACTCCAGAACGCTGATTGAAGGGCTGGTTTTAAATTTTCCAGAAAATGAATATGTGCTTTATACGCCGCCGTTTAAGGATGAAAGGGCACGAAAATGGTATGAGGATTTGAAAAATAAAGGCAATTTAAAACTGGTGGTGCCCAGTAGTTTTTTAACTCAAACTTTTTCTTCCTCCTGGCGCAGTCTTTTTTTAACTAATGTTTTGAAAAAGGACAAACCGGATATCTTCCACGGGCTTTCCCATGAATTACCTCCTAAAATTGACCAACTGGGGATCAAGACTGTGGTGACCATCCACGATTTATTATTTATGAGATATCCGGGTATGTTCAGTTCCGTGGATCGAAGAATTTACAAAAAAAAATATACCTATAGCTGCAAGGTAGCCGATCGGGTGGTGGCTATTTGTGAACAAACCAAAAATGACCTGGACCAATACCTGAAAGTGGATGCTAATAAAGTGGATGTGGTTTATCAAAGTTGTGACCCGATGTTTTACCATTTGGAGGATAAGGCAAAACAGGATGAAGTTCGTAAAAAGTATTTTTTACCTCATCACTATATTTTGTATGTGGGGGCCTTTTCCAAATTAAAAAATCTTGAGCATCTGATCACCAGCTATAAATACGTTTCCCAGTATCATGATTTGCCACTGGTGTTGGTGGGACAGGGAGCTAAATATCGTCACCACCTCGTGCAGCATGCCTGCAAACTCAACCTGGAAAATCATGTTATTTTTCTGGAGGATGTACCCAGCCGGGATCTACCAGCACTTTATCAGCAGGCCACCGTGTTTGTTTTCCCTTCTTTGTTTGAAGGATTTGGCATACCCATTATTGAATCACTGTTTAGTGGTGTCCCGGTCATCACATCCACTGGCTCATGTTTTGGTGAAACCGGAGGGGATGCGGTGGAATATGTCGATCCTCATGACAGTGACAAGCTCGGAAAGGCCATGACCAGATTGGTGGAAAATGATAAACTTCGCGAGGAAATGAGTGAAAAAGGCCATAAATGGGTTAAGAGATTTCATCTGGAATTAACTTCTACCAATATGATTAAGTTATACAAATCACTGCTATCTTAACTAAACCTTTTAAGTTTCTAGTAATTTCTTCATTTATAAGTTAACTTATTTTGATAATATTTTTTCAAAATAGTGAGGTGTATATGGCAATCAAAAAAATAATGGAACAGGCCTTAAACAATCAATTAAACGCCGAATCGGAGTCCGAGTATTTATATCTTTCCATGAGCGCTTATTTTGAAAGTATCAATTTAAAGGGGATGGCTCATTGGATGTATGTCCAGTTTCAAGAGGAGCAGACCCATAAAATGAAAATTTTTCGTTATATCAATGAGCGAGGAGGTTTTATCAATTTTAAAAGCCTTAACGCACCCAAAGCTCAATGGAGTGGACCGCTTAACGTCTTTGAGGAAACCCTTGTGCATGAGATGAAAGTAACCGAGATGATCAATAATCTGGTAGAGCTTGCCATGAAGGAAAAAGACTTTGCCACCTATCAATTTTTACAGTGGTATGTAAATGAACAGGTGGAGGAAGAGGCGAATGTGGTCAATATCGTGGAAAATATAAAAAGGGTTCAAAATTCCTCGGAAGGTCTCTATATGCTTGACAAGGAATTGGCCAGCAGGGTGTTTATTGATGCTACCATGACTGCGGTTTAAGTTATGGATCAGGTACTGCTTGCCAGATTGCAATTTGCTTTTACCATCGGCTTTCATTATATCTTTCCACCCCTGACCATCGGTATGGCGTGGCTTATTTTTATTTTTGAGTCATTGCATTTGAAAGATGCTTCCACACTCTACCGGTCAATTTCCAGATTTTGGCTTAAGCTTTTTATTGTTTCGTTTGCCGTGGGAGTGGCCACTGGCATAACCATGGAATTTCAATTTGGTACCAACTGGGCACAGTATTCCAAGTTTGTGGGTGATATTTTCGGAGCCCCGCTGGCCGCAGAGGGAATATTTGCTTTTTTTCTGGAGTCTTGTTTTATTTCCATTCTGATTTATGGAGAAAAAAGAGTGTCATCCAGAATGTATTGGTTTTCCACTTTAATGGTGGCGATTGGATCAACGCTTTCAGCTTTTTGGATTATTGTGGCCAATTCCTGGCAACAAACCCCGGCCGGTTTTGAAATGATTGAAGGCAAGCCGGTGTTGACCAATTTTTTATTAGCAGTTTTTAACCCATCCACGATTCCCAGATATTTTCATACCATAAGCGGAGCATTGATTACCGGAGCTTTTTTTATCATGGGGATTTCTGCCTATTATCTACTTAAAAAAATGCATGTGGAATTTGCCAAGACTTCTTTTAAAGTGGCCTTGATCTTTGGTTTTTTTTCGGTGTTTACGTTGCTGCCCATCGGACATTTTCATGGAGTGCAAGTGGCCAGAACCCAGGCGGCGAAAATGGCTGCCTTTGAGGGGATTTGGGAAAGTGGCACCCATGCTCCGATGCTGGTGTTTGGGATTCCCGATGAGAAAGCCGAGTTAACCAAATACCGGTTGGAAATTCCCAGTCTGTTGAGTATTTTAATTGGAGGAACTCCCCATCATAAGGTGGTCGGGCTAAAGGATTTTCCCAGGGAGGAAAGACCTCCTCTTTTTATAACGTTTACCAGTTTCCATCTAATGGTCTTGTGCGGACTTTACTTTTTGTGTTTTACCGTGGGAGGACTGATTTTGCTCGGTAAGAACCGGCTGTTTGAAAATACCTTTTTTCTAAGACTTGCGATGTACTCCCTGCCGATCCCTTTCATTGCTAACGAACTGGGGTGGATAGCTGCCGAAGTGGGAAGGCAGCCTTGGATTGTGTGGGGGCTTTTAAAAACTAAGGAAGCGATCTCTCTAAATGTCCCACCCATTCAGATTCTCATGACCCTGGTGATGTTTGGTTTCATTTATGCCTTGTTATTTATTATCTGGGTGGTGGTGCTTAGAAAAAAAATATTAAAAGGCCCGGAAATATTTTAAAATATTAAGTTGAATTGTTAAGGAGTTGGCGTTGGAAACTTTACAAATAATCTGGCTCTTACTAATTGGCCTGCTTTTTATGGGATATGCCGTCTTGGATGGATTTGATCTGGGCGCAGGGGTGCTTTATTTATTGGTTAAAAAAGAAGAGGAGAAAAAGGCTATTTTACGAAGTATTGGTCCCTTTTGGGATGGTAATGAAGTCTGGCTTTTAACCGGGGGAGGTGCTTTGTTTGCGGCCTATCCCGCAGTTTATGCGGCCACCTTTAGCGGTTTTTATCTGGCCATGATGCTGGTGTTATTCGGACTTATTTTTCGAGCGGTCAGTATTGAATTTAGAAACCAAAGCGATTCTAAATTTTGGAAAAAGCTCTTTGACTATGGGTTTGTCATTGGCAGTTTTTTGCCGGCACTTCTTTATGGTGTGGCGGTGGGAAATGTTGTCAGAGGACTTCCCCTGGATGCCGATTACAATTATACCGGAACATTTTTTGATCTCCTCAATCCTTATGCCCTGGGAGTTGGACTCACTGGTCTTTTTATGTTCATCACCCATGGAGCAGTTTTTGTGGCCATGCGTACGGAGGGAGAACTTGCCAGGAAGGCCAAAGCCTGGGCGCAAATCAGTTATTGGCCATATCTTGGTTTGTTTATTGGCATATCCCTGTGGAGTTTTATTTCTCATCATCGCGGTCCGTTTGTGCTTTCCCCTTGGATCAATATCACGGCCTTGCTGGGCATGATTTTGCTTAGAGTTTTTATTAATTATAGTCAATTCGGCCGGGCCTTGCTTTGTTCGGGAGCTGTTATTATGGGTATCATGTTGACGGTGGGCATTGGCATTTATCCTTATTGGGTACCACCTCTTTACGAGGGAGGAATTGGCCTTACGGTTTTTAATTCTTCTTCGTCGTTTTACACTTTAATCTCCATGCTGATCATTGCGATGATTGGCATGCCGGTAGTAATCGCCTATAATGTTTATATTTATAAATTGTTTTTAAAAGAAAATATCAAATCAAATACATAATCTGGAGTGCATATGAACAATCAAGGGAATAAGGTTTTGGAATTCACCATCTCAGCCGTGGTGATTGGCGTAGTGATTGGCGTGGTCATGACGGCAGCCAATGTTTATCTGGGGCTTTATGCCGGTATGACGGTATCAGCTTCTATCCCGGCGGCGGTTATTGCAATGGGGATCTATAAGGGGCTGCTTAAAAAAAATAGTATTTTGGAAAGTAATATGGTGCAAACGATTGCCTCTGCAGGGGAATCGTTAGCGGCAGGTATTATTTTTACACTTCCCGCACTGGTATTGGTAGGGGCCTGGCAAAATTTTGAATTTTGGCCGACGACTTTGATAGCTATCGCTGGAGGATTGTTGGGGGTCGTTTTTATGATTCCTCTAAGGAGAGCACTGATTGTGGAAGATAAAGACCTGACCTATCCTGAAGGGGTGGCCTGTGCCACGGTTTTGGAGGCAGGTTCCAGTGAAGGGAAGAAAGGTTTTATCACCATTTTATTCGGTCTTGGGATTGGTGGAATTTTTAAATTATTAACTTCTGGTTTTAAAGTGGTTCAAGGCAGTGTGGAAAAAGCATTTATCGGAGGAGACCGGGTGTGGTTTTTTGGCAGTGATATTTCTCCGGCACTGCTGGCGGTGGGATACATTGTTAATTTGGAAGTAGCCTTGCTGGTTTTTATTGGTGGGTCGCTGGGTTGGTTTATTACGATGCCTATTTTGGGTCTTAGTGGTGATCTGGCTTCCAAAGATGCTTTGGAGGTTGCCTGGGAATTGTGGTCAAAACAGATTCGCTATCTGGGCGTGGGTGCCATGTTAACGGGCGGAGTGTGGTCGATTATCTCAGTTAGAAAAGGTATTGTTAAAGGGGTTGGCGAACTTAAAAATACTTATTCCAGAGGCAAAAATCAGACCGTTAAAAGAACGGAACAGGATATGAATTTACTCGCCATCCTGGTTATGTTTATTATCAGTTTTGTGATTATGCTTTTGGTTTACCAGTCCATGATTCACCATATTGGTTTAACTATTTTCACCAGTGTGGTGATGACCATCCTGGCTTTTTTGTTTGTGGCCGTTTCCAGTTATATTGTGGGATTGGTGGGCAGTTCCAATAATCCAGTTTCAGGCATGACGATTTCGGCCCTGTTGGTTACTGCTTCCTTGTTTTTAGTTTTAGGCTTTACAGGAAACTCGGCCATATTGGCAACCCTTGGGGTGGCTGCTATTGTTTGTTGTGCAGCTTGTACCGCCGGTGATTGCTCACAAGATTTAAAAACTGGATATTTAGTCGGGGCCACTCCCAAATATCAACAGATCGCTGAGATGATTGGGGTGGTGATACCTGCATTTGTGATTGCCCCGGTTTTATCAGTTCTTCATTCCGCTTACGGAATTGGAACCGGGTTAAAGGCCCCTCAGGCCACCTTGTTTGCCAGCATTACCAATGCACTGTTTGGTGACGGCAATCTTCCCTATAGGATGGTTATTATCGGTGCCGCCAGTGGGGTTTTAATTATTATATTTGATCAAGTGATACTTAAAAAAATTGGGAAATTCAGACTTCATTTAATGCCGATGGCGGTGGGGATCTATTTGCCTATTACCCTGGCCGTGCCCATGCTGATGGGAGGGCTTATCAGATATTTTGTGGATCGGAAAAATAAATCTCACAATGAAGCAGGCAATGGGGTATTACTCAGCTCCGGTTTGATTGCTGGTGAGGCCATTATGGGTGTTGTTTTGGCCTTTATTATTTATATGAATATCGATATATCCGGTAGCTTTTCCAACTATGGGGCGAAAGATTTGGTGTCGGTGGGGCTTTTAATACTGGTGAGTGCGTATTTATGGATGCAGGCCAGAAAGAAACAATAACTGGTATTAGTTAGCGTAAAGTCGGAACAGATAATTTTTAATTATCCCTAATCTATCGGGATCAATGGAGTTGTTTACTTCGTATTTGGGATAGTCGACAATGACGATATCTTTCAAGGCTATCCAGTAATTAAACCCGTCTAAATTGATTTTTTGTGCACGATGGTTATTATGCACGCTATTTACGATGATGGCCTCTTGGTTAATTTTAGCAAGTTGGACCACCTCCGTTAACTGGTGATCACTAAATAATTCAGCCTGGTCTCTTACAATGAAGCCCAGGGTGTCCACGCTGGAAAAGACCGGAGTGGAAAGAAAAAATAACAATATAATATGTAACATATTTTAATAGTACATTGCCTTGATCAGATAATGAAAGAGGGGGATTTCTTTTCCTTGTTTGTGGGAATGGGATACGAAGCTAAAATAAGAGCATGCAACTTAGAGCGAACATCTTGCTTATCTTATTTTGGTTTTTAGGGGTGATTTTATGGCCGGTTCAACATGTTCAATCCAGTGAGGTTTCTAATTTGAAGATCACGCCCCGGACCTTTACCATCATGGAAGCCTCACCCACCGGAAGAACACTTCGGATAGATCGAGGGTATTTTGATGATATCAGGGTGGGGGATGTCGGAGAATTTTATACCGGCTATGACCAATCCAAATTGATTGGAATTGGTGAGGCCGTGAAAGTGGATAATGCTTCCTCATATTGGTTTTTTAAAAAAATAGTGATTGGTGGTGATTTTTTAAAAGGAAAAATGACGGTCTATTTTAACACCAGCAGTAGACGTACCGTTATAGATAATAATATCAGCACCGAAAAAAATGATCTGGATTATATAGAACGAGAATTTTATTAAATTGGAAAAAAAATTATGAAAAAAATTAATCTGGCTGCCTTGGTCCCCAATTATGATGTCGATTCAATCAGCAATGCGATTATGGAAACCATCAAATTAATTTCCAAGGAAATTGATTTGATCAAGGTGAAAAATCTGATAGCGGAATTCAAGAAAATTTTTCAAGGTGAATATCCCGGATATCAGTCCTGTTCGACTGACTATCATGATATCTTCCATACGTTGGATGCGACTTTGGCATTTGTACGTATTGTGCATGGTGCTTCTTTGGCCGGAAAAAAATACCAGTCAGGGGATGTTTTTTTAGGGGTACTGGCGACGCTTTTCCATGATACAGGCTATATTTTGCCAGAAACTGATAAAACGGGCACGGGGGCGAAGTTCACCCTTAATCACGTGGAACTCAGTGTTGATTTTGTGGAAAAGTATCTGCAGACCAAGGGGTATAGCGATCTGGATTTTGAAAAAGTCGCTTCCATGATCAGATGTACTGGTGTGAGTATTGATTTGACCAGGATTAAATTTCCTTATAAAGAGATCGAGGATTTGGGGAAAATTTTAGGCGCAGCGGATTTAATCGGCCAGATGTCTGATCGTAATTATTTGGAAAAACTTTTATTTTTAGTGAAAGAGTTTGATGAAGGGAAGGTGCCGGGTTTTGATGGAGAACGGGATCTTTTTCAAAAAACCATTTCCTTTAAAAAAGAGGCTGAAAATAGATTGAATAAGACCCTGGGTGGTTTTCATAAATATGTTCATTTGCATTTCAAGCACCGGTATAATGTTGATGAGGATTTGTATCAAGAAGCAATAGATCACCATATCACTTACTTGGATAAAGTTTTAAAAGAACATCCAAATGTTTATAGGGAGTTTTTGCGCAGAGGTGGGATTGTAAAAAAATTCCAGTCGAAGTACGAAAAATAAAAATATATGATGAAATTTTCCGGTTATATTAATTGTTATAGATTTTTTGATATTGGCGGGGAAGTCAATCTGCATGAGGCTGACTCCATTTTAAATACCCAGGCGGCTCAAAAGGATTTTAATCTGGGAAAGATCTCCCGTGCCTTGGTTATTGAAGAAGAGCCGCTGGTTATCTTCTTAGGGCAACAGTTGCGGGAAATTCAAGGGGCGGAATATTTAGTCACCATCACCGGAAAGATTTGGAATTTTGGGGCGCTTTCCATCATTATCAAAGTAAATATTGCCAAAGAGATGGATTTGAATCTGCTTAAGGAGCTTGCTCACTTTTTAGAAAAAGATGCCTCCATTCACGAACTGGCCCGGATTAAAATGGAGGATGTCTATACCAGGCTGGCCAGTGCCATCCGGGAAAAGAAGGTGTGGAGTGAATATGAGGATTATCTCATCTTCGTGCATGATGCGGACAAATTGCCTATTACCGATATTGATCAGCTCCTAAGTAGCAATGAACTGTATGAATTGGTGCTGCTGGAAAGTTCCAACAAAGTGAATGATCAAATGATTGCTCCCATTAAAAAATATACTTTTCGCTATACTAATGACGATGCGGTTTTACTTGATTGGAACAGCTCTTTTATTTTAAGCAAGGACGACGCCAAGGATATTTGTGATGTCATCGAATTTTCAGTGTGTCAGTTATTGGAACTGCGCTATTATGATGATCTGCTGGATAAAGAATTGAATGCCCTTTATCGTTCTATTAAAAAAACCAGCGGGTTTGCTTGGAAAAATAAATATTCCCAGATGTTTGAAAAGGCCTCTAAACTCTATATTGAGATCAGTGAAGTTATTGAAAAAGTGGAAAACTCTCTAAAGCTTATCGGGGATGCCTATTATGCCAAAATATATAGGGCATCCAATGAAAGGCTCAGGCTTAATGACTGGCAAACCAGCGTTGACCAAAAACTCAGAAATCTTTTAGATATCTCAACTCTTTTTCAAAGCGAAATCCATAGTCGCAAAAATCAATTGCTTGAAATTGTTATTATTATTTTAATTGCCATTGAAGTTATCCCCTTGCTTTGGAATTTCTTTAAAAATTTAAGTGTTGTTTAACCACATTTACTGGTATTTTAAAGAGGTAGTATTTTTAGGGATTATTTTATGCGCATTGTTTGTGATCTTCATACCCATACGAATTGCTCTGATGGAATCTATTCGCCGGATGAAATTGTTGATTTGGCAATCAAACGAAAATTGAAAAGTATTGCGATTACGGATCATGATACGGTGGCGGGTATCTCACCGGCCATCGGTTTTTCAGATCACCGGATCGAAGTTATTCCGGGCATAGAATTATCCACCGAGATTGAAGGGCATGATGTTCATATCTTAGGTTATTATGTGGATTATAAGAATAAAATGCTTTTAGAGGTTTTAAATAGGTGCAAGGAAGTTAGACAAGCACGGGGACTTAAAATTGTGAATAAATTAATTCAGGCGGGTATTCAAATTACCTTTGAGCAAATTCAAAAATGTGCGGGACTGGGGGTAATCGGCAGAATGCATATTGCCAAGGTTTTATATGATAACGGACAAGTGGGTTCCATTCAAGATGCTTTTAGAACATATTTGGGAGATCAAAGTCCATTTTATGAGCCGAAATTTAAAATCACTCCCCATGATGCCTTTGCCCTGATAAAAAAGGCCGGTGGCATCTGTGTGTGGGCCCATCCTGGGTGTGAGGATTTAGACTCTTTAATGAAGCAGTTTGTGGAGGATGGATTACAAGGTCTGGAAGTCTGGCACCCCAAGCATACCAACAAGAATGTCAGACATTATTTTGAATTGGCAAAATTTTATAACTTGTTGGCGACCGGTGGCAGCGATTATCACGGCCATAATAATTATACCTTGGGCGAATATGGGCTGGATGAAGAGCATTTTACCAAATTTAAATTGTTCAGTAATAAATAAAATAAAGGCCGGAAAATTTCCCGGCCTCAATTCTTTCAATCCCTAAAAGAGAAAAGTTTAATCCATCAAACCTTTTATTTTGATTTTAAGATAAGTCAGCGTGCCAGCATCACCATGGGTATCATCGATAACAATTAATTTCCATATGCCTTGGGAAGGCTTATGTTTAAGCTTGTCAAGATCAGGCGTAACGATCCCATCCATGCCATAAACGTCATTTATATTATCTTCAGTGCTGCCGACTTCCTCTCTAAGTTTTATCCTGGTGCCATCAGGATGGATCAAATAAAGGGATAGATCACCAACGTAAGAGTGAGTGATTTTAACCTGGACACTCAGATCTTTTATGATGGAAATATCGCCATTAATGTTAAAAGTGTAGGTTATGGAGGATTGATCTGGAATATTTATTGAGAGATTTTGCTCCCACGCAAACATACCGAATTTACCAATTTGAAAGGAGGCTTGTCCGGTTAGATCAATTTGGGTGCAAGATCCGTAACTGCCAATAAGTTTGAATTTTGCCATCTGGTTAGCTTGGCAACGGCTTTTTAAGGTGACCGAAAGGGGGGTTGGTGAACGAAAGGTGTCTCCAGGGGCCAGCTGGTCCATAAAAACGGCGCCATTAACAGATTCTACACATGTATCAATCTCAGGATAGAGATTGATATTTTCCATGTTGGCATTGCCGGAGTTTTTGATGGTCACATAAAGATCACCGGAGGCCCCAGGCGAAATGCCACCGTAATCAGGATTTTGTTGATCGCCGTAGTCAATCGTCGTGATAGAGACCATCCCCCGATTGACCAGCAAGGTTACTTTGCCGGTACCTTCTTGTCCTTCCAAGGTGATCCATTTGAGATGGGCCGTTATGCGTTCTTGATCGGCAGCATCGTCTATCCTGATTTTTAGTCCGCTTTCTTGATAATGATAGGAGGTGTTTGGTTCCAAAGCAGGAATGGCGATCATTTTTTCTTCTATGATACTGGCCGCTCCTTCAATTTTTTCAATGGAAACCTGGGCCCCTTTGGTTTTGATGTTAGCAATATTTTTGGCCTTAAAATTAAGGGCCAGTTGTGCGAAAGGATGCACCTTTAAGTCATCCTGGCCACTAATGACAATGTCGCTTAAAACAATGAATGGCTGGTCATTAAGAATAATCGAAAAATTTTTCTCAATAATTTTGGTGTTGATACCATAAATTTGCAGCTTGTAGTTTCCCTGCACTAAATCAAAGGGAATGTCTAATTGGGCAATTCCCTCAGCGTCGGTTCTCGCTGTGGCCTTTAACTCATTACCTTGCATAAGGGATAGGTTGGCGTTTGGCGCAATGGTGCCATCGTCGTAGGTTAATTTGAATTCTACACTGGGCACTCCTTGCGGGATGGCGGATGGGCCGTTTATAATCAGGTTTTTGGTTGGTCGGGTACGCAGTTTAATGGACGGGTCACCAAAGGTGACATAGGTTTCCCAATAATATGTGGATCTATTCTCACCACCATATCTTCGCCAAAGTTCCCTGAGGGCGTATTGGGTGATTTCAGAAAATTCAGCATTGTTTAATTCATAAATACCCTTATACATATCTTTTTCGAGGAAATCATCCTCATCCCAGTAAGTGCTGTCCATTGATCCCCAGAACATGATGGCACCACTTGGATGTTTGATCCAGGTTTCGCCAAATGATTCATCAACGGTAAATTGACCGGTGATACAAGCATTAGAGATTACAAAAGGGAGGGCGTTTGGATGATTGAGCGACTGTACATCTTCCTGGGTAACCGTAGGGCCTGCCCACAGACGGGCCCCTCCATGTCCAGAATAATTGATGATCGTGCGTCCTAGCCTCATGGTTTTCACCACCTGTTCGTCACTGGCCCGATAAGTGATGGCATAGAGTTTATCTCCACCAAGCTGATAAGCAGAAGGGAAAACGCCTCGGTAACCCCGGGGTGCCATATAAGAACTAATAGCATGGTTGTGTGAACCCTCGGCAACCTCATAACGATCATCGGTGGCAATAAACGAAACTCCCTCCAGCCAGGATTCATCACTAAAATTGGCAGTTTGATATTTGATAAATTTCTCTACCACCTGGGCCAGTTCCTGTTCGTTTTTAATGGTCACTCGGCCAACTCCAATATCTGGCCCGTTGACGTCAGAGGCGTAGTCATCATTGTCAATAGCCCGATAGTAATGATCGGTGACCCCTAATATATTGGCTGATCTCTTGGCGGGTACATGTTCGGCATCACCAAAAATCAAAGCATATTTTACGTTTAAAGAGCGATATAATTCCTGTAATTTGGCACGGATGGTTTCCGGAGAATTGATATTTCCTTCGACAATGATTCTTACAACGTTATAGCCCAATTGTTTTTTGAAATTTTCATATTGCAGGATGGAGGGACTGTTTTTAAATTGTCCCCCAATGATAAAGACAAAGGTTTCAGCAGCCGATCCTATCATTTTTTGGTTGGGGTCAGCTTTGACGTTTATTCGGAAATGATCAATCAACTGATAACTTTTTAAAACTGGATTCCAAGACAGTGGGTAGACCGTGACCAGTAAAGTGGCCTTGCCAGCCAGGGTGCCGGCATCTGTCACTTCGTAGCTTTTATCAGGATAAAAGTTGTTGGATTTTTGAAATGCTTTATTAATAAAAAGCTTGCGCTTGCTACCTGGAATTTTTTCCAAGGATTCCAGGTTGGGAATTAGATCACCTGAGAGTTTTACCGGGTCGCTCAAATCTTTGGTGTCTGCCATTTGAACGTCAACTTCGCCTGCGGGGACATATAATCGAACCACCGGAATTTCTGGCATGCCAAGTTCAAATTTAATGGCCGCAAATTCATTCACTCCTTTTAAACTGGCCTTGATAAAGGATTTTCCTTCCACCAAAACCTTCTGGGTTTCCAAAGTAATCCCCGTAAATTCATAAGAGGTGGTGTCGGCTTGTTTGGTAATGGTCACGGCAGTAAAAACGTTAAATGAAAAGGAGAAAAAAAGCATCAGGGTCATAAAATGTTTCATATCTTCTTCCTTGCGTATAAGTCTTGAATTAGAAATACGAGAAAATCATAACGACGCTGAAAACCTTCAGTCAAAAGGTTTATGAGGAATGTAATATAATGTTAGTAAAGGGCCTGGGTAATTAGGTTTGGTAAATGACAGCGTTTCTTACCATCAAAAGTTAGATGGGAAGAAACGCTGATTAACGAGCGTAATTAAATACGGTTGGTTCTAAGTTTTATAGAAGGGTCACCAAAAGTTAAATAGGTTTCCCAGTAATAAGAGGCCCGGTTTAGTCCGTTGTATCTTCTCCATAGCTCTCTCAAGGCGTAATGAGTGATGTCTGAAAAAGTTTCTTTGTTTAACTCAAAAATGCCTTTGAACATATCTCTTTCAAGGAAGTCATCTTCATCCCAGTAGGTGCTGTCCATGGATCCCCAAAACATGATTGCTCCATTGGGGTGTTTGATCCAGGTTTCGGCAAAGGATTCATTAACGGTAAATTGTCCAGTTATGCAGGCGTTAGAGACAACAAAGGGAAGTGCATCTGCATGATTCATGGATCGAATATTGGCCTGGGTAAATCGAGGAGCATCCCAAAAAGTGGTGGCGCCGTGACCAGAGTAGTTGATGATGGATCTGCCGGCCTGGATGGCACTGACGACCTGTTCGTTTCTGACTTTGTAGGTAATGGCGTATAGCTTATCTCCACCAGGTTGATTGGCGTTTGGAAAAACACCGTGGTAGCCATTGGGGGCAGTATAGGTATCAATTGCAAAATTGTGGGAACCTTCTGCAACAGTGTAGCGATCATTGGTGGCCAGAAAGGATGCGTTTTCCAACCATCCTTCAGTTCTATAATTTTGACCTTGGTATTTGATAAATTTATCAACTACTGCCAGTAATTCAGTTTCGTTTTTGATAGTGACCCGTCCCACACCGATATCTGGTCCATTGATGTCAGTGCTATAATTATTGGTGTCGATAGCAGCGTAAAAATGATCAGTCACCCCAGAAATGATAGAGGATCTCTTGGCAGGAACATGTTCGGCGTCCCCAAAAATGAGCGCATATTTCAAATTGGTAGATTTAAGCAGCTCCTGGAGTTGTGAACGAATTGCTTCAGGAGTATTTATCGATCCTTCCACATTGATTCTGACCACGTTAAATCCCTGTTGTTTTTTAAAATTTTCATATTTTAAAATGGCGGGGCTATTTTTAAATTGTGAGCCGATAACGAAAGCAAAAGTTTCTTGACCTTCTGAGCTTTTACTCACTTCCGTGGACGTTTTAATCACTACTTGAAAATTCTTAATCAGTCTGATGGTTTTAGAAGCAGGATTAAAGGTTAGCGGATAGACGGTGATCAATTGTTCTTTTTCACCGCCGATAGTACCAGCATCGCTAATTTCAAATTGTTTGCTGGGATAAAAGGCGTTGGTTTTTTGAAAAGATTTGTTGATAACCAGTCTTCTTTGGCTGCCAGGAATTTTTTCAAGCGATTCGAGGTTTGGCACAAGATCCATGGCCAGTCTTTTGGATTGACCAAAATTTTTTTCGTTACCAAAAAGCACTTCAACTTCGCCTTGAGGCGCATAAAATCGAATAACTGGTATTTCAGGCATGCCCAGTTCAAATAAAACCGCTTCGTAATCATCAGCGCCTACGAGTTTCGTGCGAATAAAATCTGATCCTTCAATAACCAGATTTTCCGTGCTGATGGAGAGGTCAGAAAATTCATAGTTAACAAGGTCGCCTTGTTGGGTTACTTCAACCCGGCCTAGAACGTTGACGGCAAATAATGCAAGCAAAGAGAGGGATAAAATTTTAAACATAGGATCATCCTTGACGTTAGTTAATAAATGTAGTCACAACTACTTCTCTGGAATCATATCTGGCCGTCAAACTTACCGTCAAAACCTTTTTAAAAAATGTAATATAATGTTAGATATAAATTGTTTTTTGAAACTAGATAAGATAATTTTTAATCTACCCATTAAACCTGAAGGATAGAAGCTATGCCGGTACCCAACACTTTGATTAAAATGATTAATAAAAACGCCCAAGTTGAAAGTTTTCAAATTTCAAAAGTCCAAAATGCCATTTCCAAATGCATTATAGATGTGGAGAACGCAACTTCCTGGGAGGCCCAGGAGCGGGCCTTTAAATATGCCGACATGGTGAAGGAGAACGCCTATAATAATTTTTACAATATTGATTTTTTGGCCGAGTTTTTTACTCGAGTGATCAGATCTTTTGATAAAAGTGAACGGGAAATTCGTATCAGTCGCGTCGAGTTTGCCAGCCGGTTTACCACTTTGCTCTTGCTCCATTATATAAGCGAAAAAAAAATCCAGCTGTTGAATGACAAAAATAGCAGCGAATTGACTGACTTTATTGGTGCAGTATTTGCGAAATATCTTACTGATAAGGCACTATGGCGTGAGGTGACCGCTCTTTTTGTCAAAAAGGTTATGCTCAAGTCCAAGGAGGGATTAAAGGACAGTGATTATTTTCCCACCAGGGATTATATCCAGGATCAAATTGAGACTACTCTTAAGGATATTGGCGAAGTGATGATTGCCGAGGGTTTTATGATTTTCAGGGAAGGAAAAAAGAAAATCATGCAAGGTGAAATATCCAAGGCCCAGTTTACCCATAACGGAATTCACAAAGAAAGGGTCAGGCAGACGCTCATGTGGAATATCCAAAATGAGTGTGACACCGTTTTTGGGCTAAATGATTGGATCATTGGACGCAATGGTAAAAGTTTCAAAGAGCTTATGAAACTTTCCGACCAGAGATTTTATAATGATATTGCCAGCGTGGTGAACAAGATTGTGGGAAGGCAAAATGAAATAAAAGTGGTAATTATCGCCGGTCCCAGTTGTTCTAACAAAACCACCACCACCACTATTATTGAAAAAGAACTGGAAAAAAATGGACTTAAACTCAAGCAGCTCAATATTGATGATTATTTCTATAATTTAAGTGAGCATCCCAAGGATGAATTTGGTGATTACGATTACGAGATGCCGGAGGCCATCGATATCCCTCTGCTTAACGAGAATTTAAAAGACTTGGTTTCAGGCAAGACCATCAAGCGTCCCAAATATAATTTTAAAACCGGCATGCGCGATGGATATGTGGATTATAAAGTCGGCAAGGATGAAATTATTTTAATTGATTGTTTGCATGGCCTTTTTCAAAAACTCACTGCCAGTGTCCCTTCCCGAAATAAATTTAAAATCTACACGGAATCGGCCAATATGCTTAGAAGTTCGGATAGCTCTTACACCATGTGGACGGACATCAGGCTTTTAAAGCGCATGATCAGGGATTCACTTTATCGTGCTTATGAGGCAAAAAAAACCCTCGAGCATTGGTTTTATGTGCGCAAGGGCGAGTTAAAACATATCATACCTTATGTTTATTCAGTGGATGCCGTGCTGAATTCCGGGCTTCCTTATGAGCTTCCCATTTTAAAATCAGTTTTAAAGGATAAACTTCCGGATAAAAAATATTTAAATGAATTACTGGCCCAGGGAAGATTGGATGCCTACATTCGCGGGATTAGACTTTTATCCTTGCTTGATACTGTTTTGGAATATCCTCAGGTGGAGGAGGTGGATCGTTATTCGCCGCTTAGGGAGTTTATCGGGGGAAGTGGATACGAGATTGCCCATAATGAGTAAGAAAAAAGCGATCATTGTTGATTTGGACGGGACCTTGGTCAGGATGGAACATCGGGTGTTTTTGGTCAGACAAAATCCGCCTGATTGGAAAAATTTTATGGAACAGATTCCCGCCGACAAAGTCAACCACTGGTGCCATGAATTGCTGGAGGCTTTTTCATTGCGAGGATACAAAATCATTATCATTACCGGCAGGGGAGAGCGTTTTGATCATTTGTCTAAGAAATGGTTAGCCGATCATCATATAGCCTATGATGGTTATTATTCCAGAAAATCCAAAGATCGCCGGGATGATGCCCTGGTGAAAAAAGAAATTTATCTTGATAAAATTAAAGATCATTATGAGGTATTATTTGTACTTGATGATCGTTTAAGTGTCGTCAAAATGTGGCGGGATGAACTAGGGCTTACCACCTTGCAGCCGGACTGGGGAGATTTTTAATGGGAATCGGAAACTAATTTTTTATTTATATTAATGGGAAATTCCTTTTGGTGGTGACGAGTTATTTTGGTAGATTGTTTTGTGGCAAAAGAGGTAAAGGGGCCACTAAACTTAATCTGTAAAAAAAAGAACGAGAACTCTTTCATAGAAATCCTTACGAACTTTCGGGAGCGTTTAAACAAAAATATACAGGATATGCCACAGATTATTATGATTCAATCATAGAAAAAACTATTGCCTGTGGAGGTCTTGATTTTGGATATATCGAATATGGCTGTATGCGTTGTGGCGGATACAGGCGTCTTGAAGCATTTACTTGTAAGACCAAATTTTGTTTGAGGTATGGAAGAGTTGCATCTGAAAATTTTGTATCAAGGGTAATTGTAAGAATTAAAAGGCCATCTTGAATTAAGACGGCCTTTTAAGTTAATTTGTTAATTTGAATATTAAAAAGATCAACTTATTCTTCGCAAAACTTTCTTATTTCAGAGTCATCCGCATAGGTTTCCAAGCGTTTTAAATATAATGCTTTTTTATAAAAACCATGCCGTATTGAAGAAGAATATCTTCCATCCATGGACTTACTAAGAAAAGCATCTACAAAGCTTGATAGAGCATCATTTCCAGCGCAAACACTATGTTTTACTTGTTCAATTTCGACGTTAATTACGTTTTCTTCAGAGGCAGTCATAAAATGACCAAAATTATAATTATTTAAAATGAGTTGAAACTCTTTTTCTCCTGGGAGTTTTTCTGTAAAGAGCAACCTATTCATCCTTCTTATATTTTTTTCCGATGACTTATCTAGTATTTTTTCCTGAAGTATGAACCCTACCAGTAACTCATGCATAATCAACCCTCCTTTATGTTCGGGCGTAACATCATTTCGATCAAACCAAGGTTGAAAAATTCGCACTTCATAATTGTCTTGGCAGCCGACAATCACTTTATCAACTTTTATCATACTTTCATTCAAGCAATCATTGTCACCTATAGGTTTACTTTCAAAGTACCATTTTTTAGTTTTAGCTATTTTTAGCAATTGATATTTAAAAGATGGCACTTTTGATGCAACCGCATTTAAGATGGGGGCCACTACTGCTTTAAATACAACTAGCTTTTCCAATGTTATTTCACGAGTACCCTCATTTTCATAAAAATCAAAGAGTTGATTTCCTACTGCATTCCCACCACCACTTAAGTCTCCTCCATCGCTTTTAATGGAAGTTTTAGTTGAACTGCTCGAACTACCTGTTCCGGCGGCAAATGAATTTGCGAAACTAGCTAAAACGACAAAAAGTGCCAAAATGGTTCCAATTCTTGATTTCATAAAATTCCCCTTTGTATAAAGTTTATTACGCTTTTTCGTTAAACACCTTATAATTGAAAAAATAACACAGTGCTAGGTAAAAATTGTTCAAAGTTCTTATTATATGGTATTATTAGTACCAATAACTCAATAAGGTATAGATATGATACATGTTTTTAATTACACAGATTATTGCAAATTTTTAGTTGAATATGTTCAGTCTCAATTGATGCGAGGGCATGGCTTAAAATCAGCCTTTGCGGAGAAACTAGGATGCCAAACCACTTATGTCTCACGTGTTTTAAATAAGAAGGCCCATTTTAGCCTAGAGCAATCCGAAAAAATTGCAGACTTCATCGGATTAACCGAATCAGAAACTCATTACTTTCTCCTGTTAGTGCAAAAGGAAAGGGCAGGGACTCATCGTTTGAAAAAATATTTCAACGATCAAATCGAAAGTGAACGGAAAAAGCAACTCATATTAAAAAATCGTCTTAATGTTCAAAAAAGTTTATCACGGGAAAATCAAGCAATATATTACAGTTCATGGCTTTATTCCGCTGTCCATATCATGCTCACCATACCTGAATTTCATGTTAAATCAAAATTGGTAAGCGCCTTAAATATACCGATTCAAAAATTGAACAACATTTTAGACTTTCTAATATCAATTGGACTCGTTGTTGAAAGCGATGGAAAATACCAAGTGGGAACTGCTCGGATGCATTTAGAAAATGACTCTCCCATGATTTCTAAACATCATATTAATTGGAGAATGCAGGCCATCCAATCAATTGAAAAAAATAATCCTGAAAATATGCACTATTCCTCAATAATCACAATTTCCAATGATGATGCTCATCATATTAAAGAATTACTGATTAGATCAATTTCGGATTGTAAAAAAATTATCAAAGATTCCAAGGAAGAATCAGTTTGTGTTTTTGCTATCGACTTTTTTAATCTCTTTTAATTTTTTTACCATCTTTACCGGTATTATTGTCATGAGTGCGGTTTCGGTTCTTATTTCCAATGCTAATCTTTTTAATATTCTTATTTGATCACAAATCATTAATGAAACCTTAATCATAAAAATTGTCCTAAGAGCCTGTCAAAAAATGAGTGATCTTTTTCTATTGTGATTTAAGAATAGGTTTAATAAATTTAAGGTTAATGCGTTTCAAGATATTTTTAAAGCGACTGTAGCAAGTAGCTATATTGAGCTTAAGGCGCACTGAATGCTCCGTTTGGCGATTCTGACATTTTTCTATTATTGAAATTTATGCAAGAAAATAGCAGCCAGGACACCCAAGGAAATTAGATGAATAAAAAAAATTACCAAAACCCTGGCACAGTTCCCTTGGGTGAATTTTTTCTCTTCTTGTTACAATAAATCTGAGGACATTTATGGTGTTTATTAAGGCCTTTTCACCAATTGATCTGGGCATTCAAATCATTTCCCATATAATAAAATCTCAGCTGGTCAGGAAAACTTTTTTCCACCATTTCAAGACACCAGCAACTATTTTTAGGCCGGTCAGGTTTGTAGGCCTGGCTGGCAAAAATTTGTTGATGGTTAATGCTAATCAGATAGCGGTCAATCGAAAGTGCCATTAATCGTTTTTGATTCTTATCACCAAGCTGGATGGCCTTTTGTGCCCATAAATATGATTGCAAAAAATGTTTTGAGGTGGTTCCATATTGAAACATCATGGCAGCGGCGGCAAAATCTTTGGCGGACGTTAAACATCCTTCTTTAACCATTTCCTCTATCCGTAAAAGACGTGCATTATCTTCTTTTGCCAATAATTGCAGCTGCTTTTTTGTCAAATTTTCAAAATTTTTTCGAGCATCCTGGCTTGCCTTAACCATGGTTTGAAGTTCACTAGATCGATTGATCTGACAAGAAGTGGAAGTGCTTTCACTGGCAAATGTTCTTCCCCAAATAATTAGCAATAAAACTAAAAGTTTCATAAAACCTTTCTCCAAATAATTTAATTGTAACTTCTTTTAGGTCATCCTGATATTTTTTTCTAGATTTATCCGATATATAATTATACAAGAGACCTGATGAAAATGACTTTTTTGCATCCAATCAATCAGAAAATTATGGCCAACATTCGCACTATCGAAATGGTCGGCGTATTAATGAGAATATTTAGTTTTAGTCTGGTTAGCTGGCTCGGATCTAACAGTCCCTTTATGTTTGTTTGGATCTTGAATACCATCGACTCGGTAATACTTTCCTGGTGTTCCACTTTAAAAAAAGACTGCGCTTATATTTTACTTAATACTTTTTGGGTTTTTGTAAGCATTGTTGGAATATATCGGGCCTATAATCTGGTTCATTAAGAAATAATTTTTTCTAATCTTCAACTGGTTATTATTTATTGGGGGAGAGTAGGTATTCCTTTCCGCAAAACTCGCAGGTGATTTTAATATTTTTTTCAGAGTTTTTAGTATTTTTTTCCAAAAGGCTTAAGGAGCGGGCCGCCCGTTCTTCGCTACATTCACACTTGAATTGAATTTCCTGATGATGATTCATGGAGATCATATCAATTTCGGATAAAAAGGCGTTTATAATTTCATCATGACCGGCATGATCTGAAATCATCGAGGAAATTGATTTAATCTTGGAAACATTTTGTTCCAGCTGACTGATTAATTCCTCGGTATGCCCTGGCATGAGCTCGACGATAATACCGCCACTGCCTTGAACGGACCCTTTTTTGTCCAGATAAATGCCAAGCGAAACAATGGAGGGAATTTGCTGGGATTGATAGAGGAAAAAAGCAATGTCATCACCGATTTCCGAAGTTTGCAAAAGGACTCGTCCTTGGTACATTCCTCCGTCTCCCATATTGTTAAACACAGAAAGTTCGCCCAGACCCAGGGTGTTTTTCAGGCTGAAATTATCCTCCGCCTTTTCCATGATGAGCCCTGGATTACTGACACAACCCCTGGTTTGTCCTTGGTAATTGGCCTCCGCATAGATGCTTCCCAAGGGACCGGTGCCTTTAAATTGCAGACCGACTTTATGATTGCTTTTGGTATTGGAGGCTAAAAGCAGTGCCCCTGACAAGGCCCGACCCAGGCCTATGGTGCTTACGGGAGATAGCTTCTGCATTTTTCTGATTTGTTCAATTAGCGCCGTATTGATGACTACTGACGCTCGAAGCGGGGATTTCTTACCTACATATTTCTCGATATATTCTGGCAAATGAAGACTCCAGTGTTAAAAGATCTCTATATCAAAAACAATCATTTTTGTCGATTGCACTTATCATACAAACTTTTGATCCAGGTTTTCCATCGAGACGTTTGTGGAGTTTATCAAATATTAAAAGTTTTTTAGCATCATTTTTTTTCTATAACCTTTCGTCTATCTTGACCTGTAAGTCATGATAGACGCGTCTATATTTTACTTCAAGTAAATTTAGCCGGAAAAGGTAAGGTAGGGGAGTTTATTGAAATATTTGGAATTTTTGTAAATACCCACCCGTAATTTGATCGTTTTTAATCAAAAGACAGGCCAAGTTCTATGTTCGATCTAATTGTTCTTGTTTTACGAGCAAACCACGCAAAAACTTTGGAAAAATCGTTAATTTAATTTAAAAAGGAAGTGAAGGATTATGGCCTTTGACGATTTTTTCTAAATCCCCGACGATTACGTTTAATTTATCAAAATCCTCTGCTCTTTGTTGATCGGAATAGACAGAACGGATATCATTAACGATTGTATCTATTTTAAGCGTGTCGACATCTTTTAATGCTCTTAAATGCTTTTCCAGGTCTTTGAGTTGTTTTGAGCTTAAACTCTTATGTTGTAAATTTTTCATAAGCTTTGAAATTTCTTTATTGGGATGTGATGGATCATAAATTGATTGAATGGCATTAATGCTTTCTTTCTTGAGCCCTGATCGTAATAGTCGATGTGTTATATCATGAATTTCTTGAGAATATCTGTTTTTATATTTGAGCAGTTTTTTTGAAATGTCTATCAACGTTTGGAAATCTTCAATAAACATATTTTTTATTTCATCAGATAGATCATTAATTTCTTTTGTATTTTTTGTACCATCGCTTTCCAATTTAATTAGCTTACTTAATTGATTTAATTTGGGTTGTATTTCTTTTGGTACCCAGCCTATGTTAAGATGGCCAATGAATTTAATATCACTTTCTAATGATTGGAGTAGCATTGATGGAGAAATGCTTTTAATATGATTGATAAAAAAATCACCATCTTCGGCGATAAAAGAAGCAATTTTGTAAGCATGATCCGTCATGTTTTGCACTGAGGTTAAATTACCAGATCGTAAATATGATCCAATATTTCTAGTATTTGCATAAAGTTCGTCTGCTGCAAAACCACGATCCCCAATGTACGTTGTTAGCATCCTTTTAATTTGAGGAATATCATCTAGTGCTCTATCTGAAGTGGAAAAGCGAAATATATAAGGTGAGCGATCTCCTCTTTCATTTTTAAGATGTTGGAATAAATGCTGCATTTCATGTCTAAAAACATGGGCACCCTTGGGTGATTTAATTTCATCAATCAAACTATTTGGTGTTAGGGCAATTCTTTTGTCATCGAAAGTAAATTTCCCTGCTGCATCGAAGAGGTTCCTTATAATTACTGGTTGCTTTTGATCCTTGAGCAAACTCACACGATCCAAGAGTCTTTGGAAATAGACATGCTTGGGAAGTTCTTGGATTTCAAGAGCATACTCATTTTTAAATCTATCTATAGTTGAGTTTAGGTCGAAAACTCTTACCTTAACTCCCAGTTTCTCCAAATATATCTTGGTTAGTTTAAGTAATGCTTGGTCCGTGAGACGACGATCGTATTGATTATTGCGAATTTGTTTTTCTAAAAACTCGATTAAATCCTGACCTGTTTTTGAATTAATACTATTTAATAATGTATTATCCAAATTTCCTGGAATGTCATCAACGTATCTCAGTTGATCAAAATATTTCACATCAATTTCTTTTAGTCGTTGTTGGGTCTTAAGTTCTTTCAATAAATGGTCTAGGTTGTAATCAATAGTGAAAGAATCATTATCATATATGATAGGACGTTTTTTTGTTTCTACGGTTTGAGGATTATTGCTTTGATAAAACTTGCGATCGAAATCGATATTGATTACATAGTCATTCCCCTTAAGTTCAGTCAATTCATTCATTTGTTTTGCGATTGGATGATCGGTTGAAAAAGAAACAACCCGCAATGCATAATATGGCCTGCCGTAATAGTCGCCGGTCTTGATAATATATGATTTAGCTCCAGCCCTATCGAGGTAGAGTTTTAACGCAACGATTTTGTTAATCTCTGCTTGCTTTTTATCTAAAAATATTTCCTCCAGTTCTTGCATGCTTTTATTCTGATATCTTAGGTTTCTGCTTGATATAAGATCGTCAACGGAAACTGGGAGGTCAACTTTTTGTAAATTCTTCAATTCCTCTTCAAGTTTAATCCAATCTTTTTTTAAAAATAATTGCTTAGATCTTTTTATGATGAACTCACGTTGTATATCGTTTAACTGATCCCATTTGCTTAAAAAGATTTCACTTAATTGATCAATGTCTTTAATATTTTTTGATATTTCCTCAGTCACGGATTTTGCGTTAGATGTGAGACTAAATTGTAATTGTTGGATCATGGTATTTAGCGGGAGCGCAGCTGTTTCATCAAGTTCTTTAGTTAAAGGTTGAACAACACTTGCTGATGGAAAAGCAGGGATAGATTCCTCATGGGATGCGTTTTGCATATTGCGTGGATGTGACTTTTTTTTCTCAGCAATGCTGGAATAAGCTTTGTTGTACAATTGTTGAAGACAAGAAAACATTGATGCATAACTCACGGCAGGCGATACCAAGGAAAGAATTAATAATATTTTTATCAAAAGTTTAGACATAATCAGCTCTATACGCTGATCGGATTGAAACTTAATTCAATTAGGAGGTCGTTCAAATTCCCCAAAAATCTTTAAAGACTATACGCGCTAATCGTTTTATCATTTGTTTATTATTTCACATTTATGATAATATTTGACAGTTTTGGTAACCTAAAGGGAGCAGTTATGTCCTTACTCTATATTTACGACGAGGTATTTAAAAAGCACGAGACCGATGATCATCCGGAAACCAAGTTTCGTTTGGATTGGATTAATGCAGGAATTGAGCATTGTTCATTTAAAGATAAGTTGGTGATCAAAAAGCCTATCAAGGCCAAGCGAGAAGATTTGTTGCGGGTTCATCCAGAGTCACATATTAAAAGGGTAGAGGAAGCGGCTGTCCGGGAAATCAAGGCGCTGGATGCGGATACGGTGATCTGCAAGGATTCATTTGAGGTGGCCTTGTATGCTGCCGGAGCTGGTTTGTTGGCATGTGATGAGATTATGAATGGTCATTTCAAGCGGGCCTTTATTGCGGGGAGACCTCCGGGGCATCATGCGGAATCCAACAAACCCATGGGGTTTTGTTTGTTTAATAATGTGGCCATCACGGCAAAGTATCTGCAGGCCAAATATCAGATTAAAAAAATATTAATTTTGGATTGGGACGTTCACCACGGCAATGGAACTGAAGAAATTTTTTATGAGGACAGCAGTGTCTATTATATCAGCCTGCACCAGTATCCTCACTATCCAGGCACCGGTGCTAGTAATGATATAGGTCGTAATGCCGGAAAGGGATATAATCGAAATTTCCCAATGAAAATTCATAGTGGTGATAAGGAATACCTGGAGGTCTTTAATCATGAGATTGTGCCGATTGTGCAAAATTTTGCTCCGGAATTTATTTTGATTTCGGCAGGGTTTGATGCTCATGAGAGGGATTTTTTATCGGGTATTAATTTGTCCAGTGAGGTTTTTGGTGAGTTTACGAAAATTATCAAGAATTCGACGGACTCCTTTAAGGGCAGGATTATTTCTTATCTGGAGGGTGGTTATGAACCGCAAGGTCTGACCGAAGGTGTGTTATATCATATGCGTGAGCTTTGTAATTAGAACCCTAAAGTGGCTGAATTGGTGACGGTGTCGACGCTAGATCCATATGGAACCGTGTCTTCTGTGAGTAACTGACCGCTGCTATTATTACCCCAACATTTAACGGTGCGAGAATCTATGGCGCCGCAATTATGGTTTCCTCCCGAGAATAAATCGGTCATTACGGTGCTGCCATTGATATTGATTACGGCTGCATTGCTGGCGGTTTCGGTGGGATTATCGCCCCAGTTATCGGAGTCATCAGCTCCCAGCTGACCTAAGTCGTTTCTACCAAAGCATCTGGCCCGATTATTACTGTAGAGCATGCAGTTATGATTATAACCACTCGTCACTTTTGTTATCGTCAGTCCGCTAGGAAGTGGTAGGGGATTTAGATTTAACATATCACCTGGGGTATCGCCCCGATTGGTGGTGTCACCCAATCCGAGTTGTCCGTAGGCATTTTCGCCGAAGCATTTTGCTTCACTGGTGCTTTTCGCTAAGATACAGGTGTGACGGTGACCAAGGGACATGTCAGTTAAAACAGTGCCGTTTAGTTCAACGTAGTTGGCAGGGGTGAAGTCACCTACAGAGCCACCGGTATCGGAATTATGATCGTATCCCAGTTGTCCATCGCTATTTTCGCCCCAGCATTCAAGATTAGGTCCTGCGAATCTGGCGCAATTATGATTTGAACCAGAGGCCACATCCCGAGGTGAGGTGGTGAAGAGGATGGAGTTAATATTGAAAATATCATTGGGCACGGTACCTAGATTCAAGATCGAGGGTTGTCCCAGATTTCCTGAATTATTGGAGCCCCAGCACTTGATCGTTTGATTACTTAAAAGTGCGCAGGTATGTTGTTCACCAGCCGAAAGTTTGGTAGCGGTTACGTCTGGGCCAAGGTTGACGGTGGGTAAATTATCTCCCATCTGGCCACCTAATCTGCCACGATCAATGGCATCACCAAGTCCCAGTTGACCTTCGTTGTTGAGTCCCCAGCACTTGACTAGTCCGGTGGTGGAAAGCGCACAGTTGTGATAGCTACCGGCCACAATTTGTTTGACACTGAAACCACTTCCCAAATCAATGATTCCCTGGGCGGTAAGGGTTATCAGATCTTCGCCCGGTTCATCTCCAAAAGCGTCGTCGATCACTTCCATTCCTCTTTGGCCGTAAGTATTGTCGCCCCAACAATAAACTCCGCCATCCACCAAGGTACAAGTGTGTAAGGCCCCAATGGCCACTTTGATTTGATCATTATCGACGATGGTCATGGTATGAGTCGTAAGGGCACCGACACTGGCATTGACGGCACTGTCTAAATCGACCACGATAGTTTCGGGGTTTTCAGTGAGAACATCGTCAGTTATGTCGATGGTGGCGGTATAACCGTTGGTCTGACCGGCCAAAATGACAATGGTTCCATCAATTAAATTATGGTCAACTCCCAAGCCTTGAGCGGTGGATGC
Source organism: Bdellovibrionales bacterium RIFOXYC1_FULL_37_79 (assembly GCA_001770015.1). Classification (GTDB taxonomy): domain Bacteria; phylum Bdellovibrionota; class Bacteriovoracia; order Bacteriovoracales; family Bacteriovoracaceae; genus XYC1-FULL-37-79. The sequence continues at coordinate 47,784 of MEQB01000002.1, forward strand.
CGGTTGGAGCGAGTAGTTGACGGTGGTGGCCTTTCCACTGGCCGGCGATAGTGAGAATTGAATTCGAGCAGTGCCGGTGTCTTCTTGGATGGTGGAAGTGGCCATGGTGAATTGAACAGTGGGAGGCAGGTCATTATCTACGATATATACGCTGGCGGTAATGACGGTTCCCAGCTCCAGATTAATGGGTGCCAGCATGGTTATTTCAGCCACCTCGGTGTTTTCATAGCTGGTATCATCAATGATAGTGAAAGTGGCGGTATGGGTGGATACTCCAGCGGGAATAGAGATGCTTCCATTATCTGGCAAGTCGTGATCCAGGCCGTAGGTGGTGGTGGTGCCAGGCCCAAATTCATAGGGCAGGGTCATGGTTTTTTCAGAAGTACTACTTAGAGTGATATCAATACTGACCACTCCAACATTTTCCATAACAGTCAAGGAGGTGGTGGCAAAGTCCACATAAGGGGATGGATCATTATCGATAATCGTCAGCGTGTGGTTAACGATTGGACCGATGGTGGCATTAACCGGGGAACCCATTTGCACTATAATAGTTTCGTTATATTCGTCGATGGCATCGTTGACGATGCTAAAGGTGACAGAAACGCTGGTATTTCCCTCTGAGACGGTGGCCGTACCTGATACCAGATCATGGTCAGCCGGATTGACCGCAGTGGAGGTGGCGGCAACGGTGTAGGGGACACTGACGATTTTACCAACCACATTATCCAGTACGAAGGTAAAGGTTCCCACCAGCGATGATTCATTTACGCTGGCCGCAACGGATTGAAAACTAACCCTGGTCACGGGATCATTATCCAGGATGGTGACCGTAGCGGTGGCATCAATGGTGGAGATTACTCCAGTGGAGGTGCCGGTTATTTCAATATAGCCGATTTCATCATGTTCATCCAGGGTGTCGTTTATAGCTGTAAAAACCACACTGGTATTGGTGCTACCTGACGTGATTAAAACGGTACCAGCGCTGGGTGATATATCGGTCGGGGTAGCAGAAGAAGTGGGAGGCGGTGCCAGGCGGTATGACATGGTGATATCGGTGGTGATTGGTTCGTTAATTTTAAATTCGATGGAAAAGGTTGCCCCTTCGGCGACACTGATTACAGTCGGGGTTAAGGAAGCACTGGCATCTTCTGTGCCGGCATCATTGATAATGACATGCAAACTATCATAAGCAGCGGTGGAAGCTCCGGTCACGCTGGTGATCTGAAGATCAAAGAATTCTGCCGGATCTATCGTGGGAGCATCATCTAAAATGGTGATCAGTGCGTAGGCGGTGGTACTACCCTCTGTAATGGTAATCGGACTTCCTGCAATGGTAAAATCGACTCCGTCCACTGCCGTACCGGATAAGGAGTAATATATTTCCGTATCTATACCGGAGGCTGCGGTTTGAGAAAAAGTGACGGTATAGGTAGTGGTGGCGCCGGCACCCGGTTCAAATAAGGTAATGCTATCTTGGAGCATTCTGACGATGGGTTTGGCGGAAGTATCAATGAGGGTTGCCGTAATGGTTGCCGGAGCTGTTGTGGCCGTGTTGATGGGGTTGACCAGATCAATTACCAGTGTTTCCTCATCATAGAAACCATCACTGATAATAATAAAAGGAGTGCTGGTTATGGAGAGGCTGCCCGCCGGAATGGTTAAAGAACCGGTGGCAAAAGTATGATCCACTCCCAAGGCCATGGAGGCGGTCGTTAGGAGATTATAATCCAGATCAAAGGTTATATCATATTCGCTGGTGGAGGTGAGATTGATGGTGAAGTTGTAGAAGCCTCCTTCCAGAAACTCTGCGGTGGCGGTACTAAAGGAGATAGAGGGCGTGGCTTCATCATCGATGATGAAAATGGTGTGTTCGGTGGTGGCGCCTAGATTGGCGTTGGTAGGGGCAGATAATTCATAAACAATTTGTTTATCAGGTTCGTCGGTTAAATCACCAATGATAGTGGTGGTGGCATGGTAAATAACTTCGCCGGCCAAAATGGTGATGGTTCCTAAACTGTTCGTATAATCCTCATCCCAAATGGCCGTGGTCGTTAGGGTACTGGTGATATTGACGGTTATATCCTGGCCGGAAGTGGCAGATAAGGAGATGATGGGTGATACGGTAATATCCAGATTGGTTTCGCTGATGGTAGTGGAAGTAGCGGTGAAATAAATTGTTGGTTGAGCATCATTATCAATCAGGCTTATGTCCATGGGATTGGAGGGGCCAGCGACGGCATTGACCAGGGTACCAAATTGTAAAACCAAATGTTCGGTGGCCTCGTTTAGTAAATCGTCGGTGATAGTAATAAGGGAGGTCGTGGCCATTGAGCTGCCTGCTAATATCGTCAAGGTGGAAGGTGTGAAGCTATAATCACTGGCGGTGGCGGTGGTTTGACCGGAATTGATGACGATGGGGATAGACACATTAAAAGCCGAGGTGGCGTTCAGGGTGACGGTGGCGGTGAAAGAAAATCCTTCCGTTGCATCTAAAGTTACATCTACGAAATCAACGCTGGGAGATCCGTCATCATCATTAATATAAATCATTTTAGTATCAACACTTCCCACCGTGGCCTGTGATGAGACTGAATCAATTTTGAAACTGATTGATTCAGGATCTATTTCGTCAGCGATATCCTCGAATAACTCAATATCAAGGGCGGCGGTGGTACCATAGGCAGGTATGGTAATGGTGGCAACTCCGGTGACTGATCCTGGCCAGTCAAAATCAGCAAAGGCCGTAGGGCTTGACGTGGCCGTAGTTTCAGAAGCTGTTAGCGTGATATAGGCTTCAATATCAAATCCAAATGATCGATCGCTTTGAATTTGAATGGAGTAGGTGGTGGCATTTTCCGTTATATAGATTGAACTGGCTGAAGAAAACCTGATTTGCGGCAGTAAAACATCATCTTCCAAAATAGTGAGGTCGTAGGTTGCCAGAGCAATATCTGTGATGGTGGCATAACTGGTTAGATTGGTAGCGGTGAGTGTGAGATATTCGGTGGCCTCCAAGTGGACGTCGTTAACCATGGTAAGCGTAAAAATGGTGCTCAAACTTCCTGCCGGGATAACGATTGGAAGGGAGGGCAAGAGAACATCAGGATAAGGTGCGCTGGTGGTGGCGGTGCCTGATAGTTCAAAATCAAATTCCGTATCCCTAGCACTGATTTTATCAAGTATGGCGGTGATACCGATTTGGGCCGGCGAAATATTTTCGGCCACTGTCGATGACAGGGTGGTAAAGGATAATTCTGCCAGGGCATCGGTATCAACGATATTCAAGGTAAAAGTGTCAGAGTAAGCGGCCAGTGAGGAGGTTACTGAATTGGTGATGGAATCAAGATTAAGGACGATATCCTCGAGTGGTTCCACCCCATCTCCATTTACCAGACTGATCAGTAAAGTCGTGGTGGTTTCCCCTGGATTAAAGGTGATGATGCTGCCGCTTGGAAAATCGTAATCAGTTCCACCAGGTGAAGCGGAGCCCGCCGCAGTTGAAAAATCAGCGGTGATGGTTTTTTGGGAAGGGGTACGCAGACTGACGGTCACACTGTAGGTGACCATATCCTCATCCACTAAGGCACTGGTTTGCGGAAAGTATATGGTGGGAGCTAGGTCTTCATCAACGATGGTCACGGTATGTGTGATTATTCCGGTGGCTTCTACGTTGATTTGCGAGGCGGTAGCGAGATCAACGATAATGGTTTCATCATCCTCATCAATCAGATCACCATAAGAAATGTAATACAGGTTGGTGGTCGTGGAACCTGCGGCAATCGTCAAAGAGCCCGAAGAGGTTCCAGTAAAACCGGTAAAGTTGCCGTAATCAAGATTGACGGTGGCCGTACCTGATAAATTATAATCAATGGTAATGATTTTTTCGCTCGCCACACTTAAGGTGAGTGGAATAACCCGACTAAAATAACCGGTTTGGCCTTCCACAATACTTGAAGTGGAGGTATTAAAGGTCAAGGCGGGAAGATTGTCGTCGTCTTGGAGAGTGATGGTGAAGGCGTTGTTGGCGCCAATCGTGCCGCTACTGGGGGTGTTTAAAGTATATTCGATGGTTTGATCGTATTCATCTTTTAGATCATTGATCAGGGAAAAGGTTACGGTAAACGTGGTCATTCCTGCGGGAATGGTGATGCTGGAGGAGGCGGTGTAATCGGCACCCCAGGTGGCATCGCCACTAGCGGTAAAATTAATGGTGGTATCAATCCCGTGGGCAAAGGAAAGATTGATGGTGGCATACACGGCACCATCACTTTCCAAAGCGTTGACCGCCAGAGGTGGGGTAAAATTGATTATGGCACCGGCTTCATCATCCACTATTTTTAAATTAAAGATTCTGGCGGCAGGACTTAGTTGAAGTTCGTCAATGCCAAGCAGTTCGATATAAATATTTTCATCATTTTCCAAAGTCGCATCCGCAACGATTGGAACATTGATATATTGGGTGGTCGTTCCTCTTGGGAAATGAATAAACCCGGCGGTCAGGCCGTGGTCGGCTGGATAGGAAGCGTCCCCATAAACCAGATAAGCAATATCCACATCCACATTGAGAGCGGCGCTGATGGAGACGGCCACATTTACCGATGCCGTTGCATCTTCAGTGGTTTGCGCATAGGTGGTCGGGAAAAAGAGGGTGGGTTTATTACCAGAGTCGTTATCAATGACGGTGATGAATCTGGTGGCAGGATCAGAAATAATCGCACCGGAAGCATTATAGATTTCCAGGTAAACGATTTCGTTGGTTTCAAAGTGATAGTCGTCACTGGCAATCAATGAAATATTGCCAGTCTTGTACCCAGCAGAAATACTGACAGTTCCGGCAGTGACGGAAAAGGCACTGGCCGTGGGTAAATCTCCCAGATTAACGATGCGCCAGAATGCGGTGACCTGGCTGCTTCCAGCTTTATCCAGATAAACGGGAATGTTGATGGTGGTGTTTGATTCAGTGATGGTGGTGGTACCGGCCGCAAGATTCATGCGGGGAGTGATTGCATTCTCACCAAATTTTCCTGCGCTTTTTGAAGCGGGTGGGGGTTGAATACAGCTTGTTAGCACCAACCAAGTGGTCAGTAACAGCAGAATGAATGTGTTTTTCGTGCTTACAAACATCATAGGTATTTCTAAGTTAACTCATTGCATCCTTTGCATGGATTAATTCATTATAGTCCACTCTGCTCAGCGTATCGGACGAAAGCGCGAAAACATAAAGGTTTTAACGGTTTACTTAGGGTAGATAGGATTTGCCTAGTATGAAAAAGCGATCAAATTAGGCCAATAATTGAGGCAATGCAGACTTTCTAACTTATTGAAAAGACGAATGAAAAATTCTGCGTAAATTAAAATTATTTTGTTGAAACCAAGTGCATCAGTTTAATTTAAAACTGGCACTGATAACTCCAAGAATTTCCATCACCACCGAAATAGCCGGTCGCCGAATTGGATTCGCCAATCGTAAATCCACTAACTTCTGGTCTGACGGTATCAAAATGGGTGACGTCCTGTTGATAGTAATTCGATGAGAAACTGATTTTTACCCGGACTCCACTGACCAAACCACCGGGAAAAAAAGCATTTACGGTGACGGTGGGGCTACAATATTCGTCGGGATTTTTATCGCATGTACTGGTTTGGGCAATTCCACTCAGATATTTGTTTCTAATTTGGGCATCAGTGGTAATTTCATAATTCATTTCAAGCTGGGTTCGGGGGCTACCATGCTCAGTGTCCAGATACACTCTGCTGAATTGAAGCGCTAAACTACAGGAGTCATCAGTTTTAATATCGTGTCGCTTGGTGGTCTTGTTGTATGTGTATATGGTGCCGCCAGTATATTCGTGCACAGTATTTGAAAAAGCCGAGATTGAAAACGAAAGAAAGGTTAAAGCTGAGATTAAAGCGCCATATTTCATTTTTTGCTCCAGGTTGGTTTGGATAAAAACATTGATAGGTTTTTGTAAATCAGAAAGGAATTTTAGTAAATATCTTTATGGGAGCCAGATAAAAAATACCCGGTTTGAAATATTGGGTATGAACTTTAATCTGTGTGTTATATAAATGTCCGCCTGAACCGAATAAGGAGACGCTATGAAATTATTAATTGTTTTTTGGCTGGTTTTTACCCTTGGACGAACTGGCTTTGCTCAATTACCTGATAAGATAGTAACGGCCCTTCAGGGAAATTACGATCTGGTGGATGCAGTTTTGACGGTTGGTGAATGTCCCTCGCGATTATCAGCGGAATACAAATGGGAAGAATCATTGGGTTTGGCCCAGCTTTATCTGGTTGATGTATCCAGTGGAACTGGAGAGTATTTTCAAGATCTCGCTTACGTGGATAAGGCGAGATACTCTGAATTTGAAGATGACGCGATTATCCCGACTCGTTTGAAAAGAGCTTTATATGAAACCAATATAGAAAAAAGTGAAACTGGTTTTATTTTAACCAATATACTTCAGCGACAAAGTAGAAAAAACTGGTTTTCTGATTGGATAGCATGGTTTTCCAAGACCATCATGCTTGACTATGATGAAAAAGCATCGGTTCTAAATGTCACCGTCAAGAAGATGCGTCCGGGGGGAGAGTTCCCTGTACTTTTGGACGTGGCATGCAAGTACCAGAAAAATATTCTCTAAGGACTTGTTCAAATCATGATGTAGATATTTACGATGGTTAGCGTTCAGTGGGTCTGTGATGCTTTTCAAGTTGTTAAGATCTAATTGGTCAATATTTAGTGTGTTTCCAATTTTAATCAGTAACCTGGTTTTCAGATCTCTCGTATTATTTTCGATGTGGTAGATAAGGGATGATGACACTCCAACCCTGGTAGCGAGTTCTTGAGGAGAAATATTTTGTTTTTCTCTGGCATCTCGAGTGAAATCACCAAACGAATTGTACCCCTCTAAATGGGGGTGAGTAGATACATTTTATGTTTAACACAGGCATGCTCAATAAATATCCTATAATATATTGTTATTTAAAGGTTTTTCTTAAATATTGACATAAAGATATTTTCCTTGTTAGAGTCAAATCAAGGAAAAACGAGAGGTTTTCAATAATATCAAATAATTATATAAATATTACACAATATACCGAATTTTATAGAAAAATAGTGAAATTTAACATAAAGTTCTGGCACATAATTACGATATAGTTTATATTGGAATAAAGAGGAGGCGTCGTGTCAAATAAACATAAAACCAAACATCAATCGTCTCAAAACACCTTAATGCCTGTGAAAGGTGTACCAGGTATTGTATCTGATGAACGTGGCTACATGTTTTCAGTACACGATTTACCTACGAGTGATCATTTCTTCTATGCAACGAATTTTAAGCTAATCAGAAAAGGAGATACCTTTGTGATTCTGTTTGGCAATCAATCAAGCTTTTCAAGCATGAACCACTATGCACTGGCCATAGAAATTGTAATACCAATGAAATCAGCAATTGATTTTTTGTTTTCTACAATGTGGGAAATACCTTCTTCTGTAAGTAATCAATCTTTTGGATTAACAGTACAGGAAAGGGTACGAAAAAATAATGATATCTATGGGGCAGAGGAAATTCCTGATAGTGATATAAATTTACCGGAAGATCCAAATTGTTTTAGAAAATTTCCAGCCAATTATGTTGTTGGCTCAATCTCTAATGATCAAGCATTACTGGAATTTTTTGAGGCCAGTCCAGCCACAATGATTGGACTTACCCATAGGGAGAGAGTTATTAGACCAAATTCGGGATTGAAAACAGTTGTCAGTGTACTTATGTCTGTAACTCTTTTAGATAAGTTTTTAGGGGAAGCTAAAAACATTTTAGAACCCTTTAAAGAACATTCATCTTTAACACAAATTGAGAGATGATTTATGTTGAATACATTTTATGGTATAGAAACTCAATTTTTATATGGAAATACTTGTGAGGAAATTCCTAAAAGTGAAGTTCCAGAAGTGGCCAAGCGAAAGCAAACTAATGTTGATGTAAATCGAGTGAGAATAAAGATAGATCCGCAAGAAAATGTTGCAGTAATTTGTGCATACCCGATTACTCCTTACGTAAGTAGTTCTCCTAAGAAGAAGGCTGTTTATAAATATTCTCTCTCATGGCAAAAAGAGCTTAAACAGATAAGACAATTTTTTAAGTTTACACAAGATGATCTTGCAGAAATTTTGAAAGTTTCAAAGAGCACTATCCAAAAAATTGAATATGGAGATACAAAAAAACCATACGACAATACAATAGAAAGATTTGAAGCTATTTTAGAGCTGAAAAGAACTGTCTCTGAAAAGTTTAAAAACAAGAAATATGCTATTAGAGCACTATTAAACGAAAAATTAACAGTGTTTGGAGAAAAATCTGCTATAGAAACTCTGAAGAATGGTGATGAAGAAACCATCTTCTTTGTTTTGGCAACTTTTAAACGAATGTAATAATGAAATGCTATAGAGTAACAAGTTCCAAATACTCTGATCTTCAAAGCGTATGGGATGCAATTGGTTCAATAGAAGGTGGACGTTGGAACAAAAGAAAAACAAAAGCTATCTATACGGCTAGTAATTATCAAGTTGCTGTCGCAGAAAAATCTTTTTATAAGATAATCCCCAAAGTCGAAGCCATCAAAGGAGAATCATCACCGAACTATCTTTTTGAAGAATGCACAAATGTACCTTTTGTCTTATTAGAATTAGATATAAATGGCTTGCAAAAAGACCTTATTAATCTAACTAAAAAAGTAACTTTGGAAGATTGGCTGTCAAAGGCAGGTCTTAAAAAGTATTCTGTGTCTGATTCTAGAAAATCTCCCTACGATTTTTTACCAGAACGATGGACAATGAAGTTAGCAGATTATCTGCGACAGCAAGATACTAAGGGCATTACAGCAAAATCTGCAAGAAGTGATTTGAGCAATAACCATATTTTTTATCCAACAAATTTATTACTAGAAGAAATAAATATTATTTCTCAAAAGGATATTAATATTTCTGCCATAGATTCAAAAAACAGAACTTATGAACAAGTAGGCAAAAAAATTAAATTTATAAAAAACAAAGTGCTCCTTGATATTGATAAAAGGTATGAAATTATTGATATTTTAAATTTTCCAATCTAGCAAAAATTCCATGCTTTTGATAAAGGCTTGACAGGGATTACATACTATTTTTTTGAAATGTTGTTTTGACCACTGGTCTGTGAATTTTTGCGTCTTTTTTTGCTAGTAAGGAAATTCCACATTTTTCCTTTACAGGAAGAGAGTACGATAAAGAAAGTTGGCTTTATTATTACAGGGCGAGCTACAGGCTGGCCGGAGCAGGAAACGTTAGTCTTTTATAAAATTTAAACCCGCTTAGGGATTTGCTTGTTTATAAAAATAGTTGGTTTCTTGGTGAAAATTTCTGATCATTCCATCGACTTCCTCAAGCAAGGTTTCGCTTAAAATATCTTTTTCTACGATTTTGTCAATTTCGTAATGGATCGGTCCTTGTAATTTTTTAATTTCGGGATTGTTGTCTGGATCGATGGCCTTTTCAAAGTTTCTGATCTTGTTGATTTCATTCCATGCAATTTCCTTATACTTTTGAGACAGCAAGTTCTCGAATGTATCACTTATGCTGAAAAGAAATTCGCCCCGAGTATTTTGGGTGTTCCAGTAGCTGGTTGCCATGTCTAATGCACCCATGCGTATATCTCTAACGAAATTAACATTTTCATCTTTTATTAACCAAGGGAAAGTGGCGTAATCATCAAGCAGTGGTTCTTTTAATGCGTAGTAGAGCAAGTCGAAAATCCCCCAATTTTCCAGTCGATTGGACATGGGGTGAACTATGCTAAACGCCAGGTTGAAATCATCTATTCTTCTGTTGCGGTTAACTTTTCGTAATATCGGTGCTTCTTGATCGTTGATATGTAAAAATTCTTTTAAGTCATAACCAATTTTAAGCAGATCAGTAACTGGTAAATCCATGGTTATCTTTTGGCATCCCTTGCCGGTGTTTTTTAAACTGCATTCTTCTTTTTCATATATTTCAAATTTGCCCAGTTTATACAAGGAAGCCATGGTGCGTGATCTTGAATTTAAGGTAAAGGGGTTGTATGTGTTAAAGCTTAGATCAACAAACCATGTGACAAATCCACGGGGATTATTGAGCCCATCATAAACGAGGTTGGAGAGGGCGCTCGATACAAATTCATCTTCGCTTAAACTGTTTAGATCAAACGTGAAGTAGTTTGTATCAGAAGATTGTGCGTAGAATTCGTGCTGACTCCAGTTATATTCGTTGTTAGGGGTGGTGATTTTTAAGTTTTTATAAAGCGGTGGAAATTGTTGGTTTTCAAGATTCAAACCTTTTTCAATAAATATTTTGGCCCTCACCAGATAATCAATTTGGGTGTAGTAAAAATGATTATTTTGAATTTTGTTTAATCCGGTAAAGCCTTTTAGCCCGTATTTTTTAATTTTCTGGTTTAAGACTTCAAGGGAATTGTTTTTCTTGGCCTGTTGGTACTGGTGGTATAAATCCCTCAGATACATTTCCTCGTAGGCTATCAGGTCCATTTGCAGTTTCTTTTCCTTTTTGTAAAGATTGAAGTAACAGTGATCGACTTCATGGTGGCGATTTATAAATTGAGTGAGATATGAGGTGGTAAGATGGTTGATTGGTGCTAAAACGGTGTTTAAATCTTGAATGGTTTGTTGGATTTTATTTTCATCCTTTTCAAATTTTCTAAGATATGCCTCGTAGGCGGAGATCATAACGGAAATCTGGCGATTGATTCTTTTGATGTTGGTTCTGATGCGCTCCAGGCTTCTTTCAAAGGATGGGCCGTAAAAACCGGGGTCGTTAGCAAGGCGTTCTCCCACTTTTGATCCTTGTAAAATGGAGGTGCGGGATTCTTTTAGGGTGAGCTGATGAATATAGTTGGAAGCGGGGTTGCAAAGATTTAAAAAGGTATTGTAGGTGTTGTCCGCTTGATAATTGGAAACCAGAGTTTGAAAATCAGTGCTTAGTTTGTTCAGTTCGTCGGTGGATAATTGTTCGGCAACAATTTGTAAAAATTGCTTCACCAGTTGGTATTCGTTGTTATTGGTGGCAAAATCGCGAAATAGTCCCGTGTTGAGAGCAAAATAGAAGCTGTAGAGAATTTCGTCGGAGGATAGCGCTTGGACGTCGTTATTATAGCCAAAAAAGGATGGAAACTTACCTTCAAAAAATTCTTTCATGATCTGGTTTGAGGAAAGCTCATATTCCCCTCCATGAAAAGTGCGCATTTTTATGTTTAGGCCTTTTTTGGCAAATTCAAAAATTAGCATCATCATTTCAGGGTAGGAGATCATATATTTTATGTTCATGTCGAGTACGGAAAAAAGATTTCTAAATAAATCCTGGTAGATTTGGGATGATGCATTTTTTCCGTTTGTTAACATACTTTTTAAAAATAATTGTAGCTGCTCGCTTTTTTGATCGAGTTCTTGAAAGTGTGGAAAAGCTTCCGTACTTTTGGAAATTGCTCGGGGAAAAAAAGTGGTGGAGGTGTAATTTTGTTTGTGAAAATAATCCACGATATTTTTGTGGGCGAGACTTAGTACTTGTAAAAATTTGATCTGGATATAAGTTTTGGCGATCTGCCCGAGTTTGTGGTGGTCAATCTTATGGAATGTTGCGATTTCGTTTAAAAAATAGGTGTTTCCGGTATTATGGTATGCGCTGGAGAGAATCAGATAGTAGATATCATAATCAAGGGAAGGGATTTCCAGGGATTTGAGGTAATAGGCAAGATCTGTTTGGTTGAAATGATCAAGTGTTTTTTGTTGTTTGATTTTAGCTTCAATAAAAAGATTTAGTTTGTTTTTATAAATTGATTTGGTTTTATTTTTAAGCAGGGTTTTGAAAACCAGCTCATCAAGGTTGGAGAAATATTTGTTGGAAGTTAACTCGTAGTTGGTGATAAAATTTTCAAATGAGGTCTGCTCTTCAAGACTTTTGGCATTTTCTGAAATGATATAAAGTGTTTCATTATGAAAATCCAGAAGATCCTTGTCGTTGCTGATTAACTTTCGGTATTTTTTTTCTTGTGCCAGATAAAGGTTAAATAGTTCAGCATCAATTCTTTCGTTTTTAATTTCACTCCAGGCGTTTAAATAAAAATAATATTTGGCAATATCATGGGAATTTTGTTTGGCCAGATTGAGAAGAAGTGATCTCATGCCTTGTACATTCCTGAGCTTTGAAAAATACAAACAGCCATTTAGATTGTGTTGGTTGCATCCTTCAAATATGATGGAGATGGAATCGATTAGTTCCTGGTCCTTGGAATTATGGTTGATTTTGGTATTTAAAATATTGACATATTTTTGTAGAAATTCAAGGACGCAAGGGGTGTTTGCAGAATATTCTGGCGTGGTCATCACTTGTTCAAAGGTTTTGAAAGTGGATTCAAGGGGGCAGATGGACTTTTCATGGTTTGGTAAATGGTTGCTGGAAATAATAGCGGCCTTATGCTGGTTTGAAGCAGAGTCGATCTGTTTGGTGCATGAAAAACAAATCATTATTGCGGGTAAGGTGATCATCATTTTTATAAGCCAGTTCTTCATAAATATTCACCTTTAAAAAGTTAATTCCACCGTTAGCGTAATTAGTCTTCTGGTATTATCCACATACCAAAGCTCAACCTTGTCGTTGGTGGTATGATCTCCTCCTGAATAAGCAAGTGATGAATGAAACGCCCCGTAGGTAAAGTCAAGGGAAGCGGAATTTTCAAAAGTGGTATTGGAGTCACCATTTACATTTTTCGCATATTTAAAGCTGAAGCCACCAGCGATCGAAAATCCCCAGATTAGGTTAAAGGAGTGTTCCTGGGAAAAAACGCTCATGGTGCTGGGGGATGGTAAATGGGTAGCAGGGTTATGGGTGTAGGTGTTTATAACTTTAATGAAATTGGTGCCGTTAATCAGTGTATATGTGCCGTCAAAAAAGGTTGAATGTACGATTGCTTGTACGCCTGGAGATGATTTATAACCCGCATATCTTGAACTTTCACTTGTGGGAATAATGTTAAAGAGCATGGGGATGATCTGGTGTTTTCCAATGAGTTGAAAATTTTTATCTTCAATTTTAAATGACCTGGTAAAGAGCAAAGTGGTGTCTGCGGCGTGGAGGCCATTTGAATCTGGATTTTCTTCATAGATGGAACTACCCAGCGTGGTGAAGGTAAGTGCACCCTTTAACTTGGTGTTGATATTATAGGGAAGGAAGTTTAAAGAGATGATGGTAAAAAGTCGATTGTCGTAGAGTCTGGGAGATTTTTCTTCTGCATAATCGCTGGTAATGTCATAACCTAAAGTTGCACCGAACATGGGAGTGGTTGATTTTGCTTCTTTGGCTACCAGGGAAAAGTTAAAAAAAATCAGCATAAATATTATAAAGGACACCAGTCTCATTTATGTTTTCCTTTTTTTTGGTAGGAAAAATCTTGTTGAGTGTCTTGGTGAAAAATGGTCATGATGTTTTCATAGTCATTGATCTTGCCGCGGTTGAGATAAATCAGTTCTCCCGAGGGATCAATGGTTGATATGAAATCATGGTCGTCACCTTCGAGATCAATTTTATAAAAATATTTAGTCAATGCTAGTTGCCCGTTTTGGGTATGCTTTTTTTCGATTAGCTTGACTCTATGGTGGAAATCTTCAACTATTTTAAAAGAATCCTGGATAAGTGGTGCATAATTATTTTTCATTATTTCAATGATTTTACCTGTTGGCATAAATAATAAATTCTGTCTGCTTTGGATGACTTGTTTGTGGAAGGTCAATGCTTCATTGGTAAGGTCGGTATTGTCAATGATTTCTTCGTAAACTTTTTCAAGCAGCGTAACAGGCTCGGATGGTGATTTGAAAAATAATTTTTCTTGTAAGTCGGCAGGATGTTTGCGATCCATATTTATAAGTTTCAAAGTGCTGATATCCTCTTCTGACAGGGATAATAATCGGGCAACCTTGAGGGTTTCTTCGATGACACGGGAAGGAGTTATATTAATTAATCTGTAGCAATCCACTTGAGTGAGCTTGCTTAGGTAACCAGAACAAAAAGATTCGTTGATTTTGTATAAATTGTGTCTTTTGCCTTTAAGAAGTTCAACTAGAAGACTTAACTTGTTGGGAAGGTAATCAAGGGTGTTGGGGCCTTTAAGATCTGCCCATCGGATTTGGGCGGTCGGACCATTAAAAGTTTTGTTTAAAACATTCTGGGTGAAAATTTGCAGACGTTGTTCATAGCTTCCCTCATCTTTGGGGAGGTAGGCTCCGTGAATGGTATTGTCTTTATCTTTCTGGAAAAGATCGTTGGTTTGGATCGAGCCTGGAATATCAATCACGATATTGGGGTTTATTTCCTTAAGGAAGTTAATCAGTCTGCCGAGCATTCCCAGCTTGGAAAAATAATAGTAATTGTTGGTGATTTTATCAAAAAGTTCCTCTTCCTGATCAGGTGGTCTCTTTAGAATCGGCAATAAGTTGGTTGAGTTGATCTGATGATTAAAGTCTGCTTGCAGTTGGGGGCGACTGGATGGGTCTGCCTTTTCAATTTCAATCATTTTATCAAAGATTGATCTAATGTATTCAACTTCTTTTTTTATCAGCAAGTTTCTCTGGGCATATTCGCGTTCAATGAGTTTGTAGGTACAGTCGCTCGTACTTGCTTCAAAAATAATGATGTTTTTGTAGATGTTTGCCAGCTTTTCTCTGATTGATGTCGTTTCATTATCTATGTCGTCTTGGACGGAGGGATTGTGTAGTTTGTAAAGATCCAGGAGGTTTTGCACAAATGATAGCTCCACTAAAATGTTTTTACGTAATGCCTTAAGGGGGTAAGACATATCCCCATTATGAAACTTGGCGACGTCTTCAACATTTCCAAGCAAAGTTTTGAAGGTCATGTCCTTTAGGGGTATGGATAGGGTATAGTGGTCATCCTGGCAGACTTTGAAAAATTGGGTCAAGTTCTTTTTATTTAATGCTTCAGATTTTTCTAACAGGGATTCAACTGATTCGCGGGTTTTTCTTAAATATCTGCCGATAACCACTTTGAAAAAATCTGCCGGGCTGATCTTTGCCTTGTTGGGGTTTTGGGTCGTGGTAAAATTATCAAAAACTTTGGTCTTAAGTGCAAAGTCAAATGCGTAAATGAGTTCCATCTTGTTTAATGGAGTGGTGTTTTCCACAAATTTAAACCAAAGGGGGAAGTCACCCTGGAAAAATTTATTAATTATTTCATTGGTGTCAACCTCTACTTTTCCCACAAAACCCATGACGGAAATTTTGAATTCTTTTTGGGCCATTTTATAGGTTAAAAGCATCATTTGGGGAACGCTGGCGATATATTTGATGTTTTTATCGAGTTCCTGGAAAAGTGTTTCATATTTGGCAACTTGGACCTCTTTTCTGTTTTTGTTTAAATTATAAAGGGCAAAGCGTTTTAGTCTTTCTCTTTTGTCATTAAAATCCTGCCAGACATTGATCAGGGCAAGGTTTTCATCAATTGCCTTTGAATAAATATTTTTGCTGGTTACGGTTTTGTCATTGTAATAAATTTCATGCATGATGACATTGGTTTGAATGACCGTATTAATCAGTTCGTATTTTATGTAAGCTTCCACCATTTCCAAAATGGTGCTGTTATTGAGATTTAGTTTGTCGGTAAGGCTTTGAGCATCGTTTTCAGACCAGTTGTCCCTATAAAGGTTGTCGATAATATAAAGGTAGCTTGGGAATTGAACAAAAATATTGGCGGTGGTTTTCATTCCCATGGAGCTTAAGATGTCGGGATGCTGGCTTTTGATGGCGTCAATGGTTTTTAGAAAACTGTCACCCGACCGGTCTTTTACATTTTTGTTGTCATTCATCGATTTTGAAAAACATTTGATTAAACTATCTCCCATAAATTCTGAACTCAGGCCCAAAAGCTCGGGTTGACCATATTTAAAAAATTGGGATTGGTGGTTTTTTGAATAATGACAAGGGTTGAATTGATTAATCGTGTTTAACACATGATTTTTGGTTTTCGATTTGTCAGCTATCTCGACGTATTGCTTTAGTTTGTTTTCAAAGAAACTGCCATGTTCTTGGAGTTTTTCCATTTTATGGTTGCTATGTAAATGTTTGGCGTACTCAAAGGAGTATTTGATGTAATGGGCGTCGAGCAGCTCATTACTGACGGAGTTTTTGAGTTCAAAGGCCAGATCAAGGTATAGATAATAATTAACAAGATCTTCCGTGTAGTTGGTCTGTTGGTCTTTTTTGGCCTGGATGCTTTTATCTATTGACTGGATTTTAGAAAGGAGAATACTGGACGTGTTGTGGTGGTCTTTGTTGAAGAAAGCCAGGTTGATACAACCTTTTAATTCCTGGTCGCAATCAGTGAGAATCAGATTAAAGTAATTATCCAGAGTTTTCTTTATATCCTGGTCGTTTTGGGTACGATGTTTTGAAATTAATGTCATGATGATATTGTTGTAAACGTTGAGGGTTTCTTTTAGCTTTTTTGTATTTTGAAACTGATAAATAAAATTCTGACTAATAAACGGGCGAAGGTTTTTTTCCGCCAGTTTCAAGGTTTTTAAATCAGCTTGGGAAAGATCGGCATAAAGGGGGTTGCTTAGATCTAGCTGGTTTAAGCTGGACGCATCAGCTGGGTTTATATGACTTGGCGTAAAAGTTGATTGCTGGTAGTTGGTTTCAACTTTGTCAGAGTGTTTTGCTGGCTGGATATTTTCTTTCGAGCAAGCAAACAAAGTTATAAGTAGAAGAGTAATGGTGATGGTTTTTAAATTATTTTTCATGCTTTACTCCTCTATATACCCGCGCATTCCCGGCATCCAAAAACCGCTGATAGCGCCGGCACTTGCACTGGTTAATCCGATTCCATTTAATGCTTCAAAGCATGTCTTTTCAATAAGCTCATGATCTGGATATTTGGTGATAAATCTTTTGTAGTTGTCTTTGATGGAAGCCTTAAAATCGTTTTGAAATGCGGTTGAGAGAGCAATGTCCGGAAGAATTTTAAAGCCGACGTATTCGTCACTGCTGGCCAGCAACTCTTGAACTTCTGGATTGGCTGGCTTGTTGAAGAAACGCTTGAGTCCGTTTTGCTTGCCATCTTTTCCATTCAGACAGGTGTCTAGGGCATTGTTTACCATGCCGGGGAAGACGTTTTTAACACTTTCTGAAGACACGTCGTCATTATCATCAGAATCAAAAGATATTTTATAGGCCCATACAAAAGCTTGGGTGTCGTTATAAAATTTAATTTTGGTGAAGGGATTGATGATGGTATTAGCGGCACCTTTGACAATAATGGAGCTATCGGGGAGAACAAATATTTCTCCGGCAGGGGTTTCCTTACCGCTATAGATATCAAGCATGGTTCCGGTAAAGTGGCTATACCTGTTGGGTGGGGCATTGTTTCCCTCCATCTTGACCGCAGTCAGTAAGATGGCAACATATGAGAAATCAAATAGGGTTTGATTGGCAATTTTTTCCAAGAAAGTAGGCTTGGGGAATCTGAATTTATCATTGGCGCGTTCCCAACTGCCCCGTTGCAAGAAATAGCCCAGGCTAAGTGCGGTCTTTTTCAAAATGGTTTTTTCCCCGTCCGTACCAAATTGCAGATTTTTCTCAACCGCATTTTTAATAGCTGAAGAAAATTCATTGGGATAAAGGGAGCTGTATAAAAAGCCTCCATTTTCATGGGAATAGTTGTCCATCTCCAGCATCCATCCATATAGATAAGCGTATGGTTGACTTAACGTAAGCGTGTTGAGGGCCACCAGTTTAAAGGGCAGGTCGGTTAAAATTTGAAAGGTTCCGTTTAATTGAACCCAATTGGGGTCAGCATCACCAAAACTTATTCCACCAGGAGCGGTTTTATTCTTGTAATCCATTTTAGTAAAATCTCTTCCATCCTTGGCCATGTAAGTTCCAAGTTTATCAACAATCTTTTTATTGACCTGGCATAATTCTTTCAACTGGGGATTTTGGCCAAATAGTTTTTTAAGTAGTTCGTTTTCCATCTCTGTAGTCTTTTCTTTCATACAGTCGCGGGAAAACATTTTGAGCGCATCCACATCGTGGGAGATGGATTCAATTTCTTCTTTGAAGGTATCCCTCATGTAATCGTAAAAAAGGCGCAGTCTGCCCATATGCTCAAGGTTGAAACCATAGAGATAGTTTTCCAGACGATAGACACTGCGTGCACCTTTAAGCTCTGATTTGGCAATCAGCTTGGAAGCCCTCATGCTATCGATGGTGAGAAGATAATCCTCCGCCAGAGTCTTGATGTCGTAACCTCTGTCCCATCTTTTACAAAGGGGACTGGTGTCAAAAGTGGCTTCAAAATCAGTGCATGATGGAAAATAGGAAACAAAACGGCTTTGGCGATCTTTGATGTTATGAGGTGCCAGCACTGGAATTTGTCCATTGGCAGGAACCTGATAATATCTGAAATCTTCCTCGCCATACTTGTAAGTGGCATATTGTTGGTTATAAAGATATCTAAGCACCTGGGTGTCAGCCGGACCTGGTTTAATTTCATCCAGTTCTTGATGAATGATATCGGTTCTTGAATTTTTATAACCCATCACGGTGGAATAGTTGGTCATGTCCTTGATGGCCGCCTTTTCCAGTTTTTCCCAATATTTCTTGGGAACGGTGTACTTGGTTTTTTCCGATTGCATGATTTTTTTGAGGTTATCAAGCTCCTTATATTCTGCATGGTCAGTATCAACCTTCGGTGGGTGAATATTTAAATCCATGACCGCCGAAACGGTAGGGAGAATATTCTCGGCCATATTGTGGCCAAGACCGATCATGTGTCCAAATTCGTGCAAAATAACGTCTTTGACAAAGGTTTTCATGGCCTTTTCGGTATCAAAATTCCCCTTTTCCTTGGCGATAATAATATCTGCAATCACATCCTCTGTAGAGATTACGCAAATAGGGGAGTTTAATCTTTTTTGCGCCATATCTAGGTGCTGTGCCATTAATTCATGGTTGTTAAGGGATGAGTGATCAGCTTGCATGACGTTTGCGATATTGGATCTGTTTCCTATCAGGTTTTTAAAGTAATCGTTGAAATTAAAACCTTGAAATTCTTTTATCTGGTCATGGTGGTGATGGATAAGTGCATTGGTTTGCGCTGATAAGAATTCTTGCAGGTCCTCACTTGAAAGAGCGGCAGCCTTTTGATCAATATTATCAAAAATTAATTTTGAATTTTTAAAAGTTGATTTGTTGTTGGCGGAATTTAAAAATGCATCGTAAAATTTGGATTTAATATTGGTGTCAAGAGTAGGGGGAAATGTAAGATTGTAATTAAAAGAGAAGGCGTTGTTTTTGATCTTGCTTAGCCAGTTTAATCCGTTGGACTCCGGAATATTGGCATTGAGATCAAGATTGGGAGCGGCAGAATTGATAATGTAATCGATCATTCCTCCCCAAAGCGTGACTCCTCCCCATAGAATTTCGCCAGTGATCCTGTCGGCAAGGGCAGTTCCGATACCAAGAGGGGCATTTAATGATTTTTCAAAATCGTCGATCCATCTAATGCTGGTATAACGAAGATCAAAGGAATTTTTTAAATGGTCACCTCTGACCGGGATAAAAAGGTCGTGAGTAATAGGGTGGTCTTTGTCAGAAATTTCTTTTTTAAATAATTCATTAAAATCATTGATGGCTTCCACTGCGATGTCGTAATATTTGGGAGGAAAACCGATCAGGTAAACATTGTGACTTTTAGTTTTATCCCAGTGTGCTGCAAAAAAAGCAGATGAGGCGCCTTCCACTTTTTTTCCCAGGATATGAAGTGCATTGAAATGAGAGGCATTTTTTTCATGCCATGGGGTGGATTCAAATTTTTCGTTGGTTTTCATTTCAAGAAAATTATAACGGTATTTGGTTTCAAACAAGTTTCCATAAAAGGTAGATGTATAGGCTACGGTAAAACCAATGAAACTGTCCTTGGTATTAATTTCGATATCTTCAATATTCTGACTTGCTTTGATACCGTAAATCGACTCTTCGTAACCGATTTCTTTCATGTTAATATTTTCAAAATCAAGATCCATTAGTGGTCTGGCGGAAGGATGATCTCTGGTTTCATCCTCTACGATTTCGTTAGTTATTCTTCCATAATCATCCTTTTTAAATTCTCTGGTGTAATTTTTAAGAATTGGAATTTCAATGGCGGTGGTCCATTGTTCCATATTGCCGGGGTAACTCGGGTTAACTAGTTTTCCGATTAGTTTTGAGTGGTCATGGTTAAATGTAAAAACGACGTTGCAGTGCCAGTTTTGAATGACATTATGATAGCTAATTTCTTTGGCATACATGCCAATTTCCGCAACAGGTGCCCAGCCGCACATGAATTTTTTACCCTTATATTCCACTTTTCCAGTTTTGGGGTTAACTACTTTGGTGGCAAAAAAATCTTTTTCAATACCTGTGGCGCTGGTAAGCGGTGCTCGGCTTTCTGGACGTTTAAGACTGCATGAAGCCAGTACCATGGTGATGATTACCAAAGAAACGGTAAAGGTAAAAAAGTGTTTTTTGGTGTTACGGTTTTGCATATGCATCCTTTTGTCTTAAAAAAATACAAACTCAAATAACTATATTTATACAAAAGAGTGCAAGAGAAGTGCCATGAAGGTGACTAAAATGTGTTCATAATGGGTGGAATTTAATCGTGTTATTCAGTCAAAAAAGTTTGTGGAGTGTAATGATTTTAGAAAGTGTCAAAAGTTTATACACTTTCGAAAGGCTCACCCATGGGAAGCAAAACGGTAAAGAGGGAACCGCTTCCGGGTTCACTCTCCAGGCGAATAGACCCGCCATGGGCCTTTACAATCTGGCCTACAATATAAAGCCCCAGGCCCAGACCCTGGATCATTTGATCAGACACTGCTCGCTCGAAGCGTTCAAAAACCTTGGATTGCATTTCCAAAGGAATGCCGATTCCCTGGTCTTTTACCATGAGTTTGGCGCAATTGGTGGGTTGATCAGTAAGCACGGTGACTTCAATGGGTTTTCCTCCTCCATATTTTATAGCGTTGGAAAGCAGATTGGAGATGACCTGATTGATGCGTGTGGGATCCCACTCTCCCACCACGGATTGATCGGCATGTACGGTGATCTGACTGCCTTTTTGGCGTGCTTCGATAGACATGATGGAAACCCATTCCAACACTGCAGCTTTAAGATCGATGTTTTCTTTTTCAAGAATAAGTTTGCCTGCCCGGATTCGGGTGATATCAAGTAATTCATCCAGTAATATGACCAATTGTTGTCCTGATTTAAGTGCATGGGAGATGGTATTGACCAGTTGTTGTTTATCCATGGGAGTTTTCATGACGACGTCTTTCATGAAGTTTAAGGTCAAGTATAAATCAGTCAGCGGGGTCTTTAAATCATGGGAGGCAATGGCCAGGAATTCCTCCTGGGATTCAATGGAACAACGAAGTTCCCTTTCTAATTTTTTGCGTTCAGTGATGTCGCGGGCAACATGGACCGCACCTATGATATGATTGTCGTGGCCGGCGATGGGAGTGGTGCTGACCAGAAAATCCCCCTTGATGATGCTTTCTTGGACTTCCTCCATGTGTGATTGTCCATCACACATGGTTTTTTTATGAGGGCAAAAGGATGGGGGTGCATCCAGTCCGTGAACAACGTTATAGCAAAACAGGCCCGTACAGTCATGCGGTTGTTTATTCAGTCGCATGGCCATGGCCTTGTTCACCAGGGTGATACGATGGTTTGGATCGAGTATGGCGATGAGATCAGGGATGGCATCGAAGGTGCGCACCCAGCTTTCGGTGGCCAAATGCAAGGCCTGTTCTTTTACTTTTTGTTCGGTGATATCCCAGCAGATACCAATCATGCGACTGGCAAGACCTTTTTCGTTACGATAAACCTTTCCGCGTGCGGTGATATGATGAAGACTTTTGTCCGGCCAGATAATCCGGTATTCAGCTTGGTAGATGCCGGTTTCAATGGCCAAAGAGAGGGCGTCTTTTACACTAGATAAATCCTCTGGATGAATAATCTGGTAGAACTCTTCGGGAGTACCTTGGAAAGTGGTCGGGTTGGTTCCCAGTAGTTCATGAACGATCTTATCCCATGAGTGTTTATTATTAATAATATCCCAATTGAAAGTGGCCATATGGCTGGCAGCCAGGGAGATACTTAAATGTTCTCCGGTGGTAAGCAAGGTCTCTTCATCTTGTTTTCGTTTGGTAATATCACGAATGACACTGATGAGTGCCCCGGTTTTTCCAATGATGGCCCCGGTTTGTGAACTGACTTCCACCGGAAAGGTCGTGCCATCTTTGCGGCGATGGAGGGATTCAAACAACATACTGTGAGAGTTGGTGTTACTGATAAGTTGATCGGTATGACAGACCGTTTGGTCTGCGACCAAGTCTTTAATGGTCAGGTTTTTAAATTCTTGGCGGGTGAAACCATATGTATGAGTAGCGGCATTATTGCACTCCAGAATTTTTCCATCTTCCTGGCGAATAAAAAGAATTATATCACGACAATGCATGGCCATGAGTTCGTAGATTTTCAGGGATTCCTGGGTGGCCGCCAGTTTAAGCTTGGTTCGTCTGGTTTGAAGTCTGGGAATGAGGATACTAAAAGTGATTCCCATCATTAAAAAAATTAAAAGTGAAAGTAGATCCACTGATTCGAAAATAGCAAAGTCATAAAGGGGGGGAATAAAAAAATACAGTACGCCAAGTCCGGTCAGTGTGGTGGCCAGTAGTCCAGGTAGCAAGCCTCCAAGCCAGGTAACCGCGAACACTGCGGGATACGACAACAAAAACAGCGGAAGTGCACCCCCCACCTTGATTTGGAGTAGCTTTTGAGTTGCCAGGGCGCCTGATGAAATAATAATAGCGGCAATCCATTTTAGGCAGGCACAGATTTTGGTGTGACACATTTGAATGTTTCGGGGGTGATTCATATTTCGAGGTCCTTGAGTAAGATGCGCTGTAGATCGGGGTTAAGCGCTTTTTTATTTTAATCTGTTTTAATTTATTACAATTCATTATCGAATTTTACATGATACTTAGTCCATGAAAATTTTTTTTCCAGGTATAAAATTCAAAGTTGGTTGAAAATGTATGCAATAAAAAGCCCATTCAACTTAACATTGAACACATTTGCTTTTATTCATAATGAATAAAACTAAAATTATTAGTGATGTTTTGTTATGCGCATTACATTTTAAAATAAAAAAAATTAATAAAATTAATAAATTTAAGAAAGTTAAGATTATCTTCCAGAAATTTTTTCGCTGAAGAAGTTAAGTGGTTGGGTGACATCGACTACGCCACCACCTTTTGGCTGGGGAAAGCTGATCATATTCATTACCTGGGTAATGCACCCCACACCACGACTGGAAAATTGTGCATTCTTGGCGCTCATTGAAACATTCGATACCGCTCCATCCTTATTAATTCGAAAGTCCAGACGAACTACGCCTTTTACTGCATCATTTCTCATAAGCTCTTGCTGATAGCAGTGTTGAAACTGGGGCAGATATTCTTGTAGAATTTTTCTTATCAACTCGGGGTCCATTGAGCCCAGTACCACCGTTTTAGGATCAACGTAAGTAGTGTCGATGCCCTGCTTGGAACCTAGCCCTTGTGCTCCCGAGGAGGTGCTGAATTTTCCTTTCAAACCACTCCCCAGATTACCGGTGTCTCCGGTTTTTCTGCTCTTTAAGTCAGAGGAGTCGCTTACCGAGTTAGAGAAACCTTCGGATGCAATGGCCTTATTGTTTTGATTAACTTTGACATTTTCCACGTTGGTATTGGAATTTAACATGGAAGAAAGATTGTTGGCCATGTCAAAATTATAGGTCTTGATTTGTTTGATATTTTTTGTTTCAGTCTTGGCGGCGGTTTCTTGCTTGGCAGCTGACTGCTTCTCAGCCGGAGTCTTGGGACCTTGCTTGGCCTGTTTGATGGGATCATCCGGACGTAAGTTTTTTTCCACGCCTTTGTTTTCTGGTTTGATGGTTTCCTCGCCACTGGATTTTTGTTCGGAAGTGAGTTCACTGCGAATTGCCGGTCGATAAACCACGGCAATATTTTTTACCGGTTCTCTTTTAATATCATTAATATTGATAACAAAAGTCAGTATCAGCCATAAGGCAATATAGATACCAAAAATAATTCCTGATCGCTTGCCCATTTGCTTGTCATAATCAAAGAAAGGCACTTTTTTAATTTCAGGTGGAGCTTCCACTAATTGCACAATAATTTGGACCGTGTTGGAGTAAAAACTCAAGATATCATTCTGGGTCAGTTTAAATGGCTCTTTGGTGGACAAATCAATATTTTGTCTGAAGTTTGACATGGAAAAATCTTTTATGGGGTGAATTTCAATATCGGTGCCCTTGATATCGATGAAAGGCAGCTTGGTGGTGGAATTTAAAGTTTCAATTTTAATGGTGCGACGATTGGCCTTTTTATTGGAAACATAATAGGACCCATCTTTTAAATTTAGATATTCGATGTTTAAAACGTGTCCGCTTGACAAGATGGTGACTTGTATCGCCAGACGGTCGGATTTTTTAAACAGAGGGTAGAGGATTTTATTTTCATCAGTGTCCACATAGTCACTAAAATCCAAACTGTTTGGTCGAAGGGGAATTTGGGTAACCGGATCATTCATCGGTTGGGAAAAGACTATGTCGCAAAATTCTCCATCAACAAGCACCAGATCGGCACTAGGTTTTTGGGTGGGAATGTAAGTTTCAATTGCCGTTTTATATCGGGAAATGTTTCGATCCAGATTTTGTAAGGCTTCGCTTGCAAAATATTCTTCGACATGCAGTTCAAAATTTCCAATCTTAATGATATCGCCCACCCCAAAATAGCTTTCCTTGATTCGGGTGCCATTTAAAATGACGCCATTTAAGCTTTCTAGATCCAGAAATTTTCCACCATCCTCATTCACGAAAATAATGGCGTGGTAATGGGATACATGCAAATCTTTTAAGAAAATGTCACAGCCTTCAAAGCTTCCCACTAAAAGTTTATTTTTGCTCAAGTTGAAAATCAGCGGATCGGCACCTTCTTGGTATAAGACTAATTTCAAGGCGTTAAGATTTTGTTTATTTTTTAATAAACCCACAAGTATTCCTATTTTTTCTTTTCTTTAGTATTTAAAGTTTCCAATTTTTTTATTTCATTATCAATTTCATCCATAAGGATGGAAGACATCTGATCCATTTCTTTAATGCCTAGTGATTGTCGTTGTGACAATGCTTCCTTGGCACCAGCAAAATCTTTTAAGTTATAAAGTGCCAGTGCATAAGCGGAGGCAATGTCCTCCCGCTTTCTTATTGGTGGTGGAATTTTTTGAAAATAATTGAGTGCCTGTTTGGAATTATTATCCAGCGTGTGGATAATTCCCAGTGCAGAAAGCAGCTCGATGCTTTTAGCATTTTGCGCTTCCAGAGGTGACAAAAGCCTGAGTGCCTCGGTTAACAGTCCGTATCTGATATAGATTTGTCCCAGGTTGTATCTTGGGGTGATCAAATCCGGATTACTCTTATGGGATTTTTCAAAATAGTCCCGGGCCTCCAGGATATGATTATTTTTAAGATAGATGATCCCCAGATTGTTAAAGGCAAAAGCCTTGTGTTTTTCATTTTTAGAAGCCGTTTCCAGGGAGATGTTGTAGAAAAATTTGGCCTTATCAAAATTATCATTGAGATAATAACAATTCCCCACATGCAGCCAATAGAGTGGGTGGTTTTTTTGTTGGGCAAAAGAAGTCTTGAGCAGGTTGAGTCCTTCATTTATTTTTTTCTTGTGGCACAGTATAATTGCTTCATTATTTTTCTGGTTTTTGATAAGTTCCAGATTGGCAAGCGAATACTGGGTCAATGATTCGTGTCGAAACAGATCGTTTTCCAAGGATTCAAGCTTGGGACGGGGTATTGAGGACGCACAACTGTACACGAAGATGGTGAGGGTGAGAATGATTAAAATATTATTCAAGGTTATCATTTGTCGTTCTCCATGAAATCAACGGTGGATGATCTCCAAATAAATGGCCATTGAAAGCCGGTGGTCTTTCTTAACTTGGAATCCCTGGTTACCTCCGTATTAAAATACGATATCAATTGATTCTTATGAATAAGTTGGTCAATACTTCGGGTATTGTTGGCGATCTTGGTTTGCAAGTTGATGACTAGCTGATTCATGGATCTTTTAAAGCTAACCACAAATTCTTCAGGCATGCCCTTGGGGTCATAGTGCAGTAAAATCTTGGAAAAATCCTCCGCCGCCAGGTTGAGAATCTGATAGACGCCTAAAATAACATCCGATTGCCCCAAGGCGATAATAACCTGGGCCTTATCTTCGAGGGATTTAAGCAGCATGACTTTCTTTTGTAATTGTTCGTTGAAAAATTTTTCGTCAAATTCCTCTTTCTCCTCAATTTTGAAATTAAAAAAGTCTTTGGAAAATATTACAAATTCCTTATAGGCAAAAATACCCCGGATAGAGGAGATGACTCCCGAACTGGGAGCTGGTTCGGAGGATGAGACCTCTAGAACCGCTTTGAAAATTTGGCTGATTTTTTCCGTAATGGCCGGCTGGTTTAAATATAGGGAGTGCCAGTAGTATTTAAGCATGGACAGAAAAAAGGTTTCCGTAAGGGCCAGATCTTTTTTATAGTCCGCATAGAATTTAAAAAAATTGTCCAAATCGTTATGCAAAATATAATAATTTAAAACCGAAAGTCTGCTGACGATTTCAAAATTTCTGTTATCATGACATTTTTGATATTCCTTAAGTGCTGAAAGCGCCAGGTCTGGTTTCCCGCTGGCAACATGCAACTGGATGATGTTTTTTAAAAATTCCTCTTTTTCGCTATATTCATCTTTACAAAAACGAGACAGGTATTTGGAGGAAATTTCAATCGAGCGGTCGAAATCCTGGTTTAGATAATACTGATTGGCAAGTGTTACATATTTTTTTCGATTTTCAAATAATTCTTTGTCGGGAAAATATTTAAAAGATTTCATGGCCCAGTCCAATGATTCCTGGGTGTTGCTTTTTTCCAGATAAATAATGGAAATCCAAAGGGCCGCTTCCGCCTTGATTTTGGCCGGATAAATCTGGTTGTCATAAATGCGCTGGTACATTTGTAAAGCGGTGTCTTTATTTTTATTTTCAACGCTTTGAATTTTCTCAAATAAAAGTTGGCCTAGTATAATGGTGGCCTTGTCAATATAGCTACGATCAAAACCATACAAACCGCCAATGATTTCATTCACCCAAAATGCCAGGCTGGTGGTGTTTTTGGTTTTGATGTAATGATCAATAACCGCCCCCAACATGGCCCGTTGCTTTTCTATATCCACCGGGTAGTGCTTGTTATATACGGAAATGGTGTCCACCGCCTTATCCAGGATGGTCTTTTGAAAATAAAGATTAAAAAGTCTCTCATAGATTTTTTGACTTTTGGGATCTACCGGCCAGCTTTTTATATAGTTGGTGTAGGCAAATTCGGTATGTTTAAAGTTTGCCTCTGGAGAAAAGCTGCCTTCAGCCAGGGTAGCCAGCAGTGAATCAAGTAATTTGCGGCGGAAGGTTTCGTTATCGGCGGTTTTATTTTCCGGGGTCAGATTCTTATTTCCCCATTCAACGCCCATTTGATAGTAATTGGCAGCTTGAACATATTCCTTGACGGCATAAAATGTTTCACCTTGATAAAAGCGGTATTGATCGATATTGGATTTATCCAATCTGGTTAAAATGTCAAAGTAACTGATAATCTCCGCAAGATCACTTTTATTATAGTTTTGGATTTTTTGTTTGGCATTGCGGGTGAGCCTGACTTGTAAGTAGCCGGTATAATCTTTGATCTCTTTTACCGCCAAGGTCTGTTGTTCAGCCGGTATGGGGCTTTGGGTCTGCATTTTGGCCAAAGTTTCAGCCACTTGAAAATGGAGATCATTTTTTTTGTATTTTCGGTAAACGTCCAATTCTTCCAGACGAATACTGATTTCGATATCACGTTGCTTTCTGGTCTGGCTTTCCGTTAAGGCCTTGCCTAAGATGTATTTGGTGTCTTCAAACTGGCCGTTCTTGGCGGTTCTTTTGGCCATTTTAATCAAATGGGTGCCAGGATCAGGGGTATTTTTTACATAGAAATCAACTCCGCTTGGAATCTCCTTGCCATCAACATGAAACAGTCCCATGAAATCAAAAATTTGTTCATTGATATTGATGTAATTTTTATTTTTAGAAAAGGCAAATGCCCGATGCATGTTTTTGATGGCCCCGGAAAATTCTCTTAGCTGATAGAGACACCAGGCAGAGTTATATAAGTGTTTACTGTGAAATTCATCCAGCGGTTTGACTAGAATTTCTTCGTACAATTTGAAGGCATTACTCCACATTTTTTCGTTGTAATAGTATTCCGCCAGCGAAATCTTGGCATTGTGGGAGATCTTAGAATCCGGGGCGGCATATCTTAGGGTCTGTTTAAAAAATGGTTCGGTATTTTGGTCATTGCCATAATCCCTGGAGTTTTGGGCCAGGGTATAATAGATGTCGGCGGTATGGGGATTATCAGGCCATTTTTTAAGTATTGAAAGGCCGTGGCTTTTAGTTAGATTATAAGCGTTTCTGGTTTTTTTAAAATAGGTTTCCTTGCCGGTCTTGGCAACCTCCGAGGGACTGGCCTGTAGGAATAATTTATTTTCCTCTTCCCTTATTAATTTCATTTTTTCAGTGTAAAGTTCAAACAGACGATATTCCAGCTTGGATTTTCGATCCTTGATTTGCGTGATGGCATTAATTTCACTATCCACTAATTTGCTTAATTCTTTCCATTTATCGCTACCAAAACTCTTTATGGTTAATGTGAAAAGCATGAATATGATAAAAGTTATGAATTTTCTCATCAGTAATTACCCTGGACAATAAACTTAAATTCTGGGTATCCGGCCAAAGCCGAAGTATGCATGATCTGCCGTAGTGTTTTATAGGAGAGGGTTTTATCCATAACAATATTGATTTGCTTGTTATGATCCTTCATGGCGCTGGCAAGTACTCTCATGCTATCGGCAGTCTTATCTTTTTGCTTTTTTATTTCATCTAGCTTTTGATAGATAAAATCCACTCGTTCATCCCCAGTCAGGATGTCACCAACATAGACGTTATTGATCCAAACCTTTTTATCCCGATTCACCTGTAAAATAACCGAGTCGTTGCCAAGCGTGCGGGATTTGGAATCGGGCAGTTCAATTTTACCAAGCAGATCCAACTTTAAATCGGAGGCATTATAACTTTTTAATAAAAAAACCAGTAAAATAGTAATGATATCAAGTAAGGAGGTGATATCCAGATCGATGGTTTTATCTTTTTTATTTTGTACATTTAAAAACCGTTGTTTTCTCATATGCATCCAGTTATCAAATGATGGTTTCAAAAATAATTTTATTAAATAAGCTTACCGTTTTAATGAGTTCCCCTTTTTTATTTCGAGCTGTGAGTATTTGATTGTTTTCAGTTTCTCTTATCGAATCCATGATTTTGACAATGTCTGCATACGCCACCGTGGAGGTGGGGCGTAAAATGACCGCCTCTTCATCAATGTTTTTTAATTTTAAATCGGTTAAAGCCTTGTTCAGCCTAGTCAAATCATATTTGCCACTATCATTCTTTTTAACTTCCAGCAGATCTTTTTCCACCAGTCCGGTTTTGATCAGGATGCCTTCGGGGTTTATTTCCAGCACCAGATTTAAAGGATCTTTCTTATCAATTTTTTTATCTATGGTGACCACCGCTGGGGCATCCGAGTTAATTTCGTAGATATCGATAAACTGGGCGGACATCAGAAGAAAAAAGATAAAAATAAAAACCGCATCCATAATTGGAACCAGATTGGGCCTTACTCTTTTATCTCTTTTCTTGGTTGCCTTAAACATACATCTCCCTCGGTTCCCAATTAGGCTGCCTTGCTGGTTTCGGTGGCACTGGTTTCACCGGAGGAGGTTTGAATACCTTGGCCTTTTTTAGTACCCAGCAGGTCAACTAATTTTACAGAGTATTCAATAATTTCTCCTGAAATTTTGTCTTGCTTACTTAAAAGAACCTGATAAATCATCATAATGGAAAGCGCCGAGAGCAGTCCCAGCGCCGTGGTGTTCATGGCGGTTGAAATACCAATGGCTAACAGCTTTGCTTTGGAAGCAGGATCAGCGGTGGCAACGGCACTAAATGATTGGATAAGTCCTTGGATGGTTCCCAGTAAACCAAACAACGTGGATATGTTGGCAACTAATTGCAAATAACCCATCCAGCGGTCAATCTTTGGTTGAACTTCTAGCATGGCACCTTCGAGTGCGTCCTGGATTTGCTCCTTGTTTTGATTGGCCCTTTTTAATCCGGCCTTCAAGACGTAGGGTAATAGCGCCTTGGAGTTACTGCAGATTTTGATGGCCTCTTGCACATTATTAAGTAACACATGTTTTTTAATCATGTTCATCAGGCTATCGCCCTTGGTGTCGTAAAACGCATACGACTTGAATCTTTCAATGACCAAAATGATGCCAAAAATCCAAATGGCCAAAATGATCCACATGAATACGCCGCCATCATTCATAAAAATAGCAACATCCTCAATAAAGGAGGTGTTGGCGATGGCCTCATTGATGGGGGTAGTGGCTGCAACTTGATTAAGTGTTTGTTCCATATAATTTCCTCTAGAAAAATGTTCCTATCACGTTCTAATATCGACACTTCCATGAATAAACTTGAGGAAAAAGGCACACTTACTTTCAAGTCAACATATTAAAATGATTAGTGAAAGGCTACTTTAAATTCAAAATATCCCGTCTGATATCTGGATAATAATCCTTTTTTTCATAAAAATCAGATTCCATGACTTTACGTTCCCGCTCTTTTACGGAAACGTCACCGGGGGCGATGACGGAACCTTGGATTTCCAGATTTCCCAGATCAAAGCGCTCATACTTTTTGTATTCAACCACGACTTTTTCCTTTTTGTTCTCTGCCAAAGCATGAAAACTGGTGGTAAACAAAGTGAATAAAAATATAATAACTATTGTTCTAGTCATTTTTTGCCCCCTTGGCACTTTCACTCTCTTTCTCATTTTTCATTTGCCCTTTTTCTTCTTCTTGTATTTCTTTTTTTACATCTTCAAACGTTCTTTGTTTTACCTCTTCGCAGTTGGATTTAAGTCCAAAGGAATAATCTCCCAGTTCATCGGCCCAAAATTCTCCGGTGAATTCCCAGAATTGTTCATCCACCGTTCTTTTGACGTGTTGTAAATCGCCTCGTCCTCGATCAGCAATCAGTTTGGTTCCCTTGTAAATCAAGTCTCTCTTCTTACTCATGATATCGATCCTGATTTTAAAAAGTTGGAAGGACAGATCGTTTATCTTGTTGATGAATTCGTACATGTACTCCTTGATATACCAGTTGAGGGCCTTGATTTTTAAATTGATCTGGGTATCGGTTTCCTCTATGAGAAAGCGAATGAAATCATCCCGGTTCATTTTTTTCAACAAGGTCGCTTCTTTCATGGCAATTTTATATGAGCCATATTCCACGTTATATTTAACGGTTTTTTTAATCTGGGTGATCAGGCTTCTGATAAAGGGGTGACGGGCCTCAAGCATCTGGGTGGATTCATGAGTCAGATAGAAAAAGTAATTATCCGAAGTCTTGTTTTTGGTAAGCACTGAAGCCAGGGCCTCTGATCTTGGTTTATAAATATTATAGTACTGGTCAATAACACTTAAAGCATCCTCCCACAGACAAAGCTTATGGTAGGAAAGGGCGGTTAAGAGTTCGCTTTCCGGCATGAAATAACTTTCCAGCAGGGGATATTTGTAGGTGACCAGCAACCCCAGTGTGCGGTTATAATCGTTTTGTTTGTATTTCACCCACGCTTTTTCCAAGAGCACATATGGCCACTTATAGGAAGTTTTATCTATTTCATCGTAAGCCTCCATGGATTTATCGTATTCCTTGGAAGTGAATTTTAATCTGGCCACATGAATCAGGCAGGTTTCTTTTAAAATGGCGTAATATCTTTTAATCTTATCATTGGAACTGGCGCTGACCGCATTTTCCGCATGCGTATAACATTTTTTATATTCGCTATATCCGGCATCGCTGTTACCAAGCAAACTGTAAGCTGCTCCCTTGGTAAGCCGGATCTCCGGTTGCAAATAATTATTGTCCGGAATTTTGTCCAAATATTTGATGGCCTCTGCATAATTTTTTTCATGAAAATACCTAAGCCCGAGCACAAAATAGAGGGTCGGGGAGTCATGGCGCACCAGTGCTTCGGTAGGTATATCAAAAAAGATTTCTGGACCGGCCTTGATGATCAGCGCTTTTAAGGCCTTTTCAAATTCCGGTTGGATTTTTTGGGCATTTACTATGTGTTTGGTGGCAAACCAAATGGCGGAGAAATAATAGTCACCCATAATGAGTTCATAGGTGATCTTTTCATTCTTGCGCTCCACATTTGGATCGTTATAAAGCTGTCTGGCCTTTTCCAATGATGCAAAACCATTGGCGCAAATAATGAAAGTAAGCAGTATTTTAATTATTATTTTATTCATATCGTGCCTCTACCTTAGAATTTAGAATGAAAAACCAAGTCCAACTGTTACATCCGAATTATATCTTCTTTCTTCTTTGGGAGAGGTGGGGCTTCGGTCTTTGTATGAAGTATTTAGGTATTCAATATTTAAATGGATGTGTTTGGAAATATGGAATTTGAAATTGGTCTTGGCCATGATGGCCATACTACTTTTTTTGTCGTAAGCGTCTGGAATATTGGCGTCACCTGCGGAAATCAAGTTGTTCTCAAAATCTGCATTGCCAAGACCGAGTCCAAATGACCAATCGAAATAATAAATTTTGTTAAAAGTATTTATTTTTCCATAAAAGGGTGACCATATCAAAAGGCCAGCGTAACTGCCAGTCAGTTTTCGAACGAAGGGTACGCTACGGTTAACTCTTTGGACAGCATAAAAAGTATCATTGTTGCTATTAAAATATGTATTGTAAAGTAGCTCCACTCCCCACTCTTCATGGAAGTAAAAACCAGTCCGTAGGGCTAGTGCCTTGCCGCTTATAAATTTCTGGTTAATAACTTTGGCGTAGCCGACGTCAAAATAAAAGGAATTTTTCTTTTTATAGTTTTTGTTTTGGAGAACATAAACTTTTTTGTCCTGGTCAAGCCACAAAAAATCGTAAAGGTCTTTTTCCGTAGCTTTCAGGTATGTGGGAACGATGAAGATGAAAATTAAAAACAACACCAGAATAATCCGTCCGATTTCACTTTTAATAAAATTATTTTTCATGGGATATACCTAGAAGCAAAAGTTTAAGTATAATAAGCTGGACTTAAACTCCTCTGGAAAACTTTGAGATTGTGTATCCACTTTTTTTCAGCATTAACGGACGTCCTGACACAAAATCTAAAGAAAAGAACCCTTATTTTAAAATAACGCAAAGCGTCTCAAACTTCAATTGCTTTTTTCTTACAATAAACCAAATCTTAAACAATCCAAATACTTCAATCACAAAAGGCCGGGATAACCTGGTGTTATCCCGACCAGTTATTTAGTTCTTACAGTTGTACATAGTAATCGATAGTGATTATGCTTCCTTCTGCGGGAATACTGCCTTCATTAAATTTAATTGAATTGTTTTCAGCGTTGAAGGTCCAACCTGAGTTCATAACAATCCCGTCAACTTTAACGATTATTTCAGTTCCAGCGTAAGGGCCTTGGGCCAAAGCAAAACTATCTAATAATTCAATAATAGAACCACCGATATTAAGAAGTGTATCGTAGAAATCTTTTTTAATATCGTCGTGAATTCCACCTGTTAATTCTGAAGCTTCCATGTATCTGCTTCCAATCGTGTTGGATGAAGTAGCAGTTTTGGCCACGATGGAGTAGATTTTTGCCATACCTTCGTTAGCTTTATGTGATCTAATGAAGTTTACATAATTAGCGACGGTATCAGAAGACTGATCCTGCTCATCGCTAACCACGATAACAGCAAAGAAGGCGTCATCACGTAGGAAGGTTTGGTTGTATTTTGATAAGAAAGAAGAAGTGGCCTTGAGTCCTCTTTCTGTACCTGAACCTCTTGCACCTACATAAATGTACTTCATAAAATCATCGATAAAATCATTAAGATCGTAGCTGGCGGCTTCAGCAGATAACTTGTAGATAAGTTCGTCTGAGCTGATGTTACCAGGAGTTCCACAAACGTTGGTCTTTCTTAGATAGTAATCATAACCACATGTGATGTTACCATTGTAGCTGTTGGTAGTGTCTGTGGTGGTAATGGCCATTTTAAAATCAGCACCTTTATTAATGAAAGCATTGATAAAGTACTGAAAATTTCTGGCAATTGCTTGTTGCTCATCACCCATTGAACCTGAGTTGTCAATGACCCATAGAATGTCAACTTGACCTGCATTCTCGCCAACATTTTTTTGGATAAATTGCTCTGATACTAGGGAGAGTGTAACTGGAGTTGGTTCAACTACTGGAGTTGGTTCAACTACTGGAGTTGGTTCAACTACTGGAGTTGGTTCAACTACTGGAGTTGGTTCAACT
>MEQB01000002.1:82527-138635 GCA_001770015.1 Bdellovibrionales bacterium RIFOXYC1_FULL_37_79
TTGGTTCAACGGCGGGGATCTCGTCATCCAGAATAGGAAGGTCAAGATCTGGGGTAGTGTCAACGGCGACAACATCGGTACCCTCAAGATAAGCTTTCTCGAAAAATTCTTCTTTTTGACAAGCTGACAAAACGATTAATAAAGAAGCGATAAAACATAATTTTGTAAATGTTGTGAAAACCATACCGTCTCCTACTGAAACGGCCATAAAGTCGATAATGGTCTCAACTTTATATTCCGGTTTTCCTGCTTTTGTTTCTATCAAACGTACATATGGAACAAACGTCCTACACAAAAACACAGATTTCAAAAAGCATAAGAAAAATAAAACCTAAAAGTCTCTAACAGTTCCGTTCATTGAATTGAAAAAAACTATGGTGGTGTTCTAGCATACATATTAGTCCCCCTTTTTTCTGTCTGGTCTGACATCTTTTCACATTCATAAGGCCACAACATGAGATCTCTTGATTTTGTCGTGGGGCACACGTGCAGCTGCAAAATCAATTAAACAAAAACATTGTTTTTTACATTCTAATCCCGCTTTGATATGGGAACAATTAATATCTATGGGGGAGTGATCGTCTCAAAAAAAACAGTCAGTTGAAATGAGTTAAAAAATGATTTTCATATTTTTAACTAGTTAGCTGGCCAGCTAATAAAAGTAATCTTTTACCCAGCGACTGCCTACTATTTCAGGTACAAAATTTATGATCTGTGAATTCTTGTGCTAATGGATTGGACTCATAAAAAACCGAATTTTCAGATTTCCCTTATTATCCCTTCGTGTAACGAAGCGATCGAATAATCATCTGAAGCGATAAATGCAAGCCGGCTTCTGCTTTCTGGAATGGCCTTGCTGGTATAGATTTGAGCCATTTGTTTCTTTCTTTGATTTTTTAGTCCATCAATGGAAAGCAGATAGGAGTTCACGGTGTAAAGTGCCATCTCGGTCAGTCTCCTGGCGTGAAATTCAATTGATAAGGTATCGTTTCTTTTCTTTATGTGAGAGATTGCCAGTTCTAAATTGGTGCGCAGTTCCTGCAGTGCTTTGAAAAGTTCAGGCGCTTGATGAAAATCGTTATCATTTTCATATTCGTTGAGTCGTTCGCTGATAAGACCGCAGGTAATTCCCCCAATGGCCGCCACAATTTGCATTTGGGTGGTGCCTTCGTAAATATTGGTGATTCGCTGATCCCTTGCATGTCTTTCCACGTTGAATTCCGTGGTATAGCCAACGCCGCCATGAATCTGGATGGCATCATAGCAAATTTTATTGCCGACTTCAGTGTTATGGGCCTTGGCAAGTGGAGTAAAGAGTCCTGCGAGTTTGGTATATTTACTCACCTCATCCCGCAGATCGGATTTTCGTTCGGGATATTTTTCCATCCTTTCTTCCAGACCTTCCTTGAGGTCAACAATTTTGCTGGTTTCATACAGCAAGGCCCTGGAAGCTTCCAATCCAATTTTCATATCCGTAAGCATTTCATAAACTGCGGTAAAACTTAAAATTTTCTTTTTAAATTGATTTCGTTCTTTGGCATATTTTAAGGACTCTCTGTAAGCCGCTTCCGCAATGCCCAGGGATTGGGCGGCAATACCGAGTCTGGCACCATTCATCAGACTCATGGTGTATTTAATAAGTCCCATGCGGCGGGTGCCCAGTAGCTCACATTTGGCGTTGTTAAATTGAATTTCACAAGTGGGTGAGCCGTGAATGCCCAGTTTATGTTCAATTCTTCTTATAGTGAGATTTTGATCTCGTTCGTAAACAAATAATGAAAGTCCTCTTCCGTCGGTGGTTTTATCTTCACTGCGAGCAAGTACCAGCGAAATATCAGCGCAACCGTTGGTGATAAATCTTTTAACCCCATTTAAATACCAGGTTCCGTCCGGGTCTTGATGGGCCTTGAGCATAACCGCCTGGAGGTCACTTCCGGCGTCTGGTTCGGTTAAGGCCATGGCACCCATGACTTCTCCTTTAGCAAAACGCGGAAGAAATCTTGTTTTTTGATCTTCTGAACCAAATTTACAGATGGTGTCTGCAATATCTTGCAGTCCCACCAGATTCATTAGAGAGGCATCGGCTCTTGAGACCATTTCGATGCACATAGAGTAGATGGTTTTAGGAAGATTAAGTCCTTCGAATTTTCGTGGGAGAGTCATTCCCATGAGATCCGCTTTTTTAAGAATATCAATGGCCTCCTTCGTACCCTTGGCATAATAGACTTCTCCGTCCCTATAAGTCGCTCCCTGTTGATCAACTTCGGTGGCCCTTTGGGCAATATAATTACCGGTGATATCCCCGACAATTTCTAAAATCTTTTTATAGTTATCCACGGTGTCTTCATAATCAAGTGGAGAGTAGCTGCAGGTCTTTGAGTCTGTGAAGTTGTCTTCTTTGAGTTCAACAATCCTTCGAAGATCCATATTTTCCAGGTGGAAGATTATATCTTGGTTATCGTTGTAAAAATTTGACATATATTTATCCTCGGTAGGCCTTGATCATTTTAGGTATAACGTCTTTAACATCACCGACGATACCATAATTGGCGATTTTAAAGATGGGAGCATCAGGGTCATTATTGATGGCAATGATTCTTTTGGCCTCACTCATGCCGGCCATATGTTGAATCTGACCGGATATACCGCAAGCGATGTAGAGGTTGGGCCGTACCGTTATGCCCGTTTGACCGACTTGATGGTCTTTGTTGAGCAGACCGGCATCCACCACTGGACGAGAGGCCCCGACTTCACCACCGAGAGTTTTAGCAAGTTGTTTGATGAGAAAAATGCACTCGGGAGTGCAGGCCCCCATGCCGCTTGCCACGATGATTCTAGCTTGCTTTAGATCCACGGTTTTTTCTTCGCGGATGACGTCAAGAATTTCGCTTAAAAAATCACTATCAGATAGATTACATGGTTCAGAGATGATTTCAGTTTTTTGGTTGGTATCGGGGGTGTTTTGCTTCATGACACCTTCACGCACAGTGGCCATGGAGGGATTTGATTCTGGTGAAACAATGGTGGCCACGATATTTCCACCAAAGGCCGGTCTTATTTGTAGCAGAGTATTTTCAAAGGTCTGCTCCTTGATGCTATGACTGCCGATTTCCAGTTTGGTGCAATCAGCAGTGAGTCCGCAACAGAGTTCGCTGGCAACTCTGGGGGCAATATCACGACCGGTGGTCGTGGCGCCAAAAAGCACGATCTGGGGTTTATATTTCTTGATGATGTGGGACACTAGCTTGGAAAAGGGCACCGAAGAGAAATGGTTTAAGCGTTTATCTTTGATGTAGTAGAGTTTTTGGCATCCATAGTGGCCAAGTGGGGAAAGTTCTTCTGCGGCATTGTGAGATAAAACCACCCCGTGCACTTCGCAGTTTAATTTTTTAGCAAGCCGGGTTGCTTCGCTAACCAGTTCCAGACTGACATCTGCCACTTTTTGATTATTATGTTCAATAAAAACCAGGATTGGTGCATTCATTTTATCTCCTATCCAAAAATATGCTCGTTTTTCAGCTCGTCAATCAAGGCACCAATGCCGGCCTCAGTGTTTGGAATATCTTGCATATTTTTACTATTGGCGGTCAAAACCACTTTTTCGATATGTTTAACTTTGGTGGGAGAACCGGCCAAACCAATTTTAATACTGTCGGCGCCAATGGAGTCAGCACTCCATTCAGTGATATATTTTTTAGTCCGATCTTCCGGGGTTTTCAAATAGGTTTCGTCGTAGGATTCCTCGACTTCTTTTTTAGTGATGTTTTTAAACATCATGACTCTTTTAACGCTGGGAAATCTTGGCTCATTGGCCTCGGCGGTAACAGTGATCAGTACCGGGAAACCAGATTTAACAATTTCTTGTCCGTATTCAGTTTGTCTTCTAAGGGTAATGGAGTTGTTTGTGACTTCTTCTACTCTTATAATATTGGTAATCTGGTTGATTTTCAGTTTTTCGGCAATCTGCGGGCCAACCTGGGCGGTATCGCCATCAATGGCCTGTCTTCCGCAAAAAATGATGTCATATCTGCCGATTTTTTCAATCGCACATTTAAGCGAGTAAGAGGTGGCCAGGGTGTCCGCCCCGGCAAATTTGCGATCAGAGATTAAGACGGCTTCATCAGCACCGCGGTAGAGTGCATCTTTCAAGACTTC
This sequence comes from Bdellovibrionales bacterium RIFOXYC1_FULL_37_79, assembly GCA_001770015.1. GTDB lineage: Bacteria > Bdellovibrionota > Bacteriovoracia > Bacteriovoracales > Bacteriovoracaceae > XYC1-FULL-37-79. Next base: position 86,683 of record MEQB01000002.1, read on the forward strand.
AATCGCCTTGGGAGGGCCCATGGTGATGACGGTTATTTTGCCACCAAGTTGGTCTTTTACTTTCAGGGCCTCTTCAAGTGCATTCAAATCTTCGGGATTAAAAATGGTGGGGAGCATTGCCCTATTAACAGTACCATCCTCTTTCATGGCATCTCCCGATATGTTATGAGTATCCGGGACTTGTTTGACGGTTACAATAATGTTGAGCGCACCCATGTAAATGACTCCTTAAAGTACAATTCTAAAGCCATGTCATTCTAAAGATAGAGTGCTAAATTGACTACTTAAAATATGTTGATTTTTATCAAGATTTGATTATGATGATCTATGTAATAAAGATCTGGTCATCGTCACTACTCATTATCTTTCATGATAAAGGGAATTACCGTGGATTTACTAAAAAATAAAAATGCTCTGATTCTGGGGGTGGCCAATGAGCGATCCATTGCCTGGGGAATAACCAAAGAACTAAAAAAGTACGGCGCAAATATCGGGCTTACCTATCAAAGTGAACTATTCAAAAAAAGAGTTGATCCGCTGCTTGCCACTTTTCCGGTTGATTTTTTACAAGAGATGGATGTGACCAATGATCTTCATTACTTGAATTTAAAGGAAGTGATAGAAAAAAAATGGGGGAGGGTGGATATTCTGGTGCACTCACTTGCTTACGCTGATAAAGAGGATTTAAGAGGGAGATTCAGTGATATTTCAAGACCTGGTTTTATGAAAGCCATGGATATCTCGGTCTATTCTTTCATAGCACTGCTTAAACATTTGAAAACCATGATGCCTGCCGGTAGTTCGGCGATGGCCATGACTTATCATGGGTCCCAGAAAGTTTTGAAAGGTTATAATGTCATGGGATCTGCCAAAGCCGCTTTGGAATCGGCCATTCGATACCTGGCCGATGATTTGGGCGAGGACCAAATTAGAGTCAATGCCATTTCAGCCGGTCCTATTAAAACCCTGGCCTCGTCAGGTATAAAAACCATTCAAAACTTCAGAGAGATTATTGAACAAAGGGCCCCTTTGCATAGGAATGTGACTACCGAGGATGTCGGGGGAGCAGCCGTCTGGCTGGCCAGTGATTTATCCAAAGCGGTGACGGGTCAAATTATTTATGTTGATTCGGGAATTTCGATTACGGCGATGTAGATATCTCTCCCAGCCGGGCAATAATCTTGTTTCCTTCCACTCGGATATTTTCATCCGCAAAAAAGTTTTTCATGAGAAACAAGATGGCATTTTTTTTCAGTAGAGGACCGGCGGAAGCCTTCATCACGGTCAGAATGATTTCGGAAGTGGTCTTGTTATACATGATTTTGCCTTCAAATTTCGGTTCGGTGGGAATCAACATGACACTCATTTTAAGTTTGAGGATGAAATTGGAATTGGCAGTAACAAAGTCCACGTTTTCATATTTGGTTCTCTTGCTTGCTCCATTCAAGGCATTTTTAACGGTTTTGATCTTGATTTTGGTATTGTTGACACAATTATCCAGCACGTTGTTGACGTTGAGATCCTGAAAATTTTCAAACGTGACATTGGGGTTGCATAAAAAACTCATTTTTTCAAAGTAAATACTATTGTTGTTAAGCTTATAATTGGCCGCAGGGATGTTTAGGAATAATTGATTCTTATCCACGGACACATCTTTGATTTCCAGTTGCAAGGCATATTTGTTATTAGTGGCCTTGATAAGTGGAATTTTAAGCAGCGAGTTTTCAAAGCACCTACGTTGCAGTAATTCAAAATCCAGTGGGGGGTCATCTTGATTTCTTTTACAACTGGCCTCAATGTTATGAATGGATGCCTTGATAGTGGGTGAGGTGATAGTAATCTGCGGGGCATTTAAGATAAATTGGTTGTTTTTTATATTGGCGCTGGAGATGTTGATCTTGACCTGGGTTTGGGTTTTGGGGTCGTTTAAATCAATGGTGGGAAGTTCGATGGTTCCATCCATCAGACAGTCGGTAATGAGGGCACTCAGGTCAAAGCTTTTGATGTTGTTACATCTGGCCGAAACGGTGGGAATCAAAAAACTACTGGTGTCTTTGCTGCCTGAAATATTGTTAATGCGGGCATGGATTTTGGTTAAATCCTCCTGCTTGGTTTCGTAATGAAAGTTGTCCATTTTTAATAAAAAATCCTTGGATTGATAACTGAGATTTTCTATATCACTACGGAGTTCACTGGCACATTCGAACAGCATCTTTTGAAAATCAAAAGTTTCAAGGGCATTAAGGTGGGTTTGCGCATGACATCTGAAAGCGGTTTTTTCGGTGCTAAAGACTGCCTGGTCCTTCATTTCGATCTGACTGCTTTTTAAATTGAAATCAAAGTGATAATCATTGATCGCCATTTGGTTGTTAAAAAGAGTGGCCTTGATTGATTGTTCGGGGAGAAATACTTCAAACCAGCCTTTTTTAAGATTTCCCTCGGTCAGACATCCCCGGACAAAATCAATGCCTTGGGAATTCGGGGTTACCCAGTTTTTTTGACACTCGATATTGCTTTCTTTGAGCGCAACTTCTAGCGTGTTTGAAGCGTAGTTTAATTGATTGGCATCAACTTTTAAGCGGTCTGGGGTCAGCGTTATGCTGTTGGCGTTGATTTCCAGATCGGACTCGGTGTTGTTGAAATGAATGGAAGGCGAGATGACTTGATCATAGGAAGTTATCTGGGAATTGTTTAAACAGCGCTCAATATCGATTTCATTGTTGTCCAGAAAGCATTCCAGGCCAAACATGATGGCCTTTAAATAATAGGTGGAGGTTTCAATTTCAAAATAGTCAGATTTAATTGCCAGAATATTATTATAAAGTTGAAAGTTAAAATGATGGGAGAGAATTTTTTTATAATTGATGCCATCAAAATTGGCCAGACTGGGAAAGGTATAATTAAAATCTCCGCCTACTACCTGAATCATTTCAGGATTGATGTTGATGGCATATTTTTTCAATTTTTGATCTCGGAGGGTTACGTTGGCAAAGGCACTGGCGAAGGTCAGATGGGTCAGTTCAGTGGAGCCAAAAAGATTAATTTCGTCGGATAAAATGGATAGATTGGAAAGACCTACATCGATTCTTTTTTCAAACATGGTGGCCCAAGAGGAGGTTGAAAAAGCGGATAGCAGGGTGATGAGAACCAGATAGATCATAATAATGCTCCAAGTGTATTGATGGTGAAGATATACAATAAAAATTGACTCAGTGGGTAAAAATATGGCTTTTTTGTAGTAATTACAGCCGTAAACTCGATTAAATTGCTTGGGAATTTGGTTAGTCAGCAGCTTTCCAATAGGTAAATATGTTCTTGTTATTATTTAAATTTGAATCGTTTATAATAGGATAAAAGGTCTGTTTTTAGGGACTGATAAATGAACTTTATTTTAAATTTCAAATTATCCAACGACACCAAATTTAAGCATATAACAGCTTTTAAGGTGGCATTTGTACCCTTTATTTCACTGGTCATTATCTCTTTTGGATTTTGGATTTTTCTAGAAACCATGTATGGCTTTTTTTTATCGAGTATGATCAAGACTTTTAATCTCAAAGGCATGTTTTATCAACAAGTCCTCACCGATCTTAAAAGTTATACGCCTTTGTTTTTTTTGTATTTTCTTTTCCTTTATGCGATTGGATTTTATCTTGCCAATCTTTTGCTTAGAAGTTTTAGGAAAATTGGGAAATTTGCCGCCAAGTTGACCGATGATCCCAGCGCTGAATTTAAACTTTCGACTCTGGAAAAGCGGGAATACCTGATGCGTTTTGCAAAATTATTTTTTGAATATATGGCGGAATGTCGGGGGTCCGGAATGGTCCTTAAAACCGAAATACCAATGAAGTTTTGGAATATCAGAGGCGTGGTTTTTGATTATATACATTATCTCATCTATGTGCTTTTGCTTTTTGTGATCACCATCGTTACCACACTCGGGCTTGATTTTGTCAGCAAGGATATCTATCAAAAGATCACGAATTTTGCAGTGGATGTTTTACAAATAAAGCAAAATCACATGCTTTTTTTTAGTACCCAACAAGAACTGCTTTCTGCTATCGTCATGGTGACCACCGTGACCATGGTGCTGGTTTACTTTATTATCGCCAATCATCTTTTTGCAAAAACTAATGGTGTGACCTACGCTTATTTCAGAACCCTGAAGGATGTAATACAGGGCAATTGGGAGGAACGGATCAGTCTTCGCTATGGCGATCCGGGCACCAATGATTCTGAATTTGTTAATCTCTTGATTGATTCAGTGGATGAAGAAATTGATGAATTGGTAGAACTGGAAGAAACGATTGAAGCCGACAAGGATAGAAGTGGTGAAATTGATTTAGAAGGTCTCACACCATTACGAGAAGTAGCTGTAAATGATGTACATAACGAAAATACCACGAATAATAATGAGGCAGTGGTTTTGGAATTGGAGTCGCCTCCACCGCTGCCATCTCTTCCAAATAAGAAATAATTGACCGTTACAAGGGGAAAACAATGAAATCGAGTATAATTTATTTTTTTAGTATTGTTCTATTTACCAGTTTGATTTCCTGTTCTTTTTTAAAAACCGGGGATCGTACCCCTTCCAGCTCCACTGGGGAGGGATTTCTGCCTGCGGATTTGACTAATTCAGTCTTTGGCGAAATTGAAAATGCCACCGTTCATTTAACCGGAGATTCGGGCTTTTTTAAAAAAGTAGCCATGCTGGAAAATGCCTTGCCGGGAAGTACCATCAGTATGGCCTATTTTATTTTTGAAGATGATTATTCATCTGCTTTTTTGGTGCAAAAAATGCTGGCGGCTGCTGATCGGGGAGTTAACATCCGTCTGATGGTTGATTACTTTATGAGTGAAAAATATATTCCGTGGCTACAGTTTATAAGTTCCAATCCTAAAATAAAAATTAAACGATTTAGGCCACCGACTAAAGATTTTAAAAATTATCTTGATAACGAGTTGGCGATGAAAGCGTCCGACGCTTTTATCAAGGGACTCATGAGTCAAAACAGCGAACTGCTGCTGATGGGGATGATGTCCTCCGATACCGTTAAACCCTTAATCGAAAGTCAGGCCAAGTTGCTTGAAGATTTGAAAAAATTAAAAGAGAAAGGTGGGATTTCCCCGGAAGAACTAAATGGTTTAAAGTTTAGTGTGTTGCAATCGGTGATGACCAACCCTGGTGCTTTAGAGACGGTTAAATCATTGACCAAGATGAGAAGTTTTTTGAGAACCTTCTTGCGCAGGATGCACCATAAAATTGCGATTGCTCATACCAGTAATGGCAAGGAATTTATCGTGGGCGGCAGAAATATTAGCGATGAGTATCATATTGGCGCAGACGAATTAAAGCATGAAAAGAATCTTTTAAAAGGGCGCTCCTATCCATTTTATGATTGTGAAGTGTCGGGGTTGTTTGCGGTCCATAATTCCACTGAAGATTTTGAAGATACCTTTGACAAACTGTGGGGTTCCACCCTTGCCGTTTTGCTTCCTAACACCAAGTTGGAATCAGCGGTTTTGGGTGAGCTTCAAAAAAATATGTTAACCAAGGCAAACATTTATTTGGAAAATATTGCGCGAATGAAAGAACGCGGGGAGCATGGGACGTATGCCATTAGTGATAAGGTGTTGGCCCAATATGTAGAAAACAGTTATCTATCAAAACTAGATGGCAAGGAGATCACCCTGGCATGGCAACATTTAATTGAAAATGCCACTAGCAAGATACAAATAGTCTCGGCTTACCTTTACCTCTATCCAGAACTCATTGAATCCCTCAAAGTGGCTGCGTCCAACGGGGTGCAAATCGATATCTATACCAATTCGGCCACTACGACAGATCTAAGTATTGTAAACGTCGGGGCCTATAGCCAGATGAATGATTGGATTGCTAAGATCGGTGCGGTCAATTTTTATGAATTGGGATTGGGCAAGCAAGAAGGATCGTTGCATGCTAAAATTATTAATGTAGATGATATTTTCGTGGGGATTGGATCGGCCAATTCCGATCCTCGCAGTCATTTATTTGATACCAATAATTTGATGATTATGAATTTCAAAAAACCAACCAGTGCTGCGCAGGAAGTGTTTTCCTTTTATTTAGAAAAACTCCCCTGGGAAAAGATTACCCCTAAAAAGTTACAAGGCATTTTGAGTAATCTCCAAACAGATGAAAAATCCAAAACAGTTTTGAAAGTGACGCAACTTCAAGATGTCATTGATCAGCTTTAATATAATAAAATATAACATAAAAAAAGAAGGCCGCAATTATTTTGCGGCCCTCAAAAAGTCATTTTAAAAAATGTTTAACTTAGATTTTCTTTGCACCTTTAATAATTTCTTCAACTATTTCAGGATTTAAAAGAGTAGAGGTATCGCCCAGTGAACTGGTGTCGTTTTCAGCTACTTTTCTAAGAATTCTTCTCATGATCTTTCCTGAACGAGTCTTGGGAAGACCAGAGGTTAATTGAATCTTATCAGGTTTTGCAATTGGCCCAATAATTTTGTTAACAAGCGCATTGAGTTCTTTTTTGAAAGCTTCCTGGTCTGTGGGTTTTTCCGTACAGATAACATAAGCGTAGATACCTTGACCTTTGATTTCATGGGGGTAGCCAACAACAGCTGATTCAACTACTTTTTCATGTTGGTTAAGTGCATCTTCAACTTCTGCGGTACCAATTCGGTGACCAGATACGTTGATAACATCATCCACCCGACCAGTAATTCTATATTGGCCTTTTTCATCTCTTCGCGCACCGTCGCCAGTAAAATATTTGCCTGGGTAAGTGGTGAAATAAGTATTTTTAAATCGATCCATGTCACCGTAAATACCACGGGTCATACCAGGCCATGATCTACTAATACAGAGGTTACCATCAGCTGGGTTCCCTTTAATTTCTTTGCCATCGGCATCCACCAGCATTGGTTCAACCCCAGGAAGTGGAATCGTTGCAAAGGTAGCTTTATGAGGAGTTACTCCTGCAAGGTTAGAAATCATGATACCACCGGTTTCAGTTTGCCACCAAGTATCGGCGATGGGGCATTTGCTTTTTCCAATATTTTTGTAGTACCAATCCCAAGCTTCTTCGTTGATAGGTTCGCCAACGGTACCAAGCACTTTTAAAGAAGCAAGGCTATGTTTGTTAACAAAGTCTAATCCTTGGGCCTGAAGAGCTCGAATAGCGGTAGGAGCGGTATAGAAATGGGTTACCTTGTGTTTATCAACGACTTGCCAGAATCTTCCAGCGTCTGGGTAGGTTGGAATGCCTTCAAACATGATGGTTGTAGCACCTGAAAGCAGTGGACCGTAAGCAATATAAGTATGTCCAGTCACCCAACCGATATCAGCGGTACACCAGTACAAATCGTTTTCGTTGACTTGAAATACGTTTTCAAAAGTAAATTTTGCCCAAGTCATGTAACCGGCAGTGGTATGAAGTTGGCCTTTTGGTTTTCCGGTTGAACCTGAAGTATATAGGATAAAGAGTGGATCTTCTGCATCCATAGAGGCAGGAGCACAGGTATCAGAGGCTTTGGTTAATTCATCGTGCAACCAAAAATCTCTGCCAGCTTGCATATTTACTTTGTTTCCAATTCTTTTTGCTACGAGAACAGTTTTAACGGTTGGGGATTTAGCTAACGCTTCGTCAGCAGTTTCTTTGAGAGGAACGGTTTTGTTGCCTCTATAAGAAGCATCATTGGTTACCAGTACGGTGGATTTGGCATCAATCATTCTATCTGCCAAAGCGGTGGCTGAAAAACCGCCGAATACTACAGAGTGAATAGCACCAATTCTGGTACAGGCCACGATACCAATCAGAAGTTCTGGAACCATGCCCATGTAGAACGTTACGATATCACCTTTTTTTACGCCTTTGTTTTTTAAAACATTGGCCATTTTGTTAACTTCTTTATGCAGTTGTTTGTAGGTGTAACGTTTGACATCTTCATTGGGATCATTTGGTTCAAACAATAAAGCGACTTTATCGCCTTTCGTTGCCAGATGTCGATCTAAACAGTTTTCAGACATGTTGAGTTTGGCGCCTTCAAACCATTTGTAATCCAGGTTTTGGAAATTTCCTGAACAAACTTTGTTCCACTTCTTATGCCAAGTAAATTGTTCGGCATAATCGCCCCAGAATTTTTCTGGATTTTCCATACTTTGTTTGTGAGCTTTTACATAATCGTCTTGTGTACGAATTCTAGTCATTGCAATATCCTTTTGGTAGGGGTTTATAAAAAAATGTACTAATTATTTTTTACTATTTAACATAAAAAAGCCCATGGATACAAGTGTTTTATCTACTAGTGCGCAGTATTATTGATGGACTATTTTGGTCTGGATACTAAATTTATCCGAAGATGATTTATTTCATATATAATGTTGTCATAAGGATGTTTAATTTTTATTTGAGGAGTGGCATGAAAATTTTATTAATCGTGATAACTTTCACAGTGGTGGTTCCGCTCTCCAGCTGGGCCATTAGTAAAAGTGGAGTCATTATTTCGTATAGTGAATCCGCTGATTATTTTGAAGTTATGGAAAATCTCAGTGTGGCCCAAACCCCGGTCTCTTCGACGTACATGCAGCATTTAAAGAATTCTTTTTTTGAAAATTCCGCTGATAAGCAGTGGATGGACTGGTACCAGGATTTTAGAAAAAAATATTATAAGACCTTTAGGGAGACAGAAGGAAGTTTTTTTTCTGAGCTGGATTTGGTGGTTGATCCGGTCATGGAGTCTTTTTTTGATTCCAACCGGCCATTACTGGCCATTACCAATTTAAAGGATAAATTAAAGGCCGAGGAGTTACAGTCCCTGGGAAAGTTTTATGAGCATTTTAATTCTAAAATTGCCGAGTTGGTCAGGCTGAGTGCCGCTCGGGAAGCCGAAGTTGCCAATTTGGAAAAAGAATTGAAAAAAACAAATTTCAAAAGCATCTTAAATTCGGCGGCGACCTTTTTTTCCATTCCAAAGCATTTGAGCAATTATATTCGAGTGCATTTTGTCTGGTTTCCCAAAGATGAACAGATGCAAGTTAGTTACGCCAATAATTATATTGTCATTAGAATTCATCCAGAAAAATCCAGTGAACTCAGGAAAGAAGATATCATGAAAATTCTTATCAATTATTTAATGAGGGTTATGCCCAGTGGTCAAAAAAAGGTGTTGACCGATAAGATGCTAGGGGGATGTGATCCTTCCAAATATTTTCCCCGCCTGGATATTTTGCAGGAACCGCTTTCGATGATGATTGGGGAAATGTATTTGGGGAGTAAATATGATCGCAAGACCTTTGATTTATCCAAAACCTGGAGTAAACATCCATGGGTCAATACTTATGCAAAATTACTCTATCCAAAAGTTGAAAAAAGTTTGAAAGATAAGCAAAGTATCATGTCAGCGGAATTTTGGGAATCGACTATCACGATTTGTGATGATTTGCTGACCTTGGGAAAACTCATTTAGCCATGGAGAAGTTAGTAATCAAGGAAGTATCTCCCCGGGATGGTTTGCAAATTCTAAAGCCGGTTTCATTGGAGGTTAGAGAGCAGTTTGTCAGGAAACTGATGTCTGCTGGAATTAAGCATATTGAAGTGGGCAGCTTTGTTAATGAAAAAAAAGTCCCGCAGATGGCAAAAACCAAGGAACTCATTATTCGTTTGCAAGATGTAATGAATAAGACACGCTTGTTTGCTCTGGTTTTTACTCCTTCTAAAATGAAGGATGTAATTGAAGCAAAACTTTCGGAGATATCGGTCATTATTAGTGCGAGTGGAACTTTCAATCAAAAAAATTTAAATTGTTCAACTTTCGAGGCAATTAATCGAGTTAAAAATATTATTACTATCGCAAATGAGAATAATATAAAAGTCAGAGCATATGTGGCAATGGCGTTTGGTTGTCCCTATGAAGGGGATGTGCCAGTTAAAAATGTTATGGAGATTGCACAGACATATTTGAAATTAAAAGTAGATGAATTAGTTTTTGCGGATACGATAGGTTTTGGCACACCTGAAAAAATCAAAGAAGTCCTAACGGAAGCAAAAAAAATCTGTAGTGAAAATATGATCGGAATGCATTTGCATGACACCAAAGGCATGGCCGAAAAAAATACGTTTGAGGCTATAAATCAGGGAGTGCGTATTTTTGATAGCTCAGTCGGAGGTCTAGGCGGATGTCCATTCGCCAAGGGGGCAAAAGGGAATATTTCTACGGAAAGTATGCTTGATATTGCCAAGAACCTTGGATTTTCTACGGGGATTGATCGCAAGAAATTGAAAGAAGCCTTGGAAGTGTTATAGGTACTTTTAATTTCTTTTATATTATTTAACTAATCTGTACTACTGGCACACAATAGTATTAATGCTTATTAAAAGGAATAAACTCAACTGCTTAGTTGGTCAAATTAACTAAACCAGATATAGTAATTATCCTCGTTGAATGGTAGTAATTGGCCTTTTTATTTCTTTCTTCTTTTGTTTATCTTCATTTGAAAATCCCATGTCGCACTCATCAATGAAATGTCTCAAAGAGAGCATGCCAAAATCAAGTCCTTTCATAGATTTCAATACATCATGTGTTAAGCTACCATTCACTTTTATATTTTTTTTATCTAAGCAATAAACGGGCAAGGAATATATTTTATAATCGTCTTTTTTCAGTATGTGTTTTTTTTCAAAGTTAAATCGTAATAACCGCAAAAAAAGTTACTCATTACTTATTTCTTCCGCCTAAGTCGTTTAGGCAGCCTTGGAAACGCATCGAGGTGATGGCAGCCTTGATTTCTTCCATGCGGGCAGGATTTAATCCAAGTTGTTCATTTAATAAAGGGTGGTTGGCATTATATATTTTAACCAGTATCTCCGGATCGCTAGGTTTAATTTTTCTTAGTTTATTGGCGGCACGATTACGAATTGGTTCCTTGGGATCGTTTAACAAGTCTGCCAGTATATGTTGCAGCTTTGGATGGGAAAGATCATTGGTTTCTTCGAGATTGATAAAGGCACAGGTTTGTACATCCAAGTTGGAATCGGTGAGGGCTTTAACAATGGCTGAGGCAATGTCGGGATCTTTGGGACTTAAATTAACCAGTGTTTCCAGGGAAGAAAGCCGCACGGCCGGGTCGGGATGAGCAGCCATTTGCAGCAAGGTATGTTGAACATTACCACTTATCGATGGAGCACGGGATGTTTGAAAGTATTTTTTGTCCTTACTCAAATAGTTTAGTAGTTCAGGTGAGGGTGATAGGTCATCAGGTATCGGCTTAGCAAAGACAAAATCAAGATGAGAATTGTTGTAAGTGTTTTGTTGAAATATTTCCAGATGGTTTTTTTCTAGATTATTTAAAATTTCGGCTTGTACTTTTGGGTACAACTTATGCTCCGTAAATTTACTCAAATATTTTTCCAGAAGATTTTGCTCAAAAAAACGCGTATCACCGTTTCCAGACAGGTTTTGGGTGACCAGTTGCAGATAATCGGGATCAGGTAAATTGAAAAAGGCAAGCGCAATCCGTGGATCGTTTATGTCGAGGTCAGTCAGTAATGTTGGATCTTTTAGCATGGTATCAATGATGTTCTTTCGAAATTTATTAATGCCAGGATGTCTCCCGATTTTTTCAAGAAATTTATTAAAAATATCGAGTTTGATGATGGGGGGATGGTTGGTTTGAAAATCCCATGCGATCAGATCTAAATTTTTTTCCAAGTTTGGTGAAATCAAGGCATCTTGGGTGGATAAAAGGTCATTGATGAACCAACCTTGAGCCTGAGCCTTATCGATGTTTAAGGAAGCAAACAGGGAGTTCATTTTTTGGTTTAACTGGTCTGAAGTGAGTGTGGGGGACTGATTTCCCAGGGCCAGGAGTTCTCTTACCTTAGGTAATAATTTTTGGCGATCATTGTTTTTAAAAATTTTTATGATGGCCTGTTCAATTTTTTCAGTTTTTTCAAGGTTTGCTAAGGTCTTTAAATACGCCATGATGGGAGTCATATCTTCGAGAGGATTAGTTTTGATCAGCTGGTCGACAAAAGCGTCAAGATCGTCAGCAATAAGATCAATAGTGGCTTTTGAAATGTTTAATTGATTATAGTTGGATGGATTTTCCTTGAGTACACTTTTGACCAATGTTTTAAAATCTTCAATATTTTTTTCAGGGGTCTGGCGGCGGATTCGGTGGGTATGCGGGATTAAGTCTGGGTCTGCTTGAGTGGTAAAAGCCTCCTCCGCACCATAAGGCTCAACCTGGAGCAATTTGACCAGCTCAGGATCAGCTAAAAAATTTAATAATGAAGGAGCGTCACGGTTAAGGATAGCCTTTTCCAGTTGTAAGCGTTTTTGAAAGTTTAAGTCAGTGGAGGATTTTTCAATTTCATCAAGCACGCTAATCAGTTTTTTTTGCTTGTCCCGATCGCCTTGTAAATTTTCCTTCATACGGGCCAGAATGTGCAAAAAATCCCGTGGATCACAGGATTTTAAAATAATATCGATTTCATCTTTGGTCAGATTCATAAGACCTGAAGTATTGCTCCATCCAAGCGGGGTGGTAACATCGGAATAACCAAGGTTGCCAATCAGCTTCATGACTTTTTGGAAATGCGTGCACCCGATACAAAATTTTTCTTGCATTGGCCCCATTTTTTTTAAATGCTCTTCCGCAGTTTTGATTTTGGTGAATAAGACCCGGGAAAAACCTACTCCGTCGGGATCTGAAGAAGTGAGTAGATTGATATTGTAATCATTGATATGATTTCCTAGTTGGGTTTTAAGGGAGTCAACCCAGCTACCCGAATGGCACATATCACAGACCAGGTTGAGATGCAAAATCTTGCCGGTTTTTTCCTGGTAGGCTTTGATTTGTGGCATAAGTACGGCAAGCAATTTGGAATGTTCAACCTCGGTTGACCCGCATAACATTTTGTTTCCGACACATCCATGAGTATTGAGGATGAGGTGAAGTTGTGGTAAAGCTTTTCCCTCAAGTCTGGTCAACACTTGTGATAGTTTTGCACCAAAGTCATCAAAGCTGGCCTCCCAGGTGAGTAAATCAGTAGTGGATGCCTTGTTTTCTTTTATTAGTTTGTCTAGATAATCACTGGATTCTGCAAAGAGAGATTGATCAGTATGCATGCTCCATACGAGTGCCGCATGATCGGCCCCAACCAGAGTACGGGTAAGGAGAATAAAAATAATGATATAAAAAGTTTTTGCAAGCATATACAACTGATTTATCGGATGATATGCCGGAGTTCTTGATATCCGAATCATGCCCTAATCGTGTATTTATTTGGTCATTTATTCGAACAATTCACAAGACAAAAAGTAAAACGGTCAGATATGGTAAATTTTATAACCGGCTCGCTATAGAATTTGAAAACACTTTAATCAATTGAAAATCTCTCGAATACCATCTTGCCAATGAATTGCTTTAATTTCCTTGGTGAGCATGTTGGGGTTATTATTTGTACAAAGGACCAAACCGGCGGCTTTTTTAAAAGAAGGTAGAAGTGTGATTAATGCCTTTACTTCGCTTGAATCAAGGACTTCACAGGATTTTATTTCAATGAGAAATGTTTTTAACCGAGATTCGACAATCAGGTCGATCTCTTGGCCTTCTTTAGTTTTTAAATAACTAATTTTATAATCTTTTTCCAGATAAATATTTTGTTTGATTATTTCGTTGACAATAAATGATTCAAAATAATTTCCATATTCATAACTTTTTGGCTTCAGCGGATAGTTTAGTTCTCCTCGGATTGCCCGAACAATGCCCGTATCAAAAAAATAAAATTTAGGTGATTCGATTTGCTGTTTTCTTATCGATTTGTGATAAGCTGGAATAAGGTGTCCCATCAGGGTATCGGATAGAATCTCAAAATATCGGGCAACACTTTTGTCGGTAATTTGGGCCTCTTTTGCCAGCTTTGAATAATTAATAATTTCCCGGTTGGACTGCGCTGCTACTTCTAAAAATCGGTGGAAGGGTTCTATTTGGCGAACTAACTGTTCAACTATAATCTCCTCTTTTAGGTAGGTTGAAACATAGCTCTTAAGATATCTTATTTTGTCTTGTTCATTGTAAAGCTCTTTATTGTAAAGCTTGGGAAGTGATCCGAATTGTAAAACCTGCAAAAGATCAAATTGTTCTTTTAGCTCCAAGTAGCTAAAAGAAAATAAAGAAAAATTAAAGGCCCTACCGGCTAGCATATTTGCCTGTGATCTTTTTAGTTTTCTGGCACTTGATCCAGTGAGTACAAATTTTACTTTATATTTTTCAATTAATTGTTGAACAGCATCCAATATGGAAGGAACTTTTTGAACTTCATCGATTATAATCCATTCCGGTTTTTTGGCACTTGCCATATATTCATCAACCAGTAGTTGAGGCCGTTGTTTATAGCGAAGTTCAAAGTCAAGATTTAAAAAATCAATCCAGAACGCATTTTTATTTTTAAATATCTCATGAATCAGGGTCGTTTTGCCACAACCCCTTGGGCCAAAGAGAAAAAAACTGTTTGATTCAGATAGGTTAAGCAGTCTTCGTATCATATGTCGAAATTATCCGCTATTTTCGACATATCGTCAACCTGATTAAGACTGGTAAATTTGTTGAATATATCGCTTGGAAGCTATCTTATTTGGTCTCGCTTATGGCCTTTTTTATAGTCTCTTCAATCTCACGAATGGTAATGGTCTCTCCCAGATCATGAAATTTTTTATTTTTGGAGACGATAAAATAGGCGGGAACTCCGACGTAACCATGCTCCTTTAGCCATTTAGTGATTTCTTCATCACCACTGGTCCAGTCGGCAAGGATTAATTTTAAATTATATTTTTTGACCAGGGCCTTGAATTCATCAGTGTTTAAAATGATTTCTTCATTAACTTTGCAAGTCAGGCACCAGCTGGCGGAAAAATCGATGAAGCTTATTTGATCACTGGGATATTCATAAGCGGGATGCCATGGCGAAAAATTCAGTCCTTTCGTTTGTTTTTCCCGGATTAATTTTAAGGAATTTATTTTGTCCAAATCGTTGGAGGTTTGAACTTTGATCACAAATACCACGAAGAAAGATAAGCTTAAGCATAAAAAGAGTAAACGCAGTTTGTGCCACTTACCCCTTAGGATAAAGCTTACCAACGCGGTAAGTATGGCAGGGCCTAGGGTGGTTAGGATCACGTCTTGATCAATCAATGAGGTGAGTACGGTGAGAAGCCAGGCGCTGGTGAGAAGCAAGCTTAACCCTAAAAATTTTTTGAAAATATTCATCCAGTTGCCTGGTCTAGGAAGAAGGATTAATGCCCTTGGAAATATTCCAGTTAAAATAAAAGGGAAAGCAAGGCCCAGTCCGATGAATGAAAATAAAATGAAAATATTTAAAGGGGTGGTGGTAAAGGCAAAAGTCAGGGCGGTTCCCAGCAGTGGAGCACTACAGGGGGTTGATAAAATAACCGCCAGGATGCCTCCTGCAAAATCAGCAAATAATCCTTCTTTGAGACGAAGGTTTCCCATTAATTTGCCACCGGGGGTGCTAAATTCAAAAAGTCCGAACATATTGAGGGAAAAAATAAAAAGGGCCAGCGTCATGAGGCCTACAAAAGAAGGGGACTGGAGTTGAAAGCCCCAACCGATTTGTCCGCCTGCTGATTTGATTAAAAAAACGATCAATGCCAAAACAATAAAGCAAAATAAAACTCCGGTGGTGTATGCCAGGTTGTGGAAGAAGATGCTTTGGTGAGATTCTTGTTGGTGCTTAATAAGGCCAAAAAGTTTTAAGGAAACCACGGGTAAAACACATGGCATGAAATTCAAAATAAGTCCACCTAGTAAGGCCAGCAGTATGTAATACCATACTGACGGCAAAGTCTTGATTGTGGATGGTGCCAAAACCTTGCTGGATGGGTTGGCAGATTTGAATTGATGGGTTAATTGGAAAGTTTGTAACGTATTGGGATCTTGATAGAGAAAGGTGAATAAATATTTGTTTCGGAGATCCTCGAGGGTTGGAAAGGCCAGGGGCGGTTCCAGATATTCCCCTTCAAAGTTTCCCTCCATGGTTCCGGCAAGATGCCGTTCGTTTTCAATCACTAATTTTTCGCTGCCAAAATTAAATTGATGGGTGGTAAGTGGAACCAAAAAGTTTTGGTGAGCAGGAAATTTTTGGGTAAGTGGGTCTTTAAAATTATAATAGATCAGGATCTTTTGGTTTTTTTCGTCCCGTATCAGGTTGATGGTCAGTTTTTCAGGTGAGTTGATGACGGTGGGAAGTTTTTCAAAGTATCTTTGCAGTCGCAGATCATCGTGAAAATTTTTTTGATTCAAGGTTATTTCTTTTTCTGCAAGGCCTGGGACACAGATGTTTTTGCAGGCCAGCCAGCTGGTTTTTATTTTCATTGTTTGATGGAGCCAGGCTTTTTCCAGTTTAAAAAATAAAGCAAAAGCGCCGGAGTATCCATAGGTGTTTATGCCACCGTACTTGATGGTTTCGGGAAAAGGCCATAATGGCTCGGGTAACTCAACTCTTTTATTATCTATAAAAAATTGAAATGCGGTAGCCTCCCCTGAATCCCCCGGGTTTTTAAAATAGGTATGCCATCCGTTTTTGTGTTGGTATTCTAAAACCAGGAAATAATCATGACCGGTTTTAAAAAGATGGGGTGAAACTTCAACCATCTGTTCCTTGGCCAATAAGGCCCAGGGTATAACCGTTAAAAATACTGTTAACCACCATGAAATACGCATTTTTCTTTCCTCGATTTAACAAATATTCTACTATGATAATTTATAATAGTATGAAAGGAAATTGCTTGATCGAGAAATATACTGGAAAATATAAAGGATGAAAAGATTTTTACCATTTAGTCTGTTTTTTGTCTTGGTGGTGCTGCTCTTTGGTTGCGCCAGAATTAAATATACAACGCGAGAAAAAAGAGTGGAGATTTTTGAGCACGGTGGACGAAATGTGGAATTTACGGTGATCGGGAGAAAAAATTTTTATTTGTGGGGCCATTTTCCCAAGGATTCCACGGTCTATCTTGATGAAGTGGTTCATCAAGCAACCGGATATTTTGACCCGGCGGAAATCAGCATTGAAGATTTTCAAAGTTTTCCCCAATTCCTGGCCAGTTTTTTCAGTATAGGTCTTTATACTCCAAGAAGTTACCGGATTAAAGGATACGCCATCAGGCCAAAACAATATGATCAATAAAATATTAGTGTTCTTATCATTTATCCTGGTTTCATGCGGTAGTAGTAATATTTTATTATCACCTGAAATGTGCGCCTCCACCGGAACCTGGGCGGTGGATTATTCCAAGGTGGAAGAGCAGCAACTGGTTAAACAAAGAGGGCTGGGATTTTACATCACGAAGAAAGTTTGGACGCCGCTTGGACTTTTTAAAACGCATACGGTTTACTTGAGGGATCTGCTTAAATTGGGCGAGATCGAATGCAGTGATGTTTATAATTTGGATTACACGGTTTATGGTGATTGGCAGGATGCGCTTAGAAGTTTTGTGCCCTTTATGGGGTCAAAAACCGTGAGCATTTCTGGCACGATTGATCCCATCACGAAAACCAGGGAGTATCGGGAGCTAATAAGGGATAGTAAAATTATTATTTATGAAGAGGAATAAGTTTTTTTATTATTTCAAACTATCAATTAAACCTTCAAAAAAATTCTTCTTGAAGACTTCTTTTTCTTGGTGATTCAAGTGATCAAGCGTGGTCCGGTCTTGCTTAATAAAAAGTTCCTGATCTTTAAGTCCAGATAAAAAACGACTCAAATGTCTGATTTGGTTATTACCATAAAGTGTTCGGCTCTGGCAGTGGGTCATGATGAGTTTTTGGCGGGCCCGGGTGATGCCGACATAGCAAAGTCTTCTTTCTTCGCTGACATCATCATCACTTTGAATGGTCTTTTTATGGGGTAGCAGTCCTTCTTCCACCCCGGCCAGATAAACCGTATCAAATTCCAGTCCCTTGGCAGAGTGAAGCGTGATGAGTTGGACTTCATTTTTTTTAACGGATTCGTCGGATTCTTCTTTTTGATCCTGCGAATCTTTCAGGAGAATTTTCTCGATAAAATTTCTTAAAGTGGCCCCCTCCTTATGGTAATAATAAAAACGTTCTGCGGATTCAATGAAGGAAAGCACGTCTTTTTTGCGCATCTCCACTTGTTTGGCGCTGTCGTATTGTTTTTCCACAAAACCCAAATAATCAATTTCCTTTATCAAATCCCCTATGGCTTCCGGCAACACCTTGGCGTGAAATATTTTTTTATATTGGTTGATCAGTAAAACAAAAGAGGCGATGGGAGAGGACTTATCGCTCACCTGGTGGGTGTCAGTTTCCATTTCCTTAAAAAGGGAGGACTTGTTTTGCAAGGCCTTGGTGAGATATTTTTTTAAAGTGACATTGCCAATTCCGCGGTTGGGAATATTTAAAATCCGGCGTAACGCCAGTTCATCGTAAGGATTGAGGATCGCCATCAGGTAGGCCATCAGATCCTTGATTTCTTTTTTTTCATAAAATTTTTGTCCACCTATCACCGTATAGGGGATATTATTCATGCGCAGTTGATCTTCAAAAGGCACGGCCTGCAAGTTGCTGCGATAAAGGATGGCCATCTCATTTAAGGGGTGGTTGGTCCTTTCTGAGTGAGCTATATCTTCAATGATTATTCTGGCTTCGTGTTCGGGGTCTTTCATCTTCCATAGATAGGGTTTTTCAGTGGAGGATTGTTTACTCCAAAGAGTTTTGATTTTGCGATGTTTGTTTTCTTTGATGACCTGGTTGGAGAGATTTAAAATCGACGGACTGGAACGATAATTTTCTTCTAGCTTGATCATTTTGGCGCTAGGAAAATGTTTTTCAAAATCTAGTATATTGCTGATATCTGCTCCCCGAAAGGCGTAGATGGCCTGATCATCATCGCCGACTACACAGAGATTTTGGTGTGTGCAAGTCAGGTGCAGGATCAGATCAAATTGCAAACGATTGGTGTCTTGGTACTCATCAATCATGATGTATTTAAATCTTTGTGAATATTTTTCCCGTAGCTCCTGATTTTCTCGTAACAGTTTATGGGTTAAAAATAAAATATCATCGAAATCAATGGCGTTATAAAATTTAAGTTTGTCCTGATAGTAGTGATAAACAAACTCGGTTGCCAGATCATAGGGTTCCTCGAGGTTAAAATAGACGGAGCTTGTAAATTCTTCGTTGGAGATGCATTTGGTTTTTAAAAAACTGATTTTTGAAAGAATCATTTTCCGGTCAAAACTTTTATCCGCCTTATATTTTTTTAAGGCCTCCCTGATGATGGAGAGCTGGTCGGAAGTATCATAAATACTGAAAAAACGGCCATAGCCCAGCTTTTGGATTTCTGATCTTAGAATACGCACTCCCAGGGCGTGAAAAGTGGAAAGGGTTAGCAAACTGGATTTTTTTTTACCAAGCAGATGTTCAGTACGTTCAAGCATTTCCTTGGAAGCCTTGTTGGTAAAGCTTACTGCCAGAATGTTTTCAGGAGAAATGTTTAGGTTCTCCACCATGTGGGCAATTCGATAGGTAATGGTTCTGGTTTTACCAGTACCTGCCCCGGCCAAAATGAGTACCGGGCCTTCAATAATTTCTGCCGCCACTCTTTGTTGTGAATTTAATCCGTTTAAATTAAAAATGCAGATCCTCCAAGCTTGAGGAACCAATCTATAAAAGTGGAAAATATTAGTCAATTCAAATTAATGGAGAGTGGTTATTATCTTTTGCCTTTTGAAAAATTGCTTTGATAATTGTATATGGAAGCGGCTTCAATAATATCTTTTAACCGCGAGGGCTTGTAGATAATAGGGATTTTGTTTATAGTTTCTGGACGGAGGCTTTCGTCCCCTGTGAGGAGCACCAAACGGACATTTTGGTTGAGCTCCATAAATGCCTGTGCCACTCGTCCGCCATCGATCCCGGGCATCCGGTAATCCAACACCACAATATCGAACGCCTCCGGATTGGCCACATATCTTTCATAGCCATCGTCAGATGTCACAAATCCTTCGGCATAGTGACCTTGGGCGTGAGCCTCATCTGTGAAGTATTCAATTAGCTCGGGACTGTCGTCAATGAACAAGAACGATTTGATATTTTTATTCCAGGCCTGGTTAATATCCCGGATGAATTTTTTTAGATCAATGTCTTCAATAAAATAGTGATGGGTGTTTAAAAAATTGGTTAGATTGAATTTTTCATCCACCTGCACTTTTTGGATTTCTTTACCAGCTTGATTGAAAAGAGAGATATTCAAATACATCGGGGTTCCTTAACAAAGTTTTAACCATGTCCGCCGGATAAAAAAGGCAGGTCATGATTGATATGTTTGGAAATATTGTCTTCTAATAATTGGAAATATTCAACCAGATAATCATGCACATCAGCGTGTCCTTTTAGCGTAAAAAGTTTTTTTCGCAGGCCACTTGCCCCGGGGAAGCCAGCGGTTATCCAGAGGGCGTGTTTTTTAAGCTGGATTTCAAGAATCCGGTCTTTTTCGTAAAATTTTAGCATATTGGAATATAATTTGTGGATTACTTCCAAATGATCAAGCGGGGTGAACAAAATCTGATGATCAGGCGTATCTGGTGCGTAGGATTGCAGGAATAAAAAAGGGTTTCGCAAGGGACCACGTCCCAGCATAAAGGCCGGGCAAGACGAAGTTTGCATTTTTTCCCGGACAAACCTTGCACTGTGCAGATCACCGTTACCCACCACGGGGAGTTTGGCATTTCTGGCCACCAATTCAATATAGTCCCAATTGGCATAACCGCTATAAAGTTGATCCTTGCTGCGACCATGTAAACATATAAACTCAATTTTTTCGTTATAGGCCATGTCGGCAATATCCTGCGCTACTATTTCATTTTTAGACCAGCCAGTTCTGATTTTCAAGGTCAAAGGAATGGAGATATTTTTTTTTACGGCAACAATTATTTTTTGCAGAAGCGCAAGATCTTTCAAGAGGGCCGCACCGGCCCCTTTGCCGACCACTTTTTTAACCGGGCAACCCACATTTATATCGATAAAGTGAGGCCCTAATTTTTCACAAAAGACCGATGCTCTGGCCATATCGTCGGGATTTTCGCCAAAGAGCTGGATGCCCACATTCTTTTCTGCCTTATTGATTTGTAACATCTTGAGGGTTTTTTCGTTATTATAATTGATGCCATGACAAGAAATTAATTCGGTGACCGAGCCGCCTGAACCAAGATCTTGCATGAGTAACCGATAAGGAACGTCGGTGATACTGGCGAGTGGTGCCAAAAGGAGTTTGGACGAAAAATGGATACTGCCCAGTTTGATGGCGGTTTTTTTTTGATTTAAAAAATCAATTTTTTCTTGTAGTTTGTTGGAAAAGTTGTATTCCATCATTTATTATTACTGCCGGGGCAAATAGATGGTGCAAAGGCCATCTGTGCAATTTTGTAAAAACATGTTATATACTCTAAAACATCTATCGAAAAGGAAAGTTGAATGTTTGATATTTTAAGCGAAAAATTTTCAGATGCCTTTAAAGTGATAAGAGGCAAACATAAGATCAGTGAAGCTAACATCGAGGAAGCCTTAAGTCAGGTTAAAACTGCCTTATTGGAGGCAGATGTTAATTTCAAAGTGGTTAAAAATTTTGTATCTGCAGTGAAAGACAAGGCCATTGGCGAAAAAGTCATTGCCGGGGTTAATCCCCAGGAACAGTTTATTAAGATTGTCCACGACGAGCTGGCCAGTATCATGGGTAGTGCCAATATTGAACCCAACTTGGAAAGAAAAGATACCTTGCCGATCTTGGTGGTGGGGCTCAATGGACAGGGGAAGACGACATTTTCAGGCAAACTTGCTCTTTATCTAAGAAAAAAGAAAAAGAAAAGTGTGCTGTTGGTTCCCGCTGATACTTATAGGCCAGCTGCCAAAGACCAGCTTGTAACGCTTGCCAAATCCATTGACATAGAGTGGTTCGATTCAGATTTATCGTCCTCCCCGAAAGAGATTGCTTTAAGCGCCATGAAATATGCCACTGATAAAAAAATTGATATTACCATTATAGATACGGCAGGCAGGCTTCATGTGGATGAACATTTGATGAATGAACTCCGTGAGGTCAAGGAAGCTCTCAATATTTTTCATCCGGAAGTTTTGATGGTCGCTGATGCCATGACCGGCCAGGAAGCCGTGAACGTGGCCAAGACTTTTCATGATTCGATCGGATTGACGGGCGTGGTGCTTTCGAAAATGGATTCAGATGCCAGGGGAGGAGCGGCGCTTTCTATAAAACATGTAAGCGGGGTGCCGATTCAGTATATTTCTACCGGGGAAAAGATGAAAGATCTGGAACTCTTTCATCCAGATCGACTGGCCAAAAGAATTTTGGATATGGGGGATGTTTTATCATTAGTGGAAAAGGCGCAAGAAGAGATTGATGAGGATGAAGCGGAAAAAATGATGAAGCGCCTTTCAAAAAATAAATTTACGGTGGATGATTTTTTAAATCAAATGAATATGATTTCCAAATTAGGTCCGCTTACCTCTTTAATGAAAATGATTCCAGGAATGGGAGGCATGCTTAGAGAGATCGGCGATATAGGACCTGCGGAAAATGAAATGAAAAAAATCAAAGTGATTATTTCATCAATGACCAAGGAAGAAAGAGACAATTATAAAATTCTAAATGACTCTCGCATTAAGCGGATTGCCAGAGGTTCAGGAAATCCAGAGGGCTCCATCAAAGATTTCATTGCTAAATTTAAACAAATGGAAAAAATGATTGGACCGATGATGCAGATGATGAAAGGTGGTATGCCTGACATGGGGGCCATGGGGATGCCCGGAGGAATGCCCGGAATGGGGCCGCAGAAAGGTTTCAGGCAGCAAGCTGACGCTTCCTTTAAAAAGAAAAAAGGCAAAGGTGGAAAGGGTACTTGGGGTGGTGGATATTTTTCACGCTGAGCTCTCTCATTATATCCCGATTAGAATCATTAATACTATTGTGTTCAAAAAACCTTTAATTCTAGTTATTTACTCTAGGTTTAGAATACTAATAATCTGTATATTCTTCTTGACTTGTAAGCTGGGACGGTTTATTTAATTACCACTGTTATTATCAACTATAAATCATACTAAGTTAGGAGTTGTTTGTGATTAAGATTAGATTAGCGCGAAGAGGAAGAGTTCATACACCTATTTATTCCATTGTTGCCATTGATTCTCGTTCGGCACGAGATAGTCGTTGTTTAGAACAATTAGGACAATACGTTCCAACCGAAAAAGAAGTTTTGAAAAATGTTAAAGCAGAACAAATTTCTGCTTGGGTTGACAAGGGTGCTGTTCTTTCAGATACCGTAAAGTCCTTGTTTAAAAAAAATAATATAAAAATATAGTGATTTACTGATGGTCAAAGGGACCGTTTTATAACTTAAGGCCCTAGGTCTTAATAGCGTGGGAGTTGAGCATGTCTGAACTTAGAGATCTGATAGAGTACGTAAGCAAGTCTTTAGTGGACATACCCGAAAAGGTGGATGTCACTGAGATAACTGGTGAACAGACCACTGTTATTGAACTAAAGGTTGATAAGACTGACCTCGGCAAGGTGATTGGAAAGCAAGGCCGTACCGCCAGGGCCTTACGAACCATTTTAAATGCAGCTTCCACCAAGCTTAAGAAACGTTCAGTATTAGAAATTATCGAATAACTCCGAAAGCAAGATCTGAATGGGTCGTTTGGAAGTTATATCGCATATAGAGTGTTGTTGTCAGTTGCTTGATCACAACACTTTTTTTTGTCCATTTCTTTAAGGTTTTGAATATTTTCCAGGGAAATAATCTTCTAACCGTTCTGCCTTGATTTTTTTATATCTTGAAGAAGATGACGATTGGGAGCAATAAGGCCAGATCGCAATGCCACCCCGGGGATTAAATTCGCCGATAACTTCGATAAATTTTGGTTTTAGCAGTTTAAACAAGTCGCGGCAGATAAGATGAATGCAGTCTTCGTGGAAGGCCCCGTGATTTCTAAAGCTGAAGAGATAAAGCTTTAAAGATTTTGATTCAATCAGTTTTTGGGACGGAATATAATTAATGAAAATTTTTGCAAAATCAGGCTGGTTGGTTTTTGGACAAAGGGAGGTGAACTCATTACATAAAAGACTGACCCAAGCATCTTCAACGCCGCCAGAAAAATTGACGGATTCCAGCACGCTCGGAGCATATTTAGTGGGGTAGATCGTATTTTTACTTCCAAGCCCCAGTTTGTCTAATTCTTTGTGGTTTCTTTTTTTAATCATTGTTTGACCAACCTATCCAATTAATCTAGTTTTGAAAGTTCTATATCATAGAGGATTTACATGGGAAAGTGTGATTGTAAACTTATCTTAATGCAAATTGGATCGCCAGCGACCCTCAGTGAAGCCGCCATTAAAACCTATCTCTATGAATTTTTATCCAATAAGAAGGTGGTGGATTTGCCCCATTTTATCTGGTTACCTATTCTTGAAAATATTATTTTGAGGTTCCGGGCAAAAAAACTTTTTAAGCGTTATGAGAAAATTTGGGATGGGCAGGAATTTTTACTGGTAAAACAAACCAGATTGCTTTGTGAAAAGATTAAGACCGAGCTTAAATCCCAAAACATTGAGTGTGACTATGCTTTTTATTATGGAAAAAAAACGATCCAGGATATTTCTCTGGCCGAAACGTCAAGCGTTGTATTACTGCCTTTATTTCCCCAATATTCAAGATCCACCTGGGGGATTTTAGAGGAACTTCGGATAGAGGGAGTGCAAGTCAAATGGATATCTCCATTTTATGAGGAGGATTTTTTCATAGATAATGTTTTTCAAAAGATTTATAAAAAACTAGTGGAGATTGAAACGAATCAGACGGCCGTGGAGGTCGTGTTAATTTCTTTTCATAGCGTGCCGCTTCGGCAAATAAAAAAGTATCAGGATCCCTATCTGATTCAATGTGAAAAAACATTTCAAAAATTAAAAGCGAAGTTAGCCAAGAAAATAAGTTGTCAAAATATCGTCATGTGCTTTCAATCAAAATTTGGAAAAGGTCGCTGGGCCAAACCGCTACTTGGTGATTTGCTGGAACATCAATTTAGGGGAAAAAAGGTGGTGGTGGTTTCCCCTTCTTTTGTTAGTGATTCACTGGAAACCTTGGTGGAAATAAATGAGGAACTAAGAGAGTCGGTGGAAAGGGAAGGTGGTGCGCTTTATTACGTAGATTGTCCTAATTTGGATGATGGGTGGGTGAAGGGGCTTGCTAACTTTTGCCTGAAAAATATCAAGTCAGATATGGATTAGATTTTTTCTCATCCCCAATCGTGGTAGTGGGCCCATGACCTGTGATGACAACGGTTTTATCGGGGTAAATAAATAATTTATTTTTTATAGAGTCAACGATCTGGTCAAAATCACCACCGGGTAAATCGGTTCTGCCTACCGATTGTTTAAATAAGGTATCTCCCGCAATAAGCAAAGGGTAGCCGAAGTTTTCGGTAAAGAAACAACATCCTCCCTGGCTGTGCCCCGGGGTGTGGATAACCTTGAGTGACAAGGAGCCTTGGTCAAATTCAATGATTTGATTATCACTTAATAAATAATCAATAGGTGCAAGCTCAATTTTAAGACGGTACCCAAAGATCCCCGCTTGGTTAGTAAGATCTTGGTAAAAATGTTTATCACCCTGGTGAAGATAAAGCGGAGCCTTGGTTATTTTTTTTAGTTCCGAGGAAGAGGTTATATGATCAAAATGTCCATGGGTATGCAGGATATGCGTGACTTTTAATTGATTTTTTTGGATGAGTTGATAAACGGGGTCTATGCTGAAACCGGGATCTATAACCAACGCATTTTTACTGGCTTCATTAAAAATCACGGTACAATTGGAGGCAAAATCGCCTACCGGAAAAGTGACGATGTGAAGACTATCTTTTTTGGTTTTGTAAACTTCCATCATTTTTTTCCCTCATCTAGTCCGGTTTGGATTATTTCCATGGCAACATTATTACCAGTAATGGCCTCCATTTGTCTAAAGCCGGGTACCAGATTTATTTCCACTACCATAAATTGATCCTGCCATAAAAAAAGGTCCAAAGCGGCATAATTGGCCCCTGATTTAAAAAAAGCATTTTGAGCAAATTCAATCAATCCAGCGGGAAGATTTTTTAACTTACAAGCGGTACCATGGTGAGCGTTGGCTCGGAAATCATTTTGATCCGGAGTTCTTTGAATTGCTCCAAGGATGCCTTTGCTGGTTGCCAAAATTCTATATTCATAGGCTTCTTTCAAAAAGGGTTGAATCAAAAATTTTTGATCCCGGATGGCCCATAGAGTTTCCAGGATACTTTTTAGAGATTTAACTCCAATAATCAAATTAGTGCCAACTCCTTGGTTACCCCGGGTGGTTTTGATGATGTAAGCGGGAGGAGTTTTGGGATCCACATGATAAGGGGAAAGTTTTTCGATTATTTTATCCAGTTCGGTGGGGCCTAATCTTTTTCTGAGTCCAAAGGCCGGAATGACTGCTATTTGATGTTGACGAAAAAAAACAGCTTGTTGTTCCTTATCACGAAGCTTTTCAAAGGCATTAAGATTATTTACTATCTTTGCCCCATTTGCTTGCAGCATACCTGAAAAATTTAAATCATAGTTTTCATGTTTTATTCCAGTCACCCTGTGCAGGACCAAAGTATCGCTTAGATTTTTGCTTGTTGAGCTGGTTAAATCGAGCAAGCACTCATAAGGATTAATCACCTTGGTATCAAGCCCCAGTGACATAGCGGTTTCAAGCAAGCGCTTGGAGCTTTGGATATCAGAATGCTCGGAGAGTAAAATAAAATTTTTCATTTGAAATTCTTATGGTTTGGTAATATTGTTAGTCATTAAAAAAAGTTGAATTATGCTACCACCAAGTTACAGGTTTGAATATGGTAATCAGTTGATTATGGAAGATAGAAATTATTTTGTTTTGCAGACAGTCTTGATCATTTTTTTATTGGCAGGTGCCTGTGCTAAACAAGCTACCGTGGCAGACATTCCGTCATTACCAGTCATTGATACGGAAGTTAAGGAAAACATCTTCGAAAAAATACCAATAAGGGAAGGTCCAAGTGCTGTAAACACCCCCAAGGTTATAGAATTTTGTAAAAAAATTGAGAATAAATTTGCACAATTGGGATGGGTTTCTGCCCGTTGTGAGAAAAATAAATGGCATCATGTGCGAAATTCCTCTCTTGGCAATCCCTTGGTGTGGACGGTTTTCGGTGACGAAAATGCCCACACGACAGAAAAAAAAGATTGCACGATGTTTTTTTGTGGTGTTCACGGTGATGAGACGACTACCATTAAATTCTGCTTTGACTTGATAGACACTTTATTGGCCAAACCACCGGAGTATTTTAATGAAAAACTGGTGGTGGTGGTGCCGATTGTAAATCCCGATGGGTTTTTCA
Organism: Bdellovibrionales bacterium RIFOXYC1_FULL_37_79; assembly: GCA_001770015.1. Lineage (GTDB taxonomy): Bacteria > Bdellovibrionota > Bacteriovoracia > Bacteriovoracales > Bacteriovoracaceae > XYC1-FULL-37-79. Next base: position 114,182 of record MEQB01000002.1, read on the forward strand.
CTGCTCCCTCTACCAGGACTAATCATCGGGGCGTCGATATCAACCGGAATTTCCCAACCAAGGACTGGAATAAGAATGCTCTCAAATTCTGGGTGCAAAAGTTTAAAAAAAATAAGCGTCGTTTTCCCGGGCACCATGCCATGAGTGAGCCTGAAACTGTCTTTCATGTAAATATTATCAAAAGATATAAGCCAACTAAGATTGTTTCATTACACTCTCCCTTAAGTTTTGTGGATTACGATGGGCCGGGAGATTTTAAAAAAGAGACGAATAAAGTTGGAACTGAAGCGAGTAATTTACTTTTACAAATGAGTGAAAGTTCTAAAAAATTTCGTATTTCCAATTATCCCTTTTTTCCAGGAAGTTTGGGTAATTGGGCGGGCAACGAAAGGGATATTCCAACCTATACACTCGAATTGCCGTCCTCCGATCCACTGATGGCCACTCGTTATTGGGTTTTGTTTCAAGAAGCTATTTTTAAAGTGATTGATAAAGATTTAAATGTTTTGGATAGTTCCCGGAACCAGAAAGTGGATATTGAAAAATTTGAGGACTAAAATACTCGGATAATCTTTTCTAGCAGTTTTTTTTGCTGCCTAACCCGTTAATATTGTTATTATATATTATTTTTTATTATTATATTTAATAACTTTTAAGGCGTTCATTCGTTTTACTTGCATATAAATAAAGAAAGTTAGGAAAAACATGCTTTCAGATAATGATTTAGCCATAGGAATTAAAAAAGGTGATCCGGATACCTTTACTTGTTTGTATAATCAGTATTCTTTTAAATTGTTAAATCATATATACAAACTAGCAGGTAATAGGGAAGAAGCGGAGGAAATTCTAGCTGATGTTTTCCTGACCATAATTAAAAAAATTTCCTTCTATCAAGAAAGTAATGTCGAGGGGGCAACGCTTAAAGCATGGATGTTTCGGATTGCCAGCAATAAAACCATTGATCATTTAAGAAGGAAAAAAAGAGAGCAACTGGTTAAACACAAGTCAATCATAGAGGATTTTGGTACCAGCATGGAAGATAGAATTAACCTAAAAAGTGATCTTGGTTATGTGGATTTACTGATAAAAAAGTTACCCCTACTGCAACGTACGATAATGTCCTTGAAGGTGGTTGAAAATTTTAGTTATATGGAAATTTCAAGGGTAACAGGTTTAAGTGTGGATATGATCAAGCAAATTCTTTTCAAGGCACGATGTAATTTAAAAAATGAGTTCAACTTACAAGAGAGGGTAAGGTGAAAAATAAATATTCGAAGATAACTCTTTGTGCTCATTTTGACGGGGAACTCTTAGAGAAAGTTTCAAGTAAGATATCCCAGGATCTCGTGGAGAATGCCGAATCTGTAAAATTCCTGGAAGAAATTGCTGAAATTGATAATCACTTTAATGCCGCTACCCCTGTAGTGATTAGTGAAAAGACGAAGGAGAGAATATTTCGGGAAGCTTTTAATTTGCTGGATAAAAAGAGGGCGCCTCAAAAAGAAAAAATTCAATCTATTGATCTAAAAATCTTTAAAATTAGAGAAATATTTAACAATATATCTTTAGAATTGCAATTTAGCACCGTGGCTTTAATGATCCTGATCTCGGGAACCTTGCTGATTGGCCGGGGTAAAATCATCCCCGGAAAATTCGAGGCTTTCAAGGTTGAAACCACGATCTACTCATACCAGGAAATTGATAATAACGTTGAAGATAAGAATGATTTAAATGATACAAGCGAGGAAATATGAAAACATGGTTCTTTTTTATGATGATTTTTTTATCAAGTATAGCAATCGCCAATGGGTTGCAAATAAAAGACGGCAAAGTTTTGCCATTTGAATTCAAAAACGTGTCCTTGGAAGTTGCCATAGAAGAAATTTCGAATGTTCTAGATCTTTCGGTTGCTTATAATAAAAGTGACTTAAAAGAAAAACTTCCGGTTACTTTGAAAGTAGTCAGTGCCATAGAAAAAGAGGAGCTGAAGGAATACTTTTTTAGAATCTTGAGCATGCATAATATGTCATATTTAGAAGAAGATTTTGGTGGCATAATCATGCCAACTAGAAATTCAAGAGATTTTTATATCCCACTATACGAAGGACAAAAAACACCTGATACAAATAATAATGTCCTAAGCTCTTACCGCATGCAATACCCTTTTGGTGGTATGTTTATTAGAAACATGCGACCAGATTTATCCAGGTATGGCCGGATTATGGATTTTCCCAAGGCCCGGTCAATCTTAATTTATGATACCGGAAAGAAGATTCAATATTTTCTTGCCAGTCTAAAAGAATTTGATACCAAAGAGAATTTTGATCGTTATATTGAAAAACGGAAAGAGGACGCAATTAAGGAATCCAAGAAATCCAAAGAAGAGAAGAAAATTGCAATGCTTGAAGACCAGATTAAAGAATTGGAAATGAGTAGCAAAAAGAGTCAAGAAATAAACCCCACGCCTAAAAATGACAAAAAATAAGGAGAAAAAAATATGTTGAAAATTATAATTACCTTTTTATTGACGATTACAGCTTTGAGTATTAATGCCAGGGAAATTAGCTTTATAAAAATGATTGATGAGTACGCAAAAAATTATAAATTGAGTTATTCAATTTCCCCTGGCGTAAAGGATTTTGAGATCACTTTGAGGGGAAGGAAAATTGATAAACAAGAGGATGTATTTAAGATTATTACAACGATGGGAGCGCTTAACGGTTTGGGTGTGGCAGTAGATAAGTCAGGTGGTTATTTTAAAATTCTGTCTGGCAAAGACATGAGAGAAGAAGATCTTTCGATCCTAACCGATGAAAAACTTATCCCTGATAACTATCAATATATACGGTTTATTTATAATATAAGGTATCTAGATTCCCGCGAAATAGTCAGAGGGCTCAGGCCATTGATGAGTCGTTATGGGAGGATTAGGGATGATGGCATTGGTAATAAGGTGGTGATGATAGACACGGCAAAAAATATTTTAAAAATTTTAAATGTTATTAAAACGCTTGATATACCCGAAACTCGAAAATATGCAGAAGAGTTGCATGAATTCAATGAAGAATTTCAAAAATTATCTGAATCCAGAGAAGGCTTTCTAAATGTTTTAGCAAAACAGCATGCTCTTTTTATCATCCTGTTCTCTCTGATCTTTTTGATTATAGGTTTTATGATCAGAGGATATATGATTAGAAGAATTGAAGGGGGACTTTAGAAGGGCACCAAAGAAACCAGCCTAAACCTAGCCTCTTTTTGGTCCCACCAAAAAGGTGAAAAATATACACATTTATGAATATGTTATTTACGTACTGTAATAACTTACATTATTGGAATATATTGAAATCAAAAATTTTAATGTTTATAGTGTGATTTTAAGAAGTGTTTTTTGGGGAGGAAAATTATGAAAAAATTAACGTTGATCGGATTGGTATTTTTAGTTTCGATGTCATCTTTCGCAGCTACCAAACAAGCACGCTACGCTTGTGAAACAGTCTGGGGCCAGGATGTCGGCTCAATTACACTCTTTGGAGATCCTGTAGAAAATATTTATACAGAAGTAGCGAGTAATGGAAATGCTATGAGCTTTAGGTCTGGAGTTACATATCGAGAATATTTATTTCTTTATGATGATGCTATGTTTAGTCAAAAAAGCTATGTTCTGGAAGTTGTAAATGATCAGGGCAGTTATGAAAAATTTGAAATGTTTGTTTACGACAAAGATCGGATTGTTCTTGGATCAAGGAAAATCTCTATGTATTCTTGCTCTCAAATCTGATGCAAGATTAAATCCCGAGTTTGACACTTAATTTTAAACATCTTCTTTGATATCAATTATTTATTGGTTTTTTTCTTGTTTTGTGTGTACTACAGTCGATGTTTTGTTTTCGATTTTTAAAATTTTTGTTGGAGACTTTATTTGAGGGCATCAACAGGTTTCTTATTCCAAAAAATAAATAAATGGTAGATCGTCCTGAATTTTTACAGTGGAAGCCATCTTGGGCCAATCATAAGCTCGTGCTTGATTTACCCGTGATTGCTTCCAACTTTAAATTGTCTATGTAAGCACTAATATCTAGAATTTTCTCAAAATCTGAGTATTCTTTAAGAGTTATTGAATGTCCTTTGTTAATTCGCAAAAAGTGAATTGTATCATGTCGTTCTCGTCCAACATTCTAAGTGTTGCGATTCGACCTGAACCCATGTATGAAAATAAAGCTTTATCATTAGCATAGCAGGTGTCATCCCCGTAGTTTTTCCATGTTTCATTAAGATCTTTACAATTTTCTTTTTTTAGATCTTTATAGAGGTCAGAGGTGGCGTGGAGTGCGGTCGTTGACCAAATAGTGACTTACTTAGCATTTGCTTGTCTTAATTTTAGGTGGTTAAAAAATTCATTTAAAATTTATTTTGCGATTGCTTTCTTTTGGAATCCACCCAAGAGAAAAATGATAAGATAGCTAGGATGTTTGAGTCAGCTATTACATTTTTACAGAGGTTGACCTCACTACATATCCTTGTTAGGTAATTTCATGTTATTACAAGTCAGTAGAAATTAATTAACTAGTATGAAAGTATCAAAATATCATTGGAGGAGAAACATGAAGAGCGCAATTATTATTATGACTTTATTGAGTTTCACAATTTGGGATGTGTGTGGCAGTACAACCCTCAAGATCCCCGTATACGCCAACGATGGAGAGGAGAACTATATTTCGGCCAGTGATTTAAATAAACAATTAATCAAAGTAGGAATTAAACCACTACCTCTGTATCTAGAAATATCAAGTAATGATCAAAATTCTTACAAAAAATTTGAACAATTAGATAGAGAAGTTAGTCATGCGATGAAAAGTTTGGGCCATGAGTATGGTGAACTTAGGGATGAGATAATTCCAAACTCGGATATGCAAGGAACTTGTTATCTAGGCGATGGAGGCGAAGAAGTTGTTGATCTGGTTTTTTCGCTTGCGGATCATTTTTATACTGATCAAATGAATTTATGGGGTTGGAAACATCGAGATGAAATGAATATTGAAAGTGAAGAACCGGAAACCACCTTGAAATTTCTTAACGAAAATTCAGCAATATGGAAAAATTGGAACAGCGAAGATGATGCTGTTTTAATGGTGCTAGCCTATTCAGATGATGGTGATGATATGAATGAATCCATAATCCCCAAATGTGAGTAAAATGTGGATAGGCTAAGTATATCCGACGGTTGAGGTCTTCAATCCGACGAGATTTGCATGATCAGCAGATTTTTTAACTAACTAAAATCAAAAGAAATTAAGATAAATTGCCAAACATTTTGGGCGATTTTTCTTTAGATTTATCTAAAGGTACCGAAGAATCCCTAGAGATTTTTTATGTCATAACGTCAAAGGGGATGGTTATGTTGCTTTCAAGTTTTTCAGAATTTAAGTTTTATCAATCATTTAGAATACCAATTGAAGAAGCTGACGATCTTCGCTTTTTAGTGGAGATGGACGATCAAGCTGGAAAATCTGAGTATATTGAGGACGCCCGGATTAAAGATTTAAGTGTGACCGGGCTGGGGTTTCAAACCAAAACCAGAATCTCAGTGGGAACGCCACTGGATATTTCATTACAATTTAAAAAGGTGCATCTCGATTTGACGGGTAGAGTGGTGCGGGCCTTTTCGGTCGGGACCGGGGATGAAGAACTCATTTACGGTGTGGAGATAGATGAGGAGAAGAAAATTTATCGTTTTTTAGAAAATTTTATTTCCAGTTTTTCAGCGGAAAGATTAAAGGAATGCCTGGTGGAATCCGCCTTGAAAGAAAAATATACCAAACCCAGTGATGGTTTTGAAATGTTTTCGCTTTTGTTGTCCCTGTTTAAGGATATCACCAATTTTGCAGATAAGGATGGGTTTGTCGATAGCATGCTTTCCGAGGTGGTGCGTATTTTAAATGCCCAAAGGGGATCAATTTTTTTAATTAATCCGGAAAAAAATGAATTGGAAGCAGCCGCAGCGATTGGGGTGAATAAAGAGGATCTGCGCTTTGATTACCGACTGGGTATTGCCGGATCGGTATTTACCACTGGGGTTGCTTTAAATATTGATACGCTTAGGGATAAATCGAGATTTAATGAATTTTTTGATAAAAAATTCAATTACGAAACCCGTTCGATTATTTGTTATCCCATTCATAATCGGGAAGACAAGGTGATCGGGGTGATTGAGGTTTTAAATAAGAAGAATCAGGATCTGTTTACCGTGGAAGATGAAAAAACCATGAAGGTGTTGTCACTTATTTTTTCAGCGGTCTTTCATCAATATAATCCGATGACCGAAAATTCCCAGATAAGAAGATTTTCCAATCCCAGGGCCAGGGATAATGCCATGATTGGTAATACTCCCCATCTTAAATCCCTTAGAAGTAATGTGATCAAACTAAAGGATTTGGATTCCCCAGTGGTTATTATGGGAGAGATCGGAACTGGTAAGACTTTATTCGCTAAAATTTTACATTTTGAAGGACAAAGAGGACTTCAGTCCATTGAAATCATCGAATGCTCTGACAAGAATTTGGAAAAGATTGAAGATCAATTATGGGGAGAGGGATCTTATTTGAGCAAGTGTAAAGGTGGTACCGTGATTCTTCGGGATATCTCCAAACTACCAATGCCATCGCAAGAAAAGCTTTTTGATGTTTTGGTGAATCGAAGATTACCTCATTTGGACAATTTGACTTTGGATGTAAGAGTCATTGCTACTACTTGTGATAATTTGGATCATATGGTGGATGATGGGGAATTTCATCGTGACTTGTATGATTTTTTAAATAGGTCATATATTCATCTTGAGCCACTCAGACGAAGAGAAGAGGATATTCCACTATTGGTTGATTATTTTTTAAGACACGAGTGCAAACGACAGGGGTTGCTACTGAAAAGTTTTTCCACCAGGGCCATCTCCAAACTGAGCAATCATAACTGGCCTAGAAATATTGAGGAATTAAAACATTGCGTGGAAAGGGCCGTGCTTTATAATCCCAAAGCTCACATCATCACTGAATTTGAACTGACCAATAATTCAGCACCGCTTTTTGATATGTCGGAAAAGGTCAGTATGTTCGGAGATATTCCCTTTGTAAGCGATCATTCGATCACCTTAAAAGACCGGGTGGCCATCATCGAAAGGGAAATGATTCTGGCCGAGATCAAAAGGTTAAACGGGAATAAATCACAGGCGGCAAAAACCATGGGTATCAGTAGAGAAGCGCTTCGTAAAAAACTTCTTTTAAGCCGGGAAGTTTTAGACAGTATAAAGTCGCTGGAGAAGAAAGCTGCTTAGTTTTTTAATGCCGCAATCCTTCGATCCAAATCAGGATGAGTGGAAAGTAAGGCAATAAATTTGGATTTGTTGGAAATCTGAAGTGCCGCCAGGGCCTTGTTTTCCTTGGTACTTTCTTGCATTACATGATAATTGCGTTTGAGTGCCTCAAGTGCGGCAATCATCTTGGGTTTACCAACTAAATCAGCGCTGCCTTTATCGGCCCGGAATTCCCGTAGCCTGGAAAAGAATGCCACTATCATGGTTCCGATCAATCCGAAAACAATTTCAAAGAAAAAGACCGCCATGATGTGGCCGAAAAAACCAAGTCCACCGCCACGGTCGTTATCTTTTCTCAAAGCCGAATCAAGTAGGAAAGCGGCGATGCGGGCAAAGAACATGACGAAAGCGTTCATGATTCCTTGGATTAAAGTCATCGTGACCATATCACCGTTGGCGATATGGGATACTTCATGTCCCAGCACTCCTTCGATTTCATTTTGATCCATGCGATTTAATAAACCGGTAGATACGGCGACCATGGAGTTGTTTTTAGAAGGGCCGGTGGCAAAAGCGTTAATGTCCGGGGATTCATAAATGCCCACTTCGGGCATGCTGGAAAGTCCTGCGGCTTTGGCAAGTTCGTGCACTTTCATGACCAGATGACCTTGGGGGCCGGTCATGGATAGAACTTTTACTCCATAAATGGTTTTGGCCATCCACTTTGATATCCACAAACTGATAAAGGCACCACCCGTACCCCAGACCAGGCAAAAGATAAAAAGTGATGAGTAATCAATTCCTTGAGCCGACAAATAGGGTTTGATGCCAAGCACGTTTAGAATAATGGAAAGCATGACAATAATACCCAAGTTTACCAAAGCAAAAAAGGTCATTCGTTTAAACCAAGTCATAATATCTCCGTTATAAGTTAATAATTATTATAAAATAATTTCAAACAACACAATGATAGTACTTTTATTTTTGTCAAGTTTCTATTGGTATCATTCATATTAATTGTGTTGTCGTTTGTATAGAAACATTTCATAAATGGTTTTTATTTCTTTAAGAATTAGACCTTTTTTATTTTTGCTGCTATAAAATGACGTAATTAATTTTAATAGATAAGTAGTTGAGTGGGAGCAATGAGATGGGAAAAAGAAAATTGTTTGGTACAGACGGAATACGCGGTAAGGCCAACATTTATCCGATGACTTGTGAGGTGGCGATGGCGCTTGGTCGGGCCGTCACTCACTATTTTAAAAAAACTTCCGGAAAGAACAAGCAACCGCTTATTGTGCTGGGAAAGGATACCAGGCTTTCTTGTTATATGTTGGAACTGGCCTTTTCTTCCGGAGTCTGTTCACAAGGCGGGAGAGTTGTTTTAACTGGTCCGCTGCCTACTCCTGGTGTTGCTTTTGTTACCGGTTCCATGCGGGCCGATGCGGGGGTCATGATCTCGGCGTCTCACAATCAATATGAGGATAACGGGATCAAGATATTTGATGGAGAAGGCTATAAGTTGCCAGATAGCGTGGAATTGGAATTAGAACAAATGATTTTGGATCCTGACTTGATACCTTCCGTGGCCGGTTCGGAGCTAGGGCGGGCCACTCGATTGGATGAGGTCATCGGTCGATATATTGTGCAGGTAAAAAATACTTTTCCCCAGTTTTATAATTTGTCAGGGACGCGCATGGTATTGGATTGTGCCAACGGGGCCAGTTATAAAGTTGGACCGATGATTTTTGAGGAGTTAGGCGCCGAGGTCATTTGTATTGGTGATAATCCCAACGGGCAAAATATTAATGAGGATTGCGGTTCTCTTTATCCTTTCAAGTGCCAGGAAAAAGTGGTGGAATATCGGGCGGATTTGGGCATTTGTCTGGATGGTGATGCCGACCGGCTGATTGTGATTGATCAAAATGGAAACATTATTGATGGTGATATGATTATTGGTATTTCGGCCCGGCTGATGCTGGATAAAGGGGAGATTAAAAAAGGTGATACCGTGGTGGGTACGGTCATGACCAATCTGGGGCTTGAAAAATATTTGGAATCGATTGGTCTTAAGCTGCATAGAACTCAGGTGGGCGATCGTTATATCATGGAATACCTAAAAGAATCTGGGGCTGTTTTGGGAGGAGAACCTTCGGGACATTTGATCTTTAAAAATTATGCCACCACGGGAGATGGCATTTTGGCGGCCCTTATTGTGATGGAATGTTTGAAACGTTATAACAAACCCATTGACCAGCTGGTGGGTGATATCAAGCTTTATCCGCAGATCTTGAAAAATGTTAAAGTCGAAAAAAAGATTCCCTTCGATGAAGTGCCTGGGCTGCAAAACGCCGTCAAGACCATTGAAAGTAATTTTGCCGGAAAAGGGCGTGTACTGCTTAGATATTCAGGGACGGAAAACCTTTGCCGGATCATGGTGGAAGGAGAGGATCTCCAAGAAGTGGAGAAAGTTTGCGAAGCCTTGGTGAAAGTGGTTAAAAGAGAATTGGTCTAATGGTGATGCAAAAAAAAATGATAAAAAGTTGGACCTGTAAAGAGGAACGTGATCTGGATTTCATTGCAAAGGATTTTTTAAAACATACCCGATCACCGATGGCGGTCATTTTAACAGGTGTCGTGGGTGCAGGGAAGACCACTTTTTCCAAGTATTTTGCTAGGATGATTGCCGGTGCAAGTGATGAATGTGTATCCAGTCCAACTTACTCAATTATTAATGAAATGGAAAATTTTGTTCATGCAGATTTTTTTAGAGTAAAAAAATCTTCCGAAATAATTCACTTGGAAATTCCACTTTACATTGAGGGAAAACAATATTTTTTTATTGAATGGGGAATTGATTGGCTCAGTGAAATTAAAAAAGAATTAAATTCTTCATTTACAATTTATGAATTAGAAATAATTGTTTCAACTCCCAAAAAAAATATTCTTCCACAGGAACGCATTTTTAGTTTGTATGTGCTTGATTGAAAGCTCAGGGTTGGGGCAGGAAATATATTCCGACAGAATTGATCAAAATGATTTTTTAAGGCCTAAAAAAGCTTCCTATACATTAGTGTGAATCGTGCGTAACTATTCGTAATTAAAGCACAAAAAATGGTTCTGTCGGAGAAAAAAAAAAGCGTAAAAAATTAAATTTTTTTTTAATAAAATTTGTTTGACTTGACCCTTTTGGTCGGGTCATACTATTGATGTTGAAACAAACTGATTTAAAAAAATGATTGGTTTGCAACTTCAGCGAGAAAGAAAAATATGGATATTTTTCTCCAAAAGGCAGCACATGCATTTAATAAAAACTTAGCTTACGGGCTTTATTGGATTATGGAGGAGACCAATGAGACTTACATCAAAAGGACGTTATGCGATTAGGGCGATGCTGGATTTGACATCAAACAGTAATGGAAATCCAGTCAGGTTACAGGAAATTTCACAAAGGCAAAACATTTCACTACATTATCTTGAGCAGCTGTTTAGAAAGCTTAGAAATGGCCAGGCAGTTAAGTCTGTCAGAGGTCCAGGTGGTGGATATGTTCTATCAAGATCTATGGATCAAATCACCATTAGAGATGTGCTTGATTGCGTAGGCGAGAACATTAATCCGGCTAAAGATATCATTGGTAGTGAAGCTGAAAAAGCCGACACGGTTGAGTATCAGTTATCCAGAAATTACTTTCAAAATCTTGGTTTGATCATGAAAGAATATCTTGAGACGACTTCTCTTGGTGACCTTATGAGAAAGTCCAAAGATATCAAAATTGAAAAAAGGGAACAACCCAATTTTACCCAAGAGATTTTGAATCAAAATGAAACTCCAGTGGTTTCAGAAGAAAAAAGTAATGTCGATAGTTTGATAAGAAGTCCATTTGGTGAAGTTAACCAATAAAAGATACTACTTTGATTATAATTCATCTTCCCCGCTGGCCAAATCAGTAATTGAATGGTTTGCCAGCGGGGATTTTTTTGTTACCAACCCTAACTCTCTTCATACTTCTGGAAAGAAGTCGCTAAAGTATATCAGAGAAACCCAAACATACTTGTTTGATACTTTTCAACTGGGGGCAACTCACCAGGTTTTTTTTCATTCAGGTGCCACTGAAGGGATTAATACGTTTGTTATCAATGAAATTTCCACTGGTGATGAGGAAAAACACCTGATTCTGTTTGAAACCGATCACTCGTCAGCTTATAAAATTAAAAATATAACGGATCAATATAAGATAAATCTGCACCTGAAAACGTTGGTCAATAGCGCTGGTGAACTAAAAACTGATGAACTGATTCGTTTTATTAAAACCCTTAAAGGAAAAATAATTATTAATTATACCTGGGTTAACAATGAGACCGGAATAATCTGGCCGCTCGATGAGGCGGTGAGGATTAAACAGGCAACCGGTGCTTTTATTCATGTGGATGCCACCCAATCTGTTTGCAAACTGAAAGATTGGAATCTTTTATCTCCGATGCTGGATGCATATACTTACTCCGGGCATAAGTTTGGTGCCTTAACCGGAGTGGGATTTAGCTTTTATAAAAAGGATTATCCTATTAAATATCTGGTAAACGGGGCCAAGGGTGTCCTGCATGGCCGGCCTGGAACTCCCAATACCACCGGAATTTATTCGATCTATCTGGCCTTGCGGGAAACGATAAAAAAATATGACCATGATGAAAGTCTGGCGGCCATTAATTATTTAAAAGATCAGCTGGATAATTTATTAAAAAACCATGGTTACGTTATCAGCAAAAATTCATTGAATTGTTGTACCAATACCTTAAGCCTTTTTTTCAATGCTAAAAAAGGGCTGGATGTATTAAATATGTTTGATATGAATGGTATTGAGGTGGGAGTTGGTTCGGCATGTTCCTCAGGTATTTTGGGGCCTAATCGAGTTTTGATTGCCTATGGTGTAGATGAAAACAAATCCAACAATTCCATCCGTTTTTCCTTTGAAACAGATCTAACGATGGAAAAGGCCAAAACTTATTTTGAAATGATCAAAAAAATCTTACTGAAGGCCTTTTAAGACGCTCTGCGAAACGTAATCCTGGTTTTTAAATTATTTTGACCCCAACAAAGTGTCAAAAGAAACCAGTGGTGTTTCGATAAGGCCAAAATAAGCTAAACTGTTGTTTTTTGCTCCATTATTTTTGGCATGGGGTATGCAACTATAAGATCAAGGATGGTTGGTAACCGGGTTTTGGCCTTGATCAGCGACCAAAGTGTTTGTCACATTAGTCCTACCTTCGCCAACCTCACTATAAGGGCCTGAATAGGCACCTATCAGAATATATCCATAATCAAATCTATAGACACTTTAAACAAACGATCAAGGCAAATCCTCATTTGGAAAAATGTTTTAACTGTATTGTAAAAGAAGTAAAACAAATAGAAATTATCATTCCCTTGCAACCTGTGCTGTAGGGATTTCACTTTAGTATCTACTCTATAGTACCGTACTCATCTCGGTTGCGTGGCGTTCATATAGACCTTTCGGTCCGAAAGCTTCGCTTTCAGTCTGGGCTTCGTTTAAACTGAGTGGCCGTTCACATGTTCGCTGCTAGATTGATTCCATTCTTATCTTACCCCCGGCGCCTGACTCTCTTAGCTGAGTAACTATTGCTGTTTTTAATCGTCCACCTTTTGAAATTAACAGAAAAATAAGATAGTTGAATAGAACCTGTAGAAAAGATATGCTTTAGTCTCAATCTATGATGAGTTCTTGCTTTATATACAGGTAAATTTTCTTGTTGAGGTACCAACGGCCACTGTAATTGACTCCCAACTCATCGAAATTAGAATTGAACTTATTACAAAAGTTTTCGAGTCACATTTAATCTTGATCTTACATACGCAGAATAATCAAATTTAAATTTTTAAATTTTCATTTTATGTTTTTTCAGCTAATTTATTTACAAAATGAGAGTGAAGTCTTTGGAGGAAAAAATGAAAAATATTTTATTAGTAATTTTTCTTATCGCATCGGCAAATATTTATGCGATAAATTTTTCAGGTAATTGGCAAGGGATTGGAGATTTGGATCTTAATACAGATGTTGTTCAAGGAAAATTTTCCTGTAAAAATGTTACATTATCCATCAATCATACAGGATCGGCACTAGATATATCTCAGTGTAAATTTGATGAATGTATTAACAATCAAGAAAATAATTTTTTTATAAAATGTGCCGAACTTCAGTTAGATATTCGCGATAAAAAACTTTTTTTTCAAGACAAACAAGTTGGTTTTATTAATGATAATGTTGCTTTAATAAATACAATGAAAGATGGATGGACTATTTCAACTACATTGAAATATCTCACGGATGGTTCCATGGAGTATTCTTATGCTTCAATGAAGCCTCAGCCAGTAAATAGCGTAAGAACTAAAGCAAAATTATATCAGTATTAAAGATCTATAGCTCATATCTTTTCATATTCTTATATTAGATGGGACAGTAGAAAAAACGAAAACTCCAGTGCAATGTTATAAACGGTGGATACTCTGTACGGTGGCATAGCGAATTTAAGGCCAACTTGATTAAAATTTTAAAAAAAATCAAATTGAAAATTGGTTTTTTTCTAAACCTTCTTTTTTTTGTCAAAGTCTCAAAAATGAGAAAATTCCCTGTGGTAATCTGAAATTAAAAATGTCTTTAAAAAATAATTAATTTTTATTTTTCAAGTGGTTAGCGAGTAATTGGTTAAAAATCAAAACTGGCATGTATTGATTAGCTAGAATGATGTCTAATGATCTTGAATGAGCAACTTTTGTTTCAAATATGAAAAATCAGTTCATGAGATACAAGTAGTGATTGAGCTTAAAATAACTCTTTGGTAATGCTTCAAGGTTAGCTTTTGGAGGAAAAATGTCAGAAATTACACCTAAAAAAATTGAAAAGATGATCTATGTAATAAGAGGCCAAAAGGTAATGTTAGATAGTGATCTGGCTTCGTTGTATGGAGTTGAAACAAAAATGCTTAAACGGGCAGTGAGACGTAATATTGAACGTTTTCCAGATGAGTTTATGTTTGAATTAACAAAAGAGGAATTAGAGAATTGGAGGTACCATTTTGGCACTTCCAATAAGGAAAAGATGGGCCTAAGAGTGCAACCATTTGTATTTACGGAACAAGGTGTAACGATGCTTTCAAGTGTTTTAAGAAGCTCAAAAGCAATCCAAGTCAATATTTCGATTGTTAGAATATTTGTTAAAATGAGGAAATTATTAGCATCAGAAGAATCATTGACTGATCGAATTGAAAAATTAGAAGAAGGAACAGATAAGTTGTTTAGAATCGTTTTTGAGAGACTTGATAATGTTGAAAGAGAAGTTCCTCTGTTTCCGAGAGATCGTAAGAAAATAGGGCTAAAGTAATTTTTCAATTTGTTGAAGCCTGTATCCATGCGGATTGTATATTTCCCTAGAATTCTTGACACTAAAAGAAACGAAAAATAGATTTTGCAACAAACAAAGATCCACCATTTTCTCGTTACGCAGCTGGCTTAAATTCTTCTTCATTTAAAAACTCACCGCCATCTGGATCGATCATATGAACAAATACGAGGATACTTGGTGGCGCAGTCCGGTTTAAAACTGATCTGTGGAAAGCAAAACCAGGGTGCAGCCTTGGATGGTTTCAATATTATTCGCCGCTGCTTGTTTTAGGAGTGCCTCATTTTCGGTTCCGGGGTTGAAAATGATTCTTTTAGGTGCCGCTTTGATGATTTGTTCGGTCAGTTCAGATAATTTTTCGCTGCTTACGTAGAGGGTCAAGGTATGAATTGGTTGCTGGATGTCTGAAAGAGTTTTTACTATTTTGATATTGGAAAGATTGAGGTCTTTAGGGGAGACTCCGGCCAGGTGGTGATAACCATTTTCTAAAAGCCGTTGGTAAGCCTTGAAGGAGTAGCGGTCTTCATTATCTGATATGCCAAGGATGACAATAAAGCTAGATCGTTCAGTTTGCATTAGCGTATCTCCTTTAAAAATTCAAAGAAATAGGGCGCGGCCTTTAAATTTAGAAATTCATTTCTATGGTTTGCCAGATCCTCATATTGTAGAGATTCGACCGAGGTGAAATTCAAGTGTGCGGAGGAGGTTTTTTGGCGAATAACCCCAATTCCGCAGTCACAATCCAGCACAAAGATATCCAAGTTGCGGTTATTTTTTCTCAAATGAGCAATGGATTTCCAAACATCGCCAGTCCATCCTCCGTCCCAATCGGGGTAATGGTCTTTTTTGGCAATATTAATTGCCTCATCAAAAGAAAGCGCTCTGATCGCCGCCGCTTTGGACCAGGGATTACAGTCGTGAATTAAAATAATTCCATCATCGGCTAAAAATTTTAGGGTGTTTTCGATATCCCGCAAAACTTGTTTATATTCATGCAGGCCATCGATAAAAGCCACATCAATTTTTCTATTAGCAAATAGATGGGGGGCATCTTCTGAGAAAAAATCATCACTGGTTTTTTGGAAATAAATATTTTTTTCATCTAATATTTTTTTTACTTTTTTTGCTGGGGTCACCGGATCAACTCCTATTTTAAGCGGGCCATGGATGATTTCAAAAACTTTTCCCTGGTCAACCCCAATTTCTAGATAGGTCTTGGCCTTTTTTTCATGGACAATGGTTTGGATTATTTTCACCCGTTCCAGTTTGGTGAAAAAGGGCAGCATGAATCTCCTAAGTGTTCTTTTGATCATGACATATTATCCTGAGAAAATAAGTTAATGTTATGAAAATAACAATCACGCAGATGATTGTATATGATTTTTTTTGATTTTTAGATGGGAAATAAAACTGGAAGATATTATAATTAAATAAATTGGGATGAAAGAATACCTCTTCAACGGTGACCAAAAGATGGAAGATTTGTTTTATAAAAAGATGTTGATGACGGCTCCGTTTGGATACGCCTATCATCGCATTATTCTTGATCGCAATCAAAATCCCGTGGATTATGAATTTATAGAGATAAATGAGGAGTTTGAAAAATTAACCGGCCTGAAAGCGGCTAACATCCTTGGAAAAACCGTTAAAACGGTGCTGCCTGATATTTCCGATGGCGAATTTGATTGGATCAAACATTACGGTAATGTGGCAATAAACGGTGAACGAACCGAATTTGAACAGTATGCATTGCCTCAAGATAAATGGTTCAGCGTGCAGGCCTATTCTAGCAAAAAATACTTTTTTTCCACGATCTTCATCGATATTACTAAACGCAAACAGGTGGAAAATGAAAAACAGCAAATGCAAGCGGAATTATTTCACGCTTCCAAACTCGCCACCCTGGGGACTTTAGCGGCGGGTGTGGCCCATGAAATTAACAATCCTTTGGCCATCATTGTGGGGGCGGTGGATATAATTGAGGGGCGTCATGAAAATCTCGAAGCACAGGATTTGCTGAAATCCACTCAAATGATCAGAACTGCAGTGGACCGGATTTCCTTGATTGTCAAAGGCTTAAAGACCTACGCTAGAAAAGATATGGAAAATTGCATTGATGTGGATGCCCATGCGGTGATCAATGAGACATTATTGTTTTTAAGGGGCGTTTATAAAAAAGAGAATATTGAGATAAAGACTAAATTGGATGCCCCTTATTTTAGAATTTGTGCGAGCAAGGGCAAGTTTCAGCAAGTGATTGTCAATTTACTCAATAATGCCAAAGACGCCTTCACCAACCGGCGCAATGGATTGATCCAAATTGTAACCCAAACCTGTGATCGTTATCTGGTGATAGAAATCATAGACAACGGAGTGGGTATTCCCGCAGATTGTCTGGCTAAACTTTTTGATCCATTTTTTACCACCAAAGCTCCCGGTAAGGGCACCGGGCTTGGGCTTTCCATTTGCCAGTCCATCATAGAATCGTTTGGGGGAGAAATAAGTGTCACTAGTAAAACGGGGACGGGTTCTACCTTCAAGATTAAACTGCCTATCCATCAAGATAAGTAATGTATTTGAGGTCGCTTCAGGAATCGAGTTTATCTAAATCTACATCGGCGGCAATTTTGACACCTTTGATGACGGTGGCCTTGTTTTTAATAAAAGGAAAACTGAGTTTGAAGGCACCAGCAAAGTCGTAATCAAAGGCGATACAGATGGTTTTAGGAACGAGATCTTTTAAAATATTATAGTAATAATCCTTGGGAAGATTGGAGAGGGATGTCTCGATCTGATTAGCTTCATCTTCCATGGGAATTTCGTGCATCGGGCGAGTGGAGCTGTTTTTAACGATAATGGCCCCTTGGATCTTTTCTTTGGGGATGTCATTGGTAAGATTCCAGGTGGCGGTATTGAAAAAATCGAGATAGAAAAAAGAATTATTGTATTTTAATTTGCGAGGCAGGGTGAGGGCCTGCAAAAATTTGCGGGTGGAGGGATCTTTGGCCCGTCTTTGCAGTTTATCAACCAATTGACTGTCTTCCACTCTTAAAATATAAGCGCCGGGAACTTTGGTGGATCTAAAGAGCATATATTGGAAAGCGATACTGAAGAGAGTGAAAAGCTTATGCTGATTTAAATGGATATGGGGTTGGTTCAGTTCGACTAAAGTCTTCACAGACTCGTAAAGGTCTTTCTTTGATAATTGATCACTCATCTTTAGCTGATATCTCCACTACTTCAATTTTCAAAACTGTCTTAAAGTTTTTAATGTATATTTTGGGAATTGTAAAGGAAGTAAATGGAAGATATTTTTAATAAAATATTCATCAATAGATGTCCAAACAAGAAAAATTGTATTATTTTCTATAGTATCTGATTTTTATTTACAGGATGATGATTATGCTTGAAATTTCCCAATTACAAACTCTGGTTGCCGTGGCCAAGGAGAATAGCTTTTCCAAAGCGGCGGATGAGCTGGGAGTCACCCAGTCGGCCATTAGCCAGAGTATTAAGAATTTGGAGACCAAACTGGGGGTGACCCTTTTTAATCGCTTAGGGAAAAAGGCGGTGCTGACCAATGAGGGCGAGAAACTCCACCAACTGGCTTCCACTTTTATAACTCAGTTGAATAATACCGTAGATGAAATCAGACATGATAAGGACAAGATGAGTGGTCCGATAAGAATTGGAACCTTGACGGGTATCGGGAAAAGCTGGCTTGGATACGAGATGTTGGCTTTGTCCGAAAGTTTTCCAGAGCTCAAAGTGGAAGTAAAATTTGGTTTTGAAGAAGATTTGCTTAAATCCTTTGAAGGGCGCCACTTGGATTTTCTGGTTTTGCCAGAATCGGTGTTGTCCAAATGTAGTGGGGAGCGGATTTATATTATTCAAGAGAAATTGGCATTGGTTTATCCTAACGATAATAAATTTCAATTGGGGGATCATGTTACTTTGGAGAGTATCGGCCATGTGCCGACCATTCTTTTTGAATCCCACGATCATCTGCATGCCAAATGGTGTAAAATGGCATTGGGGGGAATACCTGAGCATGTCAATGTGAGATTGGTGATTAATTCTCACGGTAAAATGCTGGAGGCCGTTCATAACGGGCTTGGTATCGCCGTGATTCCAACCCATGTCTTAAACAGATCGTACTACAATGATAAAATTTCAAGACTGGGCAGTAAATTTGAAGTGGAAAATGATAAATTTTATCTGGTTTATCATAAGGAAGGTCTGGACTTTCTAAGGATTAGAGAAACGATTGATCGCCTGGTTAAAAATAAAAAAAGATTATTATGAAAGGCCTTGGTCATCCTAAAATTCCTTCCACGGATGTTTTATTTTCCAGGGAAATTATTGATTTACTGAATTTTATTCAAGCCGAGGGTTTTATTTTAACCTTGGTGGGAGGAGCTGTGCGGGATTATCTTCTTTATCAAAAAATCCCGGATGATCTGGATTTTGAAATAAGAAGGCCAGGGGAAGAAAGCGAGGATGCCTGGAAGAATTTTTTAACGTCACTGGCCGATGATTTAAGAAAAAAGTTTCATTTAAAAATGGAATTTTTAGAATTTGGAATTTTTAAGTTTTTCTATCATGGTAAAAATTTTGAATTTTCCTCACCACGGGTTGAGCTATTTGAGGAAGATAAAAAAAAATGGAATCATAAGGATTTTGCGGTTGCGCTTTTGAGTAATTTGGATTATCCCGCTGCCTTTGTCCGGAGGGATTTTACGATTAATGCCATTGGTTTTGAATTATTAGAAAATCGTGCCATGAGATTAATCGATCCACTACAGGGGGTTTTGGATCTCGAGCGGAAAGTTTTAAGGCCATGCGGGAGTCATTTTTTCAAGGACCCGATCCGTTTTTTACGATTGCTTAGATTTGCGATCAATACGGGGTTTGAGATTTCCAGTGAGATTCGCTTAAAGCTTGATCAGTTTAATTTGGAGGATTTGACTCATTCTTATTTTTTGAAAGAGGCATTTAAAACCAATCCCTTGAAATTTTTCAGACTGTTTTTTCATCATGTAACCCAGGCCTTTATAACCTGTAATCCGCAGCTGGTTCCTCTTTTTTTTCTGGCCAAGGATGATGATGTGCCAAGCGAACAGGCCAGGCAGATCAAGGATGAAAAAAGTTTGATTGTCTGGATGATTTTTTCCAAGCGGTATTTGGATAAAAATATTTTAGAGTTTGCCCATTATGCCAAAGTGAATAAGACTTTTATGAAAAATATGTTTGGACTCAGAGATGGATTAATGTCTTTGCTGGTGATGGATTTGCAACCACTATTAAGTCTTCTCACCCAAGCAAAGTTTGGGGAATTACCCGAGCAAAAAGACCTGGTTTTAATTGGTGATTTTTATACATCATATAAACGCAGCTCCAAGCAGATGGCTGCCTATCTACCGCTTTTACCAGACCCCTTGCTCAAAAGAGTTTATCAGTTATGGGAGGAGATTTTCAGCTTTTATCCCCGTGATTTAAATACTATAGGGGGGATACCTCCTGCATCCAGAAAAGCTTATGGAATTTTTTTGATGTTAAAAAATTATCATGAGACCCGGCAAAAACTTCCTAAATAAAATTAACTGGAAAAATTTATCTCTTTGTGGCAAACTATAATCGGGCTTTGTGTATGATATTAACAAAGGATATGTGATGCCTGATTTACATAGTATACTCGCAGATCACAAATCAAAAAGAAGAAAGAGTTTGATCTCTACGCAAGAGCAGCAGGAGCTAAAAAGGGCCTCAACATCCCAGATCCCGGATATTTTTTTTGATGAAATTCTGAAGAATTACAAGTTAACCCGTATTGAGATTATTGTTTTGATGTTTCTTTATCGCCAGGTGTGGTGTAGGCCCAATCTTTACAAAGTTTATGGGATCTCCCAACTTTTAAGCCATACTGAAATGGCAAAAACATTAGGGTTGTCCCTGGAAGAGGTGCACTCCTCGCTTAGAAAGTTGGAAGAATATACCTTTATTGAAACGGTTCGCTCTGGTCAGTACTTTGTGCGAAAATATTTTTTCAAACAATATGATGAGGAATTCAATCAGACATATGATGACTTTGAAATCTAGGTCAGCTCGATTTTTTATCCAATAATAACGGCGAGTCATGATTTTCTATACCACTCAAATAAATTCTAATGTTATAATATTCCTATAAGTGAAGGGAATATGGCAGAAAAAGATAAGTCAGGTAAAGAAGTCAGAGTGGTGGTTTATATTGGAAACGATAAGAAGTATTTTGATAATATCCGTCAAAGGTATATAAATTTATACCAGTCTGATAAATATGAGTTTGAGTTTCATGAACTGTGGAGTTTTGAAGAGGATAACTATTACGGTATTTTCATTAATGTGCTTAGTTTAAAACCAAACATTGTTTATATTGATGTTACGGAACGGACTGAGCAGCTACTGGATATCGCCTTTTTAGTTTCTCAAGATATCAGGTTTCACAAGGTGCCCGTGGTGGGCCTTATTGAATCACCCAATATGATTCACCCTTGTCGTTCGGCAGGTCTTAGTTTTACCCATATAAAATGTGCTGAGTATCATGATCTGGTTTATGATCCCATGTGTGTCGCCTTTCCGGCGGATGCCATCAAGCCTGAATTTGTGGAAGCCAAGTTCAGTGAAAATATGGATCTGGTGGTTGATTTTAAAATTCTTTCCATTTCTGCCACAGGATTGCATGTGGAGGGAAACATCCGCTTGGAAAAAGGGCAGGTCATTGAACTTAGAAATTATCTTCCTAAAAATATCGTGCCGTCTAGCAGGTATGTGGTAAAACAAATTTATAATAAGAATCTCTACTACGATGCCATGTATGGTTATGATTTGGATTTTGTGTTTGTGGATGAGCCGCTGTTTGATGAAAAGGGACTTGAGATTGCGAGAAACAAGACGGTAGCTCCCAACGAAGCAGAAAATAAGGCCCAAAAGGAAGAAGCCGTAGAGGTGAAGAAGGCCGAGGAAAGAGGCAAGAACAAGGCTAAAGAGCTTAAAAATGGTAAAAAGAACCAGGACGAGAAAGTTGAAGCGACCTCGGAGCTTGATCCCAAAGTGATTGAGAAAATGAAAAGAGAGCGGATTGCCGAGTATCAATTGGAGCTGGAACAGGCCAAGAAAAAACATCGTGATTGGGTACGTGATCATTTAAACGATTATAAGTTTCCTAAAACGAAAGTGTTGTTGGTGGACCGAGACATGGATGTGTTGGGGAAATTGTCAAAATCCCTGGAAGGGCGACCCTTTATTATAAGAACCCAGACTGCCCTCGATAAGGAACTGTGGGTGATTGATAAAGTCAGGCCAGATATTATTGCTTTTAAATATTTTTATGATGAATCAGAGGAGGAAGGAGAAAGTGAGGTTCCTGAAAAACAGGACGGGAATGATTTTATAGAAGAAAGTGATGATCCATTCTCGGCGGTAAATCAGCTGCTCAATTTGATTAAAAAAGTAAAAGAGGAAGAGCGCTATCAACCGTTTATTGTCATATTCAACTGTGATTCCTACGATTCTGAATCCTTTAGGAATACTTTCGGCTACCCCAAGGTGTTAGTGGTCAAGGAAAAGATCAATCTGCCATTTATTTTGGGTATGGCCAAGATGCATGAGGAAAAAAATGAAAAGAGATACAAGCAACTGGTGAGTGCTAAAATTGCCCAGCTCAAAAAAGAAAATCCAGAAAAATACCGCAATCTCAAGGCGGAGGATTTTGAAGAGCAAAAGTATGAGATCAAGAAAAACATCAAGCTAAGTTTTGCGGAGGCCAGGTACAAGGTGACGATGACCAGAATGACCGAATCGGAGGTGGGTTTTAAAGTCGATACCCCTTTGGAATTGAAAACTTATCGATTTGATGAACCCATTCCACTGTCCA
The DNA here is from genome assembly GCA_001770015.1 of Bdellovibrionales bacterium RIFOXYC1_FULL_37_79. GTDB lineage: Bacteria > Bdellovibrionota > Bacteriovoracia > Bacteriovoracales > Bacteriovoracaceae > XYC1-FULL-37-79. The sequence goes on from MEQB01000002.1 coordinate 136,809, forward strand.
TTTTTATTCTTCCCCCGGATGAAAAAAAAGCCAAAGAAGGAGCTAATAAGGCAGGAGAGTTTTTCTACGATGCCCTGATTCACTCCGTGGGAGAGGATCGCAAAAAAAGTATCCGGCTTTTTGTTAACGATTTTTTCTTTGAAAGTGTCAATGAGCAAAGAGAAAAGGAAAAGGCGGAATTTTTAGAAAAAAACCAGGCCTTTATTGAGAAAAACGAAGTGGATTCAGGTGGAAAAAAATAGCTGTTTGATTCCCAATAAGAGTCCAAACATAATCGGTTGATGAATCAAATAAATCAAAAGTGAGTGTTTTCCCAGGAAAAGAAAGATTTTTCCAAGGCGGGGGACATTTTTAATGGAGAACAAAAGTTGTCCTGACTTAAAATGGGCAGCGGCTATCCCGATCAGAAAGGCCCCCATCCAGGGGAAGGGGGAAATATAGTCTAGGGAAGGGTGTGCCAGTTTGATCCAGGCTCCGTCCCATCCCAGAAAGTCAAAGATAAATAAAGCGATGCCGGTGCACCCCGAGATTCGAGGGGATTTTATAAAAACAGGCCCAATCAGGCTCAGAAAGGTAATACAGTGTAGGGTGCCAAAATAAATCCATTTTTCGGGAAAGAGTATGTAGGAACTCAGTGATACCAGCAGCGAACATCCAGCAAGAAGCAAGATGCGCTTGAGATATCTGGAGAGCATGAATTTTTTTACGTGAGCAAGGGTTAATGAAATTCCTGTGCAAAAAAGGAATAAAAAGACGATTACTCTGGGGAAAAGGTACCAAAAAGGGTGGTTGGGCATATCAATTTTGACAAAGCCCAGATTGTTTAAATCGTATGAAAAATGAAAAATGATCATTAGTAAAACAGCGAGTCCCCTTATTAGATCGAGCAAAAGGGCCCGTGGCGAGGATTTTAGAGGAGGATGGTGGGTTACATTCATAGGAATATTATAGGAGATACTTCTTTGAAACAGAATTAAAATATCAAAGAAAAGAAATGTTCTTGCCGAGTAATAAGGCATAAGGTTATAATGTTTTAAAGATTGAAACATGGGTGTGGAAAAGATAATATTGGAAGGACGATTTGTTTAAATATGAGTGAGCCAACCGTGAACTTGAATTTTAAGCAGGCTAAGACGGATAAGGATATTCGTGATATTTTTGATCACACCATTGATGCCTTTAGTGATACACCGGATTTCCATTGGAATCTAAGTGAGATCAAAAAGGAAGTAAAAGATGGATGGCAGCTTTATGCGTGTCAGCTGGATAAAGAAATTATTGCGGCCCTTTTTTTGAAAATTGACGGGAAAGTATTATTGAGTAAGAATACTGCTGTAAAAATGAATTATCATGGAAGTGGTTACTCCCATAGGATCAAAGAGTTTTTAGAAGAGTTTGCCTGTGGTAACAAGTTAAGTGAGATCAGGCATTATTGTAGAATAGATAATTTTAGAATGTACTCTTTGAATGAAAGTCATGGCTATGAAAAAACCCAGAATGTGCTGGGTGAGGATGGTCAGATTGTGGAGTGGGTGAAAGTTTTTGACGGCACTAAAAAAGTTAGAAAAAGGAAATAGTTTCCAGTTTTATAAACAATGAATCTGTTATTTACTCGGAGGTATCAATGGCAGTTAAAAAGAAAGCAACTAAAAAAGTAGCAAAGAAAGCAACCAAAAAAGCAACGACAAAGAAAGTTGCCAAGAAAGCAACCAAAAAAGTTGCTAAGAAAGCAACTAAAAAAGCAACCAAAAAAGTGGTTAAGGCAAAAGTAAAACGTAAACCAAATCCTGCGTTTATGAAACCTATGACCCCAGATGCATCTCTTGC
>MEQB01000003.1 GCA_001770015.1 Bdellovibrionales bacterium RIFOXYC1_FULL_37_79
AAGCTCCCAAAGAAACAAAAATTCACAGAGAGGAAGTCTATAAGGCTATTCAAGATCAGAACACTGAAGCTTCAGAAGCTGATTTGACTGATATTCAAAATTTAACTGAAGAGCTAAATAAGTAATAATTTCCCACTTGCCCTTTTATGATACTCACTGCTACAATCGTTGGGAGGGTCGTCTACCCCTTTTTTAGGAGGAAATCTGTGAAGATAAATACAACACGATTTGGCATTTTGGAAGTTGAGAAAAAAGATATTATTACATTTAAAGACGGTATTTTAGGTTTTGAAAATCTTAAAAGATTTTTTGTAGTTGACCCAGGTGATCAGACCTTAATCTTATGGCTTCAATCAACCGAAGATAAAGCGGTGGCTTTCCCAATCATAGAACCGAAAATTTTTGATCCTAATTACACAGTTAAACTACTCCCTGCTGAACTAAGCAGCATTGCACTTGATAATTTACATGATGCTTGCATCTATACGATACTGACTATTCCGAAGCAAGTAACAGAAATGTCCGCCAACTTAAAAGCCCCAGTTGTTATTAACAACAAAACCAAGATTGCCAGACAAATTGTTCTTCAGGACAATAAGCTAGAAGTCAGAAGATTGATGTATGCGGACCTTAAAAAATATATTGTAAATTATTCCTCTGACGATAGTAAAAGAACCAGAACCAAAATTGAGGCTATCGAAATTGAAACTGAATATTCCGAAGCCACCGTTACCTTTGACGAACCAGCTACTTTAAACACTAACGAAGTAGAAGCCTAAAGATTATCAATATCATCAACTAGAGGGATTTAAATCCAAACTTGGATTAGGTGATTGATGTTTCCGTGGCGGTCTCGGACAAATTTAAGTACATTTTCGCCTCAGAATTATATGGATCTTTAACTAGGACATTTCTCCACTCATTTTGGGCCTCTAACACTTTCCCGTTACCATAAAATAGTATCCCTAAGGCTATTCTAGCAGGTATAAACCCGGGATTTTCAGTTTTAAGTTTCCTAAGTTCATCGAAGGCCTTGGAAACAAATCCTTTTTTTGAATAAACTTTGGCCACCTTTATCCTGGTTTCCAAATGCTCTGGATTAAGTGCATTCACCTTGTTGTATTCATAAAGTGCTTCATCGTAACGATTATAACTCATATACATTTCTGCAAGCTCGTAATGCTTTTCTGCAAATTTTTTATTGATATGCCGGTCTTCAACATTTTCTTTCGTTTTTCTACTTTTGATCCGTTCATTGGTTTGATCAAAAATTTTTTTACCCTCTTCATATTTTCCAATATCATTGTAAAGAATTGATAAACTTATGGATGCGTCAGTATGGCATGGATCAAGTTCAAGCACTTTATTAAACGCCTTGATAGCCTTGCCAATTTCTCCATCAATATGAAAAATATTTCCCAAATAATAAAAAGCCTCCGCACTCTTGCCATTACTATCAATAATATCGTTTAAAAGAATCTTAGCTTCTTTATACTTACCTCTATTATAAAAATCTCGGGCCTTGTTGATTAAGTCTGATTCTTTGTTATTTATCAAAATGTCCTCCAGTAAGATTTTTAAATATCTATATCAATAATAACCCAATCGCCGCCATTATTTGACTAATTTATCCTGACATTTCTGCCCCATCTCAAGAATTTTTTCTTTTTGATCAGGGCTAAAAGCACTAGAAAAACTATTCGCATATTTTTTACATTCATCGTATTTCTCTTGATAAAAACTAGCCATTATAATTTTCTCCATAGAGTGCTTTCTCAATTCGAGATTATCAAAGTTATTTAAAATATTTTTGTATCTGAAAACAGCGGCATCATAATCTTTGGTTTTAAAATAAAAATCTGCTACATACTTTTCTTTGTCCTCTTGCATTTTCTTGATATATAAAATTCTGGCCTTGGCATCCTTTTCGTATTCAGAGTTGGGATAATTGGCAAGAATATATTCGTAATATTTAATTGCATCATCGCCGGATGTAAGATCCCTATCAAAAGTAGAGGGCAACTGATTATAAAAAGACTCGGCTATTTTCCAGTTAACGTAAGCATTTTTAGGGTGCTTGGGATGAAAATCCTTAAACATGATATAAGCTGCGGCTGCTTCCACATAATTTTCTTGGTTGTACAACACATCTGCATTTAGCAATTCTGCGTGAGTGGCATAATAACTATAGGGGAACTGCGAACGGATCATGTTAAGTTTTTCAATGGCAAGCAAATATCTTTCTTTGTCAGCCAATTGCTGGGCTTCTTTGTACAGAATTTCCGCTTCTGTATCCCCTTTAGGTCGATCGTGACTGCAACCTACCAACAAATAAAATATGATACCTATGACTACTAATGACTTCATATAGCTTCCCTACGAATATAACGCTTATTGTGACTGTATCATTTAGGCGTAAAGATCGTCAAAGGAGAGTTTGTAGTAACCCCATAATTAGGCCCTGATCACTATCAATGACTGCGTAGTCTAACCACGACCAAATATCTCAAAATAAATTTGAGCCACCACCAGTTTAAATGCAGCCGCCAGCGGTATCGAAATGATCATACCAGCCACTCCTAAATAATGTGACCCGACAATAACACTAATAACAACAATTATGGGATGGAGATTAACCATTTTGGAAACCAATATTGGAAAAACAAAACCAAGGTCTATAACGTTAGCCGCCAGATATAGAATCAATATTCCTGAAAATTCTGGAGATTGGATTCCATGCTCCACTAACCCTAAAATGATAGCCGGTAATAATCCTAAAAATGGCCCGAGATAGGGTATGATATTTGTAAAAGCCGCTACAATACCCAAAAGAAATGCAAACCGGACACCCATGAGCAAAAGCCCTACAAAAATAATAGTACCAACAATACTGGCTTCTATAAATTTGGCAAAAATATAATCACCTATTTTTTTATTTAATTCATTAGATAAATAATAGGTCCTTTCAAAAATTTCATTTGGAACAAGTTTTAAAATAATCCTTTTGAAAGAAAAACCATCCCGCAAAAAAAAGAAAAGCAAAAAAGGTATGACCAGTAACCATTCTAAAAGCGAGGCTAAAAGTTTGGGAATATTGATAATAATTTTTTGCAGGTTGTCCGAAATATAAATAATTGCGTTTTTAAAATATTCATTGTTAAGTTCCACGCCAGCTTTTTGCAAAACCACCAGCTGGATTTCCTCATATTTGGTTTTTATATATGTTTCCACTTTAGGCAAATAAATCCCAACATTTTCAACTTCCATCTTTACCGTAGGCACCAGCGCCACGACCGGAATAATTGAAATAATTGCCAAACTTAAAAAAATAATAATCACCGCCAGATTTCGTTCAACCCCTAATTTAAGAAGCTGAGGTATGGTTGGCTCAACAATCAAATACAAAACATAGGCAATCATCAGCGGTATTGATAATCGGGGCAGACTCCAAATAAAAATGATACTAATCACTATTAACAAGAAGAAAAAAAATATTTTTTTCCCCTTGTTGCTATTTAACTTCATTTTCATTTAATTGTTCCATTTTACTTAATTTATACTTCAAAATTTTTACTTCTTTTGTAATCGAATAAAGTCTTTCTGCAATAATCATGGATACTGATTGTAACAACTTGGTGGCCACTACTGGATGAACTCGTATAAGTTCGTCCAGATCAGGTTTGAAAATTCCAATCAGTTTACAGGCATTTTTCGCAACCGCGGTTGCACTTCTTATACTATTTTCTTGCAGCAAGGCCAGTTCTCCGAAATAATCTTTATTTTCCAGACAAGTGACCAGACTATATTCCATACTGTCTGCTGAAGAAGTGGATAGGGGATTTTCCTTTTCCACAATAATTTCCACATTCCCATAATAAATTAAATAAAAACCTATCCCTAGATCCCCTTGTTTAAAAATTATCTCACCATTTTCGTAAGTTCGTTCATGAATAAATTTTGAAAGAATATAAAGTTCATAATCAGAAAAATCCTTGAACACAACAATATTTCTTAAAAAATGTGGAATTGTATTTTTTTTAGAAGGATTGTAAGGACTGGATTGCCAAAAATATTTAATAACTCCAATATTTAATCGTTCAGGCAAATTCACTTCTTCATTTTCGTGTTTAAAGCCACCCATAAATTCCCCCTAATATAAACCTATGTCATTTTGAGATAACCAACCTTCAAGTGGTCTTGGTGAAATCACTTTTAACCATCCATCAACATTTTTACTTACTATGAGTTTTTGGCCATTTTTTATAACGGTTCTGACTGGATATATTGATGATGGACCGGTTCTTAATTGGCTTTCATGTAATACAATACCTGTCAAAAATTCTTTCTTAATAAATTGTCCAGCACCAAATAAAAATAAACTCAAAAATAAACATACAAAACAAAAAGCTTTTTTAAATTTGGTGAACTTCAATAAGACAATAAAAAAAACCATTAAAAAAAACAATCCCCCGATAAGATAATCTTCCTTTTGAATTTCCATAATAGAAAAACTTAATTGATCAACTTTATCTAACATTTGAGATTCATTCTCCAGCCCTAACTTGAACCTGACCAAGTCCAAATTCTTCACTATGTTTTTATGTGTGCCAATCGAATTTGCTTTCTCTAGGTGATACCGCGCAATGGCAAGTTCTCCTTTCTGAGCATAAAGCGTACCCAAATTATAATGGAAAATATCTTTGCTAAAAATATTTTTATTTTTCAATAAAGTATCAATTGATTCGCTATAACCCTTATTATTATAGAGTACTTTTAATGACTCTAATGACGTGTTCGTGCTAGAATTATTCATAGAAATATTATCTGCTGGGCAAATAGAGAATGCAAGAAAAACAGCTCAACCAATATTTTAAATTATGACAAATATTTTTTCTAACAATCTGCAAATTAATAAAACCCTTGAGCATTTATTTTCACTCATTCAAGATCAAAATAATAAAATCAATCAACTTAAAAGATCTCAACCAAATTTATTAATTGAAAATAATAACCAGGTTAAAAAACTAGAACAGTGCCGTGGCATACCCTCATTTTATAATTATCTTAAAACCGGCAACGGTAATGGTCCTTTTCTGGAATTAGCTGATGGTTCCATTAAGTACGATATGATCAATGGCATCGGGATAAATTTGCTTGGATATTCACATCCCATATACATACAATCTCATTTACAATCGGCCCTGAAAGACAGTGCCATTTGCGGAAATCTATTGCCTGATCCCTCTTACCTGTCATTTTGCGACAAAATTTTAGAAAATGTAAGCCAATCAAGATTAAAACATTTTTGGTTTGCCACCTCTGGAAGCCTTGCTAACGATAACGCTATTAAAATAATCTGGTCCAAAACTCACCCCAAAACTCGTTTGATTGCCTTCGAAAAAACCTTTGCCGGAAGAACAGTTGCCGGACAAAATATAACCTGGAACAAAAAATACAAGGAAAACTTGCCTGATCTTATTGACGTTGACTATATACCTGGTCCACTTAGCACAAAAGATGATGCCAAAATAACCATTCAGGCGTTAGAAAAATTAATTAAAAAAAATGGAAACATTTATAGCGCACTATTAATTGAATTAATTCAAGGCGAAGCCGGTTTTGTTTTTGGTGATGCTAACTACTACCAAGAAGTATTATCCTGGGTCAAGCAACAGGGAATCTATATTTGGGTTGATGAAATTCAAACCTTTGCCCGGACCACCGAGCTGTTTGCTTTTCAAATGTTTAATCTGATTGACTTGGTGGATGTAGTCACTATCGGCAAGGCACTCCAGATTTGTGGCACCCTCTATACCCATGAATTAAACCCTAAAGCTGGAATACTGGGAGGCACCTTTGCCGCTTCATACAGTTCTTTGCTCATGGCCAATCATTCTTTAAATTTTCTTTTGAATAATAATATCTATGGCGAAAAAGGATTAATTAAAGAAATCCAAAATCATTTTATTAAATGCCTAGATAAACTTCAAAAAAAATATGGCAAGAAAATTATTCCTTACTATGGCGGAGTGGGCTTAATGATCTCATTTGAAGTGGGGGATTCCAGTTATGAACTTACCTGGAAATTTTTAACCAGACTTTTTGACAACGGCGTAATAGCCTTTTCAGCCGGCCAAAAACCTGCTCGCATCCGTTTTTTACCCTCCCTGATGACTAGCTTATCGCATATTGAAGAAGTTTTTGATATAATTGAACAAACCCTAAGCGAGATAATCATCAAGGACAAGTAAATGACTTACGAAATAAAAGGCGATTACTATCATAACAACTTCTCTCTTCCTCCCACTAAAGGGCTGGATAGCTCCTATATCCTTTTAAAAAAAATCAACCCTTCCAACACCACTGAAATATTATGGCAATGTCCTGCTGATTCCAGACACATAATTCCCGTAATCGAATCAGCCGAAGAAGGATTTATATGCTGGAAGAAAACCCCTCTGCGAGACCGTTTAGTTAAAATTAAAACTTATCTTCTAAAAATCGAAGAGAGAAAGAATGAAATCGCCAGTACCATTTCCTTAGAAACTGGACGCCCCGTGTGGGAAACCTTGCAAGAGGTTAAACAATCCATCCTCGGCTGCACCTCTTTGATCAATAATTGCGAACAACAAATTCTTCCCTCCGGCTTATTAAACCATCATTCAACTGACTCTGCGAACGCCAGGGTAATTTACCGGCCAATTGGTCCAACTTTAATTATTACCTCTTTTTGTTCCCCTTTTCTAATTCCCAACAACTACCTCACCAATTCCTTAATGGCAGGAAATTCCATTATACTTAAACCATCTCCCGAGACTTGTTATACTTCTCAACTTATCATGGAGTGTTTTCAAGCAGCCGAGTTTCCAAACGGAGTTATAAACTCAATCCAAGGAGATAGCGAAATAAGCCGAAGGCTGCTAAAAGAAAAATCAATTAAATGTGTATTTTTTATAGGAACCAACGAAGCGGGAAATAAAGTTATTGATGCCACTCAAAATGATTTGCACAAAATAATTTCCCTCAATCTCGGAAGTAAAAACACCACTATTATCCATGATGATACAGATATTAATTTTGCAATAAAGGATATGTTGATTTCTTCTTTCTTATCAAGTGGACAAAACTGCAGATCCACTTCACTAATTGCCATTCATAAAAATATTCAAGAAGAGTTCATTGCCAAATTTCATCAATTAGCCAAAAAGATTATTATTGATGATCCCATCAACTTTGAAAAAGAGCCCTTTATGGGACCACTGGTGAACCAGCAATCTGTAGACAATTATATTCTTTTTATTGGAATGGCCAAAAGAGAGGGTTTTGAGGAAGTCATGAGAGGAAAACAAATCGATAAAAAAAATCCTGGATATTATGTAACCCCCTCAATCCAACTCACCAACCGATTTGATAAAAAAAGCCGTTTTCTTACTTCAGAAATTTTAGCGCCCACTGCCACCTTTATCCCTTATAGGGATATCGAAGAGGCTATCGAAATCGCCAACAGCACTGAATATGGTTTGGTTTCCTCCATTTACACAAATCTACCGCAAATTAAAGAAAAATGCCTGGATGAATTACAATCGGGTACTATCAACATTAATACCCCTACCACCAATATTGAACAGGACCTCCCCTCCCTCGGAATTAAAAATTCCGGAAACCATCGGGCGGCATTTACCGCAGCTATCAACTCATGCGTTTACCCATTATCTATTGTAGAAAGTGATGCTAAAAAATTAAATCATCATTTGATTGGATTTCACGAATAATTTTATTTTTGTCTTTTATTAATAAGCAGACCACTATTTGAAGAAATTTTTATTCCATTTTGCTTTTCATCATCACCTTTATTGGCACGAATATCCACCGAGGAGTTATTTTTATAAAGCAAATAAATCTCTTTTTTCTTTAATTTTTTCTGACATTGCTTGAGTTTATTTTTTTGCTTCAGAATAAATTCCCCGATATTGATTTTTTTTAGTTCATGCTTTTTTCGATGTATTTCCTCTTCATGATCATAAATTGAAAAACTTCCGTTCTTATTGACTTCAATTACATTTCTTCCTTTGGCACCAGCTAGCTCTTGATCGTATTTGTCGAACTCATAATCATCGCTTGGTTCTTGATTATTAACATTTGAAGAGTCATTTATAAACGGGAGGATTTTAGCGCTTTTATGATCATCATTTTCACTTCCAATGCCATTTTCCGGGACCTTGGCGTATTTATTTTCCAAAATTTCCTTAGTCAAAAATTCAGTTAATGGAATCATGGATGTTGAATCAAAAACCGATGCAATCTCGACCAACTCTTCCCAAGTAAGCAGCCTCAAATAGTTTTTTAAAATAGAATCTTGAACACTTGAATTATCAGCGTCCTGTTTTGCCAACATTTCGTCAGCCACCATCTCCACCGAATCATCCAGAGGTGCTGCATTGTCATCAATTTTTACTGCTTCAGAACTCATATTTAGATCCTATATTAACCCACTTATTTGATCGGAATTAGTTTGACTTTCTTTAGCAAATTAATAAGCTTTCAGAAACTTTCCATGTAATTTCAACTAGATATATCCTTCATAAAAATCTTACATTAAACCTTATTCCAGGTTTTTTTTAATTTTCTATTAAGGATCTTCATAAAAATGGCGTAACTGCCTCTTAAAGAGAAGTTCTTAATACCCCAATATTTTTTCAGGGTTTATATACCCTGAAGACTCAACTTTTCCAACGAAAGAAGGATGTTGAGTAATTGTATCATAGATGATTTTCCTCACTTCTAGAGGTGTTAGTTTTTGATTTCTGCTTAATATTTTTGAAATAAATAAACCCAGATTTGATGTAACAAATGAGATTCCGTCGACAGTATCAATTTCACCTTTCAAAAATATAAATATGGTATTCAATTTGCTAACAAACTTGGATACTATGGCCTAATTATCCGAAAACACAACATTGAAAGCAGGTGCTTGTTATTTTCATTTATTGAAATTGATAAAAAGTTTTTTAGTTGATGGAATTATTTTACAAAAAGTTTTTATTTCCAGAGAATCAATAAGTATCAAAAATTGGAGCAATTTTGTATACTTATTACTTACCATTCTTATGTTGAGATTCTAAATATAAAACAGTCCCAATTCCACCAAACCAAATTGTTTTAAATATATATTCCGCTAATAATTCATTTTTCCAATTAAATTTCTTTCTTTGCAATTTCAGAAAATCATCTTTATCCGTAGATTTTTGATAAGTCTCAAGAGTATCTTTCATTTCATCAAAAAGTTTATTTATTTCTTTTTTTCCATCTTCTTTTTTCATAACATCTAGAAACATTTTTCTATGTCCTTCAAGCTCTTCAAATACTTTTACAAATTTATCCTCTGGAATTAACGTCAAATAATCCCATTGCCTTGCCGAAAGCAACTTGACTCCTTCAAAATGTGCCAATGTGTTCATTGGCAAAGGATTAGAAATACTAACAACAGGTATTTTATCCCATAAAGGTCTTGAGTCATTGAATAAAACTCTATTCATTTCTTGAATAAGATCTAATTTGTGCAATATTGGATGTTGGTTAAACTCCCTACTAACACTGATGTTATTAGCTGTTTCAATCAGTTTATCTCTTTCAATCAGTCCATCTCTTAAAGTACCGAGTGGATCTTCTTTTAATTTATCCATTTCTCCCTTAGTAACTTCAGATAAAGATTCGACTTTAGTTAATTCTCTCTTTTTAAGTTGCATTTTGATCCAATCTTGTTGGTTTTTCGGTAAAGTTGACAATAAATAATCCTCGTACAGATTACCCAATTCAATAATCTCTTTTCGAGGATCACCACCTGACTGCGTAAAAATATTTCGGAGTTGCACTAACTGCTCATCATTAAAATTATTTATAAGTTTTGTAATGTTACCTGATTGATTCTCTGGATAAAATTCCAAGATTGATTTAAGACATTCTTTCGCAGTATTATTTGCATAACTGTAAGAAGTAAGAAAAATTAACAACAATAGCGACACTCTACTCACACTTTTTAATCGGTTTTTTTTAATTTTCTATTAAGGATCTTCATAAAAATGGCGTAACTGCCTCTTAAAGGGAAGTTCTTAAATACCCCAATATTTTTTCCAGTAATTTTCTTCAGTGTCCTTTAGCTTTTTCCAGGAATTAGTTTGACTTTTTTTAGCAAATTAATAAGCTTTCAGAAACTTTCCATGTAATTTCAACTAGATATATCCTTCGTAAAAATCTTACATTAAACCTTATTCTTTTTTTTGTAGACAAAGATATTGTAAATACTTATAAATAAATACGTCTAAATTATCGTTGGGGTGTGGCGCAGCGGTAGCGCAGCGGACTGTTAATCCGTTGGTCGTGGGTTCAAATCCCTCCACCCCAGCCACTAATTTTCAACCTAAATAAAAACTCCGACGTTCAAACGTTTTTTATTTCTTGATGTAAATCAGGATGTCAATATTTTATGGCAATTAAAATTTATAATGTATTTTTTTAAATATGATTTTCATAAGTAATGACCAAAAATAAAATAACTTGAAAAAAGATTGAATGAATTATTGAACAATATTATTATTAATATGTTATATTTTTACCAAGCAGCGTTATGAAAAAGGAAAAGCGATGCCTTTTTACTTAAAAGTCAGTTACAACGGAAAATCGGCAAATGTTAAATTAGAGACTGATAAAATTTTTATTGGCAGGTCCTCCACCTGTCAGATTAAACTCAAAGATCCTCTTATTTCCAATTGTCATTGCTTGATTACTATTGTCGACAACCATTTAGTAATCAAAGACTTACAATCTACCAATGGTATGCTTATAAATGGACTGAACGTTCAAGAAACCAAATTATATATTGGAGATGTCATTCTCATTGGAAAAACTTCGCTGCAGCTGATATCAAAAGAAATGACTCCCGAGCAAACCATTATTCATACCAATAAAAACACCCAAATTAAAACCCAGGTTGCCGAGATAAGCTTCCCAAAAACAATTAAAGAAAAAATTGAAAAAAACAAAAAAAATTCTAAAATAGAGCCGGTAACCATCAGCCTACCCGAGGACGATGAATCTTAATGCCAGGCCTCTTCTGATATTCCTAGCGACTGGTTGACATATCTCGCTAATACAAAAAAATAATCAGACAACCTGTTTATATAAACAAGTAGCTCAAAGCAGGTCTCTTCTTTTTTTAAATTATAAAAATGAACCAGATTTCTTTCAAGCCTTCTGCACACTGTTCTTACCAGGTGCAAGTAAGCCGCTTCTTCGCTTCCTCCCGGCAAAATAAAAAAATTAATTTTTGAATTTTTACTCTCCAATTCATCAATCATGGATTCAATTTTATTTATATGCTCATTTTCAATCAAAGATAAATTATATTTAACCCAATCTTTCTTGTCACAGGCAAGTAGTGAACCAAAATCAAACATTTTCTTTTGAATATCAAATAGAAATTCCAATACATCGTTTTCAAAATTTATTTTCTTGAGCTTTGCTATCACAATTCCAATGCATGAATTCAGCTCGTCAGACGTTCCATAAACATCCAGTCGGATATCTGATTTTTCAATTTTTGAACTATTTACCAGCGATGTTTTTCCCTCATCACCCATTTTAGTATATATTTTCATACTCACCTTCTGTATATCCTCTTTCGTGTTAAATATATAATTACCAAAGTCAAAATAAAAATTGAAACGATCTGCGATGCTGATAACAAATTAAAGAATATGCCCCGCACCTGATCTCCACGGAAAAATTCCAATATAAATCTCATCACTGCATAATAAATAAAATAAAACGAAATAATCAAATCATGATTATTTTTTTTAAAAATCAACTTGGTGACAATCACACCTAAAATCACCAATAAAATTGATTCATATAACTGGACTGGATATCTAGAAGCACCATGCAATTGGATACTGAAAAAAGAAGAGGTCTCTTGACCGTAGCAACATCCAGCTAAAAGGCAACCAATTCGCCCTATGGCATGTCCGTAAGCTAAAGCCGGCAGTAAAACTATCAACTTATCCCCCGTCAAGGTTTTATCTACAAACATGCAATAAAATATAACAAAAAGCACACCGGCTAAAAGTCCACCATAAAAAACAAAACCACCTCCCAGCCAAAAATAACTAGAAATCAGATGATGTCGAAAATTTTCCATTGACGAAAAAATTAAAAAAAAGACTTTTGCACCCACCCAGGAAACAACGAATAAACCCAGTGTAAAAAGTTTGAAACGCTTAAACTCAATATCTAGCTTATTGATAAAAAATTGGGTAATTTGAAAAGCAAGGCCCCAGGCAAACCCTATAAACAAAGGATAAGAATAAACTTTAAACTCCCCAAAAGAGATAATTAATGGCTGCACATTACAATCCTACATCACAATAATTCATATTAGATTATTGTTCATGTCTTTTTTTTATAGATACAATTATGAAATCTAAAACCAATAATCCAGCCGCAACAGATATCGAAGAATCAGCCACGTTAAAAGCAGGAAAATGATAAGTACCATAATAAAAATCTAAAAAATCTATTACATAATTAAGAGAGAATCTATCGATAAGGTTACCAACAGCCCCCGCAAAAATCATACTGTATGCAATTTCCAAAATGAGGTTTTTTCTCCAAACTTGTTTAAGAAAAAAAACCAATAAAAAGCAAGCCAGCACTGGTACCACAAAAATCAATGGTTTCCTTATCGTATCACTAACATTGGCTAAAAACCCAAATGCAGCACCTGGATTTCTAACATAAGTAAAGCTAAAAAAACCATCTATAATCGGTTTTGATTCATTTACAAAAAAATTTGAAACTACCCAGCTTTTGGTCACTTGATCCAACACCACAATGATCAGGATAAAGGAAATAAAAATGGAGAGTCTTTTTAAGAAATACAAACTCATGCGTAGTACTCCTTCGGATCAAGTCCATATTTTTCAATTTTTCTGAGCAAGGTTTTTTTAGGTATATTGGCCTTAAGGGCTGTCTGATTGATTTTACCCTTATTTAACGATAAGGCATAAATAATAAATTCTTTTTCAAAAAGATCTTTGGCAATTTGAAAGTCTAAATTAATCTCTCCATTTTCTTTTTTATTGATAAAAGAAAACTTGTAACCATTTACATCGTTTTGGCTAAGCTGGTTATCCAATACTGAATCTTGAATACCTCTAAAGTCAATTTGACTGGTTTCATCGTTGGAATAGTTCTTTTCAATTTTTGCATTTTTTCGAACACTCTCTGGAAGTGCAGAGGCTTGAATATAATCACCGGATTCTATGATAAATGCATGTTCAATTACATTTCTAAGTTCCCTAATATTTCCCGGCCAATTATAATTTTTAAGCAGTTGTTCAGCCTGTGGCCCCACCCCTTTAATTTCCAGATTGTGAATATTATTGAAATATTTAACATAATGATCCACCAGATAAGGAATATCAGAAACACGTTCCCGAAGTGGTGGCAAATAAACAGGAAGCACGTTTAATCTATAAAACAAATCTTCTCTAAATGTTCCTTCCTTTATCATCCCTTCAAAATTTTTATGAGAAGCTGCTATCACTCTCACATCAACTTTAATAGTCCGGTTACTACCGACCGGATTAAAGATTTGTTCTTGTAAAACTCTAAGTAATTTTACCTGCATGGCAGGAGATACATCGCCAATTTCATCCAAAAACAGAGTTCCACCATCCGCAAATTGAAATTTGCCAATCTTTCTTTCACTTGCGCCGGTAAAGGCTCCTTTTTCATGACCAAATAATTCTGACTCAATCAGATTTTCAGGCACAGCAGCCAGATTGATAGTTACAAATTTATTATCTTTTCTAGGCCCGTTATAGTGAATAGCCTTGGCAACCAGTTCTTTACCTGTTCCCGATTCCCCTCTAATTAAAACCGGTGTTTGAACTTGAGCCAGCTTGGAAATTACATTAAAAACTTTTTGCATGACATCTGACTCTCCCACAAACTTGTCGGAGGGACTGCCTCCCAGGGAAAGAGTAGGAGCTGAAAACGCCGAGGTCTCAACTAATGACCTGGCCTTCAAGGCCCTTTTAATCAGCGCCACCAGGTTATCGGAGCTAATTGGCTTTTCTAAATAATTAAATGCACCTTCCTTAACTGCCTTGACAGCATCACCCACATTTGAATAGGCCGTTAAAATTAAAACAATAATTGAAGCATCATATTTTTTTATTTCAACTAATGCCTCGAGGCCGTCCATTTCCGGCATGTTGACATCCATGACCACCAAGTCATATTTCTCTCGATAAATCGCAGTTAAAGCCTCTTTTCCATTATTGGCAGTATTAACAAAAAAGTGATGATATTCCAAGGCCTGCTTAACTGATTCCTGAAGTACCTTATCATCATCAACCACTAACACCTTATGCATATTTGCCTCCTAAACCGGCATGTTCCTAAATAATCTTTTACACCATTTTATGCGTTTTTCAACTTAATTTGAAAAGTTGTACCTTCATTCAGAGAAGATTCCACACTTATCTGACCACCATGTAGTTCCACAAAATATCTCACTAGATAAAGACCCAAACCGGTCCCCTTAATCTTGTGAGACGCATCATTTTTTACCCTATAAAATTTTTCAAATACAAAAGGTAAATCTTCCTCCGGTATCCCGGCTCCATTATCACTCACTTCTATATAAACCCATTTTTCATCATCGTAAGTTTTTACAATCACCGTACTATTTTCCCCAGAGTATTTAATCGCATTTTCAATCATGTTTGATAGAACACGATTAATAAGAGTGACGTCAATATTGATCGGATAAAGTGGCTCCAATTGGGCGATAAAGTTTATATTTTTACGACTGGCTTCAAACCTTAGTCCCTCCAATACACTTTCGATAATGGGATTAATATCTTTGGAGACCAGTTGCAAATTAAGTTTTTGTGATTCAACCTTGGTAAGATCCAAAATAGATGTAATAAATTTATTCAGCTCCTTAGTAGATTCAAT
Organism: Bdellovibrionales bacterium RIFOXYC1_FULL_37_79; assembly: GCA_001770015.1. Classification (GTDB taxonomy): domain Bacteria; phylum Bdellovibrionota; class Bacteriovoracia; order Bacteriovoracales; family Bacteriovoracaceae; genus XYC1-FULL-37-79. The sequence goes on from MEQB01000003.1 coordinate 15,022, forward strand.
AATTGAAAATAAATTTTTTTCCAGATTCAAATTCCCTTTGTTTTGCTGAAGTGCCACATCCGCAATTCCTGCAATTTTAGCTACGGGAGTTTTTAAATCGTGACTCATAAGAGAGATGAAATTTCTCTTTAAACCATCCACTTGTTTTAAAAGTTTTGATTCCTCCTGTATGGCAAATCTTCTTTTATATTCACCAATCGCCTTAAAGGGAACCCAGATATAATAGATAACCAATACCGTCAGGAGCGGATGAGTCATATAAAACCAGTAACCAAATAATCCAAACAATAAATAAGAAATCACAATCACACCCAACATCAAACCAAGCGTGATCATCAACCCTTTGATTGGTTGAAATCTAAACACCACAAACGAAAGGATGACCGCAATAACAATGGAAACTATATATGAGAATTCAATCGGTATTTGAGTGATCGTTTTATTGTCAATCAAACATTGGATGATATTGGCATGTATTGATAATTTTGATGATCTGAGATTTTCCTTTTCAAACGGCGAAAGCGAATAGTCATCACTCGGTTTGGAGATATAACTTGATCCAACCAGGACAATTTTATCTGTAAAATACCCTCTCGGAAAATTTCCTACCACCACCCGGTGAAATGGAATCTTTTTTATTTTTAAATTATCTTCCAAAGGAGAGGTGGCATATCTAAAAAGAGCAAAAGTCGCATCAGCTTCTCTGACATAATAGGAACCAAGAACTGATTTGGTATCAATTTCTTTTTTTCCTTGAAACAATCTAAAACGGTTAGCTGCCCAAAAATGAATTGAGGGTTCTCCCGAAATATTCAATAATGCCCTTCGCACAACATTATCTTTCGAAAAAATTGCATTATCAACATTGATAATCGCCAAAGAATACCCAAGATCTTGTAGATACCTTGGAGGGATTTTTTCCCCCCATTCATCAAGACCTGTGCCAAATCTAAAAGACCCTCCGGATTCCCGGTATTCCATTATGCTATTTTTAAAATTAATGAGATTATTTTTATCACCCTTGGCAACCGAACCTTGTAAATTAACCAAATAGCTAATAAGCAAAGGTTGGTCCTGCATCACTCTTCTGATCAGCTTGTTGTGACTGGCATAAGTGTAGGGATATTGTTCGCCAAGAAACTCATCACTTTCCTCATCTAACACGATCAATATGATATTATCTTTAAAACTAATTCCAAAATCATACTTTAACCGCAAATCATAAAAAATGGATTCCATCGAATGAAAATTATATTGAAATAAAATAACGACAAAAACTAATGTAAAAAACAAGGGATAATAATTTGTAAAATCTCCAATTTTTTTCAAAATTTTTTTATCCATCATAGGTGATCCGTGAATTATTCATATTGTTTGGAGCAGCTGAGATCCTGAAAAACCAATTGATTTACCACGCCTAGATGTTGACAGGGAACCAACGCAAAATTATCAAAAAAGGGATCATTTTCCAACCTACCGTCAATGTCAGCTTTAAATAAATTGTATATTTTAAAAATCAAGGGATCTGTATTAAATCCATATTGGGTTTTCAACTCATTACTTATCAAATTTATGGCTTTTCTTAGACTTTTATCCGCTATAATAAATCGACAAAAATGCAGTGGAAAAAAACAAAAAGACACCCAACGAACCAGCATTGTATTTTCAAAAATCTTCAACCGTTTTAATAATAAAAGCGGCCACTCATAAAATAATAAAAGCAGATTGAACCATGTATGGTTTCTAACTTGATATTTATCAATCAAATGAAAAAACAAAAACAACAATGCTTCCATATCCTCTTTGGATAAAACACTAAAAATATCACGACCAATGACCAAAATCGGCTTATGATACATTGTCTGAAAAAAATAAACATTTTTTGAGTATTTTGAAGAAATATAAAAATGAACTTTAGGCATACTCATTTTATATTTCAAGTTTTCACCCAAACAATTAATATATTGCGGAATACCTCCCTGATAAGCGTTTAGCTGTCCGATGATCCATTTATCACCAAAATAAAAAATTAATCCAAACAGTAGTGTCATGGAGACCAGACTTAAAATCAACGCTATGACATAGGGAAAAATCAATATCAGAATAAAAAATTTAAGAGAAATGATTGATAAAAATATTAGTGCAAACGCAATGCGCATTGATAAAAACTTCCGTTAATTTTTTTTTTGCTCCTTCTGCCTGCGCCAAGCGTTATGTGTTAATATTACAGCTTCAAGAAATGAGGTGGACAATATTTACAAATGACGTTATAACGCATCATCAAGTCGCTATCTAAATGATGACATTCTTTAGGAGTTACAGCAATGAAAATTTCGCAAACTTGTTTTTCAGAAAAAAAAATTATTAAGTAAACGAAACGTCAATTTCATAAGGAGTTCAGTTAATGCGATCTGACAGACTATTATTCGGCACAGCAGGTATCCCCAACAGTACGGTAAAAAAAAATAATCCAGTGGAAGGTGTAAAACAGATCCATGCTCTCGGATTGGACTGTATGCAACTTGAATTTGCCCACGGCGTTCGTATGAAAGAGGAGGTCTCCTCAAGTCTAAGAAAAATTTCTTATGAGCTGGGCATTCCCCTCACCTCCCACGGGCCTTATTATATAAACTTGAATGCCAGAGAGCAGGACAAGATTGATTCTTCGGTAGAACGAATTATCCAAACCGCAAAAATTTCCGACTTGTGTGGTGCTGAATCCATGACCTTTCACGCTGCTTTTTATATGAAAGACTCGCCTTACGATGTATTTGATCTAGTAGAAAAAAGCATGAGTGTGATTGAGGAACGATTAAGTCGTTTGGACATACAAATTGAGCTTCGCCCCGAACTTACTGGTAAAACAAGTCAGTTTGGTTCACTTGATGAACTCATTAGCCTCACCAAAAGTGTTTCTTCGTGCCGGCCTTGCATGGATTTTTCCCACCTGTTTGCAAGAACAAATGCCTACAATAACTTCCAGCAATTTTGTGAAGTACTTGATCGTCTTAAACTCGAGCTTGGAGATAGATCTCTCCAAAATATGCATATCCATTTGTCAGGCATAAGCTCAAATTCTAAAGGCGACCTTAAACACTTAAATCTGAACCAGTCAAAATTCAACTGGAAGGAATTGATGCAAGCCTTGAAAAGTTATAACTGTCGTGGCTATATTATCTGCGGCAGCCCTAATTTAGAAGTAGATGCTAAAATGATGAAAGATTATTACATGAGTTTGCAATAATCAGTTTGGTCCCTTGGTTTCTTCCTCATCCTCCAAGTCTTTTTCCAGAATATCTTTATCGGTTATATTAATTTTTTCCTTGGAATTAATATATGTTTTTACATTTTGAACATCAGATATGAGCCAGTTCTCATTTTGTTTTTCAATTTTCGCAATTTTTTTGACTTCTATATTAAATTTAGCTTCACGTTTTTTATCATCTTTAAAATCTACATAACTCAAATTGTAAGTTATAAAACAAATATCAGCTTTACAATTCTCTAACACAATTTTAAAACTCTTCTTTTGAAGCTTGTCTACAGATGCATATTTTTTAAACTCCACTTCATCCATTTCGGCAATCAGGTTTTTCAATCTTCCATGAGTTTGTTCCAACAATGCATCCCGGCTTTGATTTTCTTGAAAGCGATAGGAAATAAAATCAATCAAGGCCCTTTCAGCCGTTTTTTCTTTCCTGCAAGAAATAATCAGAGTTGAAAACACCAATAAAATAAATGTCATTTGTTTCATATTCAAGTCCTAGCAAAAAAAGGGGTATAACCTCTATCCCTAATTATAGTATAAAAATCTCTCCAACCCCAGCTTGTTTTTTCATTTTTAGTCTTAATAAATTTAAGTCCGTAACCTTTGTCATAAGAGGAGACAATTTTCCCGTATTCCTCAAAAGTTTCATTTTCAAATTTCAATCTTAAAATAATAGGCGATTCCATCAATCGCATATCCATTTTTTGTTCTGATTCATCAATTAAACAAAAAATACCTCGCTGATCCCAATTGGTCAGTTTAATTGGAAAAATAACTCCACTTTTTAATTCAATTTCTGATACAAAATCATAATAGAATTTTTTCCAGCAGTCATATTTACTATATCCTGGACGATAAACGACATCTTCCAGTTCGATATTCCAAAGTAAGTAGTAAGTAAAAAAAATGAGTACATGAAAAAAAATCAACACCAGAACAATTTTGTCAAGTTTATAGAAAAAAATGTCAAATTCACTCAACAGGGTCAGTATCATAAACAAAAGTATTACAAATTTCGACCATCTTTTAACCAGATAAACTGACACCATCGAAACCAAAACCAGCAGTAATAAAATTTTATTATTAACAATAAAATTAAAACTTTTCACCAAATTAAAGGCAGATTCACCACTGTCAAGGGAAGCCAATATATAAGAGTAAAGATATGACAAAAATAAGAAAGCAATATATTGGTAAACAATAACACTTCTTCTAAATAATCTCATATATAAACCATCGCCTTATTTTGATACTGTTTAACTTGGTAACCCAAAGATTTCGTAATATAGTTATTATATATGATAACAAACCTAAAAATCCAATCCAACTGCATAAAATGTGATATGTGTAAAATACTTTGCCCGGAAAACGCCATTATTAACGTTGAAAATGAATATTTTCTGGAGACATGGGCCTGTTCGTTGTGCAATATTTGCGTAAAAATTTGCCCGGTTGATTGTATAAAAAGCAATAAGGATTGCGATGAAATTTAAAAAACCCTTAAGCGTAAAAAACAACCACTACACAACTTCATCAATAAGTTCATTAAAATATAATCCCGTCGAATTAATAATGGTTTTTTGATTGGACTTTAAAATAATTGCTTGATAATTCTGTGGATTACTAAATGGGAACTTTGAAAAATTTAATACCTTTTTATCGTAACAATCTGATTTTTGCCCCGTCATTATGGGCCCAGCAATTCCCAATCTGGAAAACAAATTAACCTGGGAATCAAATTCATCCGCCACTTTAAAGCAAGTCTCAAAGTATCGTTGAGATGTTCCAAAATCATAGTAATGATAATCTCTTGCTGAAGTAATAAAGATTTGATCAGATTTGTAATTAGCAACCGTCTCCCAAAAATTAGAAACCCCAGGCACATATGTCAATCTATCCATATTAATAATTCCCATTCCTGAAAAAGTAAGATAGGAATCATTTTTGTTTTTTTGAATGTTTTTAATATTGATAATCTCTTGCAAAAGATTGTCTTTTACAACCAATTCGTTATACCCATCTTTCAAAGAACAATTTAATGGGAATAAAACAGCGGTATGACGGCTTGATTCTATACATGCCCGCTCCCAAATCTCCGGGTGTGGAAAATAAAACTGATCAGAATTCAAAACCAACAACTTTGAAAAAGCTCCTTTTTTCAATTTTAATAGGTTATGGATGGTGCCTCCACTTTTTAAAAGCACTGGTTCATGTAAAAGAATTATATCTCTACCATATTCTTTTTGCTTAATATATTCATTGATCTGATTGGACAAATGATGAGTATTGATAAAAATTCTCTTAATTTTGAGATTTCTTAAATACGTTATCTGGTAATCCAATATGGTTTGTTCAAATATGGGCCAAAGTGGCTTGGGTAACTGCTTTCCTATTATTCCCATGCGGGTACCAAATCCAGCACATAATAGGAGAGCAGTATCAATTGGTGTAATAATGTCCATAAATAATCTTTCTTAGTTCATTTAACGAAGGATCTTTAAACAAAAATTCCTTTAATTTTTCCATGGCATAGCCAATATATTTCAAATATCTATAATCTTTTCTCTGGCTGACAAAAAAAGAAAAACTTCCTACTGCTTTAAAAATTCTTTGGATGGCCATTAAATTATAATATTTTTCAAAATCTTCATACGACTCTTGGTAACCGGTCGATTTCAAAAAATTGTCCCAATAATATTTTTTAATTTTTTCTACATTCAGATCATTCACCTTATGATAGCAATCTTCCAGAATAGAAACCAAATCATATTGAGGTATGCCAATCCTGGCATCTTGAAAATCAATCAAAACCAATTCTTCATTCACCACCATAATGTTTCTGGTATGAAAATCTCGATGACAGAGGACAAATTTGGTATCTGATAACTTTTTACATAAACTTTCAAAGTGTAACAACAGACATCGTTGTTCATTCTCCGAAAGATGATGACCTAGAAAATTGATGAAAAAGTTTTTAATCGAAAAATTCATCTCACTAAGAAGTTTCTCCTGATCAAACATCAGTTTGGCAAAATTTGCATCAGGATAGTTTTGATATTTGATTTTATGAATTTTTATCAAGTTATCCACTGCTTTTTTTAAAAAATCATACTCTTCACCGATTGAATTGATATGTGCAAAACGCATGAGCAGGGTTTCATCTCCCAGATCTTCTTGTAAAATATAACCTGATTTATCAATGGTATCGTAGATGATTGGGGTTCTAACTTTATTTTTTAAAAAAGCCTCACCTACTACAATAAAGTTAGATCTGGCATCAAATTCATTTTTAACAGTTTCCAGACAAACTACATACCGGTTACGGTTTGTGTTAATTCGATAGTAGGTTCTCGTAGAAGCATCGCCCGGTAAACGATTAATCCCCAGAATACTTTCTTTGGGCACACATCCCTTCTCCATTGAATCTGCCACAAGTTCATAAACTAATAAATTATTATTCTCGGTCATTTTTGTTTCCATATCCTGCCCTGGTTAATTCTTTTTTAAAATTATAAAAATCTACTGAAGATCTCCGCTCAAATCTTTGGGCATCGTCGTTGGAAATTCCCTGTCCAACAATAAATTTTTTAAAAATAAATTCTTGTCTGGAAATTTTCTGGGTATCCCCCCCATGCTGCAGGATAAAATCCATCGAATTTCTATTTTGTATTTGTAACCAACTTAAATATGCAATGGCATCATAACCCGCTCTTTTCATTGTGTAAAATGCCCACTTATCAATTTCTGTTTGATTTTTTTCAGATAATCTAAGCAGCGACAATAGTCTCTCTGTGTCGATATATCCAATAGAAACGACACTTTTTCTTCCATAAATTTCATATTGTACCCGAAAAATTTCAGCACTCAAGACCGAAATTAAGATATCCTCATGTTTAAGATATTTATGAATCAATTCAGAAGAAAAAAAGAATTTTCCATTAGGTAATGAAAAGGTAAATGGCGTTTTACTGTCGATAATATAAAAGGATGGTTGAATTTTTTTAGTGTAGTATAATTCATTTTCTAGGGTTAATTTCATGTAGATACTGGTTAGATATTCAAGACTTTGATTACCAAGTTTAAGATTTTTTATTCCCGGAGTTTGCAGATAGTGATCTCCCAGCGCCGAAAGATGCATTAAATAATCACGATCTTCCATCTTTTTATAACTTGCCAGCACATTATTTTTTTTCTCTGGATGAAAAACATCCTGTATCATTGAACAAGATATAAAAAAAATTAAAATGATTAAAATACTAAATTTTTCCATAAAAAACCCTAGCTAGTCAGCTAGGGTTAATTATATCAGATCCGTTTAAATTACACCAAACAGGTTAACAATAATTCCAAACTAAAGTGATGCCAGATTGGCAAGATCTGGGTAATGAAGGGTAAAACCGGCAAAAATTAAATCAGGATTTTTAATCATTGGACGATTGTTTTCCCAAATATTTTTCCACTTACTTTTAGTATTATAATATTTTTCAGAGATAGTACCCAAGGTTTCACCTCGCACTATCAAATGCGGGTTACCCGATGGTTGCCAGGAAAACGCTTGAGCGGGAACTGCATATCTTATGGTCTTTCCGACTATTAACCCTGAGCGATTAACCTGGTTCATTTGCTCTAAATCCTTCCACTTGGTATAATCCCCATAAAGCTTGAAGGCAATCAACATCAATGTATCACCTGGTTGAATAATATAATCGGCCATGTCGTTTATTGATATATTTCTATCACTGACTTGATTACCAGATGCAGACGCTACCTCTGCGGGCATGGTATCCACCTTGACGCTCTCATCAGATTGCGTTCCCGATAAGTCACTTTCGGTCTCAGCCTTATCAACATCAAGATCATCCACTTCCAATGCCTCTGTAGAACTGTCCACATCTGAAATATTTTCTGTGTTTTCATTATTTGATCCTCCCGAACACGAAACCAGTGTCAGCATAGACAAAACAATCAACACCCTAATCTCTTTCATAATTCCTCCTAAGAGTTAAACATGATCAGTGATTTAATTGTAAGCCCGGACGGTTTTTTTTTTAATAGGTAGAACCTTCCGCTTGCTGAAACTTTACAAAAAAGTCTGACGGAATTGCTTTACTAATATCAGCATTTTCTTTTAATAGATTATAAAAGAAAAGATTTCTAAAGATCAATTTTACATACCAGCAGGTTTCCTGATAGGGGATGGCCTCAATATCAATAATCGGATCATTACTGTTTAGATACTTAGTACGCCATCTTTTAACGGCAGTTTCGCCGGCATTATACGCTGCCAGTACAAATATTAAATTACCGTCATATTTTTTTACCAGATTGTTAAAATACCGGATTCCAAGTTCAAGATTTATATCCGGAACATAAAGATTTTCTTTTCTTAAATTTCTTTTTAGCATTTTACCAGTTGCCGGCATCAGTTGCATCAATCCCCTGGCGCCGGCAGGAGATCTGGCATGTGTATTAAAGGCTGATTCTTGCCTGATTAACGAAAGAATTAAAATTGGATCAAAGTTGGTTTTATGTTTTTCAATTTTATTTAAATAATTGACCGGAAAAAGCTTTTGTAAAAAATCAAAACTTATTTGATCAATGCTCCGGGAAGAACCTTGATCAAATAGCTTAAAAAATGCCAAATGCTGATTATTATAATTTAAAACATGGGCAATATTGGTTATTAATAATTTTTCATAATCAAGCTGGTTGGCAATTTTTCTACTCAACATTATTTTTTTATCATTACTGTTCATCAATACATTAATTTCTTTACTGATAAAAACCCCGTACGACAACTTGGACCATAGATTCAGCCTTTTTAATGCCTTTATGGTTTCATCTTCGCACTCAACCGTGGTTAACAATTTATCTCTCTCATTTTTTTTAAAATCAAAAGCAGGTGGCTTGATTTCTTCAAAACCATTTCTTTTATTCATTATTTTCAAGGACAATACTGAATAATATGAAAAAAATGAGGACTTGATTAATTTGCGATATAACACATCGGCCTGTTGAATATTTTTATTTTTTTCAAAAGTATATGCAATCCAAAACCGTAAACGATCATCATATTTATCCCAGGAAGCAAGCATGTTTTTTTCATTTATTATATTTACATTATCCACATATTTTTTAGCATACAGGTTTGCCCATAATAACATAAACCAGGTCTGTTGCTCTTTTCCCGGCAAGGTAATTTCCGTAGTAATCTGCAAAAGACCTAACGCCGTTTCCGTCAAGCCATAGACCAACAATAACTCTTTTCCCAGATCAGTAAAATGCTGCCAGACAATTTCTTTTTCAATCGCCTGCAGATTTGTTTTATAAAAATTTATAAGTTCAACAATTTGCTGATAAGCCAATTCAATTTTATTTTCGCCTAGTTTGCGATTAATTTCCCTCACCCGCTCTCGAAACTCATTGGTATGAGACGAAAAACCCATGGACTTGCTTGCGTTAATTTTCAAAATCTCATTTTTGAATTCATCTGATAAATTCAGATCCTCTAATATTTTATCAGGTATATTGGTTTTTTTTATTATTGATTCTTTGGCCAAAAGACTTGAAATAACTGACCACAAGGATTCATTTTTTTTAATTTTATTCAAGATTTTTTGAGTATTGTTTTCCTCGCCTGCCATAAACAAAAAGTCAGTGTTCTTTTTAAAAAAACTTAAATTACTTTCTTTTAATAGCTCGTAGCCGTTATTTTCATCAAGTTTTTCAAAGAAAATTTTTCGACATAACGGACTTATTTTTTTGTCCAAATACCAAACCCCGGCTATCACTTTATTCTCGTATCCCGAACAAGTAACAACAATTTCGCTTATTTTTATTGCTGGATCGCCAAGTTTTTTTAAAATATCCAGCTCTTCTTTTAGGTTTGAAAAAAGTTCCAAACTTGGATTTATCTGAATTTTTTTAACCAGCGAAATATTTATTTTTCCCTTACTTAAATTTGCAATAAGTTCGACCAGGTTTCTTCCCAAAACCTCACTTTCGGCATTATTTTGTAATTCAAAAAAAGCATTCACCGAATCAGCCGACTCAAGCGCAAGTTCTTCTGTTTTTATATTTGCCAAAAGATTGTTTATTAAAACAATGAATACTAATATAACGAGATATTTTACCAAACAACCTCCTGTCGTTTTCACCAAGTTACTTTTTTAACATCTTAATTTTTTCTATTACTATCTGCAATTGTCCTGCAACCTCATTTCCTGATTTTGTTTTTATTTCTTCCAGCTGAACAATCACCTCATCTACTGCTCCACTTAAATTGCTTAAACTTTGAATTTCTCCAAAACTTTTATTCCAAATATCGGCTATCTCCGAAAAATAATCCCCTTGTCGGAAAATCAGTTTGGGAACTATTTTTTGATTTGGCAGGTCTTTCAAATATTCTTTTAATTTGTGCAAAGGACCTGCAATTCTGTGACTGATAAATATACACACTACAAATGCCAGGGACAAAGTACCAATTACCCACAAGGATAAAAGCGTGAAAATTTCAACTTTTTGTTCTTCCAGTATCTGCATTTTGGCCGGATCATATTCGGAAATCGCCTGCGCAAACAAGTAAAAAAGCTGCCATATTCCAATTGGATATACTATCGTACAAACTACTACACAAAGTATCAGATAAATGCTGACTTTAATTTGAAATCGTGGGTTTATTAAGTAATTTTTTCTCTTGTAGTCTTTCAATCCAACACCCCTAAACAAAATATTTAATTTTAGAACTTTTTACATAACTAATAATAAGCTTTTTACCCTGTCCTATCTAGAAATTTTTATTCAAGTAGTTAGATATTAATTGATTAAATTCATCGGCCATATTTTTTTTGTCATCTCTGGAATTTTCAATATACTTTTAAAACCATGTTATTTGAAATTTTAAATAAACACTATCAATACCATTTTAGCGGTGCCGTTAATATCATCCAGTTAAATGGCCAAAACATTGGAACCATTTTTTTAAAAAATGGAAGGATTATTCATTCCAAAACCAATAATTATGCAAACGAACAGGCCTTGATTTATCTAATTTACCTGGTTTTCCACGAGCCTAAAAATTATAAAATCATGTCCGAAGCCGGAGATCACTTTTTTTTAGCGACGGAGACCATCGGTGACCTTAAATCAATTTTAAAAAAATTTAAAAAATTTCACGATGAGATTTTACAAATCAAAAAATTAGGATATAATTTTTTTTCTAACTATCAACTCTCCCCTGATCAAACCACTTCCCGCAACACTCTAAGTACAATTGATTTTCAGGTTTTATCTGAAATTATCGAAAGAAAAAATGTTTCACGACTACTTTACGAAAACCAACTAGCAGAAACTGACCTTTTTTTTTCCATTCAAAACCTGATGGACAAGGGAATCATCAAACAACAAGAAGAAGCATAGTAAATATATATTATTGATTGTCTGCTTTATATATATTGTTCAAATTTTATACATCCCCATAACCTGTCAAAATATTATACATAAAAATTATTTGAATAATTTCAGATAGTTAGCAACACAATCTCCCCAATTAACGGACATAATTGGTTTTTACGCATGGCACCATTATTGCTACTTATTATGTCATCTAAGCATTAACCTCAGGAGAGAGTTATGAAAAGCTTAAATGGCTTTAGACAACTCGCATTCACTAGCATCTGTTTAATCCTCACTACTTTTGCAGTAGCTTGCATCTATAGTGATTTGATTTTAACTTCAACTTCCTATATGGAGTTCAGTGAGGTTAAGTTTGAAAAAAGATTAGACGATAATTACGAAAGATTTGTAGCATCTAAAAAGCAAATCTCGATCCCGGTTATCAAAATACAAAAGCAGAACATGAAAAAGAAGTTTTCTAAGCCAACTTTAGTCTCAGAAAGCAAATCTGATTTAACTAATAATGAAGAAAACTATGAAATTTTAATTGCCAGCTTTGATGTTTTGAAAATTAAACCAGTTAATAAAAAACTAGAAAAAGCGACTATTGATTCACAAAAAAGTGAAATTAAAGTTAAAATAGTCAATAACCAAATAACCGACATCATCTATCTTTACGTCATTTTTGATAATTCATTCCGTTATGAAATTACTTCTCCGGTTTCTGTAAATCCTTTAAGCGGACAGTTTTCCAGTCCATCTTCAACAAGATCAAACTATAATGATGGTGGCTTTGTAAATTTTGACAATAATACTTACACCTTAAATATACGTTTTTTCACAGGGATTTTACAAGATAGCTTGATCGTGTTTAAAAATCATCAAACTGAACAAGAAATTGCGGAAATCAATAATAATGTAAGTCCTGACGATGCTTATAATAAACTTATTGCAGAAGATGAAGCTCGGGCAATTGAAGCAGCCCAGCCAGTACAACCCCTTGCCTTTCAAACCAAAGAAGAAGCCATCAGACACCGCACTTTGGTTTCGCAAACCAACAATCGAAATCAAGAAGAAGATAACGATATGCCAGAATCTGAATCTGAATCTGATAAATCTGATGAAGCTAACGAGCAAACCGAAGCTCAACTGGAAAAATCAGAAGTTGAAATGGATGCCGTGGAACCAGAGCATGCAGCAGGTTTTTCCTTTAAAGCAAACAACGAAAGAATCTAGTAGATCACACCGGGGTAGCAAGATTGGCGAAAGTCTTTTTGAACTGATAGAGCCGGTTTAAATCTTCAAAACAAGGCAAATCTGAAAGAGGTTTTACCACAAAAGAACGATCAAACAGTCTCGGGTGAGGAATTTCCACTATTTCATTTTTAACCTTTCTATCTCCAAAGAACAAAAGATCCATATCAATAATCCGGGGTCCTTTATTAATTATTCTTTCCCGGCCCATTTCATCTTCCAACGAAAGCAATAACTTCATTAATATTTCTTCATCTATATCAGGTGAAACAAATTCAAGAACCTGATTATAAAAGTAGGGTTGATTTTCATAATCTTCTGCTTCAGATTTGTATATCCGACTTTCGGCTATTAACTCAAAATGATTTTCCAAAAGTGCCCTGGCCTTCCTAAGGTTTTCCATTCTATTTCCAATATTTGATCCAATGCCAATCACCAAACTCATTCGTCTATCTCTTCCGGTTTTTCTATTTCAATATCCTTATCATTTTTCTCAATAAACTTTTCTTCATAGCTGGGAATCACACTCTCGGGAGGAATCAAAGGCGGTGATTTCACCCCACAAGCCGTCGCCAACCCCACGATCACCAATATCAACGTAAATTTAAAATTCAAGACTAAACCCCATGGCAAACAAATCCGAGCCAAGATTTCCATGTATAAACCATCCAGGCACCAAGCGTTTTAAAAATGTTATACCCACCACCGGCGTAGTTTTTTCAGTCTTCTCATATAAAGCTGTTTCTTTATCAAGTTGCTCTTGGGTCGTATCAGTATCAGTTGAATCACTGGCCCTTATAACCTGAAATCCAAAGTAGGGTTTTATATAGGAATAAAAAGGCCCGGCAAAAGTGTATTTTACTCTAAAGGTAAAATTCGTGACACTGGTATCTAGGCCATCATCAGGAAAATCAGAGATACGATGCTGGCCAAAACCAAGCTCTCCCCACACATTATCCAAAAATTGATAGGCCCATTGTCCATTAAACTGACCAAAACGGTGACTTGAATGATCAGTGTTGACCCCTTCCACAAAAGCATAGGAAACGCTAATTATATTGTCCTGTTTGAGAATCCTTTTACTATTTTCCTGCAACGTCAGATCTTCTTCTAATAATGTATCATCAAATAAATTATCTTCCGTTTTAATTTTTCCCTCAACATCCTCACCCACTTCATCTTTCTTCCTATAATAACTATCGTCCCCTCTGATTATCAAAACAGAATCACCCGGTTTTAATTTTTTTAAAATCTCCTCGTTGTATATTTTAACAACTTTAATTCCCACATATGCCTTGGTAACTTTCGCAATCAAGGCCCGAAAAACCAGATCTTGGTTAAAAATAATGGATATAAAATCACCCTTGATCAGCACCTCATTGGAATTTGTAATAACAATGATCCTTCCAGAGACGGAAATCTTAAAAATTTTTTCAGTGATCATATCACCGGTCAGAGAGCTTGCTGAATCGCTATTGATCTCTGTTACAACATTTTGTCCAAACACAAATGATGAGTAACAAAAAACAACTGAAAAAAAACAAAAAGCCAGGGTTTTAAACATATGCTAATCATACTATTTTATTATATATTATTTCAAATTTTATTAACCCGGCAACGTCAATATATTGCCTTAACGCACTTGATAATTTTAATTGAGGTGTCGATGAGTCTGAATTGTGGGATTGTAGGTCTTCCCAATGTTGGCAAATCTACCATTTTTAAAGCCTTAACAAATCACCATGCTGTTATTGAAAATTATCCATTTTCCACCATCGAACCCAATATTGCCAGATTAAATGTTCATGACAAACGACTTGTACAAATTTCTCAAATAACTAAAAGCAAGCAAATAATCCCTGCCTCAGTTGAATTTATCGACATCGCCGGTCTGGTCAAAGGCGCCAGCAAAGGTGAAGGACTTGGTAATCAATTTCTAGGACACATAAGGCAAGTCAACGCCATCTTTCATGTGATCAGATGTTTTGATGATGTAAACATCACACATGTACATGAAACTCTTGACCCCATCCGTGATATAGAAATCGTTGAGTTAGAATTAATTCTGGCTGATTTAGAAGTTATAGAAAAAAAATTAAAAAATTTGCAAAACGCTCATAAATGTTCCGACAAGGAATCGACTCGAAAAAATCAACAAAACCTGGTCGTGTTGGAGCAATTGAAAAAAAAATTATGTGACAGCAACTTAGAACTGGCCTGGATTAACGAAGTTTCCAATTGCGATATGATTAGAGAACTCAATTTAATCAGCCTTAAACCAAGAATCTATGTCTGCAATATTGATGATTCCCAAATCAGTAAGGACTGCGCCGAAAAGGTATCCATCTGGGCCCAAAATAAAAAATCCAAATCTCTTAATATCAATGGATTTCAAGCGGTACAATGTCACTCTTTGCATTTTAACGAAAAATCTGATAATGCCTGCGAGCAGTTAATCAAAGAATCCTATCGTTTGCTGGATTTGATTACATTTTTTACCAAAAACAAAAATGAAGTAAGGGCATGGGAAATAAAAAAAGGGACCTCCGCTCAAAAAGCTGCTGGGAAAATTCATTCCGACATGGAAAGAGGGTTTATCCGAGCCGAAATTATCAGCTCACATGATTTAGTGCAATTGTTATCTGAAGAAAAAGTCCGAGAAGCTGGTAAAGTCAGAATTGAGGGTAAGAACTACCAAATCCAGGATGGAGACATTATGAATGTGAGATTTAACATTTAATAAGCCTACTTATCAATAATTGAAACAAGACATTTTCGACTATAGTTGCCTGCTGCCTTGGCAAAACCCAACTTAATACTATCCTCCAATGCCTTGGCAGCACTGTCGAGATAAATATCCAGATGAACTGACTCTTGCTTATTAAATCCTGAAAGAACCCAGTCTTTCGAATCCCCCACCGAAGGCCTTCCTACCCCTAATCTTATTCTTTTAAAATCCTGACTACCGCAAGTATCGACGATGGATTTAAGGCCATTGTGTCCCGCCAGTCCACCGCCCTCTTTAAAAGCAATAGTCCCAAAAGGCAGATCCATTTCATCATGGAGAACAATAATATTTTTCAAATCAATTTGGTAAAAACTTATTAAAGCAGAAATACTTCTTCCGCTTAAATTCATAAAGGTAAGAGGTTTGAGAAAATAAAATTTGGTATTACCAAAATCCTTGGAGGCAAAAACACCTTTAAATTTTTCTTTCCAGGAAAGTTCTTTGAAAAATGAAAGTCGATCCATTACCAACCAGGCAATGTTGTGCCGAGTATTTTCATATTCTCTGCCAGGATTGCCTAAAGCAACAATCAACATATTCACTGTTGCCCCAGACTTGCTACAGGAACAGGGAGCTGACTGAGTCGTTGTTGAAGGTTCTGTGAATAGCCTTCGCCAAAACTTCTGTAATTGAAACAACATGTATTCTCGCTACTTTTTTTCCATCTTCAGAGAGTGGAATGGTATCAGTTACAACCACTCTGTCAAGCGCTTCACATCCAGCAATTCTTTCAATAGCAGGATTGGAGAAAACACCGTGAGTGGCAATTGCATAAACCTTGGTGGCACCATTTTCTTTTAAGGCCCGACAAGCTTCCACGAGGGTACCGGCAGTATCAATCATATCATCAATTAAAATACAATCTTTTCCGTTTACATTACCAACTATATTCATCGCTTTGGCCACATTTCTTCCGGTTCTGCGTTTATCAATCATGGCAATGTCCAGCCCAAGCTTTTTGGCATAATGGGAAACCCTTTCAACACCACCGCTATCAGGAGAAACACAAATGGCATTATCTGTGGCAATATTTTTTTTAATATAATCAACCATGACTGGTGATCCATAAATATTATCAAAGGGAATATCAAAAAAACCTTGAATCTGTCCTGCATGCAAATCCATGGTAATAACCCGGGTAGCTCCCGCCGCCGAAATTAAGTTGGCTACCAATTTAGCGGTAATGGGACTTCTGGGACTGATTTTTCTATCTTGTCTTGAATACCCGTAATTGGGCATAACCGCCGTTATCGAAGCAGCAGATGCTCGTTTGAGGGCATCTATCACAATCAATAGTTCCATTAAATTATCATTGGCCGGAGTTGAGGTGGATTGAATAATAAAAACGTCTGCTCCTCTAACACTCTTTTCTACTTCACAACACACTTCCCCATTGGCAAATTTCACCAAACCTGGATTAACCAACGTTACATCCAAATACTTTGCAATTCTTTTTGATAATTCAAAATTTGATGAACCGGATACAAGAACAAGTCTTTTCATAATTGCCTCGCCTTTCTGCTGGTTGGGGTGGTAGGACTTGAACCTACGCATGGCAGAATCAAAATCTGATGACTTACCACTTGTCGACACCCCAACTAAATATTCATTATGCCGTGGACTATACTATTGAGTATGATCTTTTGCAATAGCACACAATGGGAATCCGTTTTTTCTGGGAAAATATTACCGAATTTCATCAGCGAAATTTATCACAGCTTAATTCATTAAATCTTTTCCCTCTATCACTAAAAAAACTTTGAAAAATTTTAAAGGCAGTCGTGCTCCCGAACAATCGATACTCCTGCCCTTTTTGTCTGCCCTCAAACCCCACCCATATAACTCCCAAATAATAACCATCAAAAAAAACAAACCAGTTATTATAACCATTATTGGAGGTACCGGTTTTACCAAAAAATTTTAATTGACTTAAATTATCTGCCACCACATTTCTAATGGTCGTTCGATCCGGAGAAGCAAGTAAAAAAAGAGCAGAATTATTTTCATCCGTGGTTTCCAAATATTTTTTACATTCATCAAGCAAAAAAACTGTATAAAGCTCATAGACTCTGTTTAGACTCAACTCCAAAGAACCCAGCAGCTGGGCAGGAAATTCCTTTAAAGGGACAGCTAGCTCTGGTAAATATTTTTTTAGCTCGTCTTCTATTAATTTAAAACCGAGAGACTGTGCCAGATTGATAACCGGCCGATTATAAGAATTAATAAGCGCTTCAGCAACGGTCACACTTTCCGGTAAATCGGTATGCGCCTCCTTGGGAGACCATCTCCCCGATTTCAATATCAAATCAAAAGGTTCGGTGCTGACCTGATCCTCCGGTTTAATGTTGTTTTTAAAAAAAATGGAATAAATAACAGGTTTAAGAATACTTCCCACCTGTTGTTTTTCCAAACTAAAGGCAGCCTCTTTTTTCTTTTCGATTTTGGAATAAAACCTGTATTCACCCAAACTCTTTTGAGAGGGAACTCCCATGATAACTTTCGCTGCAAAACTTTCCCCCTTATAACGCTTTTCAATCTCGTAAAGCATGGTTTGGATATTTTTTTTAAGAACAAAAAATTCATACTGGCCCATGATTTTTTTATAATCGCTATCCCGGTCAACAGTTAGTGCATAAAAAGGTCGGGTATTATTTTTTTGAATTATTTTTTTTTGCCACCCGGCCCACTGATCATCGGACCACAAAAAACTTTTCTCTGAGGCAAAAATCTTTAATTGAATAAGCCGGTCATAAACATATTGAGCCCGTTGTTTAAGCCTTCCTATATGGTAAAGAGGACTGTAATAGCTTGGTCCTTTAAGCAAGGATATCAAAATAGCTGCTTCGTAAGGAGTGATCTCTTCCACTTTTTTGCTAAAATAAAATAACGAAGCCGCATCAATACCCCGCACATGAATCCCCTGCAAGCTTCCCCAATAAACTTCATTAAAATATATTTCAAGAATATCCTCTTTTGTCAGTTTATGTTCGATATAAATGGATAAAATTATTTCTTTTACTTTTCTAGCCAGGCTCCGCTCATTAGTAAAAAATAAATTCTTAATCAATTGCTGGGTCAGGGTTGATCCTCCCTGTGCCAGTTTCTGTACTTGAATATCTTTTATGATCGCCCTCAGAATTGATTTTAAATCAATTCCAAAGTGATCTAGGAACCTGACGTCCTCGATACCAATCAGTCCTTTCCAAAAAACGCTGGGAATATGATTAAAATCAATTTTATGTTGGAAACAATAAACATCCTTGCAAGTGTTTTCAGTTAATGCGGGAACATAAAAATTTTTTTTGATATAAATTCGTTCGTTTTCGACATCAATTTTCTTTTCATCCATTAACTCTTTTAACCAGTCGTTAAATGTACTTTTAGCATCGGTAAATAAATAATAATTTTGCAAATCCTCCAATAAGACCCCGGAACCTTCCTCTAATAAATATTCCGGCACGCTTTCTTCTGCATAAATCTGCTGGCCTTCACTTACTTTACCCAACTTATCAAAGGGTAAATCCCAGATTAAATACATAAGTCCCAACGCCAGCAAAACCATTGCACATAAAAACAAACCGATAAATATTTTTATTAAAAATTTCCTGCTAAGCATCATATATTAATCATTAATCCCTTACTCAACGTCTTAGTTTTATAGACAGTTTGCGTCCTGTTTCATATTATCTTCAATATTATACTTAAACTAGAATTATCTATTATTTTGTCACAAGAGGTAAGTCGTGAAGAAGTTAAAGACAATTTTTAAATCCTTTCTTTTTTTTGTACTAGGTTTCACCTGTTTGGATTTAGCAGCCACCCCCATAGATTGGAATGGAGCTGTTGGCTTTGATACCACTATGTTGCAAAACTTCCGCCGCATTAAAAGTACCACTGATAATTCTGTCGGCAGGCCAGGCTCACAAGAAGTTACCTATGGTGGAAAAGATAATTCACAATTTCAATCATACCTGTTCCGGTTAAACCCGGTTATAATCGTTAATGATTCTGCCAGCGTATTCGGAGAATTCACCACCGGATACGGCCGTGGTGGTTTTATGGGTGATAGCTCAATCCAATCCAAAGAAACCGACTGGGGTAATGCCCTTTACCTGCACAACACGACCGACACGACTAGAAATGCCCTGAATGTTACTAAACTTTACACCGTCCTCTACTCTGATGCGTTCACCTACACCATCGGAAGACACTCCAAGCATTGGGGTCTGGGCACTGTTATGAACAGTGGTGAAAACGTCTGGGATCGTTATTCAAGCATTCGTGACGGAATCACGGTGGATTTAAAAATCGGCAGTTTTTCTATCGCCCCTTATTGGGCCAAAATCAGCTCAGAAAACTCCCTAACGGACTCCACGAAATCCAAAGAGTACGGGGTCGGTGTTTTGTATGACAACAGTGAAAAGGAACTGGCCTTTGGGGTTTTATATAACAAAAAAGCCAACGCTCTTGGCAACGAGAGTTTTGAAACTGATGTTACCAACACCGGCACAGCCTATAATTTTGGCGAAACCAACATTAAATTAATTGATATCTATTTTAGAAAATCCTTTGGCCCTTTAAATGTTGGTATTGAATTCCCGCTTGCCAGTGGCGAGATTGGAAACATTTATCAAAACGGCCAATCCACCAAGTACAAGGCCAAAGCCTTTATAACTGAAACTGAATATAATTTCAGCGAAGCCTGGAAAATGGGATTGAACTTGGGTCATGTCAGCGGAGATCCTGGTAGTGAATCCAGTTTTGAGGCCATGTTTTTAAACCCAAACTACCAAATCGCCAACATCATGTTCAGGTACAATATGGATGCCATCAATAACCCGGCTACCAAAAGTCTTTACGATTCCTATATAACCAATACAAAATTTTTAAAATTTGGAGCGACCTACACCACTTCTAAATGGATGTTAAATAGCGCTTTTATCTACGCCAAGGCCAATCAGGCAGCCAAAGGGGGCAATCTTCGAACCTATAACCACACTAAAAATAAAATTTTTAACGCAACCTTGGCCCAAGAAGATGACCTGGGCTTTGAAGTCGATTTAAATTGCACTTATAAATGGAGCGATGAAATTAATATTGCTCTCTTGACCGGTTATCATTTTACCGGTGATTATTACGCCTATACCAACGACAGCAGTGTAGTAAACGAAACTGAAAATGTTTTTCTTGGCCAGCTTAGAGTTGGAATAAGCTTCTAATTCTTTTTGCGTCCCTCTTGATTATTGCCATTGACCATAAGGCATTTGCCCTTGGCCATAGTTCAAGCTGCCGCCAAAGTTCATACCGTTGTTTCCACCACCATACATGTTCGGACTATACCCTTGTTGCCTTTGCATCAACATCTGATTCGGTGATGAATTCATGTAACTATTATTGCCAAACGGACTTTGGGGCATATCAAACTCAAGCCCATAATCCGGATACATCATATAGTCCATTGAATCATAGGAAACATCGTTATAAGAGTTATTAAATAAATAACTATCTGCCGATCCAAAATCAATCCTGCTTGAAAAATTATTTCCACCATACAGACTACCGTATCTCTCTTCTCTTTGAGCTCTTTTATACCTGGCACCCAGCATTTCATACTTTCTCCAACCAGAAGCCTTCGCTTGCAATTGGGTCATATTTCTTTTATAGCTCTCTTCAGTTATCATTCTTTGCTGATTGCGGACATTCATTCCTTTATAATATTTACTACAATTGGCTTGGTTTAAAACACCAAATCCCCAAGGACTCTGCGTACATCCCTTTCTAAGTTCCATTTCTCTGGAATACATTTGCTCCATTTGAGCTTGATAACCTTGTTCGGTTGCCCTCATTTGGGATATATACACTGGCGACATGGTTTTTTTACCAGTACTAACCAAATACTTGATTTTGGCTTCTTTAGTTTCTTTTACCAACTGCTTGCCTGCCTTCATAATTTCTTTCTTGGCCTCGTTAGGTTTAAAACCATCTTCATCATGATTTACCATGGACCAGTTTACCGATCGAAAATACAAATCCCCAGCTTTTTTTGCATTCATAGAAAGACCTTTTGCGGCTAACAAAACCACCACCTCATCAGCTCTTCCAGTTTCTTCCGCATACATACCAATAAGTCTATTTAGCAGAACAATGCTATCATCTATCGTTTTTCTTTCTTCCTCACTATCCGCTTTTTTTCGCATTTCATATCTTTTTTCCAAAATTTCAATTAAAGGATTCATATAATCTGATTCAAGTTTATAGCGAAGTTCATCGTAATCTCGACTAAGCTTTTTAATATCATCATCTCCTCCCTCAAGCATATCCTCCGCTAACTCACCCATTTTTTTCACAATGTCCTTCATCTGAGCTTGTATATTTTTATACTCCTTATTATCATTTCCTATCTTATCTTTTTTAAACAGGATATCCTCCAAATATTTTAGATAGGTATTGGAAAGCCCCTCATAATCTTCTGTTTTCAAAGTTTCAAAAAGTTGGTCTATATGCCTCTGTATACAGTCCTCTGAACCAGAGCATCCTTCCAAATCACTTTTATCCTTTAAAATTTTTGAATCAAGGATCGGAGTCTCTTTATCCTCCATATTAAAATTTTCTACCTTGTAGCATATATTCTTGTTGTCAACATTTTTTACAACTCCACTTCTGGGTACTAATCCTGGAACAGGTGAATTCATATAAACAAACACATTCTCTACATCATCGACCTTGGCAGGATTGGTCAGATGAACCACTCTGCCGATTTCCATATCTCGATCTGGCTCAATGTCAACCACGTCCTGTTTCACTCCATCCTTCACGATGGTTTTGATTTTTCCAGCCTTTTTAAAGCGATTTTCAAAACACTTCGTTAAACGGGCATCTTGAGTAAGACGATTCATTTCCTCTTCGCTTCCAAAAATCTCTTTTACAATGACCGGATTTTTTTGAAAAAAATTATTCCTGACCTGTATAATGAAACCTGGTCTTTTAGGCTTTTCTATTGTTAGTATTTCAATCTTCGGATCAAAACATTCCTTTATGTAAGTAGGTATATATACCTGCAAATCAACCCTATCTCCCACGATCCTTTTTTCAACCCTCGGCGGATGATTTTCAAAGTCAGCCACGGTTTTCAAAAGATCCCAAGAAAGGTAATTTCTAGAATCAATACATTTATTCTCTTGCGCTATATTGACCGTCTGCTGTTGTGATGCATACGATGTAGTATCATCGATAGAGCCTTCGCTTGTGGATGATACAATACTTCCTGCGGTTTTTTTGGGAAAATTGAAAACCAGCGCAAACGCCGATCCAGAAATGGTTGCCAGAAGTATTGCCAAAACAACTTGTTTTTTTAGTAAACCCTTCATGAATAAAACCTCTCTTAGGTACTAAACCTACAAAACTCTACAAGCTCTTTTTCGGCTAATTCAAATATATCTTTAATTCATGTGAACAAAATTGGTACATTTTAGCAGTGGTTTAAACAGACTTTATTGGATTTGATAAGGGTCAACATCAATTTTAATCCCAACCCTTTTGGTCGGAATATACTTTTTCTTCATCGTACTCAACAAATTATGTAGGTTATTGATATTTTCTCCTCTCAACATAAAAACCCAGGTGTATTTATTTACTTTCTTTTCGATAAGAGCAGTTCGAGGTCCTAAAATGACAACATCATTAAAAAATTTCTCAGCTAAATTTTTTAAAAAATCCCCCATTAGCTCGGCTTCCTCGATAACATCCTTTTGTTTTTGAGAGGTAACATAAATAATAGCAATCTTGGAGTAAGGCGGTGACTTGCTCATTTTTCTTAGTTTTATTTCATCATCATAGAACAAGTTAAAATCATGATCTTTTACATATTGATAAACCCGGTTTTCAGGTGCGAGCGTATGGATCAAAACTTCACTATCTTTGCCAAACCGACCCGATCGTCCGGAAATCTGGGTTAACAGTTGGTAGGCCCGTTCGTTACTTCTAAAATCCGGAAAATTCAGTTGTAAATCCACACCAAAAATTAAAACCAAATTGACGTTTTTAAAATTGTGCCCCTTGGATAACATCTGGGTGCCCACCAAAACATCAATCTTCCCCTGATGAAAATCATCCAGCCTTTGTTCCAATTTTTTAAAGGTGGTCACATCATCCCGATCAAATCGACCTATGGTTTTGGAAGGAAATACTTTTTTCAAAACTTGCTGCAATTTTTCAGTGCCAAAACCAATTTGTAAAATATTTAGATTGGAGCATTGGGGACAGATCTCAGGTTTCTTGTCGGTATATTCACAATATTGGCATTGGATTTCATTTTTTTTATGAAAGTATTTAAGATTGATTGTACAATTAGGACAATAAAATTGATAACCACAAGCACTACATTGCAAGTAATTGGCATAACCCAAACGATTTACAAAAACCACCACCTGTTCATTTTTTGCCAAGGCCTCTTGAATTTTTTTTATACTGTGTTCTTTAAATGGCCATATCTCCGGATTTTCATACGATTTATTTTTTCTTAAATCCACCAATTCTATGAAAGGAAGTTTACTTTGATTGACTCTTTCCTTAAGGGAAAAATAATTTTCATCTGCCTTGGTTTTAAAGTGATAATATGTTTCAACGCTTGGGGTGGCAGAGCCAAGTATGACCGGAACAGATAGCAAACTGGCTTTTTTAATGGCCAAATCCCTGGCATTATATGGGCATCTATCCTCTTGCTTGAAAGAATGATCATGCTCTTCATCCACTATAATCAAACCAAGATTATTAATAGGTAAAAAAATCGAGCTTCTTACTCCAATAATCACACTCGGTTCATTTTTATTTTTAAGGGTTTTCCACATTTCATATTTTTTGGAATTACTGATCGAGCTGTTATAAGGGTAAATGTCCACCTTCAGATATTCACTAAAAGTCTGGATAAACTGGGGAGTTAAATTAATTTCTGGTAACAAAAATAAAACTGATTTGTTCTGAAGCAACATTTCTTGAATAAGGTTGAGATAAATAATGGTCTTTCCGCTGCCAGTAACCCCATGTAATAAAAATTTTTTAAATGTTCCATCTATCTCTTTTCTGATTTTCAACCAGATCGCTGTTTGACCTGAAGTCATGGTGGGCAACGGACAGGCTCCCATTCCTTTCACAGCTGATAGCTTATGCGGCTTTTTTAAAATTCTGGGAAGACAATCAAAAATGAGTTTACCCAGCGGATAATGATAATAGCTGGCAATCCACTGATAAAAAAGTATTTCTTCGGAAGATAACTTGAACTCCCTGGTTAAAAAAGCTTCAATTGGTTTGATTTTCTCTTCTGATATTGAATCATCCAGCTGCAAGAAGGATAAATTTGTTTTTAATAAACACCCCTCTATGGTTCTCCTCCCCAGGGGAACGCTAACCAAATCTCCCTCGGCAAAACCCCATTTGTCTTCCTGTATGTAATTTAGCAAAGAATCATTAAACGGTGAATTGACCGCTACCCGGCAATATTTCATTTGACAAAAAAGTAGGGCCCGTTTTGATCCCGTTGATTTAAGCGGGAAGAGCTTCTTTCCTTGTTATCAATTATTTTTTTAAACTGATCGTTTAATTTATTTAAGTCAGCTGCTTGCGAAACATGTTTTAACTCTAATATCCTGATAATAAAATTACGCCCGTTAGTGGTTTTAAAAAGGATTCTTTTGGGTAGCTGGTGTATTCCATCAAACAACATATAGTTACCCATGATAGTTGTAATATTGGCGGTGTCTTTATTAAAATCCACTTTATAAAGATCCCTGTTTTCGTTTTTATAATACGCCTTGAAAGTTGGTAAATTCACCATCCAAAAAAAGTTCCCATCCAGCCTTTGCAAAGAAACCTGGTTATTTTTTTGATACATGCTCATATGCATCATCTCATCCATCTGTTTCTTTTTGGTTGAAGCATCCTCATCCAGGGAGGGAGTGGGGACTGGAAGATTTTTATCTTTTTTTTCAGCCAAAAATAATTTGTATTTCTCCAAATGTTTTATCTTTTCCCGGTTTAACAGCATGGTGTTGGATAAAAAAGTAGGCTCATGTCTCATTAGAAATTCCACCATTCCCCGAGAATCGTTTAACACCAGACTGGATATAATTGCATAAAAAAGACTTCTTTCTAAATTATTGTCATCTCTGATTTTACTATGATAGTCCCCCAAATAATTGATCAACTCCAAATGGGGGCTTTTCATCAGCGAATCAGAATAAACTTCTTGAAATAACTCGATCTTGCTCTCTTTTTTAAGCGAAAACGTCCAAGTCAAATATTTGGTTTCAAATTTGTCATGTTTTTCTAAAGTAAGAGCTTCGGGAATTTCCGTTTTTATGACATCCTTATTCGACAAATCACCTTCTAATTCACTCTTTATTCTTTTCTCATCGCTTTCTTCAACCTGAAATTTCAAAACAATTTGGTTTCCCGCAACCTCTTGATTGCCAGTATTTTTGAAAAGATCTTCAGCGGTCGGATAAGCTGAAAACAAATTTGAACTAAAAAACAGTAAAAGGATTAAAATAGACCTAAAATTCATTTCTCCACCATTAACAAATCAATAAAACATATATAAGATAATGGAATTGATATTACAACCATCTAACGGATTAGACTATGAAAATGACCAAACTCCTATTTCTTCTTCTTGGCCTGCTTCTTATCAATTGTTTTCCCCCACCCATATATGCAAAATTACGAGACCTTGAAACGACCAGACTGAAATCCACTGCAGGTACAGGGGTCGGCTCTATCTTAATGGAGGAATCAAGTGTTTTAAACCCTGCACCAGTCGCCTTTTTTAAAGATTCCTCTATCTACCTGCAAAAAATTTCTGGAAATATTACCCAAGAAACTAGCAACAACCCCCATGCTGCGCCATTGGACATTGATAGCATGGCCGCTATACTCACAGAGTCAGGACAGACCATAAGTGGTTCGATCGGATATCAATATGCGGAGGATCGCTTTGATAAAAGAAAAAGACTGATGATTGCTTCGGCTGGCAGAGCTGGCGACAAATCTTCTCTGGGCATTGCGGCAAGAATCACCCAAGACTCTTTAAGTGAAAATGGCCAAGACGTTCAGAATATAAAATATAATCAGCTGGTTTTAGGCGCATCCCACGTTTTGGGTGAAGCAGTAACTATGGGAGTTACCTTTATTGACCCACTTAAAGAAAGGCCTAATGAAACCCGAGGTATTCTCGGATTACAATATGTCTATGAGGATTTTGTTTTTTTAATACTTGATGCGGGAGCCGATTATAATAAAGCCTTGGCGGAAACCTTCCTCTATCGCGGGGCTGTTCAGTTTAAAGTTTTTGGTGATTTTTTTGTACGGGCCGGTTTTTTTACAGACGATGGATTGAATGAAAATGGTAGTGGTGCCGGACTTAGCTGGGTACAACCCAAATTGATGTTTGATTTTGCCCTAAAAAATACCAATATCAAAGCAGATTTAGACAAGAATATAGAACCAGAAAAAATTAAAGAAACTTCTTTTTCACTCTCATACAGGTTTTAGGTAAGACCGATGTCTGCCGCCAAAAAAAACAAAAACGAAGGCCCAAGCCGTGCCATGATCATGGGTTACAAATGCAGACTTGATTACATCAAGCAAGGCCAGATGTATGAAAACAAGGGTGAGTTAATTAACGCCATTACCGTTTACGAAAAATATTTTGAAGTGGTTGCCAAATGGCACAAAGTCGAAAAGGAAAAATTAAAACCAGAGATGTTTAAAAAACTGACCAAAGAAGGTCTCATCAACGAAAAAGAAGATGACCTCCATGAAATTTTTTTAATCAGTCTGGTATCCTGGAATTTGGCCAGAATTTATGCCTACAGTGATAAAGAAAAGCATTTGGAAAAATTAAAAATCATGCTGGATCGCTTTGTGCTGTTTTCCATAGGATACAAATTTCAATTTTTAAATTGTGAAACTCTCCGAAAATATTTAAAAAAAGTTACTGGTCCCCAGGAAAAACTCATGGAGGAAGCCTATCAAAAACTCCGGGTTCATTCCAAAAGATGCTACCTGGCGACCCACTGCTTTGGAGAAAATCATCCGCATCTTTTTATCCTACGAAGTTTTCGTGATAATTATTTGGATAACTGGGGTGGAGAACAATTTCTTAAATTCTACTACACCTTATCTCCCGGTTTTATTACTTATTGTCAACGTCACAAATACTGTGATCAACTGCTAACCCCGGCAATCCGTTTATTTATCCATTTAATCATTTTATTCCTCCCTGGTAAAAACAAGAAAAAAATATGCACGAAATAAAAAAATTAATACTCAAGGAATGGTATAAATTTTTTCTAGCTTCATTGGTGCTATTGTTTGTTTTAATGTCCATTTCAAATTTGATCTCAGGATTACTGCGAAGTAATGTCAGTGGTTACGAAGTTTTAATGAACTATATTATTGAAGTACCCAGTTTTATGAGTAAAATATTGCCTTTGTCCTGCCTGACAGCATCCCTGTTTTCAATCAATAAACTAAAAGATCGAAATGAGCTAACTGCACTCTTTTCCCTCGGTTATTCCCGAAAAAATTTTGTCATTACTATTTTACAAGCTTCATCAATAATCGCAGTTATTAATTTTTTTAATTCAGCTTATATTCAACCTTTTTTTAATGAAAATAAATACATTCTTATTCCAAATATAAATAAATTTAAAAATTTAAACAGCGAGGGGCTGCGCTCAAGCACGATTGGCAGTGGCAAAATATGGTATAAGGGGGAAAATTATTTTTTTTCATTTACTGCTTTTGACAAAGAAACCAATTCTATAATGGATTTAGCAATCTATGAATATGCTAACAATAAATTAAGCCGGGTGACCAACGCCAAAAAAGCGGTTTACCATGACCCGACTTGGATTTTTCATGAAGGCAAAACAATGAATAATCTAAATAATTTGGAGTTCCCCCAAATAGAGTCTTTTGCCATGAAAATTTTTCCCCTTCTTGAGCGTCCCAGTGATTTTGAAAAAATTGAGGCAGATATCACTACCTTGGATATTGTAAAATTAAATGAATACATTAAAAGTCTGGATGAAGTGGGAATCAATACCAGCTCTTACAAAGTCACACTTTTAGATAAATTTTCAACTTCTTTTATCTGCTGTGTTCTGGCCTTAATCGCCTCCATGTCAATTTTTAACCCTAACCGCCGAAGCAGTTCATTTGGCAAAAATGTTCTATATACCCTAGTTTTTGCTATTTTATATTGGCTTATTTATTCTTATACTTTTGAACTCGGAAGAAGCTCTAAAGTAAATCCTTACGTTGCAACCTTCATTATGCCTTTAGTTTTTACATCGTTTTTAATCTATAATTTTTTACGCTACCGAAAAATTCGTTAACCTATTAATTCTTTTGTGTTATATCTTTGTATCTATGTGCGACTTATCATTTTTAAAAAACTACAAACTAGAAGGCGAATTGCTGGAAATTTATGAATTCCCAGATCCCATTTTAAAAAAAGTGGCCAAAGAAGTTACCGTTTTTGACGACGATCTCATTAAAACTATAAAAAACATGCTTTATACCATGTACAATGCACCAGGCCTCGGATTAGCAGCACCCCAGATCGGTATCAGTAAGCGTTTTTTTGTCATGGATATCGATTATGACCGTGAAAAAATAACCAATGCCAATGGAGAAGAAGAAACCCGGTTAAGTGCTTTTAACCCTAGAGTATTTATAAACCCCAAACTTTCCAATCATACCGGCGAAATTTTTTACGAAGAAGGGTGTTTGAGTGTCCCGGGTATCTATGAAAAAGTCAAACGTGCCCAATCAATTTCGGTGGTTTACCAGGACCTGCAAGGGAAAATACAGACCCTTGAGGCAACTGATCTTTTAGCCATTTGTATTCAACATGAAACTGATCATCTGGATGGAATTGTTTTCTTGGAGCGATTGAGCTTAATGAAAAGAAAGTTTATTAAAAAGCAATTTTTAAAAGAACGTAACAAATAAAAATTTTTAGATGGAATAAGCTTTGGAAAAACTAAAAACAATTTTCCTGGGAACCCCTGATTTTGCCACACCTTCTTTGGAAATCCTATTTAATCATCCCCTGATTGATTTAAGATATGTCGTAACCATGCCCGATAGAAAAAGTGGACGTGGTCAACAACTACATTCTCCACCGGTGGCACTCTTTGCCAGGGAAAACAAAATTTCTCTTATTCAAACATCCAGCATCAATACGGAGAAAGATATTTTACAAAAATTTAAAGCTGAAAAAATTGACCTGGCAATCGTTTTGGCCTTCTCCCAATTTTTAAGCCCAGAATTGTTAAATATCCCCAGACTTGGTTGCTATAATATTCATACCTCACTTCTTCCTAAATATCGTGGAGCTGCCCCAATCCAATACGCCCTTTTAAAGGGCGATTCAATTACAGGTGTATCAATTTTTAAAATTGTAAAAAAAATGGATGCTGGAGATATTGCGCTTGCTCAGGCAGTATCCATTGAAGACAACGAAAATTATGCTGAACTTTACAGCAAACTAAAATTCCAATCAGCACTTTCCTTAAATACTTTTATAAGAAAAATTTACACTGGAAATCTGACCTGGCAACCCCAAGATGAATCCCAGATATCGTTTGCCCCAACCCTTAAAAAAGAAGATGGTTTTATCGATTTTAAAAATGAATCGCAAATTAAAATTAATAACAAGGTTCGGGCCCTTATTCCCTGGCCGGGATGTTATTTTTTTATTAATGAGCATCGCTATAAATTATTAGAAATTGAAATTTCCAGCAAATCTCTAATGCCTGGAACCCTTTATACTGATCTGGGACAGCTACTGGTTGGTTGTGCTGATAATAAATCTATCCGATTAAAATCAATTCAACGGGAAGGTAAAAATATTACCTCCGACCTATCCTTGATCAATGCCTTCAAAAGCAGAAATGAAACAATTAATGTTAATCCCTAAAAGGAATTTTTTATGGTTATTATTTCGCCGAGTATTCTCTCTTGTGATTTTCTAAATATAGAAAATGAACTTCGGGCATTGGAACCATGTAAAAATATTTGGATTCATCTGGATATTATGGATTCGCATTTTGTACCCAACCTGACTTTCGGCGGACCAGTGGTTAAAAATTTGCATAAAATCACCAAACATCCGTTGGATGCCCATTTCATGGTCACCAACCCCGAATTTTTTCTAGACGATTTCAAAAATTACAAAATTCATAATTTTACTTTTCACGTAGAGGCTAATCCCAACCCAATGGATATCATCACCAAGGGAAAAAAAATTTATCCAAGCATTGGTATCTCAATTAAACCTAAAACCCCTGTATCCCAAATTCCAAAAGAAGTCTTAGAATGTATTGATCTTATTTTAATCATGTCCGTGGAACCAGGTTTCGGTGGCCAAAAATTTATAGAGATTAGTCTAGACAAGATCAAAGAACTTGATCAGCTTAGAAAAAAGAATAAATATCACTATCAAATTCAAATTGATGGCGGAATCACCAATCAAAATGCCAAGCAGCTGATTGATCTGGGGGTTAATAACCTGGTAGCGGGTTCTTATATTTTCAGTGGTTCTCCCCAGGGCTATCCACAAATGGTGGAGAGTTTGAGGTAAGGAAAAAATCTGCAAAATATCCTTACCCCATTTCTTTTTTCATTCTCGATTTTAGCATCAACGGCAAGCAAATACTTATTTATTGTAACTTACACTCTTTTAATATTCCCCGCTCTAGTTGTCTGAATATAATATTATTTGATTTTGATTCACCTGTCTTAAAATCAATATCAAGAGTGCTTCCATCCTCAAAAATAAAAGATGCTTGCAAAAGCTCATTAGTTTGTTTTTGCTGATATATATCGCCAGATGCGATTTGCTTCATTAAATCTGTGGGTATTCCCGCAACGTTATAAACTAGAAGCCAATTTCTTTGTTCAATGTTCATATACACTTCAAATTTTCTTGGAATATTTGGGTTAACACCATCTGATGTGACTAAACAAGTTAAATAAAGTTGATTCCCTTCATCTGCTTGAAGTGTAAAAGATAAAACATTTCCCAAAATAAGTAATCCTAATAATAAATTTTTCATTTTTTCTCCATTTTTTAATTCTGTTATGCTTATTTGTTAAACACAGATAAATTTTTTAATATTAGTTCAAGGCATCCTGATCTGCCCTCTCACATCTTTGTTTCGCTTCAATAAGAGCTGTTTTAGCTTCCTCATCAGTCATTGGAGCTTTGACATCTGCCCAAGTAGCATCACTTGAAAGATTTGTGTTAATTAAATCAAATGATACAAAATGTTCCGTTGTTTTAGTTTCAATTTTTTGCTCAAATAAATCTCCCCAGCAAGTATACCATTTGTACAATGTTCGGGTCACTGATTCCGCTGGTCTGGAGTACCCCCCCACCCAATAGCGTGCCACATGCGTTCCAAAGCTAAAAGTATAATCTCCTTGTGCTAGAGCAAGGGGAGTTGTTTGTGCACATTTGTCTGATGTAAAATGTGATTTAAATGATAAAATTTTTGTATGTAAAACAAGGTTATTACAATACCTATGACTATAATATCCAAACGTAACCGATGACAAGCTATACATAATAACAATTAATAAATACTTCTTCATATATATTCTCCTTAGAATTAAATGTTTAACATCAGATATCCACCACGAAAAAAATCTCCTACTCCGCAGTCATTTTTATCATTTTTTAATAAATGCACAGGACAATTCATTAACTTTTTAACTTCTTGTCGACTGTGACCATTAAATGCCCTTCTAAACTCAACAACACCATCTCCATTTGGGGCCGCTCCAGTACCTGTTTTTCCCTTATAACCAATTAGAACATCGCCTTGTGTTGAAAAAATATCTAACATTTTTTTGAAAATCATTGATTTGGGATACTGATGTGTTAACTTATAAAGATTTTTTGCTAGATGAAAATTACAAACATGAGTATTATCCGTACTCCAATTAACTACTAATGGTAAAACACATTTTATAAAGTCGTCTCCGTATATTTTTTTTAGTGGAAACGTCATATTATCATCTAAAAACCCATCTATATTTCCTTCCTCCAAATCCCATTTCGCCAACGCTACAGCAAGATTTACCTTAGAAACTTTAACTTTTTCTAAAAAATCATACATAGCAACGACATCATTTGGATTAGTATATGCTGCTTGAAATGCCATTTCTGCCCCAATCACGTCATTATACGAGGCAGAGGGGTTAACTATCCAATAAGCTTCATGAAAAAGCAAAGCCATCTGATCATTGCGACTTAGTTTATTAAAGTCCGGAAGAAGGTAGGTAAACTTTTGAACAGTATCCGTAATAGCGAATAACTTGAGTTGCGTACTATCCACACCAGTCACTCTTCTAAACTCCTCCATAAGTCTTTCGTAAATCTTGGGCGTTAATTGTTCAGGCTCAGCAAATAAATATTTTCGCTTAGAAGAGGGAATCATTGTCTCTATAAAAACACCCTTGGTTTTAAGGTCTATTGTTTCAAGATTAGCAATATAACTAATTAAATCGTCTAATGCTGGTAATTGAAATGTCATCTCATTCTGATTATTTAATTTTACATAAAGTCCTGCACTGTAGAATGACATATATTTGCTATTCGTTACGACACCTCCACCTCCATTTCCAACTTCTTGCCCGTCGGTTCCCACCTCTTTCCCGGCGGCAAAAACATAAAAATTAAATAAACCGACTAATAAAATCAAAAATTTAAATTTATTCATAATTTCTCCTTAGAAACTCTAAAAAAT
This sequence comes from Bdellovibrionales bacterium RIFOXYC1_FULL_37_79, assembly GCA_001770015.1. Taxonomy (GTDB): domain Bacteria; phylum Bdellovibrionota; class Bacteriovoracia; order Bacteriovoracales; family Bacteriovoracaceae; genus XYC1-FULL-37-79. The sequence continues at coordinate 48,542 of MEQB01000003.1, forward strand.
TGAGTTGATAAACAATACAAATTGTCCTTGTTTTGGTTTTCGTGATTCATTACATATGTATTTATCTCTTTTCGAAAGTTAACTATCTTTTCAAATATTTCTGGAAGTATTTCTTTTGGTAAAGCTATGGTTAACGAGGAAAATATTCTTTCATCAATATCTTGCTCACCCAAGGCATTCATGGCAGCCTTGAGTTGCAATGAATGATGTTGTCTTATGGCCATAGAAGGGATCTTTTCGCTTGTGGTACTCACATACTCATTAACTTTATAAACTTTTCCTTCCTTGATAATAAAATCCAAATCAACAAGTCTTTTAAGAGCTGATTGGATTTCTTCTTTGGAAAATTTCAAAATTTCTTCCAGGCCTTCTAACGTTGGTGGCAGGTCATCCAATTTTAAAGCCTCAATTATTTGATAATGAATAGGTCTTGAAATTTGTTTAAAAATATCATCATCAACAAATTTTTCAATAGATTGAATATTTTCTTTGTAATTTTGATTAATTTTTTCAATTGCTTTTTTTCGAGATACTTTCGATCTAGAATGACTCGCTTCGACCAGATGTAAAAATACTTCCTTGTCTTTATCCGTCCATTTTAAAGAGGAAATCATTGACCTTGCTCGCTTATAAGAAAAACCTCTTTTTTTAGAAAAAGCTAAACTTAACCTTGAAGGTTCAATTCCAAGGTCACGGGCAAAGGCCCGAAGGGAGTACTGATCATTAATAATCTTTCTATTATTAAATTCAGTTTGAAGCATATGAATATATTTTTCTTGATAATTCATGATGCCGGTATAAGTCACTTTAAAATTTAAGTCAATAGTTTGTGAAACAAAGTGTTGCACGAACAAAGAAACATGAATTTTTTATATGGTTTCCGGTCTACACCAAAACTCATCTAACTGATTATACCTTTCGCCTTATCTTTTTTAATCAAATCACTTTGAAATCCAGGAACTCGTAAAGCCTCATTGCGCCCAGGTTATCGTTCATAACCCTTAAGGCAACAATATGAACCATAAATAAGTACCCCTTTCGCCAAATTACTATCCTGATATGCCTTTAAACACTTTGTTTCGAGGTATTTCAATATTTTTACAGATTACAATAAGGCATGAGTCCATGTAGCTAATCCCTGTAATAACACCTCTCTTGGTTTTTAAATAGGAGCATAAAGGAATTAAGCACTTCATAATTCTTCAAACTGTTTTTACCAAAACTCGATAAATATTAATAAAAGTTGACCAAAACTCGATTTATGTGTAAAATGGTAATAAGAGGATTTCTTATGAAAGACCGGTATTTAAATAAATTAATCGTTGAAGATGCCCTCGCTTCCTTAAAAATTGCCTTCGTAACCGGGCCTAGACAGGTTGGGAAGACCACTCTTTGCAAACAAATTCTCGAACAAGCAAAAGAAAAAACGGCTTATTATACCTGGGATGATGATGATTTTCGTCTGGCATGGTTGCAATCTCCCAAAACGCTAGTTGAGGGAAAAAAAATTGTTGTTTTTGATGAAATCCATAAGGATCGTAAATGGAAAAACAAATTAAAAGGATTGTTTGATATTTATGGTAACGACACAAATTTAATAGTTTCAGGAAGTGCACGGTTGGATTATTTTAGAAAATCAGGAGATAGTTTGCAAGGAAGATATTTTCCCTATCGACTTCATCCTTTTACTCTTGGAGAAACTCCTAAGATAAAACCTCCTTCGCAAAGGGATTGGTTTGAGCATGCGACTTTAAGTGACATAAAACTTGATGACTTGCTCAAACTTGGCGGATTCCCTGAACCTCTTATGGGACAAAATTTAAATAAGGCCACCCGTTGGAGAAATCTTTATAAAGAGAGAATGATTAAAGAAGATTTAAGAGATCTACAAAATGTGCGTGATCTATCCGTACTTGATAATTTATCCCTGCTCCTTAAAACTAAAGTGGGAGGTCAACTTTCCTATGAATCCATTCGTAAGGATTTATCAGTTTCCTTTGAGTCTATTCTTAGATGGATTGATCTGCTAGAAGCGGTTTATTATTGTTATCGAATCAGACCTTATTCAACCAAAATTAAAAATTCACTCACGAAAGAGCCAAAACTTTTTCTCTATGACTGGTCAGGAATCGAAGATGAGGGGGCAAAATTTGAAAATATGATTGCAGGACATCTATTAAAAAATGTACATCTATGGACTGATGGTGCCATGGGAGATTTTAAATTATTTTACTTAAGAGACAAGCAAAAAAGAGAAGTAGATTTTCTTATAACCTGTAATAACAAACCTTATCTTCTTTTAGAGGTAAAATCCAATCAAAATACCCTCACTTCGCCTCTCATTCATTACAACGAAGTTCTAAAACCTACCTTTTGTTTTCAACTCGTCCGTGAAACAAAAAAAGAAAGAAATGCATCACTACTTCATCCCAATATTAGAATTGTTCATGTGGATAAATTTTTATCTTCCTTAAACTAATTCAGCCCGATAATAACTTTTTTCTCCAGTTTTCACCTGATCTTTAAAATTTAAACAATCAAATAAAAGATATCTACTGCCTCATATTTTTGGCGGCCATACTTAAGACAATCATCCAAGATAAAGCCAAAATTGGTATTTTAAACATCTGATAACAGCCAAATTATGGGGGTATGAAAATTGCAGATAAATCAACAACTAAGATGAAAAGGAATACTTATGCATAATAAAATGAATTTATTTATAATCACTTTCCTTATCCTTTGTGTTTCAAGTTGTGGCCTGAAAAGACCAGGGGCCACTTCTCCCACACCTGACAAATTCTCCTTTGAAAAAAATATCTTTACCAATCCGGATGGAACCAAGAAAAGCTACATGGCTGGTTGGGCCAGTGAATCAAGCAACGGAACTTATGGAAAATCATGGATCCTGCATAATTATAATATGGCCATGCACTGCAATCTTGTTTTCGATGTAAGAGAACAATATTTAGTAGGACTTCAGATCGATCCATCTTATCCCAACGATCAAAGCAGATGGAAAGAAGTATTAACAATACCAATTCTCAAACATTACTACCTGGAAAAAGGAAAAGATAATTACAATCGGGAGACAAATGAGATCGTAGAAAATTCATCAAGAAGCTACTGGAAAAATCGAACCCACATCAAACTTGATTTTTCTGGCATTAAAATTTTGGAAGAAGAATTTAAAATTTTTTGGGGACATGACAGCACTATTATCACTGGCGTTGAAGATGAAGAAGTAACAGAAGAAAATGGCAAAACCTTTATTGCCTTTACCGCTTCCATAACCAGTTCATTTTTCGGTAGCGAAATGCAGGGAAAATTTCGCTTTAACTTCCTTGAATACAAGCATGATCATCAATTTAAAAAAATAAAATATGATGAAAACAACGCAAAAAAAATTAATCCTATTTTTATTATGGGAAAAAAGGTGGATGGACTTAATCAGATTTTACATGTAGCCAGATGGGATCTTGAAAATAATAACTTGCCAATAAAACTTTACGCCAGGAATTTTCCCGATGAATATAAGTCAATTGTTGAGGATGTTGTAAAAGAATGGAATGTGACTTTTACAAAAGTATTTATGCCTGAGATAAAAGACATATACCAGAATTATACCGAATATTTTGCATTGGAATTCATTGATAGAAAATACGCTTTTGATTTACGCTATCCAACCATTAACTGGGTTAGTGACAGGGAAATCAGTGAACATGGGCCGCTTGGCATTGCCATGACTCATGCAGATGTGCTGAATGGAAAAATCCAGTGGGGAGCTGTTAATATTTTCGGGGGGACGATTGAAGGTTACCTGGATCATTATTATCCACTGAATTCGGGCAAGGAAGAAAACCAATATAAAATAAATAATCTGCAAATGGTTCCACGGTTTCCAATTACAAAAAAGCAATTAATGAGATTAATTGGAGAGAATAATCAAGTGCCCAAAGGGTTTAATAATAATTTTGATATTAGCGGAATGAAATTAGAAAAATTTAAAAATAAAATTGGAGATTCTTTAAATCTATCTTCACTACTGTCCAAACAGGAAAAAGAAAATTATGTATTAAACGTAATTAATGAAATTTTTGGAGAAGCAAGAAATGAGCAAGAAAAATATGCTCAAAAAATAATCGACATAACGAATTCCGTTCAAGATAGACAGGATAAAATTCTTGGATATAACCTTTCAAACAAAAAATCCACGGAAACCAGTGAACTTACCAAGGAAGAAAAGATGCAAATTGCCCTTTCCCCTTATGCATCCCATATCGAACGCGGAAGTGTGCTACAAAACAATGGTGTGTTTGACCTGGATCGCAGGTTTAGTGATGTAATCGGTGGCTGGCAAGAGGGATTGAAAGAACAGGGTATTGAACACTATCCTGAAGCCTTAAGAGCAATGTTAAAGGGACTAATATTACATGAAATGGGCCATATGTTTGGACTCGGCCATCAATTTAAAGAAAATATTCTACCTGCCCAAGGAACTGTGCCTGATAAATATCTTTTTGGCGATGAACACAGTCATCACAATCATTTAAAAGAAGGACTTGTAAAAAGATCCACTAAAGAAAGTGGTTATACGAACTATACATCTGTAATGGGATACCGACATCCAAAATCAGAGGTCCTGACTGATTATGACGATTTAATCCCTGGCCCCCAGGATTATCTGACCTTGATGTATATTTATCGAAATAAATATCCAATTTACCAACAAGGCCAAAATGACTTTGAATTCCTAGACGTTTCATCTGGTGGTAAAATTCCAAACACCGCCGCTTATTTTCCAGCCTGTAATGACTTAGAGGCAAGTCTTTATGCAGATCCGTATTGCAATAGGCACGACCGTGGAAACAAGGCCAGTGAAATTATGGCCAGCTATTTTGATGGAATAATTAATAATCTAGACACAAAATTATTCTCGTTCACAGATCAGGCCGGCGGCAATCCTGAAGCCAAAGAAATGTATTTGTGGCAACAATCTCTTCTCAATTTAAGTAGAATTAGGATTTTTTATGATTATATGAGACAAAAATACAGTAAACAAATTGCTGAAATCGTGGCCAAAGATGAGCAGAATTTCATGGAGTTTTATGATACATGCAGCGGTAAAATCAATCACAATAGCAAATTAAACAATCTTTTTAACCATTATGAAGAATTAAAAGAATTATGTATCGCCAATGGCCAGGCAATTAATGAACTAACCTTGCTAATGTCACTGGATGCCGCTGATTACAGCAAATATGACCGAGACAAATATATGATGCCCGCGGGAATGAGTGCGTTGGATGTAAATAGAGACTATGGTCGTTTTTTTGGTACCTGGAAGGAATTAACCGCCATCCCAATCAAAACCAGTGCACTTTACTATTTGACCACCACTTCACCATCCATGCTTTACAATATGGAATTTGCTCCAATCCCCAAATATTCTGACAGCGAGTCACACTATTCCTATGCCACACTTTACCCTGTGGAATATACCAAATCACTTCATGCAGCAGTTAATGAAAATATAAAATTACCTTCGGAAAATGATGAAAATCAAAGAACAATAGTAGGTCGCCTCATTCATTCAATTGGTGGATTTGCGTTTATGAACCAATCCACCAACGATCAAAATTTGGGTAAGGCTGAAAGAATACTTGAAAAAATCAGAAATCAAGTTGGCTTTCAGGTATCACTTGGAATGGTCATTTTAAAGGAACATAAATTTGACGGAAAAACCCAGAGTAAGAAAGTTTCCCATTTTACAGCCGGACTTTATGATCTTTCTACTCAAAGAATGACAGGAACTCAATCAGTGCATATTCTTCCAGGTAAAAAATTGTTGGTCAGGGGTCTTGATGGAACATTTATCATACCCACTGGTTCTCCCGAAATTAAATTTTTCGGGGAGAATAAAGATTCAAGCGGTCTTGCTTATAGTTATGTAATTAAAGTTGAATTTGATGACGAACGGGACGATTTACTTTCCAAATACTCACTAAAGTTTGCTCTTAAATCGCTCCACAATAAAGTGATGGATGAATGTATCCACAAAGGTCCGGGAAATGAAATGAACGGACTTGATTATTTTTTTAATGAAAACGGTGAAGGGTTTGAAGGCTTCGAATATAACAGTAATATTGGAGGCAATCCCCTCAGTCAGGATAAATTCTTCGAATCAGTTGAGAAACAATATAAAATTTATTATACAAAAGGTATAGAGGGAAAAAAATTGCCCAGTCCGGATACTTGTGCAAAAGCAGTACAAGGACTTAAGGCAATTGTTACCACCTCCGGTCTTTTACAAGGTATGGTTTTACCTACCTTGCTTCAAGTACAGGAGATAGAATAATGAAAACAAAAAAATTTTTATTACTAATCAATCTCCTGGCTATTTTATTATGGAGTGCTTGTTCCAAAAAAACCATAGACCGAGATAACCATGAATCTGAAAGTGCGTATGTGGACAAACAGGTTCAAATCGCAGAACAACTACCAAGTGAACTGGATGGTCTTCGCTCTTTTGCCCATGACTTACCTACTCTTAATAAGAAATTAGAAGATCCTGCTTTTAAGATTAACGAGAAAATTATAACACCTCTTAAAACATATTTTTTTAACAGCTCCATGATTTCTAACAGCGACTACACCAACCAAACCATATTTCACAAATTATTCAATTTGTTTTCCAGGGCCATTTTGATTCAAACCGTAAATGAAAAAAACCAGGGATTAATAGATCAATTCTACAAAGTATTATTGGAGGCGTGTGCAGACGATATATCCAATTGTCACGCCCTGGAATTTTATAAGAGAAGTCCATTTTCATATCAAGTTTTAAAGAATTTACTCGAAACCAAGATGAAAAAAAGTGTTATTGCCAAGTCTTCAAAAGGGATCATGTCTAAGGAGTACATCCAAGATTTCAATGAAACCACCGAACTACTTTATGTATGTAGGTATATAAAACACCAGAAAGATAATCATTTGGATGAAATAACCATTAAGCTGATGAATGACTATCAAACCCTACAAGGATCTAAAGAAGCCAAAAAAATTGAAAAAACCTTTCATCTTAAACCAATTAAAGTTGCAAAATTATTATTCAATTGGTTTGACACCAAAGATCAAGACATGCTCGGCAATGCGTTTAAACTCTCACGAATTGATTCAAATATTGGCGATTACAATTTTGCTGCCAAAAATTACTTATTACTTGCCTCAAAAGTTCTTTTAAATGATCCTGAAAAAAGCAAAAGCCTGTTTGACGATGAATTAGAATCAATCAAAGAATCTTCCAAGCACAAAAGAGGAAGTTATTTTTTTATAGCCAACAAGATCGAGCATATAAAAAAAATTAATGACCCGAAAAACATTAATAATGAATCACAAAAAACGCTGAAAGTGCTGGATGAAATTGATCCAAGTTTTAGTTTCAAGGCGGAAGATTTAGTAATTTTGAATAATGATTTGATAAAAACAGATAATTCAAATTCAATTTATCTGTTTTTAATTGACCGGCTTTATGAAAACCATTTTAGTCTGGAAGATACCAATATAATTTGGGGACATTATATAAAAAATTTAAAAGACAAAGCAGAAGTTGAAAATGAATTTTTAAGGGTTGCCAGACATTATCTTCAAACAATGATTTTTTATAAAGTTGTTTCATCGCATAACGAGCTTAAAAAGAAATTTCATGAGTACAATGGTTCAAAAGAAAACAAGCTAAAGAGTGTTTTAAATTTTTCAAATTATTATTTCAAGGACTGGGGGGAAACTCTTGAAAGAGCTAAAAACATTCAAAACTTTATACAAACACATTTTTATCACGGAAATAATTCCACCAAGGAATACATCAACTTATGTAATTCTATTGAAGTCCTGGATGAAAATATAAAGATATTTTCCGTATGGCCATTAATGATGTATTTTTCATACCAATTTAAAAACGAGAACACTTCAAAGATCTCCAACTTTCTAAACACTGAATTTTCCATTGATGGTCGTGAACTTATCCGGATGTTTAACGAAACTGAATCAGCCTGGATACCTTTAACAGCCGATAATAAACCCATCTCAACGTTAAAAACCATTTATTCACTCTCCTATTTATTTTCCATGGGATTGTTAAACAACTCCGGTAACGAGCAAGATCAATCAGCTGATTTTTTTATCAGTTTTGTAAAAAAATTAACAATTACCATGCGCAATGATTTAAGTGAACATATCTCAAAATTCAATAAATTAGTGACTCGCCCGGAAATGAATAAATACCTTAATGCCTGCGATGCTTTTATTAATATGGATAAAAATAGGGAACCAATCAAAGTTGAACTTTCTTTGACGGATCTGGATAAAACGTTGTTTATTGGAACAGAAAATGCCGGGATAGGCTCCGCATTTTTAAAATTTTATCAATCATCTCAAAACACCCAAGACTTCTTGGTATCCAATCAACTAATAAAATTTTTAAAGGAAATTAATTCTCTCCACAACTTTATAAATCATGTTATCAAAATTACAAATCAAATTTACGAAACAACCCTTGAGCAAAAAGTTATTGCGGGATTAATTTCCAAGCAGGAACAGCAAGAAAGATTAAAGAAAATTAATTCCACTGTTAATGAATTAACAAACAATACAACTAAACTAAGAAGAGAATTTGAAAAAGGTGTTTTCAAACTTTACAGTGATTTGGATAGATGCATGGTAGATTTTTTATCTCTTGAAAATTCACTCAGACACCATGTTTTGGACAAGATCAAGCCTTACTTTAAAAACATTTATAAATTACTTAATAACACTTCACCTGATGAAAATAATATAATACCCATAAATGGCCCGGAAGGTTATCGGGGCTTTGATTCAATGATCTCCAATAATAGTTACAATATGCATAAAATTGATATTATGATCAAGATTGGTGAAATTCTTAAAAATACCAGTTCTATCAAATACAATGGTAAAGATATTCTTATTGCCCCATCAATCACTCCACCTAGTAATTTTTATAACCTAGAGATAATCAAACGACCGAAATCGAGTGATATCAAACCCATTAACAATGAGGATAACTACCACGAATTTGAAAATCAAATATTTTTAACAATGCTGACCTGGTCCAGCGCAAACGGGGAAAAATTTATTAATTGGTTTGGCGAAACCTACGATCTTGATAAAATCATCCAAAAAATCGAACTTTCCCGTGAATTACTAAAGGCTTCCTATTATCACTCTTACAACGGAATAAAATCCATTTCTCCCAATTCCATCATTCAAGCACTGATACGAGTATCTGACTATTTGAATATCTCAAATAAAGACATGACTTTATTACAGCTATTTAACCAAGAATCAAAACACAACATCGATCAAATCAGACAATTATTTTATAAAAATAATACGTTGATACCCTACACAGAAAATTATTTCTTAACACTTAAGGATGAGTTAATACCTAAAACGTATTTAGGAATTGGCCAAGGTACCATTATGGAGACCATACATTTTTACAAGTCACAAAGGGATTTGGATAAGTTTTTCTTTAATATTGACAAAACTGTATCAGAAGGCATTAAAGAGGCTTATCAAGATACCGCAAACATAAAAATGAAAACCATAAAAGACTTCATGCGTGCCTGTGAAAAATATCAAGATACTGTAATAGTAAGCAGCCATTATCTTGACTCTGATTTTAAAAACTTTGATTCCCAGGAAAGAATCTATAATCCGGAGGTATTTGAAGATAATATCAATTCAATAAGAAAAACATTTTATGAAGAGACCGGTTGTTTTTATAACAAGACAAGTACAGATATTAATAACTACTTTAAGATTAACATTGATACATGCGAAAAGTTATGATGAAAGCAATAATTTTCATTTCATTTATTATTCTCATTAGCTGCACCAGGGAAAACTCTGAAAGTATCAAACATGATGTTTCTTTATCTGATAGCTCATCTAACACTCCACAATCAACCGAGTCATTTACCGAAATCTTTAAATCCATACCTAAATATCAACCCAATCAATTGCTCATTCTTGCTAATGAATTATTAAACCACGATATTGCAGCTAACGAGGAAATTACATCTTCTTTGGATTATAGAAACAAGTTAAAAATTTTAAACGGCAATCTTTTAAAAAGTACCGATGTGGCCAAAGAACATCCTTCCATTTTGGCACTTTTTAAAAAAAATATTTTTTGTGACAACTACACACCTGATTGTCCGGGACACAAACTCCTAAAGACCGGTAACTTTATACAGGAAGTATTGGTCAAAATCATTATTAGCGATATTAACAGCTCAAATCTTTCATCACAAGAAATGCTAAATGCTTTTTATCTCGCCTACGAAATATTAAAAATAAAAGACAAACAAATTTTGGACCGTTTGTTTTTAATAAGATATTCCATGCTCAGAAATTCCTCTGATCTTGATTCAAACATAAAATCAGTATTAGACAAGCGTCTTGGGCTTGTTACCGACAGACTGAGTAAATCCACTCTTCAAAGTGAAAACTTAGACGAATTGATCAAATCTGTTCGACCCTGGAATTATAGCAACTACTTAACAGATGATTCAAGCAATCTGCAACAGGTACTTTTTATTCATTGGATCAAGCAAAAACCATCAGTTCAACAATATCAAGAAGCATTAGAAAGTGACAATTTGTCCATTCTAAATCAAATAAAAGAATTTTCACCCCAAATACTTGCTAACTTAAAAATTAATCAAATCACTCCTGACAAGTGTTATTATCTGCTTGATCGAACTTTCAACAAACATCTTTCCAGTGAATCTGCAAAAATGATCGTTTCCTCAATGGATGGCAACGAAAAATTAGACTGCATAAAACAAATTCAAAATTTTTTAAAAGGACGTATACTGATTACAACTAAAAACTCAAGCACCCAACTTTTAAGTATTATAAAAAAAATTAAAAAGGAGAAAATTTCCAATATTAAAATTTTTGAAGCCATTGAATCCCGGCTATCTGTTTTGACCAGATATTGGCAAAATGAACTTGAAAAATTCAAGTCTCTGGAAGAATTATTAAACGTTGAATTTGTGAACGTAAACAGCGATGATTTCGATCAATTAAAACTTTCTTTTGAAGGTCTTGGCGAAAAATTTCAAATGTACGCCCAATACCCATCGACACTGTCTTTACTTTATCATTTCAAAGATATGATTTCCTCCAACGTTGGAATGGATTTTAGTATAAAGGAAAATGATGTTTCTAACAAACTGGAAGATCTTCTGATCGGCGGAGAGTGGCCGGTGTTGGATTTTGGACTTAGAAATTACGGTGTTGACAAAACATTAAATCAAACTAAAATTTTTTATAGCTTTCAAAGCGCTTTATCTACCAATACCTTTAATGACCTCGAAACACCTCCTCTAAGTATTTTAGAATTTATAATCGATCACCTACCCACCCGGGAATATAAGTATTTAAGCAAGGAGCTTGCTACATTAAAACCTCATGAGATTAATTCAAGCTACAAAACAGTTTCCAAATTTTGCGAAAACCACGCTAAAAACTTTTTGATCAATGATTCTTCTAAGTATAAATTTAATAAAAAATTTAGCGAACTAAGTTCATCAATCTTGTTTGATGCAAAAAAAGTTTTTGTTGTTGATCATTCGGTTATGGAAAGATTTCCCGCCATGACTGAAATTGCCAGACTTGATTATGAAAGAAAAATCAGATTTGGAAGATTACTTAAAGATATCTACAACGAATTTGCAAGCAAACAAAACAATCTTGTCATAATTTCCAACGACCTTTATGACTCTTGGGCAAAAAAACATCTGGAAACCCAAAAAAGTATTTTCAAAACTAATCTGGATTATTCCAACAAAAGTTATTCATGTCTAAATCACGTAAAAAATATTCAAAAAATTATAACCAGAAAAGTTTTTAGCTATGAATACCTTTTTCTAAAAGAGGTGCATAAGCAAATGACTCTCTTAAGAAGTGGGGACCTTGATAATCTTCAAGAAGCAAATCATATCGCCCAAATCGGGCTCAACAATTTTTCAAAGAAAAAAGAGTACTACTTCAACAATCATATTTTTTCATATTCTAAAATTGCTTTTTTATTTCGCTTGAAACACTATTTAACTTCCATCACAGAAATAGGCGATAAAAAACTCCCTGCCATTGCAAACAAACTGATTATTACCAACGACATGTATAATTTTGATGAAAATGATTTGATCTTATCCAAAGATATTCCCTACCATGAAAACGTAAATATTTTTATCAAAAGTGCTATGGGAAACTTACATGCCAAACAAAGCAAAAATAGCTTCCTGGATTGGTGGGCAAACGACAATACTTCCTATATGCTCGCTTCTAAGGTCAATACCTACCTGCAATTATATAGAACTAATATCCACGGATTAAACTCTTTAGTGGATGAAAACAAGATTATTTCCGAAATATTAAAAAATTACAAGCTTCTTGCTATCGATGAAACCAAAAATATTTATGGCATTTCAGAAAAAGAATTATTTCAACTTACCGGACTTGAAATGGCCGCAAATGTACAAAATCCCCTTGATAATTACCATGGAGTAAACATCAATCATTACATTAATTCAACAGGTACCATGATCCATAATATCTTTAATGGTCCATCATCCTATTTTTTTAATTTTGCCATTGGAGACACTCTTATTTCTCAACAAACTACAGAGGAAATCCAAAAAATTGATGAAGGAGCCGATACCAGCGACTCTTTAAGTAAAAACTATGGCGGTTACGACGAAGGATATAATTACTTCAGAGATAAAAACAGCATGGGTCCTTTAATTTTTGATGGATTTGAGACAGTTGAAAGCATTCTTGACAAAGAATTTAGTAATCTCATTAAATTTGATTTGGATAAAGTTAAAAGTTTTCATGAAATTATTTCCAATGAAAATATAATTCATCCTCTTCTTAAAAAATACAATTTAAACCCAAACAATATGCTTATTAGGATAACTGATCATGAATCCCAATACCTTCCCAGGGAATTGATCAGTTCTGAAATGAATGACCGACTAACAGATCACTACCACGAACTTCTAGATAAAATCCTCGAGGCTGTAGAAAATAAGAAAATTCAAGATATGATCAGATAATCTTGGTTGTCGATGCACAATCAACATCACATCATGCCCTTTACTCCAATTTCAACACATAAATATTTTTAATAAACGATTTTTTAAACTTGAACCAAACAGAAAATTTATGGCATCTAATGAAAATTATTATTAAAATATCCACATACTTTTATACGTTGCTGGAAAAGAACCTGCTTGAAAAATTCGATATCTAATGCTACACCTAAATTCCAAATGGCATCATCTATCCCAAGGATATAAAATGAAGTATTTTTTTACCTCACTATCACTCTGGCTCAGTATTCTTTGTCTAGTTTATGCCAATACTCCCACTCTGGCAGATAAACTTGAAAATCAATGGCAAATATATAAAAATGCACAACATTACCTCTATCAAGTCGTAAGCAGTGGTGAAAAAGTCGACCGTACGACTTGGGAAAAAATGGTAAAACCACATGATGAGTGGAAATTCACGGATGAAGATTTAATGAATTTAACCAAAATGCAATCTGAACGAATTCTTGTTGCTAAAGAAGTGGCCTACCAAAACTCTGTCATTAACTTTGATGCTTTCAGAAAACTTCCAGCGGAGGAAGCAAAAATAATTATTCATAATTTTTGTCAGCATATGCCCAAGGGGGGAATGTTACACGTTCATCCCTTTGGAACTTTTACTCGAAACACGTTGACCCAACTCATGATACTAAAAAATCCTATTCTGGACTGGATTGAGTTCCTGAACTTCTTTAATAATCCCGAAAATACTTGTATGATCTACCCAGAAGAAAATAATTGGATGAGTACTTTTATTAATGGAACAAGATTTTCTGATTTATCCCCAATAGATCAGAAAAAAACCATTGATTTATTCTTTTTACCCTTTGGTAATCATGATTTTACTCGTTTTGATTCTGTTTTTGTTTTTCTTGGTATTCCAGTAAGCACTTATCAAGACTACCTTTTTGCGCTCGAGAATTTTGCACAAAAAGCGTCTGCACAAGGTATTTTCTATATTGAATTTACCACTGATATACTTACAGATCATGCTTTAAATTTTTATAAAAATTTAGCAGATACCTATTTAAAAAATTTCGGTATAATATTAAAAATTAATGAATCACTTTTCCGACTAGACTCCGACGAAAACATGCGAAAAAATACACGTACACTTTTGATGCTAAATGACCCTATATTAGTCGGTGTTGACCTGCTTGGAAACGAATCAAACAGCCCCACCCTGGAAAATGGCCAAATCCCCTACGCACTGGTGGGCAACGCACTTACTAACGGAACACACAAAATAAAAAGAACCATTCATGCTGGAGAATTAGGAGATGATCGCAATCCGCGAGATGCTCTGATTTTTGGTGTTGAACGCATCGGTCACGGTATCAAATTAGAAAATGATCCGATTGCGCTGGAATATGCGGCCTCAAAAAAAATTGGAATCGAGATCAATCTTACAAGTAACATTCGCTTAAAGGCCGTCAATGATATTAAACAACACCCCTTCGTCAAGTATTTACGCCTTGGTATTCCCGTAAGTCTAAGCACAGATGATGAAGGTATTTTTGAAACAGACATGAACACTGAATGTGAAATAGCTATCTCCCAAAGCGATATCACCTACGCTGAATTGAAACAAATGGCTATCAATTCCATTGAAACTGCATTCGTCGGCGATCAAGAGAAAAGTGAATTACTGTCGAAATTACTTCAACAAATCAATAAATTTGAACAAACCCTTACATCATTAATTTTGCCCAAGAAAAAGCAAGAGTTATAACAATATTTTTATGGTTTTTAAAACTTGTAAAATTTAAATCCCAGAAATAATTTGCTGCTTCCATCATTTTATTTAATTTAATAATTTAAACATTTAGCTGAGGAATCATTGATAACATCCCATGAAGAAGTCTAATATGTATCTTGACCCTGTCTATATTATTTATGTTTTGTCTACATTTAAGCCAGTATTTAAAATCTAAAAATCCAATTTATCGGAAGTTTAATATAGTGAATCCTTTTGTGAAAAATCCTGTATCACTTCCGTATAAATTTTGCATATGAGTTTGAATTAATAATGTAGTCTAAGCGATGTAAATTGTTAGTATGTAAACTGCTTAACCAGATATTGGGATATGACTCTATGATTTAAGTATATATTATGTTAAGTGCAAGCGATTAGACCTTTTAGCTTTTTACTTCAAAATCCTTTGCCATAATCTCTTTTGCTTTCTGTAGACCAAGCTCTGTTAGTATTACTGATTGATTTTTACTCTTAGGATCAGAGATTAATTCCGCTCTAAAAAGTCTATCTGTTATCTCCCAAGGAAGTGACTTCCAGCTTCGACCAGTTTGTTCATCGTAGTTCAATAACAGTATTGCAAGCGCGGCTCGATCAACTTTTTCTTCGTTATATTTCACAAAAATATATTTCCTGAATTAAAATTTAATCCAAAAATCTTCTATCTCTTTATCCTTGCCTAGATCTTCTTTTATTTTGCTTTGTGGAGTAATCGCTCTAACATGATATTCACCTTCTCCTACATCATATGCCCAGATCTTATAAAGATTGGGATCTCCCTCGAAAACACCGTAAAAAGTATATCCACCAAATCCATTGTCTGAAACAGCAACCGATAAAAATGCCAACCCCATATTTTCATAGAATTTTCTTGCATCTGGATAAGGGCCACCGCATTTAGAACATTCTTCCAAACTTTTTTTAACTCCACCAAGATTGTTTACAAGATTTTTAGTTCTTATGTCATTTTTCATGCATGCTAAATGCTCTGGTTTTAAAGAGACTTGATTAAAAATACATTTGTATTTTGGGAAAATCGTTGATGAGCAACCCAATAACAGCATGCAAAGTAAATATTTAATCATTGCTCTAACCTCCAATAAGAATATGTTGACCATTTTTAGTAATCCAATGACCTCCTTTAGGAGAAATTGCTATTATAGATGGTTTTTTGAACTTCGCTCTTTTATCCGCTTTTGATTTTTTTGAAAATTCTTTAGCGTATTCCTGAACTTTATCTACATACTCAGTAATCTCTTGAACTTTCTTTTTAGTTGCCCCAGCTGGGCCAAGATACTTTTTTACGTCATCCCATTTTTGAGGACCTTTTTCATCTTTTTTTGCTAATTTTTTTGCCTTGGCAATTCTTCCTTCACCGGCATTATAAGCAGCAATTACAAAATTTGTTCTTTCTTTAGAATTGGTTACAGTAATTGTCTTTAGAGAATTAGTTAGCGAAGTTGGTCCTTTAAAGCTGTCGTCAATGATTTTTAAGTATTTTGCCGATGCTGCTGAAGCATCATCGACATCAAAACGTTGGTCATTCTCTTTAGTTACAGTAAGACCAAATCGAATCGCCGTTGTTTTTTCAAACATAAAATCGCCTGCTGCACCTGCTGTCCCACGTTCTCTTATCTGAGTGCCATAACTGCTCTCTTTTCCATAAATTGCTTGAAGATGATTAACAGTTAATGAATCGTCTTTATCAAAATGTTTTGATGCATTTTCCAGCGCTTTTCTTTGATGGAGTTTTTCTTGTTTGTTCCATTTGTCAACATCACTAATTTTTTTTACTTTCGTTTTTTTTAATATCTTTTTCATACGATCTCCTGATTTTTTTGTTTACATTACTATACACAGTCTTTCCACTTAATTTTCTTTATCAATGAATTTATCAAAAATCTTGCTCTTTGATTGTCCCTTGGGTTTAACCATATCATTACTATTTTCCCTTTTTAAGCTCTTTTTCTTTTTGAGTAAGTCGATCCCAAACTGGTGTCGGTCAGGTGAAAAGCGACAGATGACGGTTTACTCTAATAGCAATACTGGTTTTGGCCTACATGCGGTTAGAAAAATTATCACATCGGTTTTGGATAAAAAAAGAGATCTTGCCGATTTTGATCAGGCAGCGAAACTTGCAATGCACACTCCATCAGTAAGTAGAGAATCCTATGCCTCTCATCAAACTGAAGCGGCATTTGATCATTTTGTTTCTAGATTGCAACAAGCAGGTGTTTTAGAAATGCCAAAAGGTATTAAACGAAAAATTGAATTTAATGATCTCAATAAATTAGCAGGGTAAACTTGCGCAATCATCTCATTTAAAGCCAGATTTAAAAGCTAAAGATATTAATGATTTATGCCGATTATTCTTGTAGGTATTTCCCACTTGTGCCAAATGGGAAAATATGCTATAATTTAGATAGGAGGTTTTTTATGAGTAGTGTAGTCCAAAAAGACAGTAGAAATAGAGTCTCTCTTGGTTCTGACGTACGCGATACTCACTTTACGAGAGAAGTTGATTCTGAGGGTAGAATTATTTTTACTCCATGTGTACTTGTGCCAAAAAACGAGTATGAAGAATACCAAGAACATATTGTACTTAACGACAAGCAAAGAGATAATTTTGTTGCTGCTCTATTAAATAAACCTGCTCGCAACAAGGCATTCACAAAGGCCCAAGCAGCATTTAAAAAGAAGTATGAATAATTATGTCACAGTGGAGATTTGAAGAATATAGTGACCAATTTGATACTTCAAAGTTTGATTGTGGAGAATTAATTCTAAATGAATATCTAAACAAGTATATGAAGCAGGATCTCAAAAGAAACGCTTCTGTTTCTGTTTTAGCGGTTGGTAGCAATGATGAAGTGGTTGGCTTCTACACCCTCTCAAGCGGCAGCGTGCAATTTGAAAATTTTCCAGAAACCCTTAAGAAAAAAATTGCTCCCTATCCTGTTCCTATTGCAAGAATGGGACGGCTTGCCGTAGATCGCTCTATGCAGAGACAAGGATTAGGAAGAGAATTACTTCTCCATGCATTTAGTCGCGTTGAAGCTCTCGCAACCAAAATAGGAATAAGAGCAATTGTGGTTGATGCCAAAAATGAATCGGCGGAATTTTTTTATTTAAAATATGGTTTTGCTTATCTTCAAAACAGTGCAGGATCAAAAAAATCTTTCTTCATGATCATCTAGTGGTAATTTTCCCTGAAACATTTTTTTTAACTTCAATCTATAGCTAAGAAAACCTACCCTCTAGCTGGAAAAACCCGAAAAATTACCATTTCTTTTGATAGGTCGTTTAGGAAGTGATTATTTCTAACGAGAAGCTCAATAATCTTCATGAAATTAACCGAACCATACTATCGCTTGCTAGAAGCTTAAACTGCAGATCCGATGAAATAACCAAGGCGCTGATTGAATTAAAGACATCTCCTCTTTGGAGAGGATGGGATCACGCCGTTCAAATGTTAAGCGGAATAAAGTTAACGATACAAAATGAAGACTATCTAAAAAAACATATTTTACAAAATCATCTAATTGAAGAAGATCTTCAGTCGATAAAAAAATACCAGCAGGCATTTATATAGATGCGCTCTTTAAGGATAAAGTCGGAACATTCGTTGGTGTTAAGTTTTATACCAAAACAGTCGCGACTGACTCCTATGGAAAAATAAAAAATATACTTGAAAAATTTTCTGACAAGTTTGGAAAAAGGAATAGATTGATCTTAATTGCTCCAAGATTTGCCGGTACCCTTGCTTCAATTTCATCTAAAGAAAAAAATCTAAAACTACTTCAATCTGCCTTTACGCTAAAAGAAATACCCCCCCCCGATATCATCTAATCCCATTTACACGTCTTTATGAGATATTAAATGTATCATGTACGCAGTTGCACGCAAAAATCGGCTACACGCTCTTAACGTTTTTGGCATAAATTTTTTTGCCAATTCGAAAAAAAATTTGCGTGCATTTTGCGTGCGAAGGCTTTTTTTAACCTCCAAAAATGAAAAATCCCTCTCGAAAAGAGAGAGTCATTTTTTTCAACAATTTCAATGAATTATGGCGGAGAACATGGGAGCCCAAAAGACATTTTTTACTCAATAACAACCGTTAACAATCAATCACTCTAAAGCTCGATTAGCATTGGGTTTTAGCCATTCTAGGCCTTGCATACTTTGTGCACCATTATGTTTTAAAATGAACCGTTTTCACCTACGGTAGCCCATTTTTAGCCCATAAAAATATAAACGATGAGGTTTTATGAGTGCTATTTGAATTTTAATCTCTTGAATCAGAAAACTTCTAATACTCTAAGCTTAAATTATTTGTACACAGAATAATATTAATTGGTTTTAATTAGCGCTTTTTGATAATACTTTTATCAAGTAGCCTGTTTACCTGCTCTCTCATTTGAGCTAATTCCTTTTCATAACGATTTTTTTCATCCTCTTTACAAAGATTCACGTCTTTCTCAATTACTTCTAATCTACTGTTAATATCGCCTTCAAGATTCTTGGTATTAATTAGCTCTATCTCGGTTAACCGTTTATTAGTTATATTCTGCTCCAATGTCAACCAGGCTAAAAAGATTGATATGACAATGGTGGCAATAGCCAATATATTTTTAATAACATTGTCACTGTTAAAACTGGATAATTCTGTTTTTTTAAGACGTAAATCAAAAATCATTTTTTCAATGCTTTGCTTTTTCTGTTCAAGTCTCTGTATGGCTTCCAAGACAGTTCTTTCTTTCTCTGAAGAATCCACGAGACCAAGCTCTTCTTCGTGACTTGTAATAGAATCGGAACACTCATAAAGCTCTCGCGAATAATTGCGGATCAATTCTTCAATTTCATTTATATCTACTTTGCTCATATAAGCCCTACATAACGAGAGAGATTCAGTAATGCTGTTGGTGCATAATATACCGCAACGCCAACCATTTGCTTAGTAATAAGCTCATCTTGAATAAGTCGATTCGCAATTCTAATAAAATGCATTCCTGAATCCAATTTTAAATTATTATACTCTTTAGGTCTCATTGGTTTGTCCAAACAAGCCTTTAAAAATTCCAATTCTTTTTTTGAATATGAACTTATTTTTGTTTCGTTTTGAACAACAGTTTTGAGATATGTAGCTGCATTCTCGCCACTAATGCTTGTTATACTTGGATACTGAGATAAAACGGTAGTACAAATTGTTTCACAAAGTTTAAACAGAAGTCTCATTTGTCCGCCAGTAATGCTATAGAGGTCTCGCACGTAGTTTAGATCTAGAGGGATGTCCGGAGGATGTTGTTTATCTTTTGCAAATACAATTCTTCGAGCATTTAGGATTTGTATTGTCTCGTCCACATCTAAAGCATGTAATATGTTTTCTTGACCAGCAACTCTATCAATGATCCTAGCGCCATCAACGGTTGATCTCAAATCAGTATAAATGCCTTCAGGGCCCATCATTATGGTACATAGTCCAGGAATAAATACATAGTCTCTCAACTCATTCAAAATCCTCGTTGAAACTGCAATATCTACAATATCTAGATTATCAATAACAAGGTATATTCCGTTTCTTGGGGTATTGCTCTTGATTGAACTAATCAGTCGAGTGAGAAGATCATATTTTGTGTTTACGTCTATTTTTTTCTCTGCATTCGAAAGACTGCTTGCAATTAGCTTCTGAAACTCCTCTCTTTCTTGTCGAATTGGATCAGAAGATACGGTGCCATTTTTTTGCTTTTCTCTCAAAAATTGATCAAGAGAAAAGATGATTGATGAAATAACCTTCAACAGTACTTTATCAATGCTATCATCCTCCTCTAGTTGAATTTTCCTAAAACAAGGAAGCATATTTTCAGGATAATAGTGAATCTTATACTGTTCGTTAAGATTCTTAATTTCTTCGGCTGACAAGCTAGTCATATATTGAATAGCATTTACAAAAGACGTTTTTCCTACACCTCGTTTTCCACTAATAAGATGAACACCCGAGTCAGGATTTAAAATAGATAAAAAATTACGAACATCTTTCGTTCGACCAATAAATACCTCAAAATCAGTTTTATACGGCTCCAAAGCTTCTCGAAAAAACGGAGACCGTTTATATCCAAGTGATTCGTAATAACTAGGCATCCTCACCTCCGACAATAATAAACCGAAATATTCCACTAACTATAACACAAGTTCCGGAAAAAAAACGGAAGCAGTGTTGTGAATATTTAGCTCTTTAATATCTATTTACGCAACAAATAATATTTAGTAAATTGTCTGGCTAAAAAATATAATTTATCAACAAACAATCTATAACATAAGTTCCGGAAAAAAAACGGAACTTATGTTATGCTTATATATCTATTCGATATTATTATGTTTATTTAATGTAATCATTGAAAAGGCTGATTAATTTCAAATTATTAAAAAGTAATTAAACAAGAGAGCGAAAAACATGGATTCTAAAGGACATGTTTAACTCAATAACGACAGTTAACAACCAATCACTCTAAAGCTCGACTAACATTGGGTTTTGGCCATTCTAAACCTTGCATATTTTGTGCACTATTATATTTTAAAATGAGCTATTTTCACTTTTTTTAGCCCCTTTATTAAACCATATTAATCGATTCTAAAACAATTTAAGACCTGTCCTTCCTGTTTTTCAACAATCTTTTGATGCAAGACGAAGGCCATAATATCGGTTACTTGTCTACTTGACATGAGATGTTGATTTAGAGACTACAATAGACAAACTTTAACTATTTTGATCGCTAAAAATAGGAGGTCAAACTAAAATAGCGATCTTGTTGACCATCTAAAATAGCCTGACCTACAGTTTGGTAAATATAGGTTAAATAGCCCTTCTTAGTTAATCAACAAAAAATTTGCATAGCGTTGGCTAATGCCTTGCGCTAATCTTCGGTTTAGTTTTGCACACATACAGAGACTGAATAAACTTAAACCAGAGCAATTTGGATGCTCACTAACATTAAGGAGGATTTATGATCCCAATAAAAAATCCAAAAACTATCAATGAAATTTACAGCTTAACTTTGCTATTGCCAGTCACTTCATGATGAATGGTGGTAACATTTATACCCTACAAAAAATTTTAGGGCATTCAGATATCAAAACCACGATGATTTATGCTCATTTGGATCAAGAGTTTTTACATCAGGCGGCTGATGTTGTGATGATTAGTTAAAAAAATTGTTTTAAG
Source organism: Bdellovibrionales bacterium RIFOXYC1_FULL_37_79 (assembly GCA_001770015.1). Classification (GTDB taxonomy): domain Bacteria; phylum Bdellovibrionota; class Bacteriovoracia; order Bacteriovoracales; family Bacteriovoracaceae; genus XYC1-FULL-37-79. Next base: position 70,701 of record MEQB01000003.1, read on the forward strand.
TTTTATTAAAGAACTGAAGTTGCGATAATTTTTAAGGACATTTGCTTCTTACCTTCATTATCTGCAATATCAACTAAAGCTTCTTTACCGGCTGAAACAAGGGTTTGGATATGTGAAGAAATTTTTCGTACGGTACTTTTTTTATACACAACATCCATGTTTAAAAGTATTCCTTTCTTTCCATCCATTTCGCCTTGAGTGACAATAATCGCAACTTCGGTTGTGGAATTTGTCGCTGGATCGCTCTTTGAGAATACTCCCTTTCCATTCTCAACCACAATAATTTCATAAGTTGAGATACTTTTATTCTCTGATAGCAAATTTATATCTAATTTGTATTTTTGAACTGCGAATGTTGAAAAGGAAAAAATAAAAAGAATAAGTGCCATTAGTACTTTCATTTACACCGCCTAGTTTTGTATAAAAATTGTAATGAAAATATAATTGCTAAGCAATTTTAAAAAAATTCTGCCACAATTTTGCCACACGCTTTTTATTTTTTGTTAAATTTATTTTTAATTTTAGATAGTTAGAAAAAATGGCGGAGAACATGGGAACCCAAAAGACATTTTTAATTTAAGCACAACCGTTAACAACCAATCACTCTAAAGCTCGACCGACATTGGGTTTTAGCCATTCTTGGCCTTGCATACTTTGTGCACCATTATGTTTTAAAATGAGCTATTTTCGCATACATTAGCCCGTTTTTAGCCCATTGAAATTTATATTGGAAAACCACGTCAAATTTAGTTTTTCGTACACTATTAAATTTTTTTTGAAAAGAACTGTCACCCCTACAAACTTACTTAATTAATTTTTGATAACGCTCATTTATTATTTTAAGGTATTCTTCTTGAGATTCCTTGTTAAGATAACTTCTAGGAATCATCTCTCTTGCTACATTTAACCAATTGTGAACATCATCTAATGTTTGCTTTATTTTCGTGTCAGAAATTTTTAGCGTCTCTCCTAATTTAATAAAATAGCTTCTCTGTAGGTTTTTTCTTTTCCCATTAATTGCTATACCAATATCGATTGATTCGTTAGGTAGCGCAAGTCTTGTATTTAGCAAATCATAGCAAGGTGATAAGGCCATACTCCCATTTAACTCTTTATGTTCTAATAATGACCAGTTCTTAAGGTGCATATCTCCATTTGCCGTAAAATATGCAAAAAGTATTCTTCTCCAAAATGAATATAAATCAATTGGCGGAGCTGATGAATTATCAGATATAACCTGACCAACCTTTTCACAGCTACTACTATATTTATCACTTACTTCCTTAGATAGTATTTGACCCATATCCTCCATTCTTCGCATTTCATTGTCTTTATTTATATCAAATCTTTTTACTGCAAATACATTGCCTAATTTTTCAAACTTTAACATTGTAAACGGAGGAATATCAAAGTTTAGTTTTTTTGCAATTGCCATTGTAAGATGTTCGTTTTCAGGTAACTCATTAAGATCACCTTGTGGCTTTAAAATATATTGAGCTCCAAAAGAAATCGGCTTAACTATCCCACCCTCAAGCTTAAACAGGCCCTTTTTCTGATACCCAGAAATCGAACCACCGTAGATCACTTTAATAAATGAACTCATTGGTTTTTTTTTGTCAAAATAGAATTTTAATTTTCTTGTAGAGCCCCACATATTTTTAGCACATTGTGGATGAAAATCACTTTTTAACTTTTGCTTTTCAGTCAAAGACTCTAAGCAATAAGGACAAAACTCTGGTTTTTCATTGGGGATATATGTATAAATACCCATGTCGCCAATTTTTAAATTATCCTTGTAGTGATTTTGTAACGATATTTCAAGACCATTATCACCCAAAGGAACAACTCTAACGGCCCCAATAGGAGCTGTCCCCGTTGCCATCAATAATGCAAATCTGTTTGATTTATCTATTCTAAAAATTTGTTCAGTATGGGCAAGCAACCAACCTTCGGCAATCATATTATCAAAAAAAGGATGTAGCTTCTTTGTTAGAAAAATTTTTTTCTCAATCGGAAGACTAATCGCGATTGAAGGAAAACCTTTTTCTATATATGTATCAAAATATTTAAATATGAATTCCTCTGTCGACTTCTTCTCTAATATTCCAGCAAGCTGATCTCTTAAGTATACATGCGCCTTTCTGATGCCTATAAAATCAAAGTCCATTTCTTGCTCAGTCATCAAGCTTCTATCTCCTCGTTAGTACTATATGAATCTTTACTTGGTTTTTTAATAACTGAAAGACTGTAACCAAAAACTTCAAGAATATTTTTAACAGTCCCCCAAGTAATATTTCGTTCACCTTTTTCAAGGCGATTTATTGTAGAAAAGCTCACACCAGCATATTCAGCAAGTTGCTTCTGGGTAATCCCCCTCTCTTTCCTCATTTTTTTTATCATTTCTGCAATACTACGATCCATATGTTTTCCCTTGATACACACGAAAAAAAGGCCTGCGCACCGTGTTGGCCATATCAATTAATTCTACTCTATAACAAAAAGCAGTGCAATCATTTTTATAGCATATATGGAATATAATTTAATTATTTTGTATTTTTTATAGCTTATAATCAATATTATTGTCTTTTTTTACTACTTATATCGCTTTTATCCTAGTTTTATGAATTATTTTTTAAAAATATCGTTTATTTACTATATTTTCTTAAATTTTTACGAATTATTACTTATTTATAACATATTCTTACAGGATATCTCAAATATTATATCATATATGCTATATTATTGGACTAAAAAAACAATAAAAGATGTCTAATCTAGGTATGCATAAGGATTCGGTTTTCTCGGTTAACAGTGGATAGCGGAAAACATGAGAGCCCAGAAGACATTTTTAATTTAAACACAACCGTTAACAACCAATTACTCTAAAGTTCGACTGACATTGGGTTTTAGCTATTCATGGCCTTGCATATTTTGTGCACCATTATGCTTTAGGATGAGTCGTTTTCACATACGTTAGCCCGTTTTTAGCCCATGGATTTTATGAAATTCAATATGAGCTATATGAGTCCATTATTTTAAATATTTTATTGAGTTTTCCCCATGCTTGTTCAAAAGTTATGTGATCTTTTATAAACTGCACGCTTCCCCACGACCTTCTTATTAGTTCTGAGGATAAAGTATTAATAAACTTACTCCAAGATGATGGAATTTTTGTTTCTCTATTATGAAATGTATTTTCTATTGCATTAAAAAGATCTTCTTTATTATCACAACAATCAAACAGCCACACAAGATCATAAATATCCTTGGCCCGTGACATGGCATCTTTACGTTTAACCAGTGTTTGTAGTTTTTCAGAAAAAATATATTCTGGCGGATAAACTTTCCAACTGAGGAAATCTTTTTTATCTGTTAGCAATTCTGTCTGTTTTCTCATCAAATCATCTGGAACAAAATCACCGATACCAATATCAAAATGAACTCGAGATAAATTTTTAATTTTCGCTTCATTTTCTGGAGGATCTCCAATGTGAAAAGCAAGATTAAAGCGTAATCCACCATATTCATCTTCATCTAATATTTCTTGAATAGACACATCACCGAACCAAACCCCATCATCTATATTTTTTTCTAAGGCCACTGGAATTAACTTTTTAATTTTTTCGATATCAATATTTTTTCCTATCGCATCGATATCCCGTGTAAAACGAGATGAATTATAAACCTTAAAAAGAACAAATCCTCCTTTAAAGATTACATGCTCTGAAAGTTCTGGATGACTTTCAATTCTAATAACGACCCTTTCAAGCGCTGTCACAATTCTTAGTTCATTAATATTAAGAGAAGACTCCTTTGCAATTTCTTTAAGTTTCTTAATGATTATTTTTGAAATTTCATTCATATAAGTGCCTCAATCGCTCCTTCAATCCGATGATAAACAGACATTTTGTTTGCCATCTTTATAATATCGGACAAGGTCGTCTGCTTCATTCTTAACGCCTCTTTAATCGCTTGCATTACAACAGGAAGACCCAGTATTTTTTTAAACAATAGACATTCTACAAGTGTTCGCTCGATGGATGTAATAGCGTAGTTATTGTGCTTATCAATACCAATATCCCACATGGGATTTCTTGTTCTATATAGTCGCAATCGCTTATTGGAACATTTTTTTGTTGCAGGAACCATTATCCAGGTCTTCTTTGGGATCTGATCTGTAATGTTATAAAATTCAAGTGCTGACAATAGGCAGATTACAGAAGGTTTTCCCACAATAGAAACTGCATCAATTAATGGGGTCTCCTTATCATACTCATCTATATTAATTTTATAAAAACCATGTGAAACTTTTTCTATTTTATCTTCTTCAAGCCATTTCCTAATATAGGATCTGGGAATACCAATATTCTTGGCGTCTTTTAAAGAGAAAGGTTTTCCTCGAAATTTACTTATTTTTTTAAAAAACATACACATACCATATCTTACCACAAAATAAATTTTGTGCCTATATATGGTTCACGGATATCGACGCAATATATTTAACAATGGCCCTCATTTGTAGCAAGTGAGTGCATTTGACAAATATGAGCCCAAGACATTGATATTATTGATAATTTTACTCATTGTTCTGTGATGTGTGTAAGAAAGATAGTGTTAATATAGCAGTATTGCTATGCGTTAATTCCCCTATATAATCACCTTGATTCAAATAGAATTACTAATTTTCGGAGAAAACAATGAAGAAATTATTTATAGCGATAATGCTTTTAATTTCTCTTGGAAGTTACGCTAAAACAGATTGTATTTCATTAATACATTCTTACTTTGTACAGCCTTACGATAATAGTGTTATTGGAAGAATGATGCATATCTATACTGGACATGCATATAAACCCATAAATCAGTTCCTTCGAAACAATACAAAATATTTAATAGAAGATAATTCATATAAAATTAGATATACAATTGGAAATGACTGGTTAGAGAAAGGTTATAATTATGATTTAGCATTCGCAAAGTCGCTTCAAGAGATTATCAACAATTTATCCTCCAATCCCCAGCATGAATTGTACAGAGGTTTGTCGGTAAATAGCGAGGAAATGACTGAATATGTAGAAAAAACATATTTTGAGGGTAACGTTTTTTCTAATCCGGAATTTTTATCTACCACAACAAACCGCAAGGTAGCGATAGCATTTGCCACTGCTCAAAATACCAAAAAGTCTCCAGACAAAGATGAATTTATTTTGTTGGAGATTAAGTCTGAGTCAGCAAAAGATATTTCGTCATATGCAATCATGAAAGCGGAGGAAGAAAGTTTAATTCCTCCTGGTGGGTTATTTAGGGTTATTTCTGTCGACAAGAATAAAGTGTTTACAACGCGTAAACTTATTGGCGAAGGAGCGAATGCAGAGCTGCAATTGGTAGATCAAAAATTTATGTACGTAAAAATTGAAGAATTATCGGGAAATAATATTTCCCCTAAAGACATGGTAAAATTCCATGAGTGGGCGCAAAGTGCCTCCAAAATAGTTGATAACCAAACTGAGTCTGCTAAATTAAGTGATGAAATTAGGGAGATGAAGAGTTTTGATTTAGGTTTTTATAACTGTACTCGAAATACTAGGGTAGAATTTAAAATATGTATTGCAGAAGAGCGTTGTCGCTTTAGTGTAGATCATATACTCGAGAGTGATCCAATAATTGTAAAAAATTGTGTTGATCGCTGGATAAAGGCTGCAGTCCAAAATAATTGTATTACAAAAGAGTGCCTGAAAACATTTAACCCAAACAATTATGTTGATTAAGCATTCAGGGCAAGATGGAAATAATAAACTATCCACGCCCAAAGGACTAACTATTACCTATAAATTCTTTTCGAAAAACCATGTAATCATCGATAGCATCGCTTAATCTTTACACCACTCTCCACAAGACAATCATCCCAGGATCTCCATCATTTTTCTATTTAAAAATCTTCCTAAAATTCCAATCCATACGATTACATCCAGACTTCTTAAAAAGAGAAGCCAATATTATCAGCTTTAATCCTGAAAATAGTCCTCATGTAGCCCTCAGGGTAATTAATTGAAGTAAATATCTAATGATTTTAAATGGTTTAACAAAAATGGCGGAGAACATGGGAGCCCAAAAGACATTTTTGATTTAAGTACAACCGTTAACAACCAATCACTCTAAAGCTCGACTGACATTGGGTTTTAGCCATTCCAGGCCTTGCATATTTTGTGCACCATTATGTTTTAAAATGAGCTGTTTTCACCTACGTTAGCCCGTTTTTAGCCCATAGAAATATAAGCTAATATGAGTCCATCGTTTAAAATATTTTATTGAGTTTTCCCCACGCTTATTCAAAAGTTATTTAATCTTTTATAAACTGCACACTTCCCCCCGTGACTTTCTTAGGATATTAGGAATAAAGAGGTTGATGGTTAGTTTAAATTGTCGTTAGACAGTTTTAGCTATTCTAGGCCTTTTAGTCATTTAATCTCTTTTTTTACTTCATTTCTCAACTGTCACACAAATCATTAAATTACTTTTTTAAATAGCCGATATTAGTAAAAGTAGAGGAGCCTTATTTAATGCGAATAATAATCATAGTATTAATACAAATATTAATTTTGACCCATACAGTAAGTGCTATTGAATTTACCCCAATAAACAAGCTTAACAATGACAATTTTACTGTATGCTCAATTACAATAAATTCTGATGATGAAATAAAAACTTTTTATGATCAACTTAACAAAGGGAACAACAAGGGAAAGTTTCAATTTGTTGAATTAACCAAATTGGGTGATAGAGATAATTGGTTTAACAACAGTTGTAATGAGCAATTATTGATGTGTGATATACTTCTCATCTCAGGACACTTTGGTGGCTCATTCTTTGGCAACAAAGAGTTGACTCTTTCAACCGATGAACTTGAAAGTAAAATATGTGACCAGAGCTGCAAGAGAATATTAAATAACCCAAAAGAAGTTTTTCTATTTGGTTGTAATACGCTAGCAGGAAAAGATGCAGACACAAGAACCATGGAGGAATATATTGAAATTCTCGTTAGAGACAACATTCCAAGAACTACTGCGGAACATATTGCCAGTTATAGATATTCACCTTTAGGCGATGAGTTTAAACAGAGAATGAAAAAAGTTTTTTCTGAAGTTCCACATCTTTATGGGTTTAAATCCATCGGTCCTTCTGGAAAAAGTGTCAAACAATATTTAGACAAATATTTTTTAAAAAAGAAAGATTACTCTAACTACCTAAATAATGAGACTACGCTTAAAGTGGTAGATAGCCTTGGCCAAATTAACTATACCGAAAATAAAGATTTATTTGATGCTTTAAAAGTCACTAATTTCACCCAATGCTCTGGTGATTTAAATAATTTACTGGATAATGATGTTGAAAAAGATCTTTGTTATATAAGAAACAATAAAATTCCTATTGAAGAAAGATTAGCAGCTATTGACAGGCTAGCGACTTCTGAACATCTTCTACATGCATTACCAACAATTCAATATTTTTTTGAAAATAATGACCCTAAGAATTTTTCGCAAACAGCATTAATCTACTACGAAAAAATCAAACAAAATAAAGAAGTTCAAGCTACTGTTCTTAATCTCATTGATAAACTACCACCTCTATTATCAATTAAACTTTTAGATTTGTCTGATCGACTAACATGGATAGACAAGATTTCTGCACAAAAAAGAATAACAAATATTCTAAAAGATATCTTTAGAAGAGACATGGATTATGCAACAAAAGACAGTCTCTGTTCAATGGCAAAAACAACACCAACATTAAAAGAAATAAATTATGATTTTATCAAAATTGAAGGTGGTACAAAGGGAGCTTATAAACCAGATGCACTAGGTTGTTTAGCCTCAGCTACTAATGAAAAAGTTCTCAAAATCTATATTGAGGGACTCGAAAATCCAACCGATGAGCTTGCAAGACAAAACGCTGCCTTGGGCCTTAAGGAATTAAAACCAAACAATACATTGATCAATAAAAAATTAGCAAAAGCATTACGTGATAAGAGTGTATGGGTCAGGCAAGCCGCTATCTGGGCATTGATGGATATTGTTCCACAAGAAAAAGATGTTCAGATTGAAATAGTAAAATCATTAGACGACACTGAAACAATAAGAGAAAGAGCTAAAAATGCATTATATGAAATTAAACCCATAGATCCTGAAGTTATTAGACTCCTTAAAAAAGATCATCCCAACTTTAAAATTAATTGGGAATATTAAATAGTACTGAATTATTTCAAAGACTTAATTGAAAATGGCGAAGAACATGGGAGCCAAGAAAACATTTTTAATTTAAGCACAACCTTTAACAACCAATTACTCTAAAGCTCGACTGACATTGGGTTTTAGCTATTCATGGCCTTGCATATTTTGTGCACCATTATGTTTTAAAATGAGCAATTTTCGCATACGTTAGCCCGTTTTTAGCCCATTTGAATTTATAACTTGTAAAAAAAATTTAAGACCAGGTCGCAAAGATCTCTACTACAAAGACTCCAAGCACTTTATTTTTTTCATTCCCACAGAATCAACTGCCCGAAGCATAGAAGTAATCTTTTCCCCCATCTCTATCAGCACATCCTTATTTCCATTATTAGTGTCTTTCAGGTAAATTTTAACAGCCGCAAGAGCATCATCGAGATCTTTAAATTGAGCATTGCTTTCCAAAAGTCCATCATTCAACGCCATAACTAAATTTCTAATTTTAGTAACTGCAGCCCTGGCATTTCCGCAATAAGTAGCTGGATCAACAGCACAACCTGAAAGAAGGCGAGGAAGGTCGGGGACATCTGTTTTTATCGACTCAAGTTTGGAATTGATATAGTTGAAGCAGAAGTTTCGTTCATCTAATTTTTGGGCCTTATAACTAAACCAGATGCCACTTCCCGAAGCAATGAGGAAGCTAAGCCCACTAATCCATAAGCTAACAAATGCAATTCGCCGCTCTGTCCATTTTCTCATATCACAACGGCTCATTTTTTCTTCACTTTAAACGCTTCTTCACAAGATTTGACACATTCTTTGTACGATTCTGCCACATAGACTTGATCATTCAAGAAGTGAGTATCACTACATGCTGAGTAAAGGAGACTCATCTCGATCTTGTATTTCGAGTAAAATGCCTGCGAAGCCTCTTGATTGGGTACCTTACCTTCTTTGCATAGCTTTGATAGGTCGGCAGCCATAATCGCATTTTCTTTTAGCATTTGTGCGGCTTGAGTCGTATCAGTGCAACACTGAAGACAGGCGTCCAAGCCTTTTGTTTCATCTTTACATGAGGCATAGCTCATGACTGACAAAATCAATAATATTACCGCAATACTCTTCTTCATCTCAATCGAACTCTTCAACTCTTATTTATTAAATTATTTTTAAATCATCACTAATATTTCAAATTTCAATATTTACACACTAATCAACATCTGCAGCCCTTAAGTATTTCTCTTCATTTTCATACCAAGGTAATAAAGTTGTTAAATTTTCATCCGAAAACTTATCTTTGACTGCATTATAAATATCCGAATTAATGTTTCCTATAATTGATATTGGAAATCTCTTTTTTTTAATAAGTTCTTTATTAAAAGTAATAATAAGGGGGATAGTGTTTCTTATTCCGATCGAATCAAGTTCTTGAAGTTTTGTAAAATCTATCAAAACTAACTCATCTAAATACCAAGACCTTACTCTAGAAAACTCTTTTTCTACAGCCACAATTTCCGAAGAAGGAGCTCCCCGACGAAAATATCCAGTTACTATAATTTTTTTTCCAACAGGGATTTGTTTCGAATTAACTATATTTTGCACCTCTGCATTTACCATTTTCTTTCTCCTTTTTATATTTCCACATGTACACTTATTCTTACTTCACCATTTTCAATTTTATAATTTCTAGTATATCTTTTAAAAAAACCCTTTGAACCAATCACATTGGTAATATTTTTATCCTCGGGATTAAAATATTCCGTTCCATCATAAATGATATCTGTTTTAAAAATTGTTTTTTGTTGATTATATTCTGTTCGTACGCGCATCCGATTCCAAGAAACATTATTTTCTATAATATTTGACACTTCCTCTGCTGTCATCCTCGAGTGAGCAATAATCCTTTGATCTTGTTCAAAATGATTATTAACTTTTTCGAATTGAGCATAAAGAGCATTATATTTATACTCATTATACGGTTTCCCTAATTGTTGACAATACGGAAAATCCGCTTTCACCACATCCCATTGTTTTGCTGCAGACATATAAACCTCAATTTTTTCCTATTATTACAAACGAAATATCATCAGAACTACCTACCTTATTTTCATTTGCAACCATATCTTTTAATATTTTACTTCCTAATCCCTCGGCATCACCTCGCAATGTCCTTGAAAAAGTTGCCAAATACTCATCAATGCTTGAGGAGAAAACTCTTCCAAAAAATTCTAAAAACCCATCAGAAAACGATGCCAAAATATCACCAGTATTCATAACTAAATATGTATCCGCTAGTCCTTGATTACTAGAAAGCTCTCTTACCGGTTTAACCTTTGTAATCCCATCGAGTCTTTCAATTACTCTTTTAGAGGCGTTATAAAAATACAATCCAGGCATCCCCGCATTAATAAAAGAAAGAAGGTTTTTCTCTTTCTTTAAATTAAAAATATTACAACTGGACGAAACAGTCCAATCTTCCTTAAGATTTTTCGCCGCCCCATCGAGAGATCTGAGTAAGTAAGACGGTGTTGTTAGCTCTGAATTAAGAGATGAACATATTATGGCCTCGGCTGCAATTCGAAAAACATCACTAGCTCTCTTAGCTGCCGTATTATGCCCCTCAGAGTCAACGTGGATTATATAAATAGCATCCTTATAGGTTTTATTGTTAACGATAACCCTGTCACCAGACAACATGTCTCCCATTACAAAATATGAAATATTCCAGTTTTTATCGCTTATCTTATAATTTTGCAATTTTGATAAATTTATTGGCTCACCAATCAAAGAGGCAATTCTGTTAACCAAAGAGGCAGAAGGCCTCGCCTTACCCTGCTCAACTCTGGAAACATGCACCTGCGTAATTCCAAGAGAATCCGCAATCTCAAGTTGAGTTTTGTTATTTTTAACCCTGTATTCTTGTAGTTTTTCGCCAATCTTATTCATCATTGTTCATTATCCCCTAAAATATACTTATACACAACATGGTATTATTTGTAAAATGTATGTATAAGCAAGTTTGACATAATTATTTCAAATACTTGAGTCGTTGTGTCACTGCCTGTAAATACATTCATTATGACTTTCTAACAAATTCTAACAAATATGTGTATACGTATTGCTTTTTTATAAAAAAAATTCTTTATTCAATAAATTTTTGTGACAACTCTCACTTCCTCGGTACAAATATAATTGAGAACAATACTTCACAAAGGACCAAATCTTTGAACAAAGAAGAACAATTTCAATACATATGGGATAATCACGATGACATCATCAACCGCATAGTATTATTTCATGAAGATAACAAAAGTCTTAGGGATGATTTAAAACAAGAAATATATCTTCAGATATGGCTCTCCTTAGACAACTTTCAGGAAAGCTGCTCATTAAAAACATGGGCCTATCGTATAGCTGTTAATACTTCTAGAAAGCATTTTCGAAACAACAAGAAGCATAATACAAATCTAATGCTTGAACCGCACGACATTAACCTTATTGCCGATAAAAATAATAGTGACTCTTTCGAAGGACATTCAAAATTAGATAATTTAAAAATAGTTGATAAATATCTCAAAAATTGCTCGTATATCGATGGACTGTGCTTCTTTCTCTATATTTATGGAGAAGATATAAAAGAAATTGGTGAGTTCGTTGGAATAAGTGCTTCTAACGTATCCACCAAAATAAACAGACTTAAAGCACAAGTTTTAAAAGATATAGAACTTGAAAACAACAAGGGGAAGCTATGAATCACCAAAGTCAGGCTTTTAAAAATCTTTTATCTGATCTTAAAAAAGAAGAAGAGCAGATTAAAAAAGTAAATCTAGAAGATGTTAAAAAACAGGCCTCAAAATTTAAAAAAGCTATTCTCATTCGTAATATTGAGGAATTCATATTACTTCCAATGTTTATCCTTGCCAGCTTATTATATGCCTTCAGTAAAAATAATATCGGATCTGTAATATTCTCTTTAACCATGACTCTTGGATTAATTATTATCCAAGTCCTTGTTTATAAAAATTACAAGAACACCAAAAATATCTCCCTCGGCTTATCTGTTGAGGCCTTTGGAGAATTTGAAAAAACACATCTTCTTGAAAGACTTTCCGCACTTAAGAAGGTTCGTTTTGTCGTCTATGGATTATTTCCCGCCGCTGGTGTGTTTGATCGGATCTATTTTATGATTTCTCTAGAACATATAAGAACAATTGATTGGGCCATATCCGGATTGTACCTAATTGCCTTAACTGCTTTTGTTGCTTTTCTTGTATCCTATTTAGAAAAGATGATCAGAAATATTAAATTTGAAATAGAGCAAGTCTCATAAAATTAATCACTACTTACAATTTTTAACTACTCTAATAAGGAGGAATGGATGAGTCTACTCTTGTTTAGTGACTACTATGAGGACATTCTTGAAACAATTGCTACATGGAGAATTATTGACTTAAAAAGATTAATGATCGTTATCGAGTATCCTTATTCCTACCAGGCTTTCGCCAAAAGAATCAAGAGACTGGAGGAACTTGGTTACATCAAAAGCTTTTTTTGTCAGAAGTTTAGAAAGTATCTTTATTTAACCAGTATTGGATTAAATGAAACTTCAATTCACCTTTCTAACGCTATCTCTGACGAAAATATTCGTCATGACATTGTTGTTTCAAACGCTCTACAGGCATTATTAAAAATGAAATCAATCATTAAAGGAGGTGTTAATCATGCAGTAAAAACATTTAACAACTACAAACCTGACGCTTGGGTCCTTGGAAAAACATTATCTGATAATAACTTTGAATTAGCCGTAGAAGTTGAATTGACTCAAAAGAGTCAATCAAGAATTGAAAAGAAGATGGAACTTTTCTATGATCTTCCCGACAATCATTACGTTCTTTATCTCTTTCAAAAACCTTCAATCTTTGAAGTTTATAAAAAAACTCTTCAGTTTTTAGACAATAGACCATACATGAAATATGAGAGACCTCTTTCAAAAATTGTAATGATGGTAATTGATCCAACCATTAAAGATTATGAATTTTCTCTCATCGATGCAAACGTCTTCTTCAATAATGAGATTAAAAAATTGGGAGATATTATTAATGTTTAAGCAGAAAGTTGAACCTGCATTTACCCTTGGTATAATCAAAACTGATTCCATTGAATACGATATCCAAAACCTCTTTGATTCCTCTTGATTTTCGCCGGCTTATCGCTTCGTATTTCTTGACCCTCCCCCTCATCACCAGTGTTCGAGGGAGAGGGTCAAGAAGATACTACGCTAGCCGGCG
>MEQB01000004.1 GCA_001770015.1 Bdellovibrionales bacterium RIFOXYC1_FULL_37_79
CTGTGCCGATCAAAGCGAAGATTCATAATAATTTTTTGAAGGGAGGGCCTTTAATGAAAATGAAACAATATTTTTTATATTTATCCATACTAATATCGTCGAGTGTTTTTTCTGAGAACATTGATCGTACAATACTTGATCAATATCCTGGATTATATTTCGATGTACAAAGCAATCTCTACTTTATAAATGATAAAATTTCATTTTCTATTCATCCCGATAAGAATGAAAAATATTTGGATAATGTGCAGTACTCTGTGGATAACGGCCCTTATCAAAATTATTCAGGCAACATCAAATTTGATAAGGATGGTTTTCATATTGTGCGTTTTAAAGCGGTAGATCCGGTTTTAAACTGGTCACCCACTCAAAACTTTAGGATATATGTTGATTTGACTCATCCAACTTCAAGTTCGGAATGGCTGGGTAAAACCTACGCCAACGGAGTTGATTTATTTGTTTCAGGTGAAGCTAAATTACAACTTTCAGCACAAGATAATTTATCTGGAGTATCAAAAATTGTCTGGGCACAAGATAGTACCCCTGGGATTAATACCTTTCAAGACGGCAGAAGCTTTAAGGAAGGAGTGCATACCCTTAAGATTGCAGCAGTGGATAATGTGGGAAATGCCGAAGACTGGAAAAATCTAAACTTTACCGTGGATTCAACCCCTCCCCAATCAACGGTTAATATTCGGGGAAATACCTTTGCAAGAAATGCTAAAACTTTTATTGATAAGGGAAGTTATGTTTCTTTAAAGGCCCAAGACGAGATATCAGGAGTAAATCGAATTGAATATCGTATAAATAATGGCCCGGTCAAAACCTTCCAACATAAGATTCCAATAGATAATAAAGTAAGTAAAATTGAATATCGAAGTATTGATAATGTGGATAACAAGGAAAGTTGGAAATCGCTTGAAGTATTCCTGGATTCCACCCCTCCCAAGTTAGCTATTGAAAACAAGGGCAATTACAAACAGATTGCTGGTAAAATCTATGCGCGTAGTGGTTTTGCCATTGTGGCTAATGTTTCAGATGACGATAGTGGAGCTAAAAGTTTATTTGTAAACAATAGTTTTGAAAATGTAACTCACAAAGAAATTATTTTTAATCAACCAGGGGAGCATAGTGTTTATTTAGGCGCTGAAGACCAGGTCGGTAATACGGCAAACTCGGTAAGTTATACGGTAGTGATTGATGAGGAAGCTCCTCTTACTGCACTTAATGCCTCTAATGACTTTGTACAAAAAGGTGATACTTATATTTCATCCTTGCCCAACAAAATCGATTTTACCGCAAACGATAAAGGGGTTGGTATTGCATACATTGAACTTAGTTATAATGGAAAAGATTTTCATAAAATCCAAGGACCGATTGACCTGGCCACTTGGACGGAAGATTCAAGAACTATTCATTTTAGAAGCATGGACAAGCTTGGGAATTTGGAGCCGGTCCAAAAAATGAGTATTAATGTGAGAAATAAAGGGCCGATTGTTGATTTATATGTTGAAAAAGATGATATGCCCAAAGTTTCTCTATCTGAGTTAATCAAGAATAAGAATAAAATGAGGTTACCTGCTTCCAAAAAGCCGGATGCTGATAAATAAGGAGTAAAAACATAAAGTATTTGTTTTTAACCATATTATGTTTTGGAGTAATGGCAAGCGCTGTAATGAGTGAGGATGCATCCAAAAAAAAAGTCAAGGTGGTTTATAAAAAACATACCCAGCTGGATTTTTCAGGTGGTGAAATACGGGGAAAAATAAAAACTCCGGCGGTCTATTACATCTTTCAAAGGAAAAGAAGTAAGGAGCATCATGTAGTAGCACCGGTTAGAAATTTTGATGGACATAAAGACATGACGATTGTTGCGTTAAGGAAGAGTTTAAATAAATGAAACAGACTGCCCTTTATAAAATTGATTATTCAAAGGAGCAAGAGGTCTTTTTGGCTTCAGTGGATAGTTCCATAAGCATTGGAAAAAGTTCCAACGCCAATATTTGTCTGAACGATTGGCGCATGAACGGAATTCATGCTTTGATAAAAAAAGATGCTACTGGTACATGCAAAATCATAGATCTGGGTAGTCTTTTTGGAACTTATGTTAATAAAAAGAAAGTAAACATTCATACTTTGAGTGAGGGGGATATAATTAATATTGGCAGCCAGGATATCGTTCTTAGAAACGCTGAGCTTGCTTCTTCCAACCTCAATCTGGTTGAGGATTTAAATCTGGTTAAACCGATAGATAATGCTGGATCGGGGTATCAACTAATTTCCGATAAAAACATTTTAGAAGTGCTTTGCTATTGGGGCGATAAACTACTGGAGCATAAAACCTTCAAAAACAATTCTACTATTACCATTGGAGATCCTAAACGGTCAACGTTTGGTATGCTTCTTCGACAATTTAAGGATGAAGAAGAAATTTATAAACTGGCCAGATATAAAAATAATACCCTTAATATAAAAATTCCTAGGGAGGCTCAGGGCATTATTTGGTCTGATAAAAAACCTATTGCGCTTGATACGCTTAGAAACTATGATCCCAAACACATAGGAAAAGAGGTGTTAGAGGTGTCGCTTAGGGTGGGGGATTCAGCTCATCTTGAATTTGGCGAAATAGCTTTAACTTTTAAATTCACCAATCCAGCGGAGAAAATACCTTTAAATTTGCATTTTACGCTGGATAGAAATCTTCAAAAAATTCTGGCAGGTATCTTGTTGCTTTACCTCCTGGTATTTTCGATCGCTCATTTTTGGCCGGTGGAAGAAAAGGAAAAATCCTTAAAGGATATTCCTAAACATCTTAAAAAAGTTGTCTATGATATTGGCGTAAAAAATGCGCTTGAAAAAAGAAGGGCAGCCATAGGACAAATTGCCCAAAATTTAGAAGGCGGACGGGCCCGCGCGGAAGAGGGTCGTTCTAAAACTGAAAAATCGGTGACTCAAAGTAATCCCAATAAGTCTGCGGTGAAGGAAACTACTCCCAACATTAAGCAAACCGAACAGATTAATCAAAATACTAACAAAACCACTGAAGTTACCGCCACCCAATTTGAAAAAGTTGATTTGGATTCCGCATTTTCCGAACCCACGAATGCCAAGCTTATAGATAAGGCATCGATGCTGTCAGATACCAACGTTTCCGGCAATACGGTTTCGGCTATCGCTAATGGCAGTTTTGCCCGTGGTAGAACCGGTTTAGGGGCCGGTGGTGGTGGGAAAAGTGTTGGGATTGGGTCCTTAAGTGGAAATCTTACCGGCGGCGGTATGGGCGCTGGCGATTATGGATTGAAACCTTCCAAGGGCAGGCAGATCGATATCAAGGATGATGAGCAGGTGGTGATTGAAGGAGGACTTGATCCTGATTTGATTGCTGCGATTATCAAACGCTACGGACCACAAATTCAGCATTGCTATGAGAAAGGCTTGGTTTTAAAACCAACTATTAAGGGAAAGGTAACCACTAATTTTATTATTTCCAGCAGTGGTGGCGTTATAAAACCCAAAATTATTGAATCAACCCTTCGTGATGCTTTTACGGAAAAATGTATATTGCAAAAAATAGTAACATGGAAATTCCCAAAACCCAAAGGGGGTGGCACGGTGGGAGTCACCTGGCCATTCATCCTTATGAGCAATATGGGAAATTAAACGGAGAATAATATGGATTATCTAATCAAGGCGTTTTTATCTGGTGGAATTTTTATGTATCCGATTGCGGTCATGTTGGTTTTTGGAACCATTATCATGGCGGAAAGAATATATATGATTTTATTTTGTTACAGTGCCAACAGTTCTAAGTTGATGCAAAAGGTGCAGGAACATATTGTTGATAACAATATCGACAAGGCCGTCAATTTATGTAATTCAAAAAAACATGCAGCTCTCTATCAGGTTTTCAAAGCGGCTCTTTTGAATGCTGATCGTCCTTCTGAGGAACTGCAAGATCATGTTGAAGTTGCCACCATGGAAGTAGTTCCTAAATTACAAAACCGGGTTTCCTATCTGTTTACGGTGGCCAATGTTGCTACCCTCCTTGGACTTTTGGGAACAATTGTAGGTCTTATTCAAACTTTTGAGGCGGTTGGTGCAGTGGATGCTTCCCAAAAACAACAGCTGCTTTCGGTGGGTATTTCCACCGCCATGAATACCACGGCTTTTGGTTTGATAGTGGCCATTCCATGTATGCTAACTTATGGTTACCTTTTTAATAAGATCAACGCCATGGTGGATGAAATTGATCATTATTCTTCAAGACTGGTTATGTTACTTAAAACTGGCCGGGTTTATTTTGATAATTTTTCCAATCAGGAATTGGTAACCACTCAACAAGACCCCAAAAGGAAAGAAGAAGGTCAGGATGCAGCCTAAGAAGAAAAAAAGAAGACATGGATTACCTCCGGAAGAAGTAAACATCGTATCCTTGTTGGATATCCTTACGACATTGCTTTTTTTTATTTTGATGGTTATGTCTTTTTCCAATTTTTCAATTATGGAGGCTGAAGCGCTTTTGGCAGGCAATCCAGCTGAGCAAAAGAAAAATATTTTTGCCTTAAGGGTTATCATCCAAAATCCAACTTATGCCACCGTACAACTTGGTCCGATTGAAGGATTGAAAATGCCGGATCCGAATTCATTTTATGATTATCTTAAAAAGAATTATTCCGGCAATCCACAAGTTGGTTATTTTAAAAAATTAAATGCTAAAAATAACACTGATTTGTTATTAAAAATTCAAGATACACTGGTCATGATAAAAAAAGGTTTCCCACACGAGCACAAAATTGTTCTGGCTTTTTCCGATCAGGTTGAATATCAAAACATGGTGCTTGCAATGAATGAAGTTCAAAGCCTGTCGGAAAATCGAGATGCGTTTCAAATAACGACGCTGGTTGGATCAAAAGAAAAAACCAGGATACTTTTTCCTTCGGTGGTTTTAGCCGAGGCCAGCGGAGGTATGGATAAAAAATGAGTATAAAAAAGAGAAGAAAAAAAATTGATCTTCCTGCGGGTAACGTGAATATTACTTCACTTCTGGATGTCTTAACGGTTTTACTCTTTTTTTTAATTCAGAGTATGAGTGTAAATAGCATGTATCTTGATCCCCCCAAGGGTATCAGATTGCCCGCTTCCAGGATCAATGCAGATGCAGAAGAATCTGTCAGGGTCGCACTTAGCAAGGATGCTTTAAGCGTGGATGGTAATGTTATAACCACACTTGTTAACGGGAATTATCAGCAGAAGGATCTGGACAAGGATCATAAAACCATCAAGGCATTAAAGAAAATATTGGAAAATCAACTGCAGAAAAAACATGCCTTCTACAAGGATGTCGGGGATTTAAAAAATCTCAATCCTGATAAAGTTATTATCCAGGCCGATAAGGAATTACCATTTAAACTGGTAAAAAATATGCTTCATACGATAGTGGTGGCTGGATATTTCAATTATCAATTTGTCGTTGTGCCTGAGAATAAAAAATAAATCAAAAGCCTCTGGGATAAAGGCTAAGCCTTTATCTCAATCTTTTTACACCATGCGCAGATGGGAAGAAGTGACTCTCGAGAGCAGGTTTTGAATATTATCTTTGCTTCTTCTGGTAATTTTCATAAAATAGAATCATTTGAGGATTTATTTAGTAAAATGAATCCTAACGATGTATGGTGGATGCGTCAAGTCCCAAAAGTGTGGATGTACCCAGGAGTGATGAATCGAAACGACAGTAGAATTTTGTGCCTTTGAACTTAAAGAAAATTTATTAAAACAGATTGTGGATGCGGGTTTTAAAAACGCAACACCCATTCAAGAACTGACCATGCAACCAATTTTGTCTGGTAAGGATGTCTTTGCCCAGGCAGAAACGGGAAGTGGCAAGACTTGTGCCTTTGTTATCCCGATTTTAGAGCAAATTCTGCGAGATGAAAAAAGTGGTGAGATCAAGGCCCATGAATCCCGCTACGCCATTTTGAGCCCCACGAGGGAGCTGGCTCAACAAACCAATAAAGTCTTTCAGCAATTTGGCAAGAAGCTGGGAATTGAGTCGTGTTGTATCATTGGTGGGGAAAGTATTGAAAAACAAAAAGACTTAATCGGCAAGGGTGTGCATGTCTTAGTGGCCACCCCTGGCAGGTTGGCTGATTTGGTTAAGCAGCAAGTGGTGAGCCTGAACAATTGCAAGGGCGTGGTTTTTGATGAAGCTGACCGGCTTTTTGATATGGGGTTTAAAAAAGACATTGAATTTATTTTGTCAAAGGCTTCCAGAAATCGCCAATTGATCATGTTATCTGCCACCAGCAATCAGGATGTTTTGCGAACTGCATATAAGTTTAATTCACAACCAGAAGAGCTGAGGCTTAATGTTGATAATTTATTGGTTGATCAAATTGAACATAAACTGGCCATGGTTAGTAGCGAGGAAAAATTTCCATTGCTGGTGAATTTGCTTCGGAAAAAAGAAAACGATTATGCGATTGTATTTTTTAATACCCAGATTCAGACTCATTTTGTGGCAGAATGGCTTATCTTGATGGGATTTAAGGCCAAGCCTATTTCGGGGCGGCTGCCACAGGATAAAAGAACAGCGTTAATGGCCGAATTTCGAGCTAAAAAGACCACGATTCTTTGTTGTACAGATGTGGCAGCCCGGGGGCTTGATATTAAAAATGTCAATATTGTAATTAATTATGATTTACCCCAAGAAGCAGCTCATTATGTTCATCGGGTGGGTAGAACTGGTCGGGCCGGAGAAGCAGGATTTGCAATTAGCTTTTGTGCTCATGAGGACTGTGAATATCTTGATCCTATCAATAAATTAATCAATGCCAAGATAGAAAAAATACATTTAGAGGATATAGATTTTGCTACCGATATTTGTAAGAAGCCATATATTGATCGAAAAACTTTAAAATTAATTCCCCCTAAATCATACTCCAGCAAGCAGGAACGCCGACCCCGGGAGAATGTCAAAAAAGAACCTGTGAAAATTGAAAAAAGAGAGGATAAGATAGTGCAAAATGTTGAACCCAACAAACCCCGAATTGATCGCAGATTTTTTGAAATGGAAGCCTACCATATCAAGGATGCCAGGCTTAAGGCCATGCAGTTTTTACGGATTACCGATGAGGAATTGCTAGGTCATGAAATCCTGCATGCAGGAAGAAAAAAATATTTTTTCTTCGGTCCCCAGATGACCAGGTATAAGTTTTTTATTAAGCCCCTGTATAGCAAGCTTTTGTTACCCTTTCTTATTAATATAATCAAAATGGCAAAACTGGATTTATATGTGAAAGTTTCGTTTAGAAATGGCAGTTTGCAAGTCACTTTTAATGGCCAGGATGAAAAGCTGCTGACGAAAAATTATTTTGAACTTTTGAACTCTTTTGAGCATCTTATCATCACTTATCTTCAATCACGCATAGTCATACATCGCAATCTGAATATTCAAGTAAGGTGTTTTAGAAGCGAAGAGAAAACAACTGACGACCAGACGTTGATCAATCTGGCAGAGAAAATTAAAAAGCAGGTATTGGAAACCAACCAACCGGCCATGTTAACTCCTATGAATTCCAGCGAAAGAAGAATTATCCATCAACATTTTGCCAATGATAAAGAGGTCAAAACGGTTTCGATTGGTGATAGCCATCTGAAACAGATCCAAGTGAGTCTAAAATAATTTATAAAAAAAAAGGGCCAAACGGCCCTTTTTTTATTTTTCGTCAACGGTTATGGTTGACATGATATATGGGTCTGCAAATTCGTCACCTAGTGACCTGAATTGTTTGTCATCTATTGATACCTGGGTAGTGTCAATTGTCAGTGTTACACGTTTTTGCAACGATGGTGCTATATTGGTGAAACGAATTGCTTCTATTTCATAAACACCGGCCCTAATTCTTTTGGTAGATATCAACTCCATAAACAACCCAAGATCAAAAGCTGTTCTTGTGTTATTTATCCTGTCCACATGAAAATAGTTAAGATACAGGTTATATCTGGGAGATCCAGCGTCGCTTCGGCCAAAATCAGATACAATTAATCTAATTTGTATGCTTTGGTCTTTATTTGCTCCAAGAACAATGGAATCTTTTGTTCTTGAAATATCGATTAAAGCAGCTTCTTCGCTGAGTGATTCAATAGTGGTGGTAATAGTTGCGTTGGTGGTTGCATTAATAGTCTCGGCATAAATGGCCATTGACATCACTGAAAGCACCATAAAAATAATAATTTTTTTCATATTTTCCTCCTCAATAAAACTTTTATTATCTGCTTAAAAAAGTTTCTATATGTTAAAGATTGGCGAACATATCAGGCATTGAAATTGAATGCAATAGGAGTATTTTCAGGGGGCAAAATCGTGAATTTATTACATATACTTGTTCATAAATGTGAGTACCAAACCAGACTGCATTGGTAGGTTTTTTATAATTAATTCAGTTGGATCTACTATCCATGGCAATTATAATGGGCATATTGATTACCCCTGGTCCCGTGCACACTGTTATTTTTATTTTCTAACCCATTAGAATCATGGCTCAAATTATTTTCCTTTTTTTGATAGAGAAACTTGTGGTGAATTTTTTCAAAAGGCAAGTCATAATAGTAGGGTAAGTCTAGTTTTGTAAGGAGAGAATGATGAGATTTTTTTTAACAGTTTTGATGCTTAGCTCGTTAGTCTATAATCAGGCAACCTTTGGAGGTGATTTAAAACAAAATCACCGGCCTTTACTGGAAACCATCACTACCTATAATGAAATGCGGTTGGATCCGGCCACTTTTGCATCAACCCTGGGTCCTTCAAATCAAAAAATCTTTCATGATCTTTTATTAAAAGGGAACATCCAGACTTTGCCAGAAATAAAAACTATTGCCTCTGGCACCTACCATTTGGTGGTGGATAAAAATACCGTTATTTTTGATGAAAAAAATTGGAATCAAAAAAAGATCAGGATTAATAATTATTTCATTGATCTGGCAAAAATACAAAGTGTGGATCAGCTGATCAAAGTAATTAAACCAGTGGTGAAAGCGGGAGAAGCACAATCGAGTTTTTTTAAGATTATTAAAGACCTGGTTTTCCCCCGGGCCTATGGCGTGGACAAGCAGACGTGGTATTTACTTGCTGCCGGGGTAATTGCGGCAGCCAGCATTGGCTATTTGCTACATAATAGGAAGGATAGTGATTCTGCTAAAAGTAGTAAAAGTGCAAGTGACACCAAAACCACCAATTCGGTCAGCGCAAAATCATTTTCGGTGACTCCGATTGGTGAGTCCCATGAGCATGGTTTTTTTATTCTCAGAAAATTTAATGGTAAATTGTATGCGGGTGCATTTGGTTACAGTAAGAAGCAAAAAATCTTTACCTATAGTCCGTGGGCGGAAGCTAGTCCTGGGTTTACCACGGGTGAGTCAGTTTGTGATTTAAGGGAATTTAATGGTTATCTGTATGCGAACACTGAAAATCAAGGCCAGGTTTTTAGAACCTCGGATGGAAATAATTGGGAAAAGGTGTTGGATGTTAAGCCAGATATTGGTTGCGGGCTGGCGGTTTTTAACGGCCGGATTTACGCAACCGAATTAACTCTCGATAGCGCTCCGGCTGAAATTCATCGTTCGTCCGATGGGAAAAGTTGGGAAAAAGTTTATTCAAGCGGATCAACCAAGCGATATATGAAAGAGATCGTGGCCTTTCAAAACAAGTTGTATGGCTTTTATGTTGATCTTGGGGGAAATCAAAATGGGATGATGACTTCTGGGGATGGAACGAATTGGTCTAGCAGCAGCGCTCCGGCAAGATTCATCCGTTCTTATGTGAAAGGTGATCTTATGTGGCTAGCGGCCACTAAAAAATATTCTTCTAGTGGCGAATCAGCCATTTGGACTTTTGATGGAAATAGCTTTAAAAAAGTTTATGCTGATGCTTCTAAATCCCATATCTCTTATATCTCCAGCATTGGTAATACCATGGTGGCAACCACTACAGTGGCGTGGAAAGGCAAGCAAGGTGGCGCAACTTTATTGCAATCGTGTGATAACGGGGCAACTTGGGAAACCGTTCATACCTTCAAAGAAACAGAAGCGTGGGGTATGGAGGAATTTGATGGCGCTCTTTTTGTGGCCACCAAGCAAGATGGTGGTGGAGGCAAGATTTATAAGGTCGAAGGCCTATGCAAATAGCGTATCGCTGAATCTGTCATGATAAACAGCATTCAGCGATAGTGGGGTTTTTTAATTTTATTTTATAATACAAGTTAATGTATATTTTCCATTTTGAGTCTCTAATTCTAAAGAAGCATTTTCGTTTTTAGTTGGAACAGAGGTAGATTTAAAAATTCTCTCCGAAAGATTATTCTTATTATAGATGTAAAGAAGTAAAGTTTGATCATATTGTTTTGCTTCAAATACAATTTTATCATATTTCAATATTAAAATTACCTGTTCAACTTCTTCGCTTTGAAACATATCTGCCAACTCACCTATATTTTCTGTTCCATAAAACCCTTCACACTTGTAGGACAGGTCTTGGGCACTTGCGTAGGTGTAGGAAGATAGTGATCCAAGCACTAATATAGCTAATAAAATTTTTTTCATATTGACTCCTTATTTTTCGTTAGTGGTTAATTACCGCCTATCCTACCAATAAAATAGACTCAATGCAGCAATAGCTTGATGACTCTGTAATTTTTTCAAATTGAAATGAAAAATACAATTAATTTCAATTGGTTATGGATGAGTCGAAAAGACTATTCATTAAATAGGGGAAAAACCTGTAATTTAGGCGAGTTCAGTCCATGCAAATGAGATCGCCGAGCGGTAGCAGTTCGTGACGATGATAAAATCGATTAGTGGCATCTACTCATAGAGAAATCCAAAAAAATTCATAGTGTATTGTGATTGGGAACGCTTGCATTAGTTAATGCTGGATTAGCTCAATCTGAAAGGACGGCGTGGGGTTAATTGGTTTTTTTTAATTCTTTTTCTTGAGCCGATTGCCACTTTTCTTATTGTATATATGTCACCTTTAAATCCTAACTAATCCTGGGTGAATATAAATATATGGGATTAAGTATCCTGAAAAAAATTTGGGTAAGCTCTTATGAATAATTGTAATTGAAATGTACCTAAGTGACTTCAATCTTGATGCAAAAGAGACAACAATAGAAGTTTGGTTACCGATTGTTTTTTTAGCTTTTAAGTCTTATTCTAATGATATACATAACCACCAAAACATAGGGATTTTTTTATGGGAGAGCTAAAAGATAATATCAGTGAGCAAATAAAAACCGCCATGAAAGCACAGGATAAGCTGAGACTGAACGTGCTTCGCTATCTGAAAAAATTATTTATTGAAAATGATACTTCCGGTAATCCCAAACCGGAGTTGGATATTGTGGTGGCTTATGCAAAAAAAATTAAAGATTCAGTTGCGATGTACCCCGATGGTAGTCCCCAGCAAAATGGGTTGCGGGAGGAGGTCAAAATATTAGAAGAATTTTTACCTAAGGCCCTAACCAAGAATGAGGTGCAAAAAATGATTGAGGATATTAAATCATCCATGACCGCTCCTAATATGGGGGCCATTATGAAGGTGTTATCTCCCCAGATCAAGGGCCGGTTTGATGGCAAGGAAGCTTCGCAGATGGTGAATGATGCTTTAAAGTAAGGCTTATTTTTTTTGCGTAACTTTTAGAATATTTTTCATAATGCGTTCAATGTCAAAAGGTTTGGCAAGAACATCAACGATATGCATTTTTTTAAGAACCTGCAGAGTTTCTTTATGTAATTCGCCGGATAAAAAGATGACATTAACCTCATAGTCCAATTTGCTGTCATTTATAAATTTTAATACGCCCAGGCCATTTTTTTTTGGCATATCATTATCAAGAATAACTACGTCAAAAGCCTGATTCTTAAGTTTAATCGTGGCATCCATACCGTCGTGGGAGAGTACAATTGAACGAATTTTAAGACCACTGGCCTGTGATTTCATTTGAATGGCTTTGGCAAGAGCTTCGGCAACGTCAACCGCATCATCAACTATTAAAACAGAAATACCCAAGCTATTCATTTCAATCCAACCAATAGGCAATTTACCTAAAAAAAATCCATGAAAATAACATTAGAAGTTAATTATATTGTGATTCTTTTGAATTTTCAATTTTATCTTTTAATTATGAAATCATTTGATCAGGAAGGTAGGTTTTACCATATTGATTAATTAAATTGAAAAGTGACTGAAGTATTGGATGGATTGATGACGGTAATAAACTGGCCGGATTTTCTCTCGACTTTAAAGCAGATCTTTCCTGATGCAAGCACCCTGATAATCTCATTTTCGTTGGAATTATCCAGATCAATTGCAATCACCACTAAGTTATTTTCTGAAACGGCCAGCTCAACGCACTTCCTATCGACTTGGTAATGCCGGGAAGCCAGTGGTTTAATTTTATAATGATTCTTAAAGTCGATTGATTCCGGTAATACCGAAAAATGGGTTATTCGATTAACCCCACTGGTATCAAGGGTTAGCAATCCCTCCGAGCCCACTGTTTCCTGATAAGGATTTAAAAGGAGGGCCAAGGAAAAATTAACGAAGGTTTTTTCAAATGAATAATACTCTTTTTTAAAGGAACTTTTTTCGTCTTTGACGGTTTCCCTGAGCGCAGAGTTGATATTTTCAATACCGCTTTTTTTACTGACAATGAGTTTTTTAAGCAGTTTTGATCCCCCATAATTATTATAGAGATATATTAAATACAGTAAATTATGTGCGTAATGAACTTGGCTGGGAATTGCATAATTATATTTTAATTCAAGATTGGTATTTTTTTGGTAGTTATTCAGTTGAATACAGTCTGTTCCTGCTATCATGTATTCGATTAATTTACTAATGCCCTCATCCAACCATGGTTCCTCATTTTTATTATGCATATAACGAAAAACATGCATCAGTTCATGGTTTAATAATAAATCAATCCGGTCATCGGTTGCAAAGTTTACATCCACAATGATTATCTTTTTTTTGTATGTTTGAGAAAATGCTTTCGAAAAAAAAGCGGGATAATCCTTGTTTGGGTCATTTTGATAATATTTTTTATCATGAATGTTATCAAATAAAATGACAATTTTATTTTCTTCACTGGTATCGTAACCTGGGATGAATCGATCAATATTGATTGGAATAATTTTATTGTCGAAATATCTTAAAACCTCATTCATTCTTGGTCTCGATATATTGGGGTTTTTGCCGTTTGGAAAGGTCAGATCTAGGTAGGCATACCCTTCAACATATCGATATTTTTCGTGGGAGATCCTGGTTATTTCACCTTGGGCGTTTTGGTCATAATAATCTAATCTTTTGATGAAGGAAGGAAGATCCGATGCTAGAACCGTAACGCTAAATATAAATATTATAAACGTTACCAAAATCTTCATCGTACCTTCCTTCTTTTCTATGTTCACCTGATGGGTGGGTTTTTTTAATTAAATCTTTTGTACGCCCGTATAAAATTTTCTCTGATCAACTTATCCAATTCTTTTTCGTCTTGGTATTTTACCACCGTCTTCCACATAAATTTGTTATCCTCATAATAGAGAGAGTATTTATTAACTGATGTTCTTTTTATGTTCATCATTAAATTTTGATTCAGGAATTCATCAACAGTTAATAGGGGGGTAAAGTATTTATCTAGTATGAATGTGGCGGTTTTGCGGTCATACCCTATTGATGAGATGCCTGCTCCATAAGTATCAATTAGTTCATAAGAAGAAAAGCCATGATTATCATCAAAAATGGTATCACCAGTTGTATGTGTTAGGAAACACTGTGTTTGGGTCGCAACTTGTACTGCATCGTAGTTATCGCAAAACTTTAATCTAAAAAATTCTGCTAAATCGGGTGATCCAATGGTAATTTTTCTATTAATTTTCTTTGTATCGGGATAGATGATAATTGGTTCGTGATCCACTTCCACAATGTCTCCACCCATACTGCCAAATGGACTACTACTAAATTGACACATAATTTTGAATTCAACCCCTTTGGCTGGTATGGCAATAAAATCTTCTGGTTTGCAGTGAGGACAGGTTTGGTTCAGATTGGGATTAACTTCAAGTTTTAAATCAATTAAAAAATTTTCACCACGGTAAGCATTTTCCAATTGAGCCATAGCGTAGTGTTTATTTTTTGTATTCGCATTGATATCCCAAAATGTTTGTGGGTAAATAGTATTTTGAGCTAGTGCTGTTCGTACCGGTACGCCTGATGTTAATGCTTTATAAAAATCTTTCATCTGTTGTTTCGATTTGAAATCTATATGGGTCATTATGTTAGCAAGAAAAAACTTGGTGCGGCTTGCTTCAAACTCATCTGAAAATTTGACAGTCATGTCGGCTTTAATTTTATTTTGAATTTTTTTAAGAGTGATTTTTTTCTCGTTGCCTTTGAAGGTTTTCTCTTTTTTTCCTTTATAAGCTACGGGGTTGTCACCCGAGTTGCCATGATATATTCCTTCGGTTGTTCCACTGACAACTGTACTTATTAATGCAGCTAATACTAATACTAAAATTGATTTTTTCATTTTAAACTCCTTCCTTCTTTATTATGTTCACACGATTGGTGGTTTTTTTTAATTATATCTTTTGTATGCCCGTATAAAATTTTCTCTGATAAACTTATCCAATTCTTTTTCGTCTTGGTATTTTACAATCGTCCACACCATGCCGCCATTCTTATAATCGAGAGTGTAATAATCTTTCGTTATTCGTCGTATGTTAAACATAAGATTTTGATTCAGGACTTCATCAACAGTTAATACTGAGGAGGTAAAATATTTATCTAGTATAAATGTGGCGGTTTTTAAGGCTTCCTCTATTGGCGAGATGTCTTTCCCAAAAGTTTTATAATAAGAAGGAATGGAATAATTATAATCAAAAATTGTATCACCAGTTGTATGTGTTAGGAAACACTGTGTTTGGGTCGCAACTTGTACTGCATCGTATTTATCGCAAAATCTTAATCTAAAAAATTCAGCCAAATCGGGTGATCCAATGGTAATTTTTCTATTAATTTTCTTTGTATCGGGATAGATGATAATTGGCTCGTGTTCGACTTCCA
This sequence comes from Bdellovibrionales bacterium RIFOXYC1_FULL_37_79, assembly GCA_001770015.1. GTDB lineage: Bacteria > Bdellovibrionota > Bacteriovoracia > Bacteriovoracales > Bacteriovoracaceae > XYC1-FULL-37-79. The sequence goes on from MEQB01000004.1 coordinate 15,122, forward strand.
CCATGTCTCCATATTCACCACCAAATATACACATAACTTTTAGCTCAACCCCTTTTTCTGGTATGGCAATGAAATCTTCTGGTTTACACTGGGGACAGGTTTGGTTAAGATTTGGATTAACTTCAAGTTTTAAATCAATTAAAAAATTTTTACCACGGTAAGCATTTTCCAATTGAGCCAAATCGTAGTATTGATTTTTTGTATCCGCATTGAGATCATTCCAAAATGTTTGTGGGTTGATGGTATTTTGAGCTAGGGCTGTTCGTACTGGTACGCCTGACTTTAATGCTTTATAAAAATCTTTCACCTTTTGTTGAGATTTAAAATCTATACCATTCGATAAGGCGCTAGCTCTAAAAAACTTGGTGCGGGTCGCTTCAAACTCATCTGAAAATTTGACAGTCATGTCGGTTTTAATTTTATTTTTAATTTTTTCAAGAGTGATTGTTTGCTTGTTGCCTTTGAAGGTTTTCTCTTTTTTTCCCTTATAAGCTACGAAGTTGTCAGCTGAGTTGCCATGATATATTCCCTCGGTTGTTCCGCTGACAACTGTACTTATTAATGCTGCTAATACTAATACTAAAATTGATTTTTTCATTTTAAACTCCTCATAAAATAATTGGTTAATTTTCATAATTTATTGCCTCGGCGGAGTTCTGGGGATCAGCGTCCCGCTGATTTTTCCCTGAAAAAGTAAAGTTTCTATCCGTCAATTCATAAAATTGTATGTTTAATTGATATACATGATCAGCACTTGCGTGCGCACAGTAATCAAAATTGAAATTTTTAGTAAACTCGGAAATAAATTTTTTTGCCCTGGGGATATCTTCTTTTTTTATCGCCAAAGTCACTCCCGAAATCTCCCGTTGTTCCAAAGGCCGCTCAAAGGTATCTAGAGATTTTTCGATTACCTTCTTTTGAAATATTTGAGCAGCAAAATTCACTTTTCCGCCGGGATTTTCCACATAATCATTATTTTGAATAAATTTTCCCTGGCAAAGTGATATTAATTTAATTCTCTCCAAATCGGCGATGGCATCCCTGGCCTGCTTGGGAGTGATTTCCTCAAACAGCTTCTTACTGATCCATGTATATAATTCTACTCCATCACCAGGACATTCATTTAAGTTCAACATTTCATAAATGGCTGAATAATACCATTTTGAGTAGATGTTATATTGCTCTTCCGCAAGCGCCACGACCTTTTTCTTGCCGGAAAATTTTAGTAATTGCTTATAAAGCTCATTTTTATCATTGAGATTTTGAGCTTGATTAAAACGAACCAAGGTAAAAAAATATTTTCCTTCCTCTTTGCTAAATTTTACCCCCTGGATAATTTTGGGTAATGTTTTTAGTGATAAGTTTCTTTTGCCATCAAGAATGAGTTTGACAAGTCCTCTGGAAGTAATGCCAGCATCTCTTGCTAAAACTGCATATGAGTATAATGGATTGGAATTTTTTTTGAAGGAATAGTAATCCATCAAAAATTTTCTATAGTCCATATATTCGTAAACGTTAATCATCTTGTTCTCCAATTTTTAGCAATATAAGCCAGATCAGAAAAACATGATAGGGTGTTTTCATAAATTTCGTTTTCAAACGAAAACATCCCCCTGTTTTGCATGTTAACTATCTATAATTACAACAATTTTAAATAATCATGAATATGTAATAATAACGTTGTATTAATTACACAATGTATTATTTGAAAACACTTTGGGCGGTGAGATTTGAATCCTGGGGGGTTGACTTCTAGGTTTACAATAGTTTTTTTTCCGAAGCGCATACGATTCATTAATTGTTTTTAATGATTTCAATTTGATCCATTTGTCTTTATTTTTTTTACATGGAAATGATTAAAAAATTTAACGACAGGAGAACGTATGAAAAAACAATTAATTCTTTTTCTATTTTTTGTCTTGGTTGCCATTAAAGGTCAGGCAAGCGTCAATGAAGGTGAATATCGGCAGACGATAAATCTATTGACTTATGCCCAGAATGTAAACGAAGGTGAGACGCTTTCATTAAGATTTGATAAATCGTATTTTGTGCATAAATTACTTATTCAGGCACAGTCGGGCAATAATAGCGATACTTATGCCGAAGTCAGTGCCAACGGAGACATTAAAGGAACCTTATATCTCCCCGGACAAGATCCCCACTATGTGGTGACTATTGCTGAAAATACTGACTCAATTGAATTTACTACAATTGATAATAAATTAAAGTTGCTAAGTATCAAGGCCATTGTATCTATCCCAGGTTCAATCCCGGATTTTCCTCTTAATGGCGCTTCCAAAATGGCCTACTATTCTTCCATATGTCTTAAGCTTATTAATGAGCTTGATAATTATTCTAGTTATGAAGATTTCGGAAGCTATCTTCTTCCTCTTAGAAAAGCTGCAGCCAAATCCCTTGCCTATGCAGAGGCCCGGGGTGATTTGAGCACTATCGGAAGACCATATTATGAGGCACTGCTTGATACCCTGGATGGGTCGCAACCCTATTTTGATCGTATGATGGAAATAAGTAGCGCTTACGAATATGTAATTAATTTAATGACAGCCAGAGAAAAAATCAGGCAGTTGTTACGTTAAAGTGGATTTGTATTTAAAACAAATGGACTGGGGGATTAAAAAGACTGGTAAATATTGTTTATATGATATTGTCAGAGTAAAGTCCCCTGATTTATTAAAACAAGAGGCTGCTAAAAAGGTAGTTTGATTAGGAATAGTTATTAAAAATTTCTTTTAGTCCATTTATATAATGAAGGCATCTGATTTTTGAAAGAACTTTTTCCTCAGAACAATACGGACTTTTTTTGAGGTACTAGAGGTACTAGAGGATACTTTGTTAGGATTTAGATTAGAACCTTATCATCGGTCAATTAGAAAACGACAACTACAATCCCCCAAATTTTATTTGTTTGATATTGGAGTTAAGCGCGCAATGGATCGCTCTTTGGTTAATCAAATTCTTCCATCGACAGGTGAGTATGGAGATGCTTTTGAGCATTTTATTATTTGTGAAATTGTCAAACTTATTAATTTGAAAGTGACGGCCCAATATAAAATTTATTATTTAAGAACAAATCAAGGTGCTGAAATGGATTTGATTGTTGATCGTCCAGGAATGAAAACGCTTTGTATTGAAATTGAATCATCAGAAAATGTTTCTAATGAGCACATTAAGAAGCTAGTACTCTGATTTTTAAGTTTATCGAGATGAGACAATTTCATAGCTGAATTTTTCACGGGCCTTCTTTCGATTAAATTCCCACTGAATGATTGT
>MEQB01000005.1 GCA_001770015.1 Bdellovibrionales bacterium RIFOXYC1_FULL_37_79
TGAGTATCGTCAGGCTAGCACGTCTTTAAAATTTTAAAATTTCCATTAAATTTAAATTATCACTTAACTTTTTATGGAGGTATAAAAATGGATCTAGCAATTTTGAAAAAAAAGATTAGCACTTATAAAACATCGACGGGCAAGCTGACCAGAGTTCCAGATGAACTTGCCTATGAAATCCTGAAGGCGTGGGAAGGGTGGACTGGTACAGCAGCCAGTTTTTATTCAGAGATTGATGTAAAGTCAGCGAAAATGGCATCTGTTATCGGCAGAGCAAAGAAATTACAGCGAGAAGGTTTTTTTCCGGCTGATGACTTTAAAGAGATTCAATTGTCATCTGGTACAGGTGCGACTCTTGATACCCCCTGTACAGGGCTTGAGATCGTCTGGAATGAGGGTAAGATTATACGTTTTTCTCAGGTAGATTTGTTAGTTGAGTTTTTAAAGAAGGTCGCATGATTCCAGTGAATCGTAGGACTAAGGTTTTTGTTTTTAAAGAATTTATTGACATGAGATCGTCCTACGATTCACTTTGTTTCAAAGTTCAAAATATCCTGAAGCAGGACCCCTTTTCAGGCCATATGTTTCTTTTTATAAATAAAAAAAGAAATTCAATGAAGTGCCTTACTTACGACGGGACCGGTCTTATCCTCCTGTGTAAAAGACTTGAGCGAGGAACTTTTTTCAAAATAAATCCATTGCTAAAAAAAGATATCGTGCTAACCCAAGCAGAGTTCTCTTTGTATATTGACGGAGGAGATGTGAATCGAAGATTTCTTGATTCCCCGAGGGAGATTCGAAAGAGCAAATGAAGTCAGGCCATGTTAGATTATTTTGCTTGGCCATCCGTAGTAAATATGGCCTAATTCTTTTGCGATGAAAAAAAATAAATTTAACAACCTCACAAAGGAACAAGTCTTTTCCGCTCTAACAAAAGAACAGTTGGGTGTATTAAGTCGTGATGAGATGATAAAATATTGTCTCGGGTTGCAAGATATCAATCAACAGTTACTGGAAGATCTTAGTGACCAAAAAAAGAAAGAATTATCTATTCAAGAAAATTATTTGAGTATTTTATCTAAGATTTTTAAACCCTCGGTTCATCTTTCCAAAGGGGAAGTAGTAAAGATCCCGCCCAAAAAGAAGAATCCGTCCAATAGAAAAAAAGGAAGTCTAAAAGAGCGTTACCCGAACCTAGAGGTTAAAGAAACGGAGGTAGCCAATCCATTGCATTACCAATGTCCTGATTGTAATACATATTTATCGGATACCGGCCTGACTGAAGACTCAGAAATTTTAAGAGTGATTCCTCGTCGCTACTACATTGAAGTTATCAAGAGGCATAAATATAGTTGTAGGCTCTGCCGTGGAACAATGATTTGCGCTCCACTTCTTCCAAGGATAGCGCCGCCTGGATCAATTTACAGTGATGAAGTTATTATTTATTGGGCATTAAGTAAGTATGTTAATTTTGTTCCCATGGGAAGAATGGCGGCAATTTCGAAACTTGAGGGGTTTGATTTTCCGGCCAATAGTATGATTGAGACGACTCATTATCTTGCAAGTTTTTTAGAAATGACGTACTGGCAATGTAAAGAGGAGCTATTACAAGAAAAACAAATAAAGGCAGATGAATCCCCCTTGAGGATGCTTGAGGGAAGCGAAAAGATGAGCTGGCAGTTATGGGCCTTTATCGCACGTTTTACAGCCTATTATGAGGCCCACGATACGAGGGCCGGAGATGTCTGCACGAGCGTTTTAGTTGATTCAAAATGTGAAGGTTTACTTACAGATGTTTTTAGTGGATATGGAAAAAGTGTCAGAGAAATAAATATTGAAAGAGAGCTAAAGGGCCTGCCTCTCATTGAAGCTTATCATTGCAATACTCATGCATTGAGAAAATTTAAAGAGCCATATCTGAAAGATCCGATTCCCCAGTATGGATATTATTACAAAAAGTATCAGGAAATTTATAAGTTGGAGAAAGAGGGACAAAAGGCAAATAATGCGAGTGAATTATTAAAATGTAGATCAAAAATGACACCTATTTTTGAAGAAATGAAATCGAGAGCAAAAAAAGATATCAAAAAGAATTCCAGTAAGGGGCACTTGGTATCAGCGTTAAATTATTTTTTAAATAACTACTTCACATTAACCAAGTTTATAAGTAATGCGGATGTTGACATTGACAATAATGCGAGCGAGAGAAGAGTGAAGAATCATGCACTCGGAAGAAAAAACTGGTATGGGAACCATAGTGTAAGAGGGGCAAATACTTATGTCATCCTTTACACTATGATTGAATCATGTCGACTCAATGCCATTGATCCATATAAATATATAACTGAGTTGGTTCAATCGCTCCATCAGTTTGGGAATGAAGCGTGGAAAGTCTCAAGAACAGATCCTCGGTGGCAAGAAGTCTATGATAAACGAAAAATCTACTCGTTTACGCCAAAGCAATATAGGGAGAAGCATTTTCCAGTGCTAACCAGCTAGCTTTCTCAGTTGCACTACAATCGGCAAAAAAGTCCTTTTTTCACGTGCTGGCCTGACGATACTCTTATTACTTGATATTTTTTTTTATATTCAGTAAACAATTTTTGATATTTTGATTTTTCAATTTCTAATACTTCAATTTGTCGAAATTGAGATTCTGCCACAAATTTATCTTCAGCATTTTGAAGATCTTTAAGTACCTCTTCTATTGGATTCGTCGTTTCTAACTTGGTTTTTATACCTTTCGATCTTAAAATTGCTTTATATCTATTTTTTGCTCTAATACAATCTTGAATAACATTAGAGTAATTGGAATAAACTGTTCTGATTTTAATCAAATAATTATCTTCATGAAAAACTGGGACAAGATGGTTACATCTTAATTCATTAGCTAAATGAAGACCATCTCTGTAATCATTCTTTGCCCCTTGTTTTTTAGCTAAATAATATGGATTACAGACAATAAGTTCATCTAGGTGATCCTTTAGAAGTATGTAAAGCCATTGGGAAATATTGGACTCCTCAAAAACAAGTTTTTTCTTGCCCTCAATGGTGGATATAAAATTGAGAATATTCTTCTCACTAGTGTCTACCTTGGCCTTTCTAATTTCATGGCCCAACTGATCTAAAACAACAAAAGTACATGTTTTACTATGGGCATCTAATCCTATATAGTTCATCATAGCAGCGTCTCCTTTAGTTACTGGTTTTACGTTAAACACCAGTATGGCACTTTGATGCCCAAAGTTCGAATTATCCTTAGAGGATCAAATATTCGATACTAAGGGTGGACGCTGCTTTTATACGTTGTCAATGTTGAGGTACTACCGGCCACTGTAATTGACTCCCAACTCATCGAATTAGTTTTAGAAATTATACAAGAGAGTCAGAAAACTGCTGTTAATTTTTTAGAAAAAAGAAAAAATGAAAGGTAAGTAATTGAAATGTTTTAAGTAAAACACCGATCACCTATGTAAGTTTCATATATGTTGATGGCCACGCATTATGAAAGTCTTCAACTACGACCAACATTTCATTTATATCCTTATCAGTAGCTTTTTTCTTAATATCATAATCAAAACTAAAATCACAAAAGAGATCATACATTATGAAAAGTCCCATATCAGTTTTAATCAAGTCAAAGCACTGATCGAAGTATTCACATGCTCCCGATTCATCAAGACCCGTGTAAAAAGAAACAAGCTCACCCCCTTCCTTGAGGGCGATGAACGATTCATTTTTTTATTTCAATTTCCCTTTCAAAATTAATCTCAGGGACTTCACCTGCATAAAAAAACTTGCCATCATCTGAATTGGAATATTCCACCGTGAAGGCATTTTCTCCGGATTTCACAAAACCTACTTCAAGTAAATATGAATATTCAAACTCATGATTAAGATCTTGTTCTCTTGTCATCGTATAGATAGTATTAAAATCAATTTCACCATTATCTTTTACGTTTACATACAACTCATTGCCGACATTTAGTTTTGTATTATCAGAACATCTTCGTCCCATCCAAAATTTTAAAATACCCAGATGATATCCCTCTGTTGGTATGGAATAGTTTAGAATTTTAATTTTACCAACTTCCAATTGTTTTAAATGTATATTACCTTGCCAAAACCCATTATACGCACTAGCAAGAATTTCGTTTGAATTCTTGCGAACAAGGTCAACATCATAGTACTCAAGCGACGCAAACGGTATTAAGCATACATGTCGTTTTATTGAATGAAAATATCCATCATTTTTAACAGACACGTTATAAGACCCTTCTCCTGCGTCAAAATCTTGGGGCCACATAGGAATATAACAAACGTAATTTATTCTTATTTCCAAATCAGATAAATCCAAATTCGTATCGTTAATAATTTTTCCTTTAAGTTCTGGAATTGCTCCCATGCCATAAGAAAAATTAATTGATAGTAAAATGATCGCAAAAAAAGTTATCGCGTATTTTTTCATGATAAACCTCCAAGTTTATTTTTTTTATATCTTGCTTGGTCTTATCTAAAAGTTGCGATATTTAGTTAATTGATAATAATCAACTTAGATTTTTTTAATTTTATAAAACACAATTGGATTTATACATATTTGGATGAATGAAGCCTAAAAGGGATAAAGGGCCAGATGATATAATCCAACAAGCACGAATTTACAAGTTCACCGTTTAAAAGTGCGACGTTTTTTTGCTCCACTCCTTAATTTTCTTGTTAATGAACCGAAAAGAATAAATTTTACTCGGGACTGATAATGATCAATTAAATTATCATTTCTTACATTTTATAGTGCTCAAAATTCAACGAAAACCTGAAATTAATTTTGGTCAATTACAAAGGAGAATTCATGGGAGCGATACTAAAAACATTTCTAATTTTTTCACTTTTTTTCTCTTTAAATTATTCCTACGCTAAAAGTAAAAAAATAACTTTTCATAGTAAAAAATATGATGTTTTTCTACAAATGAAAGAAATGAATGTAGATGTTGTTGTCGGCTGTCAAAATAAAAATTTTGAAGAAGCTTACATAATTAATATTTCTGGAGCAGAGGATTATTATTTCGGTGGTTATTATTACAACCAAAGATATATCATAAAAGATGATTTGTATGTTTATAAGGAGGAACAATTGATTGGAACGTTGAATACTCCCATTAATTTAGAAAACACTGAATTGATATCAGATGCTGATAGGGACAAATGTTATAACACTGAGTCTCACTATTTTCACGTTAATTTGAATGGTCGTCTTACAATAACTCCCGCACCTGAAATCAATTTTTTCTCTGCTATAAATAATTACCGATGTAAATATGACAGACATGGGACCGGCAGCGTATTTATGGGAAGAAAGAATGCTCAGGATCTGTATTTTTTTATTGTAGATAATGAAAATAAGATTATAGATCAAGATCACAGAATGCTGGGTTGGAATAATAATAAATGTATGAGCTTGCAGTCATTTGTAGGAGGTACTGTTCAAATCACCGAAAGTGTAATTGGGACTATAATTACAGCGCCTATAATTTTACTTTGGATATTATTAGGTCTTCCCGCACCGCAGACCTAGTTAATCTCAGTCTTCTCGGTAAACAAATGAAGTTTCCTTGGTGGAATAAGAACAGACAGATAACTTACTTGTGGAGATAGTTCATCCAGCGTCTGACTACCTCCACCACCAGTTACGATAGAATTTCTGCGAAACTTTTAAATCCACAGACCGAATATTTTAAGGGTCGACAAGTGGTAAAGCGGAAGTTTGTTTTTTATTGGAAAAAATGAAAATAAGATTATAGATCAAGATCACAGAATGCTGGGTTGGAATAATAATAAATGTATGAGCTTGCAGTCATTTGTAGGAGGTACTGTTCAAATCACCGAAAGTGTAATTGGGACTATAATTACAGCGCCTATAATTTTACTTTGGATATTATTAGGTCTTCCCGCACCGCAGACCTAGTTAATCTCAGTCTTCTCGGTAAACAAATGAAGTTTCCTTGGTGGAATAAGAACAGACAGATAACTTACTTGTGGAGATAGTTCATCCAGCGTCTGACTACCTCCACCACCAGTTACGATAGAATTTCTGCGAAACTTTTAAATCCACAGACCGAATATTTTAAGGGTCGACAAGTGGTAAAGCGGAAGTTTGTTTTTTATTGGAAAAAAGAAGCAAGTAATTCCTTTAAGCGTAAAATCTGATCATTTCTATTTAATTACTTGTGGGCCGTGAATATACGGATCACACCAGAACGTATCTTTATCCAGATCCAGTCCGGTTGATTTTAAAAATTCATATCCTTTTTGTCTTAACTCCTCCGACGAACTATTAATATTCGCAACAAATTCAATATTAATTTCCTCGAGGTGATTATTTCGAAGTGTCTCGCAAGTAGTGGTATACTTTCCCTCCGTTAACAAAGGAGCCTCGCAAGATACAGGTACGCCTCTGACAAACATTTGATCACCTTTCGAAAGAATAACTCCAGATGCTGGTTTTACATCTATTGCTTGCATTGCGTTTATATTTGTCGCCAACAAGGCCAATAGAAATACTATGTTTAACTTATGTTTCATAATTTTCTCCATTTTGGTTGATTAGCCGCATTTTATAACACAAAGCATGATTTTGTTAAACGAGAAATGACACTTGGTGAAATGTTTACACTTTTTTTATAGAAACCCCTCAGACCTTGTAATTATAGGTAAAAGAATGAAAATCTGTTGAACGATATCAAGTTCTAATGCTAAATTGCGCAAAACTAATAGCCGTCCCTAGAACTCAGATAAAGAATAAAAGCATCAGTTCTGGGACAATATCCATAGTTAGGAGGGCATTTATCATGAAAATATTCGTAATATCAGCAGTTTATTCATTTATAATTTTAAATTATGTTATATCACAAAACTCTTATGCTGAAATACCAACCAAACAGCTAAAAGAGCAGGTAAACCTAAATTTAACTATAACCAATGACGAGATACTTTATTGTTCATCATTTTTTGCAAATTATAACGAGGAAATTGCACTTTTTAGCGCTAGACACTGCAAGATGGAAATTGAAAACACGAATGATGTTAATGGAAGTTTTACAGTCTATACAAAAATCAAAAGAACTAATCGTAAAGCAACTCCAAAATTTTTTGAGTATTCTAATAAACAAAAAATTTATACCAGTGAAAAAGAAATTTACACAATTTTTAACAACATTAGAGATATTGGAATATGGAGCATTGATAAAAAAATTACTAAGAATACAAAAATTCATTCTCTCTCCAAAGAAAAACTCATCAGAGATGATATTCTAACATTTATGGGCTACCCGGGAGGAATTGGACCTAAATACGAAACCTGTAAATTTAGAGGGTATACTCTTCAAAGCAGTAATATATTTGACTCAGCATATGATCAATATTATGTGTTAATGCCGACTTGTGTTTTAGAACAGCAAGCAAATCTTTCGGGGTATTCAGGTGGCCCTGTGATGAAAGATAAACTTACTATCGGAGTCCTATCAGGAGACTTCGGCAACGTTATGACCTTCAGTGATTTCTCTGATACCACACCGTCCTCAATGATTGAAATTGAAAATTATCTTCCATTTGATAATGAGGTCTTAGACTATAACTCAAAAAAACAATATAGAGCAAAGTTTTGTCTTGATAGTAAAGGCGCAGTTTATAAAGGATTAATTGCCAATACTAAAGATTACGACGGTGAAGCAATTGTAGCTCCAACTTGGTATTTACTTACAATCACTGATCTTAAACCAGATATTTTTGGAAATGGACCGATTAGAATAGAAGAAGTTGATGATAGTTTTGAATTAAAGTGTAGTAATGAATAAAAACTACAATATTTGAAACTAAATTTCGCACAACCAAACTACGAATAACTACGGCTCTCAGTAGTGTCCTGTTTTACGTATGGAATTTCCTTGCTACCAATTTAAGCATAGGAAACCTATGGCCCGAAGTGAGCTTTTAGGTAAAAAAAAATAACAAGTAATTCCTTCAGATTTACTATCTGATAATAAGAAATTGAAGACCGTGACTGACGATCGCTCCTGCTCATGCCTGCATACAAATTATCCTGGTTATAAGAGAATGAAGTTTCCTTGGTGGAAAAAACCAGTAAAAAAACTTAAGCAGGGATTATATCTGCTAGTTTATGGTAAAAATTATTGAAGAGGCTGAAGTCTTACACAAAAAGCCTGATTAATGCTATGAAAAAATACGGATCGTAAAA
>MEQB01000006.1 GCA_001770015.1 Bdellovibrionales bacterium RIFOXYC1_FULL_37_79
AAATCTTCCTTTGATAAAAGACTTGATTTTTTAAATATCAACTCAAATTTGTTTTCTAATTTTTTAACCCATTTAGGAAATACCTTATCCTCATAACTTGTCAGGTATACTCTCAGTCTTGCCCCCATCGCAACATAATGAGAATGCCCTTGAAGTTCTAGGGCCGTTCTACCTGATACATGTAAATTGAGCTTTAGTTCCTCTTGAAGAAAACGAATTAGGGCATAAGGACTTACATCATCTTTTTTACGAACAAAAACGCCAGGGCCAAGTTTTTCAAGATATCCATCTTCGTAGTATGAATAGGCCAGTCTCTGCTCAACACCCCTATCTCTCAACCACACTAGTCCATGTATATCTTCATTACTCCAATCTAAAAGAATTTGGTTTAATTTAGACATAATTTCAGAATCTCCATTGCTGATTTTTGTTCAATTATAAACCAAAGATTGGTTTATATCAAGACAAATTTAAGTAACATAATTTCTTAAATTTATCCTTAAATAAACCACGTTTATAGAAACGTCTTCTCTAATAAATTAATAATCGTCTCCATGGGAATCTTCTGGTCACTAGCACCTTTAATAATGTCTAAAGTAATCTCCTTTTTAAAATGCTCCATAAACTCCACAAAATGCTCCCTTACCCTTCCTGTAAGTTTCTCTTTACTTTCCTCTGTTAGAAACGTTACGGCCAAATTGATGATGTCTCCTCTGTGTTTTTTCCAGTTTTTTGAGTCTTCACCTCGTTCTTTGATCTCCAAATAGGCCTTGGCCTTAAAAGGAATTAGTGCTTTTTCATTCAATATATAAATACCGTCCTTCTCAACGGCATTTTTTTTAATAATTGCATAATACTCCTCATCCAGAAGAATTGCCGAGAGTGATTCAATTCCTGCATCATTTACGACAGGAATAATATGTTGCCCTTCGAACAATTTAAAATCCGCTTCTGTCGTAGCAAATAGCTCGATCATGATGGGAAATTCATCATGTTTTGGCTTTTGAAAGCGATAGAAAGTCGCTTGGTCTCTACTTCCTCTTTGAATTTCATACTTACCAAGCTTGATGTATTCCTTAATTGCATTTAGAAATACTTCACTTGGCTTCATTATGAGAACTATGTCTAGGTCTTTTGTAGGTCTAAGCCTTGGCGCTCCTGCTTCATTGAGTAGTAAATAACTTGCTACCCCGCCCACCAAAATAAAATTTTCAGAACATGATCTAAAATACTCTCTGAAATGATCTAAACCTCTAATCATCTTTTATATTTCCAAATTAAATTTATTAAGAAGCCCCTCAAGTTCTATTTGAACTCTTTCGTCACTGACTTCTTTTAATACCAAATATATATCAATAACATTGATACAATCATTTTCTTGTAACGTTGTTGGTCTATCCCACAACTCAATTCGTGCTTTTGCAAACTCCTCCAGCACTGATACAGTATTCGCAAATCTTTTATTAAAGGCCCTTTTATCAGAAGCAAAAGTGGGAATTTCATCTTCTGCTAACAGCGTTTGCTTCGACAAAGCTGAAATGCCCGACAATGGCAAAGCTTTAGGAACTTTATCAAAATAGATTACTTCTTTAACTGGTGAGTCTACATTCTCTTTTAAATACGCCCACAATTCAGTACGTTCTCGGAAATGAATCTTTTTAAAAACCCCTACGTTACTCTCTTCACATAACTCATTCGCAAGAAGTGGTTCAATAGCCCTTCCGGCTGTCATTTTTGTTGTTTGAAAAAGTTCAGCTAATTCAACTTTATTCTTGCCAGAAAGATCACCTTTTAAGATTTCTCTAATAAGCATGTTTACAGAAAGCCTACTCAGTTGAGTTACTACTTTTATTTTCCCGACTTCATGCTTGATAGAAATATTCACAGAAGGCAAGTGCACTTGCTTATCTTCAATAATAAAGTTTAGCTCATTTTGAATCATTCGCTGAACCTTGTTAAAGTGAAGCTCCTTTAGATACCAGATTTGAGGATAATCTAAGCTTTCCTTAAACACCCGACTATGCTTTTTAAAGTCTTTGGGACCGAGGGTTTTGTCCTTTACTTTAATAACCAGATAGGCTTTCTCATGAATATCTAGCTCCTCAAAGTCGTACATTCCCTGATAGAGAGCAGGAAGATTTTTAAGCTTTAGTAGTTTTCCTTGTACTCCCAGGCTTGGCAAATACTTCTTAATTGTTTTCTCAGCTATACTCTTCATATCTTGATTGTAACATAAAAAACATGTTAGTAACATTTTAATGTTACAATCACGTTTTTATGGTTACTGGCTAATAAAATAAGTAGTTTAATCGGCTTTTTTAGCTATAATAGTTAATATGATAGAACGATACAAATTTTTAATTTCCTTATGTTATATCACGAAATATACAATAGTCTGTCATTAGTACATTTAAGCAAAAAACATATACTCAAACAATTATGAATGAAAAAATTAAATACAAAAGGGAGGAGCATTACCTCCTCCCCGATATTGAAAAATTTTATCTACTTCTCATCTGAGAAACCTAATCCTTTCCACCTCCAAATAGATTCACTACATTGCTTGAACCAGCATCCACGGCCGGAAGAAAATTCAAAATATCCGTGACACCTTTTTCATCAATACCTGCCAGACGAACATATCTGGCCATGGTTTTTAAGTCACGCCATCCGCAAACTTTCATCACCTTCATGGGTTCAACCCCCTCACCAAGAAGTTGAGTGGCAAAACAAGCTCTGAGTGTATGAAACTTAATTGATCCAATTTTAATTGAATCACAAAATGCCCGTAGAATTTTTGCCTGCTCTCCCCGCTCCCAGTAATGGGGCCTTGGAAGAACAAACTCGGACTTGGCAGATTTTTGTAAATCTATCAAGACTCCTTTCAATTCACTGGATATCGGAACGGTTCTCCAATATCCGGCCTTGGTACACTTATAAGAATCATCTCTTCTATCGTAAGATCTTTGAACGGTAAGAGTACCGTTATCAAAATCAACATCCTCCCACTTTAGAGCAAGCAATTCACCATTTCTCATCCCCGTTAAAAGGGCCATGGCCCAAATTGGATACCATTCGTGCTTTTGAATCTTTGCCTCATAAAGAAGCGTCCGAATTTCCCTGACGTTTAAAATCTCAGGACGTTTATTTTGCTGGATAGTTATCTGTATCCCATATACAGGACTTTGATAAACTCCGCGAATAATACGTTCTTCAATTGCCCAGTTGTAAATCATGTTAATGGTGTTTTTAATTTTCTTCTGATGCGCCTTGGATTTTCCGTCAGCTAAAACGGAATCTATGACTTTTCTACCATCTCCCTTGTTTAATTCACCAGCAGGAATATTCATCCAACTTTTAGTCCACTTATAAATCATTCCGTAATAATCCTTAAGTGAAGTTGGACTATATTGCTTGTGAATATAATTGGGTGAAGAAACCACCGCAAACCATTTTTCTACAACCATACGCCATGTAAAACCGTGCCCCTCTTGATGAGCTACTTTCATAGAAAGTTCTTTTACTAGGCCTCTCTCTTTACGAACTGCCTCAGCTTTTGAGTTTAAACCTTTAATACGTTTTTGAAATCGGATGTGTGGCATCTTTGAACTTCGTGCACTCACATACACTGTCCAGGTGCTCACTCCTTTTTCATCAGTAATTTTGTTAATCGACATTTGTTGCCTCCTTTAAATAAAAGACATTTCCAAAAGTCGGTCTAACTCGGTTTTTTTAAAATACAATCGTCTTCTCCATTTTCGTTTTATTAATAATCCACGACAAAGCAAAATCCAAATTGCATTTTTAGTTTTACCAAGATACTTAGCAGCTTCGTTAGTACTTAACCATATTTGATTGTTAAAGAGCGATGTTGATGTTCCCTTGGGTTCATCAACGGCGTTACTATACTCATTTATCGTACTATTGCAATTAGTGTCTGCACTATTTACCATCAAACTTTCTCCTGTTGAGTTTCGATTTAAAAAAATCCATCACCTCCTAACTCATTGTGCAAGATACAACCAATTTGGATCTCGGTAATGTTCACCATTCCATTGCATAAATACTTTTGATAATTCGGTTATGGTTTCCCTGTATGGACTTTCCTCCCTCCAATTATCGTACCAATTGATTTTTTCTGCAGGCACACTTTTTAAATATTTATCCCTGATTCTAGTTGCAAAAAATTCAAAAAACATTGTTGTCCAAATCCCATGGTAATCTTTATGTTCAGGTCTGGTTAAAATCACATCATAAGTTCCGACCTCCTCTCCTTGGTAAATTTTTACATTACAAATTGCCTCCATCATTTTTCCCCAAGTTTTGAACTCTTCATCAATTATTAATTTTTCAAATCTCTTACCCATCTTCCTTCCTTTTCATTCGCCTTAGTCGCCCCGACTTGTTGACCTCATCCTCTCAAGGCACGTAGAGAGGGGGAGGTCAAGAATCGGGGCGAAAATGAGCGAATGATTTTAATTAGTTAATAAACATTTCAAAAACCCGCTCAACCCCATTATCACTACATTACCCAAGCATTACCCTGGCGTTTTCATAAATACCCCTTAAAGACTTCACTTAGATTGGTTAGCTTATCCTTAAAGTAGATCGGGGCCAATTTTAAATCCGACTTCATTTTTCTTAAGTCCTCACCAAACATTAATAGAAACTTCTCTTTACATATTTCACCTCCTAGCTCATCTAAAAACATCCTGTAGGAATTAAAAATTGACTTCTTGTCAGTAATATAAAGGACGTTGTTAACCACTTTAGAAGCTGAATAGGTCTTAAAAATTTCTTTGACTCTATCCTGACTTTTTTGGGTCAACTCCACCTCTATTGCCATCACAAACTCTTTTTTTAGAAATCCCGAAGCTACGCAATCTGGAACTCTTTCAAGTAATGGAAACACTTCTCTGGCCTGAAAATCCATGTACACATCTTTTACAAAGGAAAACTCCTTGATCATTCTCGCCACCTTGGACACCAAAGAATCATGAAAGCGCAAATCCCTATTTATGTGTAAACTCTTTTCATTTCCTCCAAGGGCCTTGATTCCGTCGGGGAGAAGATATAGAAATTTCTCATTGCTCCATGAATTAATAAAGCTATCCAGAAGCATATTTTTTTCCAGCTTGGATATGATTTTATAAAAGCCAGAAAAACTTCCTGTGTACTTTGCCTCCTCTTTCAATTCCCGTAGACTTAAAATTTTCCACTGCTTTAAGGGTAGTAATAAATCAAAGTAACTGGGCATGATTTTTTCCAAGTATTCCAAAAAAACTCCTTTGATTAAATTAATCCTTCTGCTCGACAAGGTTCATTCTCCTCTAGGAAATCCCATAATCCCGTTTCAAAGTTTCTTAAATTAAGCAAATCAACCCGTTTAGGAATCCTTTGCAGGAGAACACATTGACCGACTCTCAAATTTCTAAAAACATTACTATGCACCATAAATTCTTCCACCTCCCTTACTGTTCCAAGACTTCTTCTTTGATCATTCTCCATGACATGAGTTTTTTTCTCTGAACTAATAGTTCCAAAAGAACGAGCAAAGAATTCGGTATGAATAGGAACAATCTGATTAAAAATAAATAGATTATTGGTATTTTCAAATATCTGAGCCGTCAAAGTTGGTGATATACGGTCTATATCCGAAGGCCCTTGGGTTGCATATGTAATCTCAATCCCGGCCTCTCTACATTTATTTTGAAGATCAATAAAACCTTCGTGGATGGTGCTTGATAGTTCATCAAACACAACTGATACCGGGGACTCTTTGGGATTACCAAGCCGTGGAACGTTTCCAAGTAGCGACTCCTTCGCATGAGTTAAGAGTCCTCCAAAGAAAACTTTATTAATAATATTGCCACTAGAACTTCTCCCCATGGATGAAATTCCAATATAAACGCATGCTTCTTCAACCCGAACCTTATTAAAAGTTAAAGTGTCTCGGCTTTCATCATTTAACAAAGGGCCGAGCGAACTCTTGGAGACCTTCCCCAGTTGATTAATCAGGCCTTTAATATTTTTCTTATTGGAATGCTTATTAAGTTCTTCAACAATATTCTTAAAGGTGGATGGAATATGATTTTTAAATAAAGCTTCTAAAACATCATCCAATGCCTGAATTGATTCGTTCTTATAAAAGGGTTCAGACCATTCCAATGCATTGATAATTCTATCCGAGATATCATCTAACGTTCCATTTAACAGCGGATTAAAAGAGGCTGGATCATTCACAATATCTGTAACCAGATAAAGTTTTTTCCCTCGCTGCCTGCACATTTGTCTGAAGATGTTAACCGAATCAATTGAGGCCTTGGGATCAAAATAAATAATAGGCTTACCCAAATTTAAAGTATGATCCATTAGTAATCTTAAGCATACCGTCTTTCCTGATCCAGTAGAGCCAATAACTGCTGTATGTTTTGTGGTATTTAATTCAAATAAGTTGAACTTTCTTTTATTATTGCATGAGTACCCCAGATATTCCTTTTCCCTGACTGTTTTTTTTGATTTCAAATGTTTTATTTGAACTGGCTTTGAATGATAAATATTAAAGTATTTCCTTTTAATAAATCGGCTAACCCTAGTGAAAAACCAAATTGAAAACTCCGTAAATAAAACACCCAGAGCATTTAAAATATCCCCAATGATTTCTCCACCCGAAGTGATAATATCAACTTGCTCATTTCTTTTGCCACAACTTGACATACAAATCCCCCTTGAGATTGAAACCTCAATAAAACCGTTATTAAATTTTTAATACTGGATTAGTTAAAGGCCTTTAACTTCTCCCTGTATTCCCTTATCCCGCTTTCAATATAATAAACCAAATACCCATTCATAAGTATGACAAACAAAATACCTGATATTTGCAGAAGTAATTTTGACTCACTTAATGCAATCAAAATATTATTAATCAACGCTACAACGCTCAAGGGGTAAACTAGATATCTCCATTTTTTCATCATTTCATAAAATCTTTGAGTTAACTTTCTTCTTTCTTCAACAAAATCTGATACAGTAACAGCTGGATTTTGCTCTTCAAGATTATTTTGGAATCTAATAAATTTAATCGAATGAGTGATAAATATTAATATGGTTACAACCATGATAATTTTATTAAACACGTTGGAAATTATCATCACTACACAAAGACCGAACATAAGCATCATTAAAAGATAAAAATTGCCTATGATTGAGCCTATTTTTCTTTTCTTTTTATATTTTTCAACCATCTCGGCCATATTCTCAGGTTCAGAGAAATCTTCACTCTTAATATTTTCTGTCCACTGATCTATTAAATTATCTATATCTTTCATCTTAGTTACCTTCGTTTAAAAAATCATTTAACTTTTCTTTTAAAACCAGAATCCTGTTGGTGACACTTCCTTGGGTCATCCCCACAATTTCCGCAATATCGCCATGAGATTCCTTCATCATATAAAGCATCATGATCTCCCTATCCCTGTCTTCAAAATTAGAATTAATATATTCCAACATAGTATTTAACAAAGTTAGGCTCTCCTGATTCGACTCAATTTTTTTTCGTTCCAAGAGATCCACACTTTCCTGAATCTTTCTCTGTTTCACTTTTTCTCTTATATAATTGGCCGTAATATTACTGGTAACCTTTTTTACCCAATGATCTGGTTTAATAATTTCCTCTCCCTCCATAAATTTTTTACCTGACCTGTAAAGATTTAACATCACATTCTGATAAAGATCCTCTGCACTCTCTTTATTACGTTCAGTGAACTTACATTTTGTAATAATCCATTTCTTATTTTGCCAAATGGCCTCGTCTAATAATTTGTTTCCCGTTATTTCTTGCATTTTTTCCTACTCAATCTGCTTCCATAATATAAGTACCCAAAGAAATAATAATATCATTGAATAATTTTAAAAAAATACGAATGATTAATAATTCCGACAATTTATCTAGGGTATTTTTTGATTAAGCTTGGTGGTGATATTCAAAAATAATCATGTCAAATGACAATTTACTCCCATTCTTGTAGGATTCTGTCTGAGGTGTACATGAGTCTTTTAGAAATTAAAAACCCAGATGATGCTTGGATTATCCATCGAGAAGAGGTTGATACTTTGCAAGATGGCATATGTGATATTTACGTCGTTCTAGATGCCATAAGTAGACATTGCCTTGAAATGGAAACATCAAAAGATTTACCGTCATCCTCTCAAATTTTAGAATTGATTAAAAAATCTTGCTCAAAGGCCAATACGACTCCCAAAAAGATTTATATTTTAAAAAAAGATCCACTGGCAGAAGTTGTTCAAGCGGTATGTAGCGAACTTAAAATAACATTTGAAGTTGCGACTAAAAAAGATCTCGATCCATTTATTAGCGATTTTACAAATTCGTTTAAGCAATTTAAAAGCGGAAAAAATGAGGTCTTAGACAAAAATGATGACGTTTCACAAGAAGAGATAGACGCATTTATACCTGAAACTTATGGTCCATGCCCTTGTGCCTCAGGGAAAAAATACCGATTTTGCTGTCAGAAAGCATTTAAGGACATTACGTTTGCCATGTGTGAAGCCCAAGATGGACACCTCGACAAGGCGCTTTTTTATATGAAACAAGCTGAAGACAAAATTGGCCTGACTGCTGAAATACTCTGTCGTTACGCCATTACCTGGTCTTTTTTTGATCGTAAAAAAACACAGGAGTTTCTAGAAAAGGCCCTTGTCATTAATCCAAATCATCCAAGAACAAATTATATTTTAGGGATTGAGAGTGTTGAAAAGAAAGATTATCAAAGTGCCATTACCTACTATCAAAAAGCGATTGATAATTATCCGATTGAAGATAAATTTCATCTTAATGAAACTTATAACAACTTAGGTACAGCCTACTATAAATTAAAAAATTATCAAATGACCAAGGAGTCTTGGGAAAAAGCTTTAGTATTACTTCCAAGCGACAAAATGGTAGCAAACAATCTTTTCCAATGTATTTATACCAACCCTGTTGTTCCAAAAGAACTCAGAACGATCAGCCCTTTTATTGAAAAATTTATTAAGAAAAAATAATAAAATGAAATTTGAAAAGCAGCTAAAAAACATTTCATGGAACAAACTTGAACGCTTGGTCGGGCCACAAATTTTACAACGTGGTGAAAATTATTTTAAAAAAGGAAAAGTCAGAAATCTAGCAGTATGCTCTGAGGGGTTAATCGCCAATGTTATTGGTAGCGATGACTACATTACGCTAGTCTCGTTCGAGGAAAACAGAGATAATCCTGAACTACAATTTCAATGCACCTGCCCTTACGGATCTGGTTGCAAGCACAGTATTGCTGTAGTTTTGGCCTATATTGATTCGATAAAAAAAGGAAAACATGTTCCTGAAGTAAGTAGCTCAGATAATCGCCTGAAACAAATTAAAGAAGGTCGACGACGTGACGATCTCGAAGAAGATTTTATGAATGAGATGTCAGTGAAAACTAATCCCGTTAAAGACATCTCTGAATACCTGGCAAAATATTCGAAAGAAGCGCTGATCGAAATGATTATCAAGCTATCTGCTTCTCACCCTAATCTTCAAGAGGAATTAATGGATCTCTCAAGACTTTCAAGCGGAAAAACAACAGAGATCGCCTCCAGCATACGAAAGGAAATTTCATCTATCATGTCTGAGCCAGCTTGGCATAGCCACTGGTCTGACGAAGGCAACTTGGCTGATTTTAGCAGAGTGGAAAAAAATTTATTAAACCTCTGCAACAAGGGTGATTATGATATCGTTGTGGAGCTAACCAAATTTTTATTTGAACGTGCCTACACCTATATTGAGCAATGTAACGATGATGGTAATTCTGCTTGCCAAATTACTGAATGCCTGAACATTGGCTTTAGAGCATTAAAAAATTCAACCTTACCCGACTTTGAAAAATTACTTTTTGCCATCAGTTCACAACTCGAGGATGACTATGACTTATGCCAAGAAGCTTCTGAAGTCATTGATTCAATCCATGATAAAAATGTCTGGTCAAAGATTGCTGATCACTTTTACAAACAACTCAAAACAATCCCGACACAAGAAAATGAAGATGGTTTTATCAGGAATTATCAAAGAGATAAAATTTCAAATATTTTAGCACATGCCCTCTCGCAATCTGAAAGAACAGATGAAATTCTTCCGATCTATGAAAATGAGGCCAAGATAACTGGTAGCTGGGAACGGTTGGTTTTTTTTCTAATTGAAAACAACCAACCTGAAAAGGCCAGAGCTGCTGCCGAGGAAGGCATTAAAATCATCGGAAAGAACTGGCCTGGAATTACAAACTCACTACGCACAACAATTGCAAATCTTGCGGCCAAGCAGGGTGACTTTTATGGTATTCTTTTACTCAAGCAAGAAGATTTTCTGGATAGACCAGGGCTTTCATCTTTTGAGGCCCTGCTTGAAGCAGCCATTAAAACAAACAATGTTGAAGAAATGAAATCTTGGGCGCTTCACTACTTGGAAACTGGCAAAGCCCCGGCCAAAGGTGCACTAAATAAGGCCTATCAACCAGAAGATAAATTCCATCACCGAGAATTTCCCCAATACCAAGTTCTGATCGACATCGCCGAAAAAGAAAAACGTGTTGATGATGTTTGGAGTTTATATCAAGCTGCTACAAACAAGAAAAAATATTTCAATTCCCATGCACAAGTTGCTCAAATTATAAAAGATAAATATCCTGAAGAGTCGTTGAAAATTTATCAAAAACTTGCAGAAGACCTTATTGCAGAAACCAACTCATCCGCTTACACCTCTGCCGTTGATTATTTGAAAAAAGTTCAAAAAATTTATATAAAAGCAAAACGTACCAAAGAATGGACTCAATACCTTGAACACTTAAAAAACGAAAATAAAAGGAAGCCGCGATTTATCAAAGAATTGCGAAGGCTCAGTGATGAGAAATTGCTATGAATACAAAAAACGAAATTATTGAAATTGTTAATAGAGAAACCTGGGCATGGGATAATCAGAATGTCGAACAGCTCTTGTCTATTTTTCACGAAGAAATGGTTTGGCCTTGGCCCCCAGATTCAAAATCCCATGATCCTATGACTTGGGTCTTGGAACAAGGTAAATTTAATTACGATAGATGGAGTGAAATCTATAATAATCTATTTGAAAATTATAATCTTGTTCATAACAAAAGAGAGATCAAAAAAATAGAAGTATCTAAAGAAAACGATGGAGCCTTTGCCGTTGTGGATATTGATACTCTATGGAGAAATTCTGTAACAAACAAAGATTTTCTGTGGAAAGGTAGAACATGCAAAATTTATTCAAAAACCGTGAAGGGTTGAAAAATGATTATGCAAACAGGCGTGTTAAATTATTGAGATTGTTTTAGTATGTTAAAAAATCATTATAGGAAGATAAAAGCGATTTTTTTTGATGTTGATGATGTCCTCATTCAAGGACGAGATAAAAATGGGCATTATCATTGGAAAAAAGACATCTATGCAGATTTAGGTATTCATGTAGAAGAGATACCAAAACTTTTCAATCATAAATGGTCAGATGTCCTACTTGGAAAAACTGATACTCTCGATCGCATTTCTGAATTTTTAAAAGAAATAAATTCAAAAGTTTCTGCAAAAGTTTTTTTAGATTATTGGTTTAAACAAGATTCTAAGATTGACGACCAGATGCTAAATTTTGCCAATACATTGAAAGACTATGGTTATCCACTATATTTGGCTACCAACCAAGATAAATATCGATCAAAGTATCTTTACGAAACACTCGGTTTAAAAAATATTTTTAGTGATATTTATTCCTCTTCATTCATTGGCCGAAAAAAACCTGATCCCGAGTATTTTAGAGCGTTGGAACAAAGGGTTCATTTTAGGCCAGATGAAATTCTTTTTATTGATGATTCTCTTGAAAATGTTAATTCTGCCACTCTGTGCGGATGGATGGGTTATCAGCACCATAATTTTACGAAAACCCAAAATGATCTTTTAAATTCTTGAATTTCAAGAAATGAGATATCGATCATTAATCGTTTTATATATCTGCGGCTACTGTAATTGACTCCTAACTCACTGAAATTAGAATTGAACATATTCAACAATAACTTATTTCAATTTTGCTCATGTTTCTTAATATTGATTTTAATTATTGTAAGCTACAATCATGATTATGGAATTAACAATCACCCAGGCACATCCTTCTGATGCAAAAAGCTTAGAACTCTTGTACAAGCAATTTGTAAATAATCCCAATATTTGTGTCACACCGGAGCAGCTTGAATTATTAACGCATGATAAATTCAACTATCTTTTCACTGCAAGATTTCATGAAAATATTGTTGCAACGGCATTCTTAACTATTTGTAGAGATGTTATGTTTGGAGATCAACCATTTGCGATTCTGGAAAATATAGTTGTCGATTCTCTTTATCAAAAAAAAGGAATTGGAACAAAATTAATGGCGTTTATCCAGTCCTATTGTAAGGATCTAAAATGCACCAAAATTATGCTATTGAGCAGCTCCAACAGAGAAAACGCACATAAATTTTTTAGGCAATGTGGTTACAGTGATGCCCATAAACACGGATTTGTGAACTATATAAATCGTTAAAAAAGCTATTATAATTAATATTTTTCTTTGTTTCACAAATAAACTTTGAAACTTACTATAGATAATTGACATCCGTATATAACCTTTAGTTTGGTGTTATGTTCGAACCGGTGATTCTGAAGGATGTTAGAACGCTTGGATACCATATTGGCATAAGTATTAGCAAGTACCTGTATTGAACATATCATAAAATGATAATTATAATTTTTTTCTGATCTTTTATTATGCTTGTAATTAAGCGCAGATTTAGTGAAAATACGTTTATTTTAGAATATGGGGTTAATATGATTACTGTACGTGATTTTAGAAACGAAGATTTTGAAGCTATTAATAAATTATGGATAGAATATGGCCTTTCAAGTTTTGAACGAAATGATTCTCTGGAGGTAATTAAAAAAACTATAAGTAATGGTGGTTTTTTTCTTGTGATGGAAAAAACTGATTTAGGCATCATTATTGGTTCTTCTTGGGTTACTAATGATGCGAGGAGATTGTATTTGCATCACTTTTTTATAAAGCAAGAATTTAGGCAAAAGGGATATGGAAAGCAATTACTAAGTGAGTCTATAAAAAAAGCAAAAGAAATCGGATTACAAATAAAGCTAGAGGTTCATGATAATAATAAAAACACTCAAATGTTATATAAGGGTGCTGACTTCAAATATCTTGGAGATTTCAGAACTTATATTCGCAGAGACATTAAAAAAAATATTATTTCTCTTCGATTAAATGATTAAGGGGGGGGAACATTGAATACAAAGAATCTATAATCAATCTAAAGCTTGGTTTTATATAAAATAATTCCACCAACCAAAAAACTTTTACTCAATTACAGTAAGTGACAGTAGAAAAAACAAAATTCCCCGTGCAATGTTATAAACGGGGATATTTAATGGGACTGACGGAATTCTCACAACACTCGATCCTAATAGATGATGCTGTTTTGAATTTTTTAAAAAAATGGTTGATGGACAAATACTTATCTAATTTGTAGATGAAAATAACCTATCAGTCGCTCTTATCTTTACCTCTATTTGGTAGGTCCCATACTATGTATTTTCTCTTATTGGATGGTACATCTCTGTATGCAATAGAGTCTATTGATACGTAGTTAATGCCGATCTTCTCCTCTCCTAGTATGTAAAAATAGACGTCTTCTACCGAATCTATCTCTATGGGAATGTTTACCCTCATTAGCGCCATGGCCATATAAAAGACTGCATTGTTACCATAAATACCGCCTTCAATACTAAAGATAACTCCGCCGTTTTTTGCCTCTTTCGGAGTCAAGGTTACGCCTATCCCCATCATAGAAAAGATGATCTCAAAGGGGTGAGCTCCTCCCCATTGGCCTGACTTTAACCACTTCAGAAACTCGACAGGAGAATCGTAATCCTTTATTTCAGTCATTCCGCCGTGCCTTGAATCTGACTTCTTTAGGTATAGATCCATCTCTGAAATATCTTTGTGCTTGTTCTTGAAAAGTGATCTGTAGCAAATATTGGCTGCTTCTACATATTTGTTAACCGAAATTTGAATTCCATCTTTGGTTCGATCCTCATACATTTTCTTAAATGTCCTCAATTGTCTCTCTCCGGCCTTCTGGTCGAACTTTATTATGTGCTTACTGTGAATATATCCGTGTCTGAAATCCTTGTCGTGCATAGATTCCAGCTTGCAAAGACCATACTCCTCTAAGACTTTATCGTAATTTAGGATTGCCTCGAGAACCTCGATCATTTGCGGAATTGATCCGTCATTACCTTCTTTAATTTCACCCAAATTACGTCCGGCGGTTAAAAAGATCCTCTCTTTGTAAAGCTGAATTGTAACAGGTAATGACTTTAGTCCACCTCCCCTTTTATATACAACCCAAAATCGGTAGAACTTGTCGCCGTGATCAAAGTCCGACGGGGAGTATTTTGACAGTATTTTTTTGAGTAAATTATAAGTTGCTGAGTCAGCGTAGTGGTTATTCATGTCGCTAATGTAGTGATGGATCCACTCTATCGCTTTTTTAGATAGACCTATTGTTTTAGTACTTTTTCGCATATTTCCTCCATTCCCTGCTCATTTTTAAAGTCATATGCCAAATTTTCTGATTGGTAGAGAAAAAAAATTATTATTTATCAATGAAAATTTAAAAACCCGCTACTGAATCCAACCCAGGCTCCCCATTCGAGTTAGCCTCAAACAGGAAGTAGAATTGTCACTGCTTATTAAACTTAGCTACTGACGGCTTTTCTCTTTTCTCTTTAGAAAAGCTGATTGCTTTTTCTGGACATATCTCAGTGCACACTCCACAGCTAAAACAATCTGGAATGACTCTATCTTGTCTCAAGATGGCACTCATGACGTCACTAGGACAAGCCTTTTCACATGCAAGACAAGCTATGCATTTCTCATAATTTACTTTAATTTTATAGCGGCTCATTTTTTCAACAATCCATCCAATCAGACCAAAAGGACAGAAGAGATAACACCAAGGTCTATAGACGACAATTGATGCCAGAAAAAGCAAAATAAGAAATACAATGCCTGCTGCAGTCAAAAATTGGGGCCTGAAAATTTTAAAAGGATCTATCTCGGCAATGATGTCAATTGACCAAATAAATGAGATAGCAATAAAAGCAACAAAAAAGATCAATCTAATCGAGTTGCTGACAATAAATGGTATTTTATATTGTTTGATAACTCCCATGGTATCTTTACTGTTTCTATTGAATCTAAAAAGAAGATCCTGCAAAGATCCAAACTGACATCCCCATGCGCAGATCATCTTATTTGCAAGAAAAACCGTTAATAAAAAAATACACAAAGCAATCATTCTGGGAGGAAAAATGACTCCTTTTTCTCCATACAAAGCAATAGCATCTTTTACTGTACCCATAGGACTTGGGTCAGATCCCAAAATGACTCCGAAGACTAAAACAGATATGGCATAGTAGATCTTTCTTTTCTTGGGCGACAATCCCTGCTTTATTAACTGATAGAACACAATACTCATAAAAATAAACCACAGGATAAACTTCAGTGGGATTTTAAACCAATTTTTTGTCTCATTTTCTTGATAGACAGCAAAATTTTTAAGTATCTCTTCTCTTGCATATAAAAAAGAGAAGCCTTGCACTGTCAGGGATTTTAATGGATCCAAGTCAGGCTTATTAAGTGCCTGTACAATTACTTTAAATGGAATTCCATTTGTAGTCGAAATCTCTTGCAAAGTCATCTCTGTTGATATTTTAATACTATGGCTCGCAGTGACTTCTTCTTTTTTCTCCATCCATAGATTCGTAGAAAGTAAAGACAGAATCACGACCAATGCTGTCGTAAAAAGTGGAAGAATAATGGCGTTTTTTGTTTTCATATAAATTCCTTGATCACACAAAGAGCATTTAATCATATGAAAAACCATTTTAAAAGTATTCCATTTTTTTTCAGCTCTTTGGTAATTTGATTAAACCCTATAAAACCGTTTGATTATAATATTATAAAACCGGTCTTCGTTGAAGCCGACACAGTCGCTCATTGTAGATTTACCCACTATTTACCAATGACAGTCGTTACGATACTTTAGAAAGTGCCAAGGAACTTAAATTGAGAATTTGAATTTCAATAATTCTTCCTCTCTCATCTTCGCAGAAAACCATACCGTTCTTGATATAAGATTTCCGCTCCACACCCTCAGCTATTTTAATTGAAGCAAAATCTGCCTCTGTATCAATCATCACTCTGGGAAGCGTTTTTTTTACTTTTTTTGAAAGTTTACTAAGACTGTTATCACGAGCCATAGATTTTTCTCCCTTTTTTCTAAAACAACTGCCGCAATATCGTTGTCATTGCGTTTTTTAAAATTCTTTTGAAAAATAAATTTGGGTCCTTAAGCGATCACTAAATCTGGTGCTGTCAAAATACTCTCAAGTTCTTCTATCGAAATCTTCCTTTCTGTTAAACGCTCAACGGCATGAACAGAAAGCACAACTTGATCTATTGGAATTTTTTTTATCATAATTTCTCTTAACAACCCCAAATACGAATCCTCGGGATCATGCCTCCCTAAGTTTTCTAACTCAAAAAAATCTAGGGGGGCCACCACTCAAAATCAAATGGTGGAAAGTGCCGACGAAAACCTCTTTCAACCGCTTAACATAGCGCTAAGCTGTAAAAAGCCGAAACTTCATTTAGGATAACAATAAACTATGATCGTAGTTTTAAACTTGAAGAGAATATTTATACTTTAATTTTGAATTGAAAAAATTCATTAAATAATCTTGTGGGCCTAAAATAATGCAAATTCCTATAAATAATTTGAAAAGTTACCGGTAAATAATCTGATCACGCTCATAATTCATACCATAGATTAAAGCATCAACCCAACTGGATCGCCTTTCAACCTGCGTTTCTCGTTCTACCACATTAAAGGAAACCATTTTCCTGGCGAGTTTTTCCCTTTGGTCTGAATCATTTAAAACATTTTTAATCAGGTCTATATGTTCTTCGCTTGCAAACCTGGCAATCCGTATCCCCATTATGGCCAAAGAAGACAAATG
Source organism: Bdellovibrionales bacterium RIFOXYC1_FULL_37_79 (assembly GCA_001770015.1). GTDB lineage: Bacteria > Bdellovibrionota > Bacteriovoracia > Bacteriovoracales > Bacteriovoracaceae > XYC1-FULL-37-79. The sequence continues at coordinate 17,167 of MEQB01000006.1, forward strand.
ATGATCATGTTCAAATCTATCAAGAATATCTAGATAGTGATCGAATAGACAATTTTCAACATCTGCATCGATATTTTCATAATTCTCCATAATATAATTTATATCTTGAGCATCTCTGTCCCTGGCCGGGTTTTCATCCCAGGAAACAATTTTCAAAGCAACAAGCATTTCGGGAGTTACAACTTTCACTTCTGTGTCGCCAATAGCTATTACTTTTGCGCTTTTTAGAGCTTCCTCGTAACCAATTACAGTCATAATAGTATCATAGCAGGGAGGCCATGATACCTTACCATCAGCATCTTCAATACCTCCAAATGGAACTAAATCGAAGGGAGTCCCCTTATAATAGTATCTAACTTTATTCTTTTTATCGGGGTTTAATTCAATATTCTCGTCGTTTCTAAATAATTCTCTCATAGCATCTAAAGTATCCCATGAGTCCACAAATAAACCAAAATCCACATCAGAGGTCTTTCTGCGAGACAACTCCAGGCCAGATTCTTTAGAAATAATATCTCTTGCCTTGGCACCAACAATAAAAAAGTCAACGTCCAAACTTTTAAAGTGTTTTCCTAATCCATTTACAATATCTTCTAAATCAGTATTCATATTTGCCTAATTTTTCTCTTATCCTCTCTCTTAATATCTTAGCTGTTTCAATATTTCTGTCTATACCGGAATTAAGCAGCTCACAATATGTTACAAAATCGGGCACTGTTTTGTCGGAATTATTTAGTTCTTTAGGCCAAAAACATCTAGATATTCCAACTTGACCATTTGGATCTTTTTTTAATCTTAGATGATTTAATAGTTTTGTGACACGTTCATCATAAGTATAAATACTATAATATTCTGGTGACAGGTATCCTGTTCTCAAAGCAGCAGCAACCTCACCTCCCCAATATGCATCAAGTCCACTCAAACCACTTTCCCGTGCGAGAAAAAAATCTTTACTCGCAGGTGAATATCTTCCGATAAAGTGATTTTTTGCCTCAAAATCCTGGAAAGAAATTCTCCACCTGTCTGCGATGTCATCAAATCTACCCAAAAGTCGCCTTTTCCCCATAGGAATTATCATTTTAACAGTTTCCAAGTTCTTTAAAGCACCATTTATAGCTCCTAAAGACACACCAAGCTTCATGGCCAGTTCTCTTTGAGTAAAACCTAAAGATTCTGGCAAGGTGATAAAGTAAAGCAACAGCTTTATATTGCTCTCTGCTCGAAATCCCTTCTTCTTAATTAACTCATTTTGGGATACTTTCTTTTTTCTACTCAATAAAAACTCAAAAGGAATATTGATTTCTTTATCAATTTCCAAGAAGCCAATTCGATATTGTCTCAATTTTTCTTTAATTTTTTCATCTATAGAATGTGCAACTAGAATTGTAATCCCATTAAAATTACTTGCAATCTCGGCGAATTTTTTTATCTCTGCCAAGTGAGATACCTGCCCCTTCACTTCGATCATAACGGGAACATTAAATTTCCCAATTTTTACAGACATCAATTGATCTGGAATATAATTAACTCCGAGATTGACTCGTCCATAGGTTTCCATTACCTCAAATCCCAGGTCATTCTCTAGAATATTCTTTATTTTCGGAATGTATTTTCTTTGTAGTTCACTATCCATATTCATGTTCATATTATAGCATATGTTCAATATATACCGAACATATCGGAAAAAATGAACATATATTTAAATTTTTAAGTAGTTATACTATTTTTGTTCAGAAATAATGTAATGTTCATAAAAAATGAACATAGTCGAACATTATGTAAGTCATTATTTTTTCGTTGTTTAGCTAAAAAACTATTAACTTTGTTTAAAAAGGTGATGGCAGAGATTATTTTGCACCCCGCCATCACCTCTATTTAATTAACTCCAAAAAGATTAACCACATTCTCCAAAACCTCCGCTTCTGATGGCAGAACTTTCAAACAATCAGTAGCACCTTTTTCGTCAACACCAGCTACTCTTATGTAAAACTCCATGGTTTTTAAATCTCTCCAACCACAGATTTTCATCACAATTGCAGGGGGTGTCCCTTTAGCTAAAAGCTGTGTAGCAAAGCAGGCCCTTAGCGCATGAAACTTGATTTTAGGAAGACCGATACCAAACAGAAACGTTTTTAGAACGGGCGATTGGTTTCCTCTTTGCCACTCTCTAAATCTGGGCAATACGAACTTAATCGTAGATGAGCTACGTAAAGTTAAAAAAAGATTCCGAAGCTCTGGCGACATTGGAACATGTCTCCAATATCCGCCCTTTGTTTCTTTGGTCTTATTCATTCTTTTGTTGAATGATTTTGAGACACGAACAATATTATTTTCAAAATCCACGTCATCCCACTCAAGGGCGTAAAGCTCGCCGTTTCTCATTCCAGTCAAAAGAGCTGTGGCCCAAATGGGATACCACGGATTATCCAATCTTCTTGCTTCGTATAAAAATTTTTTAATTTCTTCCAAAGAAAAAATATCGGGAACCTTCTCTTTCCGCTGATGAAGTTTAATCCCATAAACAGGTGATTGATGAACTCCCAAGATTAACCCTTCTTCAATACCGTAATTGTAAATCACATTGACTGTGTTTTTTACTTTCTTGATAAAGCTGATAGATTTTTCTTCACTCAACAATCTTTTTATTAGATCACGACCTTGGGCCTTCCCAAGTTCAGAGGCTATTTTCTTTCGCCAATCCTTTGTCCATTTATTGAAGATATTGTAATTAAATGGTTTCGAGCGTCCCGATGTGGGACAGTTTGGGTTTAATTATTAAATAAATATTTAACGATATGATGATACAATATTATGAGCAGGTAAAGTCCCCGCTCATATTAAAGACGCAACATTATTTTTGCCAAACGGCCCATTTCTTATTTTTGTAATCAATAAGCCAATTGAATTTTGAATAAATATTATAACCAACGATTACTTTAATATCTGGATCAACATCATTTTGAATTTTTTTGAAATCAATAGCCACTACCGTAACATCTTGTATAGATATTCCTGAAATATTTAATCGAGTTTTATAGACCTTGGTCTTTACTATATTACCAACACCATCTTCCGCTTCGATCTCTCTAACAAATTTGAAATTTGCAAGATTTTCCTCAATGTAGCGTATATCAACAGCAGAGAGACTGGCACCTGTATCCCAAAGTGATTTTACCTTATCACCCTCAATTTGAACTGGAATTCCAATCCATTTTTCATGATAAGTATCAAGACCAGCATGCTTAACGTCATCTGGAGACTGGTCACCCAAATAAATGACATTTTGGTTAAAATCAAATGTCATCGTTAAATTCCAATAGACATCGTTTCCGATTATTGGATTTTTTGAGGCAAACCCAACCCCCACTCTATCAACAAGAAGATTAGATAGAACAAGCTCTCCTATTTTAAAATTATTAATTAAAATTTCATCTGTGATAATTACTTCACCATTAAATCCAGTCATTTCACCCTGAGAAGCTACTGGGTACTGAAGAAAGAAGCTATCTTCACCTACTGCCGACTGTCTTGCGCCTGTATCAATAATGCAAGTTTTTGAATAATTTTCGAAAGTACATTCTGTTTGCAATTGCTTAGATTCTCCAAACAGTGGGCCAACCGTTTTGAACTTTATAGTTTCAAATGCATACGTTTTTACAGCTAATAAAACAGTTAAACTTAATAATAATTTACAATTCATTTTATCTCCCCTTGTTGTTCTATGATTAAAACGTCGAATTTTCAATATCACCTGTAATTTTTGCTTGCAATATACATATTAAAAGAATACTTAAAGTATACTTTTGACCCCATTGAGGTGCATATGGATAATACTGGTCTTATTATTGAAGTAATAAAACAAGCTTTAAAAAAAAGAAAAGTTACTTATTGCAACCTTGCCGAGCATCTGGACTTATCTGAAGCGGCCATTAAAAAAATGTTTAAAACTGGTGATATGTCACTGAGCAGGCTTATAAAAATTTGTGAGATAATCCAGATATCCATAGACTCTCTTTTCGACTCTATAAAAAACAGGCCAATGAAAAGAATTCGTTTTAACCCAAAGCAAACCGATTTTTTTCTCAAACATCCCCACTTCTTTTATTTCTACTTAAAACTAATCTACGAAGAAGAATCGACAGAGACCTTGGCAAAAGAATTCAATCTTACCAAAGAATCCATCTGGAAATATCTCAAGGCCCTTGATGATCTCGATCTCATCAAACTTTCTGCAAACGACAAATACTCATATACAAGAGGTGCTCCTATCTTTGTTGATACAAAAGGCATTGCTGGTTTTGATGATCTTAGAAAGAAAAATATTATTAATTTCATTAAAACGATTATTGACGAATCTGAATCAAAAAGCCACATTCGCCTATCGAGCTTTAAGTTATCACGCGAAAAAATAGACGAATTAACATCAGAGCTAGATCAATTATTTATAAAATATAAAAAGATTTCTGAGGTTGAAAAAGTATATGGCCCAAGTAATCTTAACATCGTTTCCCTTCTCACCGGACTTAGTAAAAGCTCATTTATTAAGGGTATTAAAAACATTTGAATTATTAAAGACGCAGGAATGATTTTTTATTTTTGAAAAACAAATAAATTGATATCGTGATTAGATGGAAAACTATAAGTGCATTTTGATTTCCAAAATAGGATTCAAAAATGGTGTAGGCAAATATTTGAGATAGACCAATTATTAGAAAAGCAATTTCGCCATAAATCTTCTGTCGATATAAACCGATACTCGCAATCATATCACCTGCAATCAAATAAATAATCCACATCTTCCAAACGATGCTCATTTCAGAAAATTTTAATCTCAAATCAAGTAAATCTAGTAGATGCAATATCACGCCAGTAAAATATAAAAATGAAAGTATTTTCAGGAAGTATCTCATCACCTATGGTCCATGGTCATATCTTAGTTGCAGTTAGTGCCGCACATTTTTGTTTTCTAATAAATATTCCACCAGTTGATTCAATCAATTCAAAAATTTTATCGTATAGTAACTTCTGAGTCTGAACATGAAGATTGCGATGATTAGAAAATGTTTGTAAAAGTTTGATATATTCTTCCGAGGAATACTGCGTTTCAATTATGCTTTCTGATATCGAGACATTCTTGAAAAAGCTAGAAGATTCAATCTCATTTTTTAGTTTTAAAATTTGTTCTTCAGGAGATTTTTTATTATTTAAGGGGGCAGAGATTTCAGGAGCAATGTCCTTATAAATCTTATCTAACTTAGAACTAATAGAGTTATCATCATTTAATACGATAAGAGTAATTATAGAAAGATGTCCATTATCCTTAAGTACCTTTGAAGCAAGTTCGTATCTGATCTCTACTGGGATCCAGTGAAATGCACAGGCCGAAAAAATCAAATCATATTGATTATTTGTTTTGGCATGTTCCTCAAGGGAGATGTGCTCAAACCTTGTGTTATTAAATGGTTTGCAATTTTGTTTAGCAATTTCAATTAAGTTTTCTCCAATATCAATTGCATGAAGATTAAAACCTTTTCTAGCAAATTGCACCGTTGCCTGCCCGGTTCCACAACCGACTTCCAATAATTTTGACTCAGTATTTATTTTTGTTAATCTGATAATATCTTCAAATATTTGGTTAGGATAAGTTGGCCTGGTTTGATCGTAATATTTAGCTATATCATTAAACGTATGTTTTAAATCTTTCATCATTTTCACTGAACCATCTTTAATTTGGTTTTCCATGATACTCATCCTCCAAAATACTCATCATAACAAAATCATGATATTTATTATTACAAAAATAACCATCCCGCTGAATCCCTTCCTCTTTAAATCCAACTTTTTTCCAAAAATTTAGTGCCATTTGGTTAAGCCCAACAACCCCAACGGAAACACGATGTAGTTTTAATGTTTGAAATGCATATTCAAGCAAAACGTTCGCAATTTCGACTCCATATCCTTTACCCTGATAATCCTTCCCCGCTATAACAATGCTCATATCAGTCGTTTTCCACTCTTTAAAAATTCTAAGTAACCCTGCCTCACCAATAATGCGTTTGCTTTTAATTAATTCAATAGCAAACCATTTTCGACTTTCATCATCGGACATTTTTTCAAACCAATTATTGGCATCTTGTATAGTCATCGGAGAAATTTCACCTATCTTATTTCGAAGATCAGCATCTTTGAACCATTCTACCAAACATTGAAGGTCTTCCTTTTTAAAAGGCCGAAGTAAAACATTTGAAGTTACAAATGATATTTCATCAGTCATAAAACCGTCCTTTGCTTAAAGTTTTGCAAGCATAGCTTCCTTGATTGATTCTTTAATTTCATCTTCTTTTGCGAATGCAGATACTATTTTTTTCTTATTAAATTCACAAAAATCAATCATACACTTTGTCTCATTTGAAACCCTAAATTTATCAACCACACAAACTTCAACTTGTGGAGAGACTTCTTTAGAAATTTTTTTATATTTATTAACCGTAAAAATACAAAATGGACAAGAAGTATCCAAGACTGTTATTGCCTTTTTCTCATTTGAGCGTTCTTGGATTTTTTTACCCCGACTATAGGAGTACTCATAATCTTTTTCAATTGGTAAATATAAAGGTCGTCCGCATTTTGATTCTATAAAACCAAATTTTTTAAATAGGTCTTCTTGTGGCACAAGACCTGAAACATTAAACGCCCAGGATATGAGTGCCTTCGGAGGTCTATTTTTAAAAAACAATTTTGGAGTAGATAATTCATTGATTGTTTCCCTGAGTAAAAAACTACCAATTCCTTTCTTGGCAAATTTTTCTAATATAAATATACATTGAATTTCAAAAACCAGCTCAGAAACTCTTGGGATAAATTGTATCATTCCGGCCGGCAGATCATCCACATATGCCACTTTGGAAATAGGCCCATAATGTTCCATCATCTTTAAATACCATTCATTTCGTTTTTCAATTCCCTCGATAAAATCAGATTTATCTTCAACTTTATCTAAAAAAGGAATACAGATCAGATCAAGATCCTTCAAGTTTTCTTTTGCTACATCTTTTATACTTAAATTCATTTTTCCGGTCATAAAATAATCCATTTAGAAAATTTAAATAAATCGTTCAAGACTCTATCCAAATTTTATTCACTAGATCTTCCCCTGCTCATAAATATATTCCAGCCACGCCACTTCAATTTCTTGCTCTGAATTTCCCGTTGTTTTTAACAGCGCTTCTTGAAAACTACTACGTTCTAAATATTTTAAAAAATCAAAAGGAGTGCCTTCCCCGTACTTGTAAATCAAATAATAAATAAAGCTGCTGCCAACCCTATATGCTTTCCAATTTGACGTTGCTATATTTCCCGTTCCAAAATACTTTTTCCATTTTTTAACCAACTCAAAAGAAACATTCCCCTTATCACGTTCCAAAGCAGATTCTTCTTTGGTCTGAGCTTTATAACTATCTTCGTCTCCGGTAATTCGTTGTCCAATTATTGAGGCTAATCCTTCATCAACAAACCTTAGTTCCTCATTTGTACTTTTATTATTAGTAATCTGACAATGCATCAAATGCGAAGTTTCGTGAGCAATAGTAACTAATTTTTTTTGGAGGGGATCATTCTGATTAATGAATATCTCGTTACTTTCACAATTGAATCTACCACCAGGAGTCTCTTTAAATATAACGGTAACAGGACGATTTAATTTTACACCATAAATCTTTTCAACTTTTTCTCCTATTACTTGATAGTCAAGCAATGGTTTCTTATTTTGGTCAATATACACATTCCCCCCATAGACAATGTTATTAAGATTTACAGCAAAAAATATTAGCGTTGATATTATTTTAAAAATGTCTTTTTTATTAGTTGTCATGATTTTAACCAACTGCTCAATTCATGAAGCATTTTTTTAAATAGAAGCCCTTCTCCTCCATCAAATTTAACATTCAAAAATGATGACCCTTTCGCTATTTCGTCAAAGCCAAGTTTATGATGCAAGCTTTTTGATACTAGATTATCCGCATTAATAAAACTATACAGTTCACTACCACCAAGTCGCATTGTCTCAGATTCAAGATGACCAAAAATTTGTTTTCCGACTCCATTTCCCCGATATTTTTTGGTAACGACCACACCCATTATCCACCACCCCGTTGGGGAGTTTATAACATCGGGACGTTCCTTTGAATTATGGAAAATCAGCCTTCCAAAACCAATTACGCTATCATTAATCATTGCTATTTTGAATATCACCAAGTTCTCTCTTAACCCTCTCGTAATAACACTCGACAAGTTCTCCATTCCTCTCAGCAACAATTGATGAAATAGCATCCACGTCATCCATCAACAATTTTCTGAATGTAACTGGCAGCACTGTTTGATTTGAAATGCGACTTGGATTATATGGTTCATATTTTTCATTCTTTTTCATGCTTTAATCCAATTATTGTTTTCCTACCCAATCAATAATAGCAGGAAACAAATCAGACAATTTTTTGTCGCTGGGTTTGTTTTTATAGAATTTCAAGAGTTCAAAATAAAACTCTCGAAATTTAAGAAAACCACGAGCGTTTACCATCTTGCTTATAGTGGTTGCTTCCTCTTGTTTTAAAACTTCTGAATTATAATTATCATAAATGTATAGGAGATAGGCAGCCCAGGTCATATACTCATTAAAAATTGGATATTCTTTCATGCCATAGCCGGTATTTTCTTTGGCCCATAAATTCATTTTTTTAAATACAAGTTTAAGTTCTTCTTTATACCCATCTGATATTGGATTGATATAATTGTGATCAATCTCCGTAAATATCACTCGTTGCAGACCTTCACCTTTTATTTCACTCACCTCTCCTGGCGCAGAGATTGACATCACGATTTCAATAAAACCATTATCTTCATTCCAACCGGTGCAATGAAATCCATAGACCAATGGGGAAATTAAAGTTTTATAATTATTTATTCTTTTTGGAAATTGATCTTCTAACCATTGCCATTGATTATTCACAGGTGTTTTTTCATTTTGTAATTTAATAATTTTATCATAAAAGTTCTGATGATTTTTATAGAATGTCCTGAATTTTGTTTTTAAAGCAAAATCTTCCAGTTCTTTAATATGTGAATCAAGCCCATTTATATCGCCATCCCAAAAATAATTATGGACATTGGTTCTAACAATTTTATTTCCCCTAAAAATAAATGCATAACTGTTTAAATTAAAAATTGGATAGTTTTCATTTTGAGTACCATTTTCAATCCAGTTATTAAACTTGGTCACTATAGGGTGATTATAAAACGGTAAGAAGTTCGCCAACACATCTTGATAATAGTTTCTATAATCATCATTTTCTCGCATAATGTTAAACAATTCAAGCGAACTACCGGCCAACCCTTTTGGAGTAATTGCAAAAATAACATTAATAAGCTCCCTTACTTCGGGAACCTCTACTGACCATTTCTTATCATTAAACTTTTTATAATCATCTGAAAAATGAGCTGACTTCGGAGCACTCTTCGCCATGGAGGTCAAAGATGATATAACGAAGAAAATGAAAATCATTTTTTTAAACATACAAATATTCTCCCAACCCAATAACTAAATTATTTTTAGCATCTTCAATTTTCAACCAATAATAATCGAATATCAGTCCTTGATCTTCTCCGCCCCCTGAAACAAGATGTTCCCATTTATCAGGAAGATTCTCTGATACAAAAGTATAAACATGTCTTTGGTGTAATTCCTGAATATCATCTCTAAAATATTCAAAACATCCAAGATATTGATTATGTTTACTAAAGATTAGGCCTGACTCTTCCAATATTTCTCTGAGCACTGCTTTTTCTGGGGCTTCATCTGTATCAACTGTTCCGGCCGGCACTTGGGGATTAACTTCCGGATCATTTCTATGATCAAAAACAAGTACTTCGTTTTTTTCGCCTGTCTTTCTGAAAATATATGCTAAAACTTTATTTTTTATAATCAAGGTTGCCTCAATAATATTTTATCCATCCGGATGTAAATCTCTAAGTTGGTTTATTGTTAATTTTCTCAAGAACATTTACATTGGTTTATATTAATTCCCATATGTCTGTCGAATATTAATAAAAATTCTGAAATTTTTCATATATGAAAAACCTTCCTACTGCGGGACATGTAACTATACAAAAATACATAAAAATGCTCAGGAAGCTGTCCCAGTGCGGGAAATGCTTGGTTGACGGCTTGCCAATCGACCTTTACTTTTATACAAAAGCGTTTACAAAAGGATGATTTTATATGTTTGAGGCCAAATTAAAGGGATCTAATGCCTGCGAGGTACTTAAAAGTTATGTTCAGCTTTACAGATAAGTTGAAATATTTTGAGCAATGTCATTCCCCTCATTCTGGTTTTCTTCTGGGTTGATTGAACTGCGTTGGTTTGATTCTTTTCAAGGGTCAACATACTTTGACATTAAATTTCTACACAGAAACTGTCAGTCTTTTTGTGGTATAATCGCCACTTCGCTTGGAACATTCCAGAACTCAAAGTCCTTGACTGGCGTTTTTATAGGAGCTGGGGCATTTTTTCCCTCAATACAAACAGCCGCAACTATGTAATAAGCATGTTTCTTGTATCTATGCTCGAATTCTACCGAATCTCTGACGATTCTTGAGACTACCCTCTCAGGTCGACTTGTGATTTCAATGAAAAATACTTTTTCAGCAGTTTCTGCAATTGCATCAAAACTTGCTGTTTTATATCTGACTTGTTTATAAACAGACTCAATCTTTTCAATTTTTGAAAGTTGCTTAACTACCCAATCAATTGCTTTGTTTTCCCAGAAGTCTTTATCAAGAAAAATTTCTTTTCCTCTGTACTCACTCCTATCAATTTTATCCTCAGCAAATAAACTAAAAAGCGTGGATTGAGCCGACTTAATAGAGATACCTAATTCCACTGATGCCTTTGACGTTGAAAGATAATGGTGCGTTTTTACCAATTGAAGCAACTTTGTCTTTCTTTCATTTTCATAGAAGGTCAACTGATTACTGGAAGTTGGAATTGAGGCATTCGTATCGTTCGGTGATCCTTCATCATTATTTTCTTCGGAATCTTTTGGTTCTAAGTCATCGGCAATATCCTCTTTCTCGCTAAGTGGCCCCAGCGAAGATATTCCTAACTCCTTTCTCCACAGCCAGGCAGCTAATATTAGAAGAGCTGACCCCAAAATTTGAGCACCATAAACGTGAAGCGCATAAAAAGTTTTGGTTATTTTTATATGTGTAATTGCGTCTTCTATTTCCACGGTTTTTATATATGGGAACCAAAACAAAACAATAGCGAGCAGAAACAAGGCTAGAGAAATGAATATTCTTTGACACGAAGTTAATTTTTTTTTTTCCATAAAATATACCTTTGGGATGAATATTGTGCCAGTATAACGGTAGTTAATTCATTTGTCTGTTATTGACACCAAGAAGCAAACAATCGCTAATGCGAACAATAAGCAATAACACACTTTCAATTAGAGATCCCCACTAAAAATTAAATATTCAAAAACTCTCCAAAATCGTCTTCACCGATTTCAACTTATCCGACTTAAGCCTTTTTAAAATTGAAATACATTCACTTAATAAATGCTCCGGGGCCTCTTTTTTATTATTAAGAAAATCCAAAAAATCTTGATAAGTGTAACCATAAGCGACCACCAGTTTCAAAATAAAATCAGGCCTTAAATCCTTTCTTCCGTTTTCGGCATGATTGATTTGAGCGTCACTTACTCCTGTAACCTTGGCCGCCTTTCTCATTGATAAACAACGGGACTCTCTTAAATATCTCAAGACAAGTGCCTCTTTGGTCATCTTCTTTGTGGCCGTTCTTCTTTTTTTTGTTCTGTTTTCCATAAGCATTTCTCCTTAAAAAAATTGTTAAAAAATGCTCTTTAACGGATACGCAGTGTATCCAATAAATTCATAGGACTACTCTGTGTAGGAAGCGTAAAATTACACAGTGTAGTCCATGGTTAAGTTCATTTTTCAAAAAGTAGACACAAAGTAGACAAAAAATAGATTTCTCGGGAAATTTCAGGAAAGTTTCAGAAAGGAACGAAGCTGCAAAGAAGACCTAAACTATTGAAAACAAGTTGTTGTTATTAATAATTATTTTAGGATTTGGGGGGCCACCACTCAAAATCAAGTGGTGGAGGTGGCGAGAATCGAACTCGCGTCCAAAAGATTGTGAAAAAGCGGACTACGTGTGTATTCCCTGATTATTGTCCCGGGACCGGACTAGCATCGTTACATGCACGGTGCGAACCTCGGTGCTTTTTTAACGTGGTCTCCCGACGAATCCACTAAGGCTAGTTTGACTGCAACCTTAACAGTGGTTCCGGCTTCTGTTTCTTGGTAACCGGGCCCTCAATGCTGCAATAGAATTAACTAGGCAGCCATAGCAAAATTACTTTCGCCAATTATACAATTTAATCACCTTTTTACGAGGCCGGGTGATCAACCTCGACACGCCCGTC
>MEQB01000007.1:0-3739 GCA_001770015.1 Bdellovibrionales bacterium RIFOXYC1_FULL_37_79
ATTATACTTGACATTTTGTTGTTTTTGTTTCACAATTACTACCAAATGATTAGTATTTCCGGAATAGATAATCAAAAAGAACTTGAACTGTTGCCTTATTTTAATAAAGACGCGGTTTCGGTTTTGATTGGCAAAAACGGTAGAAACCTTGACAAAAAGATTGCTCGATTGACAAAAATCGGTTTTTTGGAAACGCTGAAAAAAGGTCTTTATGTTTCTTCTGCTTATGTTGAAAAGGCGTCAAAAGAACCTTATGCTGAATTTGTCGCTAATTTATTACGAACCCCTTCTTATATCTCTTCCGAATATGTTTTAGCAAAAGAAGGACTTATTCCCGAATCTGTTTTTTCGATTACTTCGATAACGACAAAGACCTCGCGAACCTATTCTAATTTTCTTGGCTCTTTTTCATACAAAAGTATCAAGCCGGAATTATTTGGAGGCTATCAGGAAAGTTTTTGGCAGGACAAAATAATTTATATCGCGAGTAAAGCCAAAGCTCTTTTTGATTATTTCTATTTAAAGAAGATGTTGGATATTGAACGGGAAATATATGATTCCAGAATAAATTGGGATAATTTTATTCAAGATGATCTTGATGAATTTGAAAAATACGTGACTTCTACGTCAGGAAGAAAGATGTTTAATGTTTTGAAACTGATAAAGAAAACTTATGTTGATTGACAGATTAAAACAAACTTATTTGGACAACAAAAGCAAAAACCCTCTTGTTGTCAGGAGTCTGCTTAAAGAGGTAGTCCAATTTTATATTCTTGACTTTGTTTTTAATTCCAAATGGGGTTCTAAGCTTATTTTCAAAGGGGGAACTTGTCTCAGGTTTTGCTTTGATCTTCCCAGACTTTCGGAGGATTTGGATTTTGACATCGAAGATGGTTACTCTATCGAAAAAAAAGAGCCTTTTAATATTGAAACATTGGCCTCCGATATTAAAGATTATTTTGTTAAGAAACTGCAATTTCCAAAATTGGGGATTAGAATAGCAAATAATCAAAGAACCATCTATTTAAAATTTCCCATTCTTTCGGATTTGGGTATGTCCTTGGGAAAAAGCGATAGCGTGGTTCTTCATGTCAGAATTGATCTGGCTTTGGCCCCAAAAACAGGTTATAAAATTGAAGTTTCAGTTAAATCGTCTCAAAATTTATCTTTCTTAATTAGGCGGTATTCTCCGGAAGATCTTTTTGCAGGAAAAATAAGTGCAATATTAACCAGAGAGAAAATTGAAGGAACGGAGAGGGTTGAACGGTTTAAAGGCAGGGACTATTATGATTTGATATGGTTTTTGGAAAAAGGCTTCAGGCCAAATTGGAAGATGATTTTGGAAGCAACGGGAATGAACAAAAAAGAAGTTTTAGTAAAGTTGAACAGAAAGATAAAAATGGTTACAGAAACATTTCTGAAGGAAGATTTATTGCCTTTTTTTGAAAATCAATCATTTGTTGAACAATTTGCTGAAAATTTTCATTCCTTGGCGAACAGATATGTTTCTCAGTTTGCAAAACTTGATCAATAGCAATATAAGTCCTACAGAAGTGTTTGAATATGATTCTTTAGGTATCTTTCTTTTCCCCTCCAAACTCTCTGTTGAAAAAACCAGGTGGAAGGAAGTGGCGCCGTAATATGATAAACTAAAATAGTGAGAAAATTATCCAACAATTCTTCAGGTCAGGCTCTACTTTTAGTTCTTCTTTCAATGAGCGTTGTTTTAACAATAGTCCTTTCAATTTTGGCAAGAAGTACACTAGATATCGGTATTTCTTCCCGTTCCGAAGAATCAGTGAGGGCTTTTTCTGCCGCTGAAGCAGGAATTGAGCAGGCACTTGTCGCCGGTCCTCTAACAGGATCTTTAGATAATAACGCTACTTTTAATGCAAGTGTAACCGGTTTTTCTTCGGGAGTTTCCGAATTTGTTTTACCCTCCAATCTTTATTCAGGAGAAAGCACTACTGTTTGGTTTGTTTCGCATAATGGTGATGGAAGTTTAACTTGCGCGGACGGGGCATGTTTTACTGGAGATCAGATTCAAGTTTGTTGGGGAAAGGAAGGAACCTCAGCCGGCTTAAGTTTAACTCCGGCAATCGAAGTTAGTATTATTTATCTTACCTCAGCCGGTGATTATTCTACGGCGCAAATAGCAAGAGAGGTTTCTGACCCAAATTCAGACAGGAGAGGTTCAAATTCTTTTTCGTCTCCTGATGGAGGAACTTGTCAGGTAAACGGTCAAAATTTTGCATTTAAAAAAACAATCGATTTCGGAAATGGAGGATTAAAGATCTTACCTGCCGCTGTTTATAAACAGCCTAACGGTTTACAACTTGCAAGAATTTCACTTTTGTATAACACTGATATGGGGCACCCTGTTTCTATAATCGGTCCTTCCGGCAGTTTGTTTCCTGTGCAGGGATCAGTTATTGATTCAAGCGGTAGTTCGGGGAGCTCAACTAGGAGGGTTGAAGTAACCAGGGGATTTAGGGAACTTCCCGGTATATTTGAAAATGCAGCCATAAGCGGAGGAGGAATTTCATTATGAGTAAATATAAAATATCACTATGAGT
The DNA here is from genome assembly GCA_001770015.1 of Bdellovibrionales bacterium RIFOXYC1_FULL_37_79. Classification (GTDB taxonomy): domain Bacteria; phylum Bdellovibrionota; class Bacteriovoracia; order Bacteriovoracales; family Bacteriovoracaceae; genus XYC1-FULL-37-79. The sequence continues at coordinate 2,577 of MEQB01000007.1, forward strand.
GTCGGAATTGATATCGGTTCGAAAACTATTAAAATTGTTGAACTTGAGAAAGAAGGTAAAGCTTTTAAACTTGCGGCCTCCGGTGCTGTAGGCTATCAAGGAGTCCTTCCCGCTATTGCTAAGGAGGATAAGGAGCTTGTTCCCCTTTCTGACGTTATTCGTAAGCTTCACAAAGAGGCGCATATAAGAGGTAAAGAAGTTTCCGTGGCTCTTCCTGAATCATTGGTTTTTACCAGAACCATTAAATTTCCTTCATTAACCGATCAGGAAATTGAATCTGCGGTTAAATGGGAGGCGGAACAATATATTCCTATACCTTTACCTGAAGCTATAGTTGAACATCAAATAGTCGAAAGAAGTCAAAATGCGCAGGGTAATGTGACGGTTTTATTGGTTGCCTCTCCGAAGGTGTTGGTTGAAAAATACATTAAGCTTCTTGCTGGGGCGGGACTGACGACGGTTGGGGTTGAAACAGAGGCTTTAGCTATTTGCCGATCTTTAGCTCCTGAGACTGGGACGGTTCTTCTTTTGGATTTTGGAGCGCAATCTACCAATATTGCCATTATCAAAGATGGCATGATCCGTTTTTCCAGATCAATTCCTACCGCAGGGGAGGCATTTACCAGAGCCCTATCTCAAAGTTTGGGTATAGAATATCAACAAGCCGAAACTTATAAAAAAACTTATGGCCTATCAAAAGATTTGGAGGGAAAAGTTAAAGAATCGCTGGCTCCGGTATTTAATCTGGTGGGCGAGGAGATTAAAAAAGCGATACATTTCTATCAAACAGAAGAAAAAGGTGAAGCTCCAAAGTCGGTTATTGTTTCCGGAGGCACCTCATCAATGCCGGAAGTAATTTCAACTTTGACAAATATTTTAGGAATTGAGGTTATGGTGGGTAATCCTTTTGCTAAAGTATCCGTTAATGAACAGTTGGCTAAAAATTTAGCCAATTATGCTTCTTTGTATTCTGTCGCTGTTGGACTGGCTTTAAGGGGGGATTAGCTATGGCAAAAATTAATCTGCTGCCGCCGGATTTGAGACCCAATGCTTCGGTTCTTAAGGCATTAAATCTGGTTAAAAAACTGGCCGTGGTTTTTTCAATTGTCTTTTTTGTTTTTGGAATTCTTCTTGTCAGCTATATCCTTTTTTTGAGGATTCAA
>MEQB01000007.1:3775-5191 GCA_001770015.1 Bdellovibrionales bacterium RIFOXYC1_FULL_37_79
CGGCTATATCCTTTTTTTGAGGATTCAAATTCAGGCATCAGTCAAAAGATCGGATGGTTATAAAAGTTCAATTGTTAATTTGAAATCAACCGAACAGAGTCTGTATCTTTTAAAAGAAAGGATTGGTAATATCAAAAAATTATTGGGTAGCAAGACCAAAATAAATCCCTTAAGCGACTCAAATAGTCTTTTTTTGAATCACCCCGGAATTACACTAACTCAAGTTGTAACTTCACTTGATAAAATTACCGTTTCTGGAAATTCTCAATCGACGTCCTCAATTAATAGTTTTTTTGAGAATATTATTTCCAATAACCTTTATCCCAATATAAAACTAACGTCATTTTTATTTAGTCCGAAAGCGGGATATTTATTTAATCTTGATATTAATTTAAAATGAAAAACATACCCTTTATTATTAAAATTGCGTTTAAACCATTTTTGATTATTTTTCTTCTTATTTCAGTTTCTTTAATCGGTTTTTCCAGGGCCTTTAGCGAAATCGGAAACTTGAATGAGGAACGTGGAAAAGCTGCAAAAAATGAAAATATATTAAAAACAAAACTTGACACTCTTTCTACAAATCAGGAAAATGTTTTAACAAATGTGAATTACGCATCTTCATTTCTTCCCGGAGAAAATCCCGCGCTTCTTCTTCTTTATCAATTAAGAGTAAGTGCTGTCGGTAACGGGCTTGCCATTACCAATTTTAAAGTAGGTTCCGAAACAAAAGATGCAAATGGTTTGATGAAGGTTTCTTTATCTCTTGAGATTGCCGGACCACTTGAGCAAATTATCAATTTTGCAAATTCAATAAAGACTATTTCTCCCAACGTTTGGATCGATGACACGGAACTAAGTTTTACAGGAGAAACTTTAAGAGCTTCGATTAATGTAGTTTCTTATTGGGTACCATTCCCGACAAAAATCCCGGCCTTAACCGAACCCATTACTTCGATAGATGTTGCGGAGAAGGAAATACTTTCTAAAATAAGTACGTATAGCCAACCTTTCTTTGTAAGTTTAACTCCGATGGCGCCTTACGAGAATTTGAATCCTTTTGGAGAGTAAGATTATTCAGCTAAATTAACAGAAACGCCTTTTTTCTCTAAAGTGGCCTTTACTCTTAAGATATTTCTGATTGCTTTAATTGTCGCTCCGCCCTTGCCTATCACAATTCCTGCATTTTCCGGAGGTTCAACCTTAATTATTAATCTGACAAACTCTCCGTCAATCTCTTCGGTTACATAAAACCCGCCTTCACCTAATATTCCTTTTAGTATATATTCAAGAAGTTCTTTCATTTAAGGATTTTTTCTACCGCAGGAGTGATTTTGGCTCCTACCTTAACCCATTTATCCAGTATTTTCTTATCATATTTTAAAGTCTTTTTTAAAGGATGAAAGTAACCGACAA
>MEQB01000008.1 GCA_001770015.1 Bdellovibrionales bacterium RIFOXYC1_FULL_37_79
CTGGTGATCTGGCCTTGTTTAATAGCTTCCAATATAGATGTTTTAGGCCAGGCGTATTCCGTCAACTCAGCAATATCTCGCAGCGAAAGGTCTAAATCGATATAGAGTTTCCGTAAAATTCCGTAATTTTCCGCAGGCGCATTTAAAAAATGTGTAATAAAAATAGATACATAATTGGGTTGAGTCAGTGGTTCGTCCAACGTTTGGGTTGCCCGACCATTGACCAACAACCAATTGAAATCATTCATTTATAATTAATTTTTTAAATAACTTTATCTCGTTATTTTATCAATATTTGCTAGAAAATGCCGAAAAAAGATAAGTGAAACTATTCTTGTTTTATATAATATTCATCGGTTGTACTTTTGCCTTCGCTAAAGATAAGCCCCTCGTAATTGATGACGATCTCTCTTATTCGGATTACGTTTCTTCTTTACCAGAAAACACCATCAAAACTGACATTAGTTTAAATTATCAATCAAATTTTTTACATGCCCTAGAAACAGACTCTGACATAACAAAGCTCAAAACTAGATTGATTTCTTCTTTAAAGCAACGGGGAGTCAACGTCCCCAATATTTCCATTAGTCCTTATCATTCATCTTTAGGAGGTCATCCAATAAGTATAAAAAGTTACAAAGAAGTTCTTGCAAGTTCTTTAGCTGAAATAGAAAAGATACCACAACAAAAAGTCAAGGGAACTACTCAATCCTTGAATTTTGTTTCCGGATATGATTTTTCGTTCGATGTGGACCTACAGATACCATTACCTACACCTGAAGGTTTTTGGTATGGACTGTTAACGGCAGAAGGAATACATCATCCTCGCTTTAAAGAATTTTTAGAAAGACGGAGATATAAAACGCTAGAAAGATATTTTAGTTTATCTAAGAATATGTCTGCCGAAGATAAACTTAAAATTAAATATATCGTTAATAATTTTTGCGGGCACGAAATATCATTATTTAGAAATACAAGTGAAATAAAAAATCATCCTTTTTTTGAATCCAGCAAAATTAAGATTGAGCAAGGTTACGCAAAGAGCGTTACCCTTAATATTCAAAATAATGAGTTTACTATTTATTATGACAAAAATGCCAGAGGAAGACGAAAACTTGTGCTCTACAAAAAGGGAGTAGAGCACACTTCGTCTTCGTCACATTTTGCAATTGCGAAGATTGAATTAGACAATAATTGTCTCATACAGAACGGAGAAATAACTAATTTTACAAACGGTTCAAAACATTCAAAGCTTAACGTTGATAGTTCGGGCAACTCATTTAGACATTTTTATTTTAATCCAGATATTACACCCCCGATACGGGAAAATTGCCACCAGGGCACAAAAATAAATTTGGATCAAATTCTAGAAACTGGTTTTGAAGTCAATAAAGTATTAATTGCACTTTTAGACACTGGTGTTGATTATAATGATCCAGAACTCTCAAAACATTTAGCCAGAGTCCCTAAATATGTCAGCAAAACAGAACAAAGCGCACTAGATTTAATTGCCAGAATGCAGGAAGAATTAAATAAGTTAAAATCAAAATCTTGGTTTGAAAAGGTAACAATGAATCTTTCGGGATATGATCAGGATGAAAGAATCACTGATATTCGCAATCTAATCATGCAAAATCAAAAAAATTTGGATAGGGCCAAGGAAATTAGACAAAGTGGGTTAACTTTCGTTGGAAAAGATTTTAATGATAATGATGACAAACCGTACGATTATTTTGAGGGGACAATTTTTGAGCCATATTTCAGACAACACGGCACAAGTATGCTAAAAATTTTGTCAAAGTCTGAAGAGGACGTTTATGTCTTGAATGTAAAATATCCTCAATATGGGCAAATGGGTAACCAAAAATTTATTGAAGCCATTGACTACAGTATAAGCTTTGGAGCCAACATTGTGAACATGTCCTTCGGTATCGACGCTAACTTCGGACATGCAATTGAAAAGAGCATTAAAAAACATACTGACACTCTGTTTGTAAGTGCCGCAGGAAACGCAGATAGACAACATAATAGTTTAAGAGAAAGAAACCTAGAATCGAATCCAATCTATCCTGCTGTCTATCAACATAATAACCATATTACCGTAACAAATCTAAATGCTGACTCTAGATCCATATCGGATATTTCTTTTTATAGTAACAAATTAGTCGAAATCGGTGTATACAGCCCTAAATCTTCATCGGGATCTGCCGCAGAAATTTCGAGAATTGCTGGCAGAATAAAAAAAATCTGCCCTCATTATGATGGACCAAGCATAAAAAAGCTCTTGATACAAACGTCCGACAAAGTTGAAAAACTCATGCCTTATATAAAAAATGGAAGTGTTGTTAATGAAGAACGCGCCATTATAGTTGCTTCTCAAAACTGTAAATAGTTAAAAAAATATTTTAATAAAATGTATTTACCTAGTTCAAAAACATTTTAAATTTTCTTCAATATTAAAAAACGCATCTCCGCTTTTTACCTCTTGTCGGCAGTTATGCCTGAGGATTTATTAAGTTTCGCATGAGATACTATGGTAATCGGTGCCAATTCCAATCAGTCGCGGCCTTTCGCTAGGTATTTCTGGACTTCATTTAAACCTAGAACTCGTTCGTATTTCACTTACACTTAATGCGATAGCATTAAGAATTCTCAAATGTCTGATGTCCCCGAGACCTATCGTCCACTGGCTGGTACCAGTTCTCTATTTCACAATCCGCAATTTTCTATAGCAAAAATTGAAAAAATAATCTATATCCAAATTCTCTTCAATATTTTTTATCATAACTAGGTCTGAAACTTGGGTCTTTTGATTTATATTTTACTACTAAGTAAATTCCTTATGCAACATTCTTATCTTTTGACTTGTCTCTAAATGTTAACTCAATACCAAGCGGTTTCGTAAGCCTTTCTAGCGTTTCAATCGTTATATTACTATCTGAATTCAATTGATTGAGTAAATTTGAAGGTTTTATATCTCCTATAAATTCACAATATTCTTTCACTCCAACCAGCTTGACGATTTTATCCAAGGCCTCTCTCCATTCATATCCTTCATCCAACAGAGCAAGGAAAAATTCTTTTCTCGCCTTTATCGTACGCTTTAAATCTTTCGAAAGCCCCTCTTCCCAGTCTCTTGATCTTCTGGCCATAATTCACCTCATTCCTCATTCCTCATTCCTTATTACTTTCTACATAATCAAGCCAAAATCTTCTGGCCTTGTTAATATCTGAACTCTGAGAGTTTTTGTTTCCCCCTGTCAACAAAATCACGACGGTTTTACCATCCATTCCGTAATATATTCTTATGCCTCCACCAAGCGTTTTAAATTTCAGCTCATATAATCCACCGCCAAGCCCCTTTGCCATTCCAAAATATCCATCATCTCGTAATTTCAATATCCTTGCTTGAACTCTATATTTTATCGAACTATCTAGCTCATCCAGCCAATCCCTAAATGGGCAGCGACCATTCTCTTTTACATACTCCTTAATTAACATAATCACTCCGAACATAATTATATCATATCATAATTATATTTCAACATAATTATATTATAAAATAACAATATAATTAATTTATTTCAGTCTATCATTGTTTGCACTTTTTTCCCCTAGCTTTTTTTGAGGTGCAGTCAATGTAACGAACCACAATCATAAATCTTTCTAAATACTGAGTTTACAGAGTCTTATTTTGCCTGAATTAAAATAACTTCGGCTTCTTTAAAAATTGGAGACAATTCAGATGGGATTCCAATCAAACCAAGAATTTTTTTTGAAAAATGCCGATTGTCTACATTGTCAAATACAATAGGCAAGCTTGTGGATGTAAGCATATCCGAACGATTCCCAAAATGAAAATGCAAATGTGGCGAGGTAGACCCTTCTCCGGAATGACCACATTTTGCCAACAATGCCCCTCGCTTAACTTGCTCACCCTTTTTAATCCTAATACTGTTTTTAAGTAAATGGATGAGAAAAGAGTATTCCTGATTCCCGTGATCAATGAGGATCATGTTCCCGCCGTTTAATTGAATGGCAGGAAATTGATCTTTCAACTTTTCAAAGTGCTTAGTAAATGCCTGCCGGTTATAAGCTTTTGGATTATCAGGAAGACCATCCAATACTTCTACAACTGTGCCGTCTGCGGGAGCATAAATGGAACGACCCATACAAAAATGATTGTTAGGATTGCTAGGAGACCCTTCGTAAACACGACCATTACGCCCAAGAATTTGAACATCAAAGCCAAATTCCGCATGAGGCATCGTCCGATGGCCCCATATTTGATAAGGATTTCCAAATGTGATCAGGTCACTTCCTTTCATTGGAAAATCATAGCGGTTTTTCTGCACATACTCAGTTATTTTAAAATTTGAACTTGCTTGATTTCCATCTGCTAGCTGACAGCGAACCTCCAAGTTGTCTATAGGTTCAGGAGTATAAAAATCAAAATATTGATTAAAGATTGGCAAAGCCTCGTTAGTTTTCAGCTCGATCTTTGATGTAAAATTACCTTGATAAAACGAAACTGCCTTGTAAAATTTTTGTACGACAGAAGATTGAAGATAGGCATATGCTGGTTTTGCTTCTCGTTCCAGCCACGCATCATCCAGCGTTGTACGTTGATATTCGCGGCCTTTGCTAGAAAAAATTAACACACAGTTTTTAATACGAACAGTTTCACTTCCTTGATTGATTATTCTCAGTCGTCCTACCATAATGCTGTTTCGTGTACTTTCGACATTTCGAAGAAGGCCATGTCGTCCGTAGAGCGCATAGATTGGATCATGCGTTTGCCTTTCTATCGCAATTGTTTGGCCAGAGTGTGACATGGTAACTCCATTTTCTAAATAAACCGGTTTTTCAGCACAGGCTGAAAAAAACAAAATCAATATTATTTGTAAATGAGAATTTTTCATACATGCTTACTCACATATTCAATAAAAAATGTCTAGATGATAATATCAAAAAAACTGCTATTAATGTGATATACATAATTTATTACGGAATTTCCAGTGCAATATTAAAACGAAGATACTCCATGAACCCTTTCACTATTTTTTTAATGTTAACTCTGAAGAAAACTTGGATAATGGAGAAAGTCCCCTATCCAGTTTTATCAAAGTTTCCTTCTGGAATTTTTTAATTAATTTTGGAGCAAAATAATTCCCCGATACTAACAAAATTATTGCCGTCACTATTTCCACTACTATTTTCATGCTTGCTCCTCCCGTGATTCACGTTTGATGATGGCTGTTACAACGGATTTATCCCACCTACCACCAGTTTTACTTTTAATATTTTTATCATTTAAGTGTTTAGCAATTTGCCGCTGCCACCAACCTTCGCCACTTAATTTAAGAATAAGTTTAATCACACTCTGTTCTTTTTCATGAGATACAAGTTTTCCCCTAACAAGGCGAACCCCATATTTTTGCCGTAATGATTCTAAAGATTTTGGTTTGTTGATCTGGCATTGTTTAACAGCTTCCAATATAGATGTTTTAGGCCAGGCGGATTCCGTCAACTCAGCAATATCTCTCATCGAAAGGCCTAAATCGATATAGAGTTTCCGTAAAATTCCGTAATTTTCCGCTGGCGCATTTAAAAAATGTATAGTGAAAACAGAAACATAACTCACGTTAGTCAGTGGTTTAGGTTGCCCGACCATTCATTTCTTAAATTTCAAACACTTAAAAATAAAAACAGCGTCTAATCGGACGCTGTAGACGCGTTATGCAGCTACTTTATCTTTCAACTCACTCTTGGTTGGAAACCAATCTTCTTTTATTTCTACTTCTTTATCTTCATAATCAGTCATCTCATAAAGGCTTTCTACATCTTTAATTTTTAAAATTTTTGCAAATTTCATCTTCATTATAATTTGTTTTTCTGGTGACATAACTCTTGCTTGCCTAAACAATTCCATCTTTGAAATTTCAAAACGATCAACTTTTAAAAGTTTTCCCATTTCTTCTTGGGTCATATCAAAATACTGTCTTAAAAACTTTA
>MEQB01000009.1 GCA_001770015.1 Bdellovibrionales bacterium RIFOXYC1_FULL_37_79
ATTTTTTTTCGATGTGTTTAAAAAACAAAAGCCTCATTAAATTAGAAACTTAATAATGCTTTTGTTTTTAAGAAACTTTAAGAATTCTACATAATATTGGTGCCCAGAACTGGGTTCGAACCAGCATGCCGTGAGGCACACGACCCTGAATCGTGCGTGTCTACCAATTTCACCATCTGGGCAATTGAATGGTGGTATTTTACACCCATTATTTCTGATTTTTCCAGTATTCTTTTTAAAAACTTTAACTATTTTCCTGAAAATACCATTTTTCAAAGTGGCCAATTGGTTTCAACAAAAGTCCTATTTGTTTGATAAAAAGATGTTAATTATCGTTTGATGCCAGTATTGAACTTAAGTAGTTATCGATACTTTTAATTTTATCTCTTATTTGCGTATTTTCGTAGGGACTTTGATTAAATTCTGTCCACTGATAATTCTTGGTAACATAATTGGGGGTATTAACCCCTCCCACTTCATTAGTAAGATTGCTGTTTACATAACTAAGTGAGATATTTTTAAGATTAAATGGCCCATTTAATTTTCTTAAATAGAAAAAATATCCGTGGAATTCCAAAGGAATAACCACCTGGCTGGCCCTTTCAAGATGCATGGGCTCCTCATAAAAAGCAATCATTTTACCGGCATTATCATAAAGAGAGGCTTGGATCAGATAGGTTCCACTCACATAAACCCGGTAAGCAACATTAACGAGTAAATTACCTTGGGAAGTTAACATATCATTAACACTCCCACTAAATCGGGACTTTTTTGAATTGATAGAAAACGATTCAATCATATTGATTTTTTTGGAGACAGACTTGTCGGTTTTCGCCGTGGCCTGGATCTTGACAAAATATTTGCCTTCCGGAGTATCGCTAAATTCATATGGATTTTCAAAGGTGGTTAAGTATTTAAGCGGCGAAACTTCCCGATATGCCAAGGTGGTCACCAACTCCTTATCCTCATTAAAAACCTCTGCTTTGACTTGGGCCGGAATACGGACATCTTTATTATATGCTTCAAAATATAATTCTATAGGATCTTCATTGGCCACGTAAGCACTTTTTTCTTTTGAAGCAACAGCATAAATATTTAAATCAACCTCTTCATCATTATTATTATGATTGTTATTATTGCCATTGACGTTGGTACCTGACACTGAATTTTGAGAGGTGACTATGGTCTCATTATTCTTTTTTTCTAAGGGATCACTGCTTTTATTACCAAAAGGTGTTAAATTACTTGGTAAAAGTGAATTTTCCTCGTAGGTTTTCAATCCGTCCTTTAGCATCGCCTTTTCCAAATCAGAGTCAAATTTTTGGTCAATAATTGCCAGCATTTTCTCAAGATCAAAAGGCTCCTGCTTTTTTTTCTTCTTGGTATCATCTTTACTAGTTTTTTCTCTAGTTTCACTGGCCTCACTTTCATCTACTTCCTCGGATGCCTCACCGCCTTCTTCACCCTCTCCTTCCAAGGATTGATTCATGTTTTGAGACAACTCTTCACCCGGGGATTCCCATTCAGCATGATGATTACCCATATTCGCTTCATTTTCTTCGCTGCTGCTAGCGATCTTGGTATCTTTCATTTTGGGTGATTTAAAAGTGCTTATACCAAACGCTACCAGCGCAACTAAAAAAATCACCAGGAAACAGCGGGTATAATTATTTTTCATCATAAACACCATCAATTAGATTTTTTTCCATTAACAGGTCGTAGTGACCGACAAAATCATTCCTATTATAATTTTTAAAATATATCTCATTAATTTTTTCACAATCTGAATCCTTGTAAAGCATCGGTTCAATGAATTCGCATCCCAGGGCAGAAAAAAGTGGAATAACTCCATCACTTTGATTTCGATCATCGTGGATAAAATATTCCTCCCAAGTAAGTCCATAACTCCCCAGCATTTTTACCCGATTGCTGTTTTCATCACCTCGAAAGGTTGAAGAGATCAAATAAACTGGAACTCCTGGAGAATTAACATCGTAAGAGGGGTGATGAATTGGAGCAGTAGTCATAGAAAAAATACATTTTTTGCCAAGCACTTGGGCAATACTGCGGTCACTCGTATTGGTGCATATTCTATCCATTAAAGGAGTTCCCCGAAAGGCCCCGGCAATACTATAGACGCCAGTTACTTTTTTATATATTTTTACATACGCATGCTCTGGAAACATTTCTACATATCTTTTGCCAATACCCAAAATATGATAAACCACACTCATGCCATAACCATGGGCCTTAATAATGACTGGTTTTGATCCACATGCATTGATTTTTTCATTTAAGATGGGAGCTAGATTCTTGGCGGCATTAATGATTTCATCCTGATAGTTCCATCTGAAGGCATTTAATTTGGTCAAGGTCTCATCACTCATTTTTTCCAATCCATGGGCAACCACAAAAATCGAACAAAGCAGACTGGATTGGGCGTTAGCAAAACCGGTCAGAATAAAAAATATCAAAACCAACAAAATTTTATTTTTCATAGAATATCCAACCTTATAGCTTATTTATCCTTTCGGACGCTTATGAATTTTATTTAACGAGTGAACCAGTCAACTACTTACCCCTTTTACTTAAGGATAAATATTGGTTAAAATTAAAATGAGTAGCAAATCAACCAGATCTTTTTCTCCGGAGTTAATATGAAAACAATCACCCTTATGTTCATACTTTCAACCAAGCTTTTTGCCTTTGAATTTGAATTATTTTGCCAGCATCCTGATGAGGAAATTGCCTATACCGCACACCAGATTGCTCATGCCCTAGGAATGGAAGAATGCGCCCAGGTATTGCCCGAAACAGTTTTGTCTCTCAACCTTGAGGGAACCTCCGTGGTGAATCTGATGCCGCTTACAGTATTTACCAATTTAAAGACCTTGAATTTAAACTTTAATTTGATTAAAGACATCACCCCTTTAGAAAATCTTCATCAATTAACCAATCTGGATCTTTCAGAAAATATGGATCTGGAAAACCTTTTACCGCTTGCTTCACTCACTCAAATGGAAATGCTCAACTTAAATGATAACAACATCTCTGATTTGACTCCTTTGAAAGATATGGTCAACCTGGTCAGTTTGTCTTTCTTAAGAAACACCGTAGAAGATATCTCTCCATTAAAATCTTTATTCTCTTTAATACTATTTATTCCCTACGGGAATCCCATCATTTTTGACCAATTACACTGTCCCACCGGTACTGATATATCACCAGTGATTGACCGTTTTTGTCAGCGCCTTGCTTGGTAAGCAAGTCACCCATTTTTGCAGCTACATAAAATTGAAAAGCATTATCTATAACACCTAAACGTTAGGCCAAAAGCATTTGGAATACCTATTAAATTTCCCCTATAAAGGTTCAAATCCGTAGTAAGTCTTAAATATCCAGTATTGATGTTTTCATAGTCATTGGTCCAACTCATACGAGCAGAGATCATATTAACTTCGTCATAAATTTCAATATGTCCATTTTCTGAGTTAAAAGAATAAAGGGCCTTTAACTTATTTTTATGCATCGAAACCTCCCCTTTACCAGATACAGGAATTACGACTGCTTCTAAAAATTTTTCTTCCTTCTCCGTATCATAAAGTTCCTTCACGGTAGGGTATGGTTTCTGTGGATCTGGGATTGATTGCCCCAATAAGGGTGATGTATGCAATGAAACTTTGCAAATAATAGAGTCCGGGTCATTTGCAAAACCAGCCATACTCCCCAATAATAAAAATCCTAAAAATAATACCTTCATGTCGTACCCCTCATTGTGTTCGTATCCAATTTTTTATGGAATCACCGTTTCTTAAACTTTGGTATCGGAGACGTTATAGCATTTGGAAAAAATAATGCAACAAGCCACGTCGGACTTTGTAAAGATTTCTGAAAGTCCGCCTTCTTTGGAATTTAAATTCACTGGTTTGCAAGAAACTGTGCTTTTTAATGCCCCTCTTTAGCTACTACTACACATGAGCAGTAGAAGACCTACATACCTTGCACTTTGTGTGGGGCATTCTGCTGAGGATCATTGCTATCTAACTCGCTCTTGCTCTTCGCAGGCAGTCTGCCACGCGGACTTTCATCCCTTCGGCCGGTTGTCGGATTCGTACCAAAAGACTTTATACGACTATCTACCTCACAAAAACTTTGAACTGCCCGCACCTTGCTATAATCTTTCAAGCTCTCTATGTAATCATCAATAAGTGCTCGAGTTCTTGGTACGGTGACAAGTCCCGCAATTTTGTCAAACATCTCCTTATCTTCATTCGAAAGAAGTTGCTGACTGGTTTGGTCAACATGAACATACACTCCCGCTTTACTACTTGTACCAAGCCGAATGAATCTTGCTTTCATATTCTCATATTGATGTATGCCTATGCCTCCCTTCGTCTCAGCATAATTCTTAAGCCCCTCAACCCACTTGGCAGATTGAAATACACTCAGCACGCTATCCTCATGTGCCAACAAACCACCAGGCACATGATTATGACTAAACATTTCTTCGCCAAAGTAATTTCCAAACTCCGCTGACCCTCCCTGTTTGCAATATTTTTCCATAAATGGGGAAAGAGATTTATTCAAGTCAAATTTCGCCAAGTGATACTCTGATTGGCGCAAGCTATATTCTTGCTGAACTTTCTCCAATGATAACGCTGTTTCATCTTCGCACACCCATGATATTGACCTCCCGGTACAATTTTCTTTATCGTCCTTGGCCTTTTGTAAAATTCTTTCAGCCCTAGAAAACTTTATCCATGTATCATCATACTTAACCTGGAAATCATATAATTTTTTTAGATCCTTCTGGGCCTCTATCAATTTAATGAGATGTTTGCTTAAGGTTTTTTTGGCCAATGCATGTGTTTTTTCTATAGTACTGACAGGACAATCTTCACTGGCCATAACTTGAACCATTATATTAAGAGCAAGAATTAATGAAAAAGAAAATAAATATTTACCCACATATACTCCTTTTTAAGGTGATCTCATGCTCGTTTCGGCAAAAAAAAAAAAAAAATGAATATGATGTCATTTCCAGTATATCACAAGTGCTTGACCATCTTTATCCGGTTTTACTCACCAAGCATCGATCATTTTTCCTACTTTTTTGCAGCATTGAAAAAAAAGTCCCATCTGTGTATACTATCACAGATGGGCAATTTTTAAAGCAGGTTTATTATGAAAGATACAATGTTTATCGGCATCGTTGGTGGTGGACATGGTGGTCTGGAACTCCTCAAACTTTTCCATAAATCGGAAAATGTAAAAATTAAATATATTGTGGACGTCAATCCCAACGCCCCGGCCTTACAAGAGGCCACCAGATTGGGAATCTACACCTCTAACGATTTAGTTGATTGCTTGAAAAATTATGAAGTAAATTATATTTTTGAGGCAACTGGCGTTCCTAAAGTAATTGAAATCATCAAAGCACATGTTCCAGAAAATAAAATTGCCTGTAGCTCCATTGCCTTAATTCTAATTAATATTCTTCACGAAAATCAAACCAATACGGTCAGCTCCATTTTAAGCAAACTTAACAACATCGGCGACGAAATTAATTACAACTCGACTGCAGTTAAACAACTGGTCAGTGATTTTACCCGACTGGCAGGAATGATGAAAATTCTATCCTTTAATGCTGCCATAGAAGCGGTCAAGGCCGGCGATCATGGAAAAGGTTTTGGGGTGGTGGCCATGGAATTAAAAGATTCTTCCGACACCGCCAAAACCATTTCCACCACTATCGGTGATATCAACAGTAAAAACACCATCATCGTGGATGATCTGTTTCATATTATCAATAAACTCACCAATGAATTTCAAAACACCGAACAAACTGAAAATACGCACCAATGATTCTTACTTTTTCATTGATAAATACGCACTTTTTCCACCATGATAAAACAGTTTATTTCAATTGACTCAAATTCATAAGCTCATTATAGTTTCAATATCCATTAAACAGGTAGATAATAATTGATCATAATTAAATGGAGGATGTGATGAAAAAAAATTATAAAGTAAATAGCATGGTTGTCCTTATACTCATTGGGCTTATTCGTACTATTGGTTATGCCAGTGATCATGATAAAGATTATAAAACCCAGGAAGATCAATTGCCAACGCCTCTCATTATGCCCTCTGAGAGCGAAGTCAGTCTGGGAATCTCTGGTGCATGTATTTCTATTTTAAAGATTAAACCCTTCAACATCACTCATACCTGTTATCATCTGGATGGGTCAGCGGTAGATACGGTGTATTCACGAGAAACGACAGAAAAACTATTTTTAGACGGTAAAGCTTATTATGATCAATTTTTGTCTTTTTACATGTCTGCAGGGGTTTATGACCAGACTCCTGGTAGTTTGAAGATTGATTTTCTAGAGGCGGAATATGTACCCAATTGTCCAACCATGCCATCTTATCAATGCATAAGTCTTGATGCTTTTAGAAAATATTTATTAATATTTGGATTTAAAAATACGGTTATTGTTCATCCGGGCCAGATCGTATTTGACCAATATGTAAAAGGTCATCATACGCTGGAGCAACTCCGTAAATGGGGTGCCCAGAAAATTAGAGAGAAATTTCAAGGCAATGATTGCCATCAAAGAGTCTGTCTCACAGATCAGCAAGTGGAAGATCTGATTGAGTGGGGAAAAATATCCAATTGATATTTTCCCGACCAAAACGGTATTCTTTTTCATTCTCAAACAACATAAATTGCCTTACCAAAGCCATGCTTTAAATTGATATAATGATCTTCAGACATTTTGCCGATACATCCGTATGAAAAGTTTGGGTTATTATTTTCTTATAATACTTTTTATGTTGATGCTTTCTGCGTGCCTCGATAATGGACGTGGGGATCGCCCTAAAATCCAAGACTATGCCCAGGTAGACCGTTCGGGAGATGGGTATTGTAAAGATTATACAGAAATTGCTTACGAGACATGCACTGCTGAATGCGGCGAAGAATATAAGGTGGCCACGCCTGAGGAAATTGAAGCCGAAATTGCGGCCTATATAAAAAAATATGGCGATAATGATTTGGAAAAAGAGGAAGGTCTTCGCAATAATCTCACAACCATCGTCAATTATGCCAAAGGAATCTGTCTAAAAATTCCTTCGACCCGCCCTTCTGATCAGGTTTATATCAATCCTAAATATTGTGCTTGTGAAAAAACCAAACCCTACATCATTAATGACTGTGCCACTTATTGTGCCACCATCAATGATCAAACCCCCACCCTCTATGTGACTACCACCGTAGGCCCCCTGATTTCTGCCAACGACGAATTAGTGGATTTAAAGGGTTGGTGTAGCAACGACCTCACTAACTCGGTCAATAACCATGCACCTTCTTGTAACCTGTATCTTTATGACGGCCTTAATACCCAACCCTTGGAGATGGAATTCACCGGAAACTTCTCCTTTAAAACGGACTTAAGCAGCATCCAGAAAAATAAAACCTACGTGGCCACCATTGTTGAAAATCAATCCAAGGCCAAAAGTAAATCCTTTCAAATTTATGCTGTCGATCCCGATTCGCAAAATGAGGACAACTCTCCTCTAAAAATCATGCATATCTCCCAATACTCCTGCATTTATATGTATGGCGATAATGCTGCTCCCAGCACCACCAATCCCACTGACCTCTATTCAGGAAACATGACCCGCATGTATTTTTACTATCCATCCAATACTCTCCCTGAAATTCTTTCCGGCAGTCTGCGCCGAGTTTTTTGTCATGATATAAATAGATATGGCAGACAAGACGCTAAACCCTATCCTCGCCTTGAGTTAATCCCCAATTCTCTTTCACTATGGGACAAGTCAGACCTGCGACTCTACGATGCTGATAACAATACCAAACTGGACATCAATGAACAGATCCAGAGACGTTTACTCAACGAGTATAATGTAAGTTCAACCATCAATATTTTTCAACCCTTTACCTATAACTCATATATTGAATCAACCACCGAATCCAACGCCTCCGAACTAAAATTCAAATCCATCTTGCAAGGATATTATATGCAACCTTGGATAGATAGCTCCAGTAAACTGGGGTATTGCCCCAAACAAGAGCAATATCACGGCAGCACGGCAGTATTTAGAATTTTAAAAGAGCTGATTGGCAATGACACCGAGGCTATTTATTTTGCTAAAAGTGATCCCAAGGCCTACACCGACAATAATGGACTACTAGTAAATGTGGCCGGCAGTACTATTATTATTCGAGAAAATGTCTTAAAAAAGATCTGGTTTTACTACGAGAACAACCAAAAACTCATCCCTAACGAAATTATTGCCGGTCAAAAGACCATTATGTTTTATTATCCACCTGATTTTGACAATCCACTCGTCGAAAAATCTCATCAGTCGCTGTTTACAGTTTTTAATCCCACGGAGGATGCCCAAAACACCGGTGACCCACGCCCCAATGTCCTACCTCCCAATAAAATGTTTGGTTGTGTCCCATCCCTAGGGGATGCTCCTTATCTTCAAAGTGAATAATTGCTAAAGTGTATTAATACAATCTAACGCACCCACATTTTAATCTTATTTACCACCAACCACCCTTTCATCTGCGGCAATGTTCACCGTGCTATTCATTTGTCCCAGCGTTAGCAATTGAATCATGTAAACGGAATCTAGCGAAAGCTTTGATTTTTTCAAGAAAAGATTTAAAATTGTGTGATCCGCAGACATTTCAATGGCATGATGATGAGATCCATTTATAACCAGAAAAAGCCCACACTCCTTATCCATTAAATTATGAATTCTCTCTACCATAAATCCATTTCGACATTTAAGCTCATCTTTGTATTGTAAATTTTCACATAATTTATATTCATCTACTGGATAAACTTTCCATCCTCGGGACAACGCCCTTTTTGCCAGCATTGAATAAGTTAAGACGTAGTATTCCTTGTGGCGACTTTCACTTTTTTTATCGACTTGAATTTGATCACTTTCCTTTTCTTTAAACAAAGAAGTGTTCCATCTAATCTTGCCATGTTCACTGATATATTGATTATATTTTTCTAAAATTGATCCAAATATCTTGTCAGGCTGTTCTAATATTAAGCACTTTCTAAAAATCAATTTTTTCTCTAATTCTTGATCTAACGGAACAAGCAAATCAAGGTAAAATTTTTCTTCCCAATCCTCATGATCTTCACCAAAAAAGACAATATTTCTACTGGCAATTTTTTTTGCAAGATACAAAATTGTTCCCTCATTATATTCAAGTGATCCCGGGGATGCCTTGAACTCACCTTCATTGGCCAGGCAGATATTAAGTAAAAAAAATAATATAAAAATAAAAGTAAACTTCATAAATACACCTGTTAAAAGCCATCTCCGACACTGGGTGATCAACATATTATATCATAAGTTAATTAAGGCTACTGGTTATGTACATCAGACCGTATCCAATAACTTCCTATACCTCTCAAGATTATTAAATGAAGGCAAAACCTTTTTTTCTTCAATCTCCTTGACAATTTGAATAGTTAAAACGTTAAAAGGGACACTAATATTATGAGTATCGGCAAGCCTTTTGACCATGCCATTAATATAATCAATTTCCGTTTCTCTACCAGCTTCAATATCTTGAAGCATTGAAATGACCATCCCTTTTATCGCTGGTGCGAGAAGATGCAAAAGGCCATGTTTTATAATATGAGGAATTTGGTTATTACTTTTTAAAATATAAGGTGAAAAAAGTTTTGATTTAGAGATTTCTACCCCTTCGCAATCGGCAACTTGTAAGATCTCATCGATAATTTTCAAACCTACTTCAACGGCAATATCATTCTTTAAAATTTTATCCGCCGTCGCTCCACAAATTGCAGATAATGGATTTAAAATAGAACTAAAAAGTAACTTCTTCCATTTCGCCGAAAGAATGTTAGGGACTATTTTAACCCGAGGTACTTTAGAAAAAATTTCAATCAAATCTGTGTATGTACGATCAGCGTTGTGAAAAGAGTTAAACGCCCCGATAGTGTACGCAACCGGATGAGAGATATTCACTGTGTCGGGAGGGTTATAAATTGAATTTCCGGCAGCTACTGCCCCCAGTAATCTATTGACCGGAAAATGTTCGGCAATAAAGTATTCCATAATTCCATTTTGCAGACATAATACATAACCATCCTTTTTTAAAAGAGGTAAATAGATACTCAATGTTCTAACCAAAATTTGGTTTTTCAAAGCAAACACAATTAAATCATAGCATCCCAAGTCCTCAGATCTGGGTCGGTTATATGATTCAATAATCAATTTTGAGGATTTATTTTTTTCAAAAACCTTGTAAGAGCCAACTGGCTTACGAGTAAAACCAGTAAGACTAATGCCACTACTAATAAGTTTATTAGAAAAATCCAAACCAATAGCACCAAGTCCGATAATTGCAATCTTCATATTACCCCCCGTTTAGATTAGCTAAAGTCCTCTTTAATCCTTCTGGATAAGTGTAGTAATCCTTTCCTAACAATTGATATGACTTTTGAATATCAACTCTTGTATCCCTCACTCCAAATAATCTTTTCAGGATTGAAAACTTGAACATTACTACTAATGGTATCTTAAATCTTATTTTTGAATTGATTTTGAAGCTAGTTAAGTCCTTTATGAATGCTTGCAATGTAATAGTATCCTTGTCAACTATATTATACGACTGATAGAAACATGTTTCGGTAGTAATACATTTTTCAATAAGCTTCACCACATTTTGAACATAGACAACATTAGCAATATTATTTCGTTTTCCCCAATGCCAAACATTTTTATACACAAGTTTTGTGATAAATGTTTGAAAATGATGATTACTACTTTCTCCATACATAAGTCCCGGCCTGATAATGGTAAAGGGCATGTTATTTTGAGTACAATATTTTTTAACAAATATTTCCGCCTGCAACTGACTAGCAACCAAATGGTCACGGCCTAGAAAAAGTTGTGAATCTTCGCAAATGACATCATGTTTATTTTTTCCATATACGTCCAATGTACCAAGATGAATATATTGTTTAATATGTTTTTGATGAGCAATCATTAAAATGTTCTTCGTCCCCTCTACATTAGTCTTATACAACTTTGATTTCTTATGCCAACTATCAAGATCTGCCGCTGCGTGAATAACAACGTCTATACCGTCCATGGCATTTTCAATGGCCTCCAAATTATCAAGGGCACCTTCCACTATTTCAATTTTATTCAATATTTTATCCAACAAGAGATTAACTTTTGTAATATTTCTTACTAATAAACGTACTTTGAAATGTTTATGTACTAAATATAACACCAGATTTGATCCAAGTAAGCCAGTGGCACCTGTTACTAAAACATGTTTAGATAGAATTGATGAGTTGGAATTATGCTCATAATGTTTTTGAAAATTAAATATTGATTTCCAAAAAAAATGTTGCTGGGGTAGAAATTCCAAATAATGATCTGAATAAAAAAATGATATCTTTTCAGGAAAAACCGGTGCATACCAGGATTTCTGTATTTTTCGATAATCCACGATGGGATCTTCTGAAGAAAAAATTGAATAAGTTGGGATTGGTAAAGTGAATAAATTTTGCTTCAGCCATTTAAGCATTTGATGTGTAGTTAAATATAATTTGTCTGAAAAATAAAAAACCGAATTGGTTTCATTTTCAATGAATCTTAAAACGCTGGGTATTCTGGAAAAATCCTTGGGTTCCAAATAGACCCTTCTCATATGATCAGGTCCTATATTGCTTCTTAACAAAATTTTTAGTTTGGTTACAAAAGGCCAATGCTTTTTAGGATTTATGGGCGGGTTAACTAATGTTATAGTTGAAAAAGTCTCAGGATTTCTCATCACCCACATTAAAGCGGAAAGCGACCCAAAGCAATTTGCCACCAGATGAATATTTTTTACCGAGAAATGATGATAAAAATCATTCAAACACAGTTTGTAGTTATTATACCAATCATCCATATCAACAACATGTTGTCTAGGAAATCTAGGTATAAATAAAATCATGGTATTAGAGGGAAGATCTTCAGGGATTTTAAACCAACTAATATCACTGACTAATCCATGAATATAAACTAAAACAGAATTATTATTTTTATTGGCCTGTGCAGTGGAGTAAACCCAATAGGAAAACTGAGTATTGTCAGAGGAACAAACTTGAAATTGTTGAAATTTATTATCCATTTTATTTACAATCAATTTTCTAAATAAGTTATTATTGATTAAATATCTAAGAATTCAAAATAGCTTATTATTTTTCGATAATCAATGAGTTATGCAAAGAACTATATCACCCTAGTGAATAAATGATCAGAATACTCGGTTTTAAAAAAGCATAAAACAGTATAAGAAACACCGTAAGTCTTAAAACCACAAAAAAAATAATCCGACCAACATGAACAAAAAACCTCTTCATCATGGATTCGATATTTTTAATTATTTTTATTTTAAACCAATGATTAAGCAAAATGGTTATCACCAAAAAAACCAGATAAATATAAATTTTGGCCTTGTGACTCGTGACTTCCACCAAACCTTGTATGGCCTTTTCATCCTTGAGTAGTCGGATGATAAACGTGAGCAGTTTGGGATTATTTGCCATCAATTCAAAAAGAGGATGGGCCTTTTGATTGGATAGAATAATGTTTGTAAGTTCTGATTCAGACATTTTTCTGATTGGTTCAAGCATTTTATTCAGTTGCTTGAGGTTGTCCGCCTTACTAAAAAGCTCCATCACATTCATTGATTGAGCGTGCTTTAGTTCCTTATCAGAAACTTCTGACAAGGTCCCTTTTTGCATTTCTTCTTGAATATGAACCACGGAGTCCGCTGAATCAATCCTATCTTCCTGGGCCTGGATATTAAAAAAAAACAGGAACCATATCCAGGTTCCTGTTAATAAATATTTAAAAATAAAACCTAACTTCATTCAATACTTACTTGCTTTTTACAAATTTTTCAAAGAACAAGGTGATCGGAGCTGCCACGAATATGGATGAATAAGTCCCGACAATTATTCCCACCGTCATGGCCAAAAAGAAATCTTTGATGGCAAGTCCACCCATCACCAGCATGATGATTGTAACAAAAAGGGTTGTAGCAGAAGTTAAGATGGTTCGAGAGAGCGTTTCATTAATGGCATTATTGATATGATTTTTTAAATCAATTCCTGCAAATTTCGATTCATGCTCCCTCACCCGGTCATAAACAATAACCGTATCATTCACAGAGTAACCAATGACCGCCAAGATGGCTGCCACCGTTTGCAAAGTAAATTCCGTACCGGTAAGCGCATAGACCCCCAGAACAATGGACACGTCATGAAAAAGAGCTACGATAGCACCAGGAGAGTACTTCACATGAAACCTAAGTCCGATATAGAACATAATCGAAAGGAGTGCCCAAAACATGGCAAGAAAACCTGAAAACCTCAATTGGGCACCGGCCTTAGGACCGACAATATCCACCTTTTCAATAATAACCCCGATACTGGCGTATTTATCGTTAAGCGTCTGCTCCACCCGACTGGTCATCTGATTGAGTTCGGATGCTTCAGCCTGTACTTTAAGCAAGAATTCGTGATTTTCCACTTCCCCAATCGTTTGCACCAAAATTCCTTTAAAGCCCGCCTGTCCCATAGTTTTTCGCAGATCATTCAAATCAAGTTTTTGATTAAATTTAGCCTGGATTTCTGCACCACCTCGAAAATCAACTCCATACTGCATTTGCTTAAACACCAATATAATCGAACCAATCACCAGAATGGATGACAATATCGTACAAACTTTAAATTTACTGACAAAATTTATTTTAGATCCACTTTTAATTACTTCCAACATGGTCATTCTCCAATGGTTAAATACTTAAGTCCTGGCCTTCAACTTTGTTCATATAAAACTCAAACAACAGCTTGCCAACAAAATAAGATGTATAAACAGTTGCTACAATACCTATCAAAAGGGTTACCGCAAATCCTCTAATGGGACCGGTCCCAAAATTTAACAGACAAAGTCCGGCAAAAGCCGTGGTTACGTTGGCATCAATAATGGTCCAAAAAGCATTAGAAAAACCTTCTTCCACCGCTTTGTAATTACCAATACCTTTCCTAATCTCTTCTCTGATCCTCTCAAAAATAATAATACTTCCATCAATCGCCATACCCACAGTTAAGGCCATACCGGCAATACCCGGAAGGGTTAAGGTAGCTTCAAAGCCTACCAAACAGGCCATGATAAATAAAATATTTAAAGTAATACAAACCACGGCAATCAGGCCTGAGATCCGGTAATAAATCAAAGCAAAAATAAAAACAATCAAAGAACCTATAATGGTTGCCATGGTAGCGCTTTTAATTGAATCCTGTCCCAAGCTTGGACCAATAATTCTTTGCTCTAAAAAATCCAACTGCACTGGCAAAGCACCGGCCCGAAGCACCAGTGCAATATCTCTAGCTTCTTTCATAATCTTATTATAACTGCCTGCCCCTAGGGTAATTTGCGCATGACCACCCGCAATTCTGGCCTGAATGTTAGGCGCTGTATAGACGTTGCCATCCAGGATAACCGCTAGTCTTTTTCCCACATTTTCGCCGGTTACTTCTTCAAATATCTTGGCCCCGCTGGTTTTAAATTCCATTCCAACATAAGGCTGGTTTTTTTGCTGATCTATGTTGACCCTTGCATCCTGCAAATCTTCTCCGGTTAGTCTCGGACTTACATCCACCAGATAAGGGGTCAAATCTGTTTCATTATAATCAACCTTACCCACTGGTTTTTGAAAGGCCAATTGATAGTCTTTGGGAAAATCATTTTTCAAAAATTCATTTAAACTATTCAGATAATCAGAAAATCTCATCCCTTTTTTGAATTCAATCTTGGCATCTTTGGCCTTTTTAAGCCACTCCATTATATTGCTGGCGGGAATCGTATCATTAACCATTTTAAATTCAAGTTTGGCGGTTTTTCCAATCAACTCTTTGGCCCTATCAATATCTTTTACGCCAGGGAGTTGAACAATAATCCGATCTTTTCCTTGAGATATAATTTCCGGTTCGGTTACCCCAAATTCGTCAATCCGGTTTCTAATAACTTCAATCGATTTGGTCACCGAATTTTCATTGATATGCTTACGCCATGAATCCATCAGGCCATATGTAAGGACATTGCCATCTTCCGAAGTAAGTCTGATGACGCCTTTAAAATAGTCTTTAATTATTTTTTCCGCTTCTGCAACCTGTCCACCGTTGGTAATTTCAATTTTATGTTTGGGATCTTCCGGATCAGAGAGATCAATCTCTCCCATAGTGGAATTGATATTATCTTCTTTTAATTTGGTTTCAATTTTTCGGGTCCAACTCTTAATTTCATCCCGGTAAACGTTGTTAAAATCAATACCGAGGATCATGTAGAGTCCCCCTTGCAGATCAAGGCCCAAACTAATTTTGGACTTGACGGGGAATTTTACGTCTTCAGCATGTTTAAAAACGGTAGGAATGATCGCAAAAATCGAAACAATGGTCACGACCAAAAGAAATATAAAGCGATACCACCAGCCTCTGTTCATCTATTCTCTCCTATTTGAAATTGTATTAGATACGAAAGTTTAATGTCACTAAGGTGTCAAAATCAGGTAAAATTATACCTTTTCACAACATAGAAAGTCTATTTAAAATTTGGAAGTATTATTTCTTTGTTTCTTCTTTCTTTTCAAAAAGTTTTTTAGCAGATCCACCGATTTGGTTTTTTAAAACTTTCAATTTGACACCTTCTGATACTTCTAAGGTTACAATTTTATCTGTAAGGCCATAAATAGTACCGATAATGCCACTTTTGGTATAAATCTCATCGCCCTTAGATAAGGCATTGATCATGGAACTTTCTTCTTGCATTTTCTTTTTTTGCGGCCTGATCATCAGAAAATAAAAAATCACAAAAATAAGTATAAAGGGTAAAAAAGATATAATGGGGTTAGGTTGATTTGCGTTTTGAGTAGACGCTTGAGCAAACACATTAGATACAAACAAATTCATACAATCTCCTAGATTTTTTAATTATTCCCACTCACAGGACTGATAAGATTTATAGAAGTTATTGTAATATTCGTCAAATGAATTACTCAAAATGCTCATTCTAACCTCTCTAACCATATTCATATAAAAATAAAGATTATGGTAGGTAATCAACTGTCCTGCCAGGTATTCACCCACCGTATAAAGATGTCTGATATAGGCTCTTGAATAACGTTTGCATACCTTGCAAGCACATTTCGGATCCGGGGGTAATTTATCCTCTATAAAGCGGGCCTTTTTAATTGACAGCTTGCCGCCATGGGTTAGAAACTGACCATTTCTAGCGTTGCGGGTGGGCAATACACAATCAAACATGTCAATGCCCGATTTAATGCCATTTAAAATATCCAAAGGGGTCCCTACTCCCATCAAATATCTTGGCATAGGTTCCGGCATCGTATGCACAAATTCGGTTAAAAAATTTTGCATTTCAATATTTTTTTCACCCACCGATAGCCCCCCCAGTGCGAGGCCATCAAAACCCATGTTAATGAGTTTTTCCATACACTCGCCACGAAGATCCAAATGGAGTCCACCTTGAATAATGCCAAATAATTTTTGGTAATCACGAATTTTCATATCTCGACAAATTTGGGCCCATTTAAGAGTGAGATCCATACTTTGTTTAAGCTTTTCTTTAGTGGCCGGTAAACTGGGACATTCATCAAAATTCATGATGATATCCGCTCCCAGGGATCTTTGAATTTCCATGGATTCAATAGGGCCAATCTTATATTCCTTACCATCCAGGTGAGACTTAAATATAACGCCATCAGGAGTAACCTTGGAAAGTTTGGAAAGGGAATATACTTGAAAACCACCAGAATCGGTTAAAATGGGTCTTTGCCAATTCATAAAACCATGGAGCGAACCAAACGATTGTTCGACCAGTTGGGGGCCTGGACGTAAAAGCAAGTGATAAGTGTTACCAAGAATTATTT
The DNA here is from genome assembly GCA_001770015.1 of Bdellovibrionales bacterium RIFOXYC1_FULL_37_79. GTDB lineage: Bacteria > Bdellovibrionota > Bacteriovoracia > Bacteriovoracales > Bacteriovoracaceae > XYC1-FULL-37-79. Next base: position 17,039 of record MEQB01000009.1, read on the forward strand.
CGGCCCCAATTTCTTCAAGATCATGTTGCCCCATGGTTTTAACTGACGCCCTGGTACCGACGGGCATAAAGATGGGAGTATGAATGGAACCATGAACGGTTTGGATGGTGGCGGCCCGGGCCTTGCCGCATTTTGCCTCAAGTGTAAAAAACATGTTCAAATTACTCCTCTAACAGGATCAGCATGGCGTCCCCGTAAGAATAAAACCGGTACTCATTTTTGATGGCCTCAGTATATAAATCCATTACCGTCTTTCGTCCAATAAGACTGGAAACTAACATGATTAGTGACGATTCCGGAAGATGAAAATTGGTAATGAGTCCTTTTACCCGACGAATTTTTTTTCCGGGATACAAAAAAATATCCGTTTGATACATGGTATCTGCTAGCATTTCGTCCAAGCTTAACGATTCCAGTACTCTAAGGGAGGTCGTTCCAACCGCAATGATATTCTGGTGGGATTTAATTTTTTCCAAGCTACCCGCCCCAATAAAGTAATTTTCAAAATGCATTTTATGCTCGTTAATCATGGGCGTGTTAACCGGCAAAAAAGTTCCAAGGCCTACATGCAAAGTGACAAAAGCATGATCTATTTTAAAAGTTTTGAGATCATTAAAAACCGCAGGAGTAAAATGCAGGCCAGCGGTAGGTGCGGCTACTGAGCCTTTGTTTTTAGCGTAAATAGTTTGATAGTTTGATACATCACTGGCACAGCTTTCCCCTTTTCTGATATAAGGAGGAATGGGGGTTTTTCCCCACTCTTCAAGCACCGCTTCGACATTTTGACAATTGAACACAATTTTAAAAGTATGGTCGTCATTAATTTGTTTGATGGTCACTTTTAGATCAGGTGAAATATGATACTCATCCCCGATTTTCTTTTTATGGGATGATTTAATCAAAGCATTATACACCCCCGTATCAGACTTAAAATCAAGCAAGAATATCTCCGCCTTGCCTCCGCTATTTTTTTGAGCAATCAGCCGACAGGGAAAAACTTTCGATTCATTTAAAACCAGTAAATTTTGATCATTTAAAAACTGGGCAAGGTTTTTAAAGGTGCTATGAATCACCTGATTGGATTTTTTTTTATAAACCATTAACTTGGAATCATGGCGAGGTTCCACCTGATGGTTAGCAATCAAATGTTTTGGTAATTCATAGAAGTAAGATTCCAGCTTTAAATCTTCATTTATTTGTGTCATGATTAATTATACTGATTATTTTTTTAAACTTTTAACAAATTTAAATTATTATGCCTACACTATTTTTGATTTTTCTCCCCTTTCTTTTTCTTGCCACTAATAATCTGCAAGCGGATTTTTCCCATCACCAGCAACTCAGGCAAGAACTTGAGCACATAATGGAACTACCGGCCCAGCTGATAGACGCTCAAAACGTGGAGGAAAAAATTTCACAAGATGATGATCAAGAAGTGCCGGATGAAAAGTCCAGTGACGAAGTCTCCACCCAGGCTTCATCCATCGATAAAAGAAGATTACGCAAAAATGAGTCAAACCGTCAAAATCAATATATCCAAAACCAGCAGGATGATTTGGAGGAAGACCCGTTTGCCGCCAGTCCTTTGGAAACTTCCACCAACCAAAGCGACGATAAAAGAAGAAAAAGAAAATCCCGATAGGTTATTCCTCGTAGTTACTGGCACCAACCGGATACACACATCTAAAACCCAAATCCGGTCTGCGATTGATACTTAAATTACTATTTAGCGGTACGGTTTCCAGATACCATTGTCCTGCACCTGATCCTGATAAGTAACTCCCTCCGTTTGCAAAGCCTCCGTAGGCACCAGTATTGCCAGCGCTATTAAGTGCGGAAGTATTAAAGACAAATGCATCTTCATGCAATTTGGCCGTTGAAATTCCCGCCACCGGCCCAATTTGTAAAACATAATTTTTCATAGGATCGTTTGGATACTGGGTAATAAATCGTTCATGCACCGGCAATCCCACTGGCAATAAAAATCTGGTGGCACTATGCATTTCCTCCTCCACCGGCCACGTGGTCAATTCTCCGTTACATTCTGTATCAATCCCCAATAAATCATTACACGGGCCTTTAAAAGTAGGCACTCCGGCCACGGTCTCGTCATTTAGCCAGAAAGTATCATAATCGCTGGTACCACCTACGATTAACTTGTCAGAAACTGCCACTCCATCCACACTATATGAAGTTGAACGGCACCCCAATGCGGAACAGAATAAACGCTCCAAACTCCATTCTGATAAATTCCCCACTCCATCTTGCACCCCAAACCTTGAGGAACAACTTTTGGTTAAATCTGAGCCGGTAATGACCGAACGAACATTGACTCCATTTTGATCTTGAAATGATTCGGTCGCTGGCAAGGTATAAAATACGGGGCTGGCGGGAATCCGGTCATCGTTATAATTTTCACTCACACCGTGCGCACTTGACGAGTTACACTTAGATGATGCATTCATGGAAAAACCACTTTCCATGGTTGTCAAATCGGTATCCGAGTCAGCATCTCCCCACCATGAATAGATTATTTGTTGAGATCGCGAAGGAGTTATACCCACAAATGATGTTGCCAGGGAAGAGGCCCCCAGCACTCCGCTTATCGTCTGTCTTTTACAATAGCGATAAGACTCATCCTGGGATATTTGGGAAATAGGTGGAAGCTCGGCATACGAATGACCACCGTTTGGAATATAAGCGATCACACTTGGATTGGTGTGATTATAAATGGCATCCCAGGTTTGATTGCCGTTTGTATTAACATAGCAGACCCCATTGCGGCGATTATAAAAAATTTTCCCTGCACCTGCAGTTACTTCGTTGTTGGGATTAATTAGTCCAATACAGGCCTTATCATTAAAAGGGTCATCATCAAATCGACAATCTATCGGTCTTGAATAATTACATCCGGCTTCATAGCGATCCACTACAAAATCATTTTGTACATCAAAGTAAGTGGCACTTCCTACCTGCACATCACTCGGTCCCATATAGCTACAACGATAATTATTTTCCAGATCGCTGGTTTGTCCCATGGCCTTACAAATCGTCTTATTGGCCATCCATCGATGAATAAAAGCACGGTTGGGGGGGGGCACTAAAACCCGTACGGTTTTAGTCAGGCCGGTGATATCGGTGGGAATGCCACCTATAATTGGCCTTAATTCATAAAAATAAACCGTTTGTGGAACGGGTGGCACCCAGGAATTTTGAGCGTTATCGACAAAACTGGTTGCCAAGGAGCTGATGACGGTTTTATTGATCGGGACATCATAATTAAAAAGCTCATTAGAGGTTCTTCGATAAACATTATATCCCGAAATGGACCCATTGCCATAAACCACCAAAGGCTCCCAACTCAGTTCCACCGACCCGGTTGTATCGTATGCTTGCCACTGCTGTTCATTGACATCACCAGTACTTCGATAACATCGATCGTTGGTCTTATCATAAAAGAAGGTATTCCTTCTGGTGGGGGTGATCATCAAACTCACCGGCGAAGTATCCCCCATACAGCTACGCACTTCACTTCCCAAAGTTTCACATTCAGGAGAAGCCTCTACTGAAGAAATATTACAAAGAAGATAGTGATTATCGGTTGGTTGACTGGGGTTTTGATATCTTTCCGAGGTGAATTTATGCCAAGTATAGTTGGGGGATGTTCCACTGCTGTAATAACACTTATTATTAGTCTTATCGTAATAGATGGCATATAACCCACCGGCCACCACGGCCAAGGTGGTAGGATCCCCAAGTCCCAGACATGCTCCCCCGCCATTGCAGGCCGTCCGACTATAATCACACACCGTATTCGTATCCCTGATTTCACCTTGATTATTAACCATCGGGCCTAGGACTTTTATATTTTTCCACCCTTTATGAGCAGCACTCACCGGATTGATGGTGACATTAAAGGATATTTTTCCGGTTACTCGAGGTTCCACCCCATTATCAGACAAATCAAAGCTAATCACCGTGAGTCCATAATTACTTTTATTCGGAACAATTTTTATAATAAAATCCTGGGATGCACTGTTAGTCACATCATCGCCTAGGTTGATAATGGCATCAAGCCCGGTTCCTCTAAGGTTGGCCTCACTACCATAATAAAAAAGAATATTTTCGGGCTTGACCAAATTAAGATCACTGGACTTGATATTTGATATAAGGATGTTTTGACTATCCGATTCAGCGGTTCCTCCGCCTTCATCCACTCGGAGGTTATGCATTCGAATTTCATCACCTTCATTAATGGTTTGATTAGAAATATAAGATCCAGGTATCACTTCCCAACCTTGAGAGGAGGTACTTTGATAACAAAGACCTTTGACATAATCAAAATAGTAAATCCCGGCCTTTGATGGAGTGATTTTTCCAATAGGTGACTGCACTCCCAAGCAATTGGCCTGCCCACACTCATTGGCCTCCTCGTAAAGGGTGTATTCGCACACCACTGGCTCATCATTGACTTCCGTTATATTAATAGACACGGAATATTCCGGTGAATACTTATTCCCATCATAGGCCTTGTATTTAAACAACTTAACCACCCCCACGAAATTTCCATCACTGGGAGTATATTTAAAATAAGGACTGCCCCCTGTAAAAGACACTTCATTGAGCGTCCCCTGGATGCCAGATTCCAGCGTATAAGAGTATGTAAGACTTCCCCCTTCGCCTCCATCAACTTCGGCATCCCTCATCGCCGGTAACGTCACATTATATTGAGTGGCGGTATAAGTGGAGCTTTCCGAAGCTGAATAAGTCAAAGACACCGTACTTGAAGCATATACCCAATTAAGGGGGAGATTAAAAACATCGACGGAAGGAGCATCGTTTTGTGCCACAATCGAAATGATTCCACTCACACTTGAAGAACAAAGCCCGTTAGTGTCGCACGCTCTAAAAACAATATTATCAATGGTACTTCTGCCATATTTACTTTGCACGTTGGCATCATTTACATTCCCATCGAGAATTTTATAGGTCAAGGCCTTATTGTTAAAACTGACGGTTCCAAAGGACGGACCTGTCAATAATTGGAAAATCAAATCCGTCGAATCAGGGTCCGTAATACTGGTTATATTGTAAGTAAAACTAGTAGATGATGAATTGGTGGCATCCTCATATCCCCATATCACTTCCGAAGCACTGGTAGTTTTGGGTGGATCATTAATAGGAGTAATAGTGATATTGACCGGCAAAGGATCCGAGCAAAGCAATCCATCACAGGCGGTGTAGGAAAATGTATCCCCCACATCCACGTCACTGTCATTGGGGGTATAAGTGCAACTTAGATCCGTCAGCAAGGAGCCACTTTGTCCCATGCAATTGGTAACATACCCCTTGGCCGGACTGGAGTATAATTGATAATAAATACTAGAAACGTTACTATCCACATCCGTGGCCTGAGGAAGCGCAAAATTTAAACTGGTCACCGGATTGCTTCCATATGCTTCCAATAGCGGTGTCGGCACGGTATAAGATGGCAAATAAACCGCCTCAAAAAATGGGGCATCATTCACCGGGGTCACGATAACGCTTACACTTTGCTCTGCCGAAGTCTTACCTTTGGAATCGGTAATCCTATAGCGCAACCCGGCCACTCCATTTTTATCCAATTCAGGTTTTAAAAGTATAAAACAATTATATCCAGCACATTTGCAAGTGACCCCTGTAATAAGGGCGAGCGAAATAATATTAAACGGATCATCCTCGATAATGCTACAAGAAGACGCAAAGTCGCCATCAGCATCCGTATAGGTAAGAAATTGAGTCGCTTGAGGAGAATCCTCGCTAATCGTTATTTCTCTAAGGGTACCCACGGGTGCCTTATTAGTATCAGTCGCAGAATCACTGCTTCCATCACTTGCATCCTTGACACAAACTCTACTGAGTGGATCAAAACTTGAGCCTGCCTCACACTTGGCCTTCTTATTACCCTCTTCCGGGGTACAGGCCATAAGCACCAGCGCCAGCAACCACCAAAATAGATAAATGTTATTTTTATTTTTCAAAAAATTAACCTCACTCCCTGCTTAGCTTATCGATATTCTCCTATCTATCTTTAGCTTAATTGCCGGGTTTTCTATTAATATTAACCGAGTATTTTGGTTATCGACCGACCGAATAGATATAAGTTTTACACATACGTCTTTTTAAACAGTTAATTACTTTAATTTCAAAATCGGCTCCATCAATATTAATTATTGATGTAATTGATGTGACCAGTTCTTTAGTAGAAACAGATTAAAATTCCGCATTCCCCGGAGTTCTGGGAAAGGCGATAACGTCTCTGATATTTTGCATGCCAGTGATATACATAATGGCCCTCTCAAATCCAAGGCCAAAACCTGAGTGAGGAACAGTTCCATATTTTCTAAGATCCAGGTACCACCAATAATCTTCTTTTTTGAGACCTAGCTCATTTATCCTTTGCAGAAGTAACCCGTAATCATCTTCTCTTTGTGATCCACCAATAATTTCTCCCACTCCTGGCACTAAAATATCCATGGCCCGCACCGTTTTTCCATCGGAGTTTTGTTTCATATAAAATGATTTTATCGCCTTTGGATAATCAGTAACGATCACCGGCCCATCAAAAGTTTTTTCTGATAAAAATCTTTCGTGTTCGGTCTGGAGATCACTGCCCCACTCCACCGGAAAATCAAAATGATGTCCATCAACTTTGGCCTTTTGTAAAATATCGATTGCCTGGGTGTATGTAATTTTATTCACCGGTGAATTGGAAACCTTGGTCAGGGAAGCAATCAGATCTTCCTTGTATCTTGATTGTAAAAAAGTCAAATCTTCCAGATTATTATTTAAAGCATGATTAATTAAATGTTTAATGTAATCAATCGCCAGGTTGGCCACATCCTCCAAATCAAAAAAAGCGACTTCTGGTTCAATCATCCAAAATTCAGAAGCGTGTCTTGGCGTATTAGAATTTTCAGCTCTAAAGGTAGGCCCGAAGGTATAGACTCTGCCCATTCCACAAGCATAAGTCTCTGCATTTAATTGTCCCGAAACTGTAAGTCCCGTATCCTTACCATAATAATCTTTCTTATAATCCACTTTGCCTTCTTCATTTCTGGGTAAATGATCAAGATCCAAAGTGGTCACCTTGAACATTTCACCGGCACCTTCACAGTCACTACCTGTAATGATCGGGGTATGTAGATAAAGAAAATCTCGGGCGTTAAAAAAGCTGTGAGTAGCGAAGGCCAAAGAACTTCTCACCCTCATCACCGCAGCCATCGTGTTAGTTCGACTGCGAAGATGTGCATTTTCTCTTAAAAATTCTAACGAAGTGGCTTTCTTTTGGAGGGGAAAAGTTTCATCCGCCGGACCTAGAAGTTCCAAGACGCTGGCCTGCAATTCTAAACTTTGTCCTTGTCCCTGAGATGCTACAACTTTTCCAGTGATGGACAAAGACGACCCGGTTAAGGCATTAGTGGCATTGTCATACCCGGGAATTTGAGCATCTGCTACGATTTGCAATCCTGATTGGTTGGAACCATCATTAAGCACTATAAAAGAAAAACTTTTTTTCTTGCGAGTTGATTTGACCCATCCCTTGATGGTCACTTCTTTGCCAATCATTTGATCCTTAATTATGTTTTTTATCAATACCAATTCACTCATTTTACTCTCCTAAAATTTCCTTTCTAATTTTTATCGCTTCTTCTTTTGCCAGTCTGGCACCCAGTTTAGTCACCACATGCGCCGATGCCCGGCAGGCCAATCTAGAAGCCGTCAACAAATCTTTTCCTTGTGATAACCCATAAAGAAACGCTCCCGCAAATAAATCTCCGGCACCGTTGGTATCTATCGCATTTACTTTGCAACCAGGAATAATGTTTTTTTGTTGGCCATCAAAAATCATGACTCCTTTAGGACCTAGGGTGATCGCAAATTGCTTAGCATATTTTTTCAAAACCATGATTGAATCATGCACGGTGGTCGCCCCTGTAAAACTAAGCGCCTCATCTTCATTACAAAAGAGAAAATCAACTCCCAAACCAATAAGGTCTTTAAATTCTTTTAAAAAATATTTAACAATGCCAGGATCTGATAAGGTGATGGCCGTTTTAACCTGGTGTTGCTCTGCTACTTCTTTGGCCTTTTTGGCAGCCTTTCTGCCACTTTCGCTGGTTACCAAATATCCCTCGATGTAGAGGTATTGCGATTTTTTTAACTGCTCCAATCTTAATTCTTCAGTAGAAAAAGTTTCCGTTATTCCCAAATAAGTATTCATGGTTCGATCAGCATCCGGGGTTACAAAGACTATGCACTTACCTGTCTTACCGACCGGCCGCCCGTCTTCCAAATTAGTCATTAACCCATTTTTTTTTATATCCCCCAGATAGATATCCCCATACTCGTCATTGGCCACTTTGCATGAATAATAAGCAGAGCCGCCCATTTGGGAAATCGCTATCATGGTATTGGCAGCACTTCCGCCACAACTTTGCTTTGGTTTTAAATTTTTTGTTATTTGGAGTAATTCATTATGACGATGTTCATCCACCAAGGTCATTAATCCTTTTTGGATCTTATTTTTTTCTAAAAATTCACAATCCACTTCATAGATCATATCAAGTAGGGCATTCCCCACCCCGTAAACATGAAAACCGTGCATACCACTTCCCTTTTAAAAGTAAATGAATTTCAACGTTTAGATAATAAGCATGACTTCCTAAATTGTCATTTTCTAATAACCAAAATTTAAAAATCCCATCGGAATATGCGTATTTATATTATTTTTTGCAAATTCTTGTTACTTACATTTTGTAAGAATATAATTCTCATCATGCAAAATTCCACAAAACGAGCAAACGATTTTTTAAAAATTGCGAATGAATTCAAACTCGGAGAACTCACTACTGAAAGTAGGCACCCTCTCACCATGAATTTATCAACATTATCTCAAACTGAATTGATTAAAGCTATCAGCATCCTTAAAAATATCGACTTAGGCATCTTTGAGGTCTTGGAGAAAAAAGTTGATACCATTTTAGAGTTACAAGAACTTTTTTTAAAAACCATTGGTGATGGCAACCGCATTTTTTTTAGCGGTTGTGGTTCCACGGGAAGATTATCTTTAACTTTGGAATTTCTTTGGAGGCAGTCTAATCACTCACATAAGGAAAGTGTGATTGGACTTATGGCCGGAGGAGATAGTGCTCTTATCAAGGCCATTGAAGATTTTGAAGATCACCCTGAATATGCTCGCCACCATTTAATGGATCTTGGGTTTAAGGATGGAGATTTATTGGTCGGTTCAAGTGAGGGAGGAGAAACCCCTTTTGTAATTGGGTCCGTGGAATATGCCCTAAAACACTCCAAGATCAAACCTTGGTTTGTCTATTGCAATCCTGATAGTGAGCTCTTAAAAACCACCACCCGCTCAAAAGATATTATCAGTAACCCAAACGTCAAAAAATTTAATCTAACCGTTGGCCCCATGGCGATTTCAGGTAGTACCAGAATGCAGGCATCCACTATTATTTTATTTGCGTTAGGACTAGCACTACTTAGCACAGACAAGTCAGCTGTTTCAAAAAGTCTTTCCAATCTAAAAAATAAAATGATTGATCTCGATTATGGATTTTTAAAAGCTTTTATCGAGGAAGAATTTAATTGCTACGAACAAGGTGTTTTCATCAATTATCATACCAACAATCTTGGTATAACCATCTTGACTGACACTACCGAACGAGCACCGACTTTCAATCTGACACCTTTTGAAAACCATTTAAACCAAGATGACCTTCCTGCTCTTAGTAATCTATACATCATGGATGTACATTCTTCAAAAGAAGCTTGGAATTATCTGTTAAAAAGAAATCCCCGCTGTTTAAACTGGAAGGAATTTCCGATCACCCATCTCGACTACTTCTATGGCTTTGATATCTCCATGAAAAATCATGAACGCAGAAAGAGAATCTTAAAAAAATCAAAGTGCGTCTCCTTTAATATTTTAGAGGACGGGGAAAATATCACATGGTCTTTAAATAAACAGTCCACAGTCACTTCCTGTAAGGGACTAACTCTGTTAGAAAAGCACCTACTGCTAAAAATGTTACTCAATATCCACTCAACGCTTATCATGGGAAAAATGAACCGCTATGAGGGTAATCTGATGACTTTTGTAAAACCCAGCTGCAATAAATTAATTGATCGGGCCATTCGCTATGTTACCCATCTTTTAAAAGATAAAGGGGTAACTAAATCTTATGATGAAATTTGTTTTGCACTTTTTGCTGAGCTCGAAAATATTTCACCGAGTGAACCAATCGTCCTTAGAACACTTTCTCGACTATTATCTGTTCGTAATTAAAAAAAATGCATCTAGTCTTTGATTTCATCCTTGAAAAATCCCAAGGCAAATTTGATTTTTTATTGAGATGGAAAGTAGGCAATGATAGAGGGCCTGAAAAGGCTTTATCAAGGATTTGAAAAGTTTTCTGGTGGTTGAAGAAAGCAACTGCATATTTTCTAATCTCAACCACCAGTTTATATTCTAGCAGAACCTACAAAAAATTCAATGAAAGTTTTCTATAATATTAGTCGAGAATAAGTGGACTTTAAAAGATTTAGATGCATCTAGCCAGCAGGTCGTACCTTAATAGCTTTAATATCAGTTCAGTAAACAATTACAGGTGTTTAGTAATTGAACATTTTTAAAATGATTTGATTTTTATTTGCTGCTGATTATTTCAAGCCAAACATAAATTTTAATAATTTTCTTGTTCTCGGGAATTTTAAAGATACATAATTGGGGAATATGGTTGCATAAATAGCATCTAAAATGTCAAAATAAGGTGAGTAAAAAAAATTGCGTACTGACAACTGAATTAGTTTTTGAGACCATTTTATGACGAAGTTATTTGCTCTTATTTACTTATTATTTATGTTCTCATGTTCACATTCTAGTTCAAACAAGCAAAGATGTCTAAATGATAACACCGGAAAGACTTGTTATGATATTGGATCAGAGTTTTTTTTGCATGTTGATTCGGTGAAAGGCATGAACGAAGTAGAAAATATAAAAAAGTTAACTGCTGAATATTTTGAACAAGGCTGTAAATATGGTCACGCTATTTCATGTTTTGAATTTGGAAAATTTAATTTATATATTGGCGAAAAAAATATTGGCAAAGAATTAATAAAAAAAGCATGTGAGCAAAAGTATGATAAAGCGTGCACTGCTCTTGACGAATACTAGCTTTTTAAACAACAACATTTTCGCCCAAAATAATTTTCTAAATGAGTATCTTTGTCGATGTTTAAAATTATAAAAGTTAAAAAAATTCCCCGTGCAATGTTATAAACGGGGGGGATACTTTGTAGGATAGGTCATAAAATTACCAAAATATACTTGTTCAAATATTTTCCCTTCAAGTTTCTTATCTTTTTAATTTAAATTAGTTCTCAGGCTTCATTAAAATAATATTTTGCTTATTCCTAGAATCTATCCAGAGAGGGAATAAAAATGAATGTACAAATTCAAAAAATTGAAAAAATGATTTATCAGATCAGAGGGCAAAAAGTTATGCTGGATAACGATTTGGCCGATTTATATGGGGTTGAAACAAAATATCTTAATAGGCAGGTTAAGAGGAACATTGAGCGTTTCCCAAGCGAATTTATGTTTAAACTAACCAAACATGAAGTAGATTGTCTAAGGTGCCAATTTGTCACCTTTAAATCCTCTGTTGCCGGAAGAAAATATTTACCCTATGTTTTCACAGAATTTGGAGTTGCGATGCTTTCTGGAGTTTTAAATAGCAATCAAGCGATTAACTGTAATATTGCAATTATTAAAGCTTTTATTAAACTTCGAAAAATTCTTGCTAATGATGAATCAATTTATGACAAAATATCAAGTTTAGAAAAAGGAACTAATCAAGTTTTTAAAATAATATTTGAAAGGCTTGATGATATTGAAGAAATTATAACTCCCAAATTATCACCTCATCGAAGAAAAATTGGATTGAAAAATTAAATTCCCTTTATTAAATAATTCCATTTCGAAAATTAAAATGTTCATATGCTCGATGGGACAATTTTTATTACGAAATTTTCAGTGCAATGTTAGAAACGGGAATACTCTGTAAAGTATGCCGTAAATTTGCTAGACCAAAAAAGGCCTTGAATAATCCCTTTGCCAGAAGTCTTTGGTACAAATAACAATATTCATAAATCCATTTTGCTCAAAAAGTGATTCACTGAGTTTTTGATCCACTTGATTTTAAGTATTTACAAAACTTCATTTTAATTAACCTTTGCTTTTCCTTTTAGAGGTAACACAAGGAAATTAAAATGGATGTTCAGATCAAAAAAATTGAAAAAATGATTTATCAAATTAGAGGGCAAAAAGTGATGTTGGATGGCGATTTAGCGGAGTTATATGAGGTAGAAACAAAACGTCTGAATGAGCAAGTAAGAAGAAATATTAAAAGATTTCCTTCAGACTTTATGTTTCAACTGTCATATCAAGAATTTAGCAACTTGAAGTCGCAAATTGCGACTTCAAGTACACACGGAGGCTTAAGAAAACTGCCAACCGCATTTACCGAAAATGGTGTTGCCATGCTTTCAGGAATATTAAATTCGGACAGGGCAATATTTATAAATATCGCAATTATGAGAATTTTTACAAAACTAAGAAGTTTTTTATTACTGGAAAAAGATATTTCTAATCGCGTGGACAATCTTGAGCAAGGTACAAATAAAATGTTCAAGATCGTCTTCGAAAGATTAGATGAGATCGAGGAAACAATAGCACCGAAACTTCCCGCAAATAGAAAAAAAATTGGATTAAAAAATTAAGTTTCTCATATAATATAATCTCATTCCACAAACCCCAATATCCATATGTTCAATTTGACAACTCCGTAAGCGACAATCTTTCTCTGATAAATTTACATTCATATAATAGAACTCCTAAACAAAACACTTTTGCCATACTGTTTGATTAGGCGTGTTCCATCTTCAACCCTGAAAGAATTAGCTTAAACGTAATGATAACCTAAAAGATTAGCCCCATTAAAACAAACCATCATCTGTTTTCTTCACGTAATTTATCCAGCTACCATCACAAAATTTATTTTCCTGAGCTTTCTCCCACTTGGTTTCGTCCATTTTGGGAAAAAACGTATCAGAAGGCCCATTATAATTAATTTTTGAAAGATATATTTTGTCTGCCACTTCAATAAATTGCCTGTAAACACTCTCCCCACCAGCAATAAAAAGTTCTGATTCATTTCCCTGTTTCGCAATATCTATCACCTCTTGGATACTGCTAGCAATTAAAACATCATCTATGTTTTTTTGAGTCCTACTTAATACAATGATCTTCCTACCATCTAACTTTTTAGGAAGCCCTTCAAAGGTTTTTCTTCCCATGACCACCATATGGTTCATGGTTTTTTCTCTAAAATACGCAAGATCCTCTTTGGAATACCAAGGAAGTTTTCCATTTAAACCTATTTGATTATTTAATCCAACGGCGACGATAAGTGATATTTTCATATATTACCATTCATAAGAGAATATTTTTTCACTTAAATTTTCCACTGAAGTAAGTTCAATGTCTGGTGATTCGTTTTCATTTGCAGGTTTTATGTTTTGAATGCTGGCCTTCAGTTGACTTTCAAAATATTGCTTCTGGTAGTCCGTTTGAGGAACATATCCTTTATTTTTGATATCCCAATTTACCCAGATTGTTCTCATTCCAACAGCTTTTGCTGGTATTATATCATTATCAATACGATCTCCTATCATAACTGCATTTTGAGGTTTTATATTTCTCATATTTAAGATCTCTTTAAAGAACAAAGGATCTGGTTTATGATATTTCATTTCTTCACTAATTCCAACAATATCAAAATATTTAAGCATATCAAGCTCTTCTAGACTTGATCGGCAAGCTTTAACCTGATTAGCCGCTATACCAAGTTTGTATCTCGTTGATAAATTTTTAACTTCGTCCATAATATTGAAAAATAATTTATTAAACTTAAGGTAATTGTTATTAAGATTAAGCAAAACATCCTCTCTCAATTGGTTCCAATTGGGTTTACCCAAATATTTTTCACCAAGAGTGTGGTGATGCTTACCATCCTTACTGCTGAAGATTAATTGCTCTCTTTCAAAAAGAAGACTTGCAAACGACATATTTTTTCCCGATGCAAGTATTGCCTTATGTAATCTTTCGTAAATATATGCCATGACTGGATCGTCATTAAAAATAATGTTTCCGACATCAAAGAAAATCCATTTTATCATTAATATTTCCTCTGTCTAAATTTAATTCACAAAATATAGCTTGTCAGTTTTTTATCAAAAGAAAAGTCCATTATCTCTATTTTTAATGATCGCAATTTTACGGTCAAGATGTAAAAGCAGGTCTCAATTTTACGGAACTGCCGCAAATTTACGACCTATCGTTTTATCCTACAAATGAGGATTTCTATTTAAGCTGCTTGTATCTAGATACCCATTATGGCAATATATTTTAAAAGGATTTTTATATGAAAGTTCAAACCGGATTAGATAGATTAATTAGCGATACCTCACTCCAAAAACAAATACATGGCAACATTGCCTATATTTGTCATAATGCTTCCATTGCAAGCGATCTTACCCAGGGCTTTGTGGCATTACAAAATATTTTCAAAGAACGACTCGTCTCCATCATCGGCCCTCAGCATGGTTTTGTCAGTGATGTGCAAGATAACATGGTAGAAAGTTCTCACTACATTCATCCCTATTTTAAAATCCCCATACACAGTCTATATAGCGAAACCAGACGCCCCACCGACGAAATGCTCAAAAACGTTGATAGCATTATTTTTGATCTGCAAGATGTTGGTTGCCGTATTTACACTTATATCTCAACGCTTAAATACGTCATGGAGGAATGTAAAAAAAGAAACATTCATGTTTATGTTTTGGATCGGCCCAATCCCATTGGAGGTGAGCAGATCCAGGGTAACATTCTTGAGACAAAATATAAATCCTTTGTGGGCGTAAGCGAAATTCCCGTAAGACACGCTCTTACTATGGGAGAAATCGCCAAATATTTTAATAAACATGATGGTATTGATGCAAAACTGAGCGTCATTGAAATGAAATGTTGGAAACGTGAGATGTACTTTGACCAAACCGATCTCCCGTGGGTCAATCCTTCCCCCAATATGCCCTGCCTGGAATCGGCCATTTTTTTTCCTGGAACAGTAATTTTTGAAGGAACCAATATTTCAGAAGGACGCGGTACTACCAACAGTCTTCAACTCATAGGCCACCCCTCTATTGAGCCCTTTAATTTTCTTTCGGAACTTTCTAAAAAAAATGTATTTAAAAAAATTGAGGGTTTTAAACTGCTTCCGACCATTTTTAAGCCAACTTTTCAAAAACATGCAGGGACCTCTTGTGGAGGTTTTTTAATGAAAGTAACCAATCGAAAGATTTTAAATTCATGGGCCTTATCTCAAATTCTGCTGCGCGAAATGAAAAAATATCTAGGTAGTTCTTTTCAATATAAAAAACCTCCTTACGAATACGTTCATGACCTAGACCCGATCGATATTATCAATGGATGCGCTGATCTTAAAGAGTGGGTCAACTCCTTTGGAACCCTTCAGGAATTATTAGACATAGAATTGAAAGGCCACTCCAGCTACCTCGAAAAAAGAAACTCCATTTTGATTTACAAATAATTTTTTTTAGCTTGATTATTTCTATTAAAAATATTTGTTTTATGTTAGAGTTTTGTCAGCTTTTCATCATCGTAATCAGATGAATACCACACTTAATTGGAGATATTTATGGCAACCATTAGACCTCTTAAAGGAGTACGCCCGCAAAATCAATTAGCACCTCAAGTGGCTGCTTACCCGTATGATGTTCTCAACTCAAAAGAGGCCAGAGAAATTGCCCAAGGTAATCCCCTCTCTTTTTTACATGTATCTAAGGCCGAAATTGATTTACCCGAATCAATTAATCTCTATGATGATCAAGTTTACGCCAAGGCGTTAGAAAATTTTGAAAACCTTTTTAAAAACAAAACCTTTATACAAGACCCAAATCCTTATTTATACATTTATAAGCAAAAAATGGGTGAGCATGAGCAATATGGAATTGTGGGCTGTGCAAGTGCTGACGAATATAACAACAATATAATCAAAAAACATGAACTCACCCGAAAAAATAAGGAAGACGATCGCACCCGACATGTGATTACCTTAAATGCCAATGCTGGACCGGTTTTTTTAACCTACCGAGATAATAAAAACATTGATCAAATCGTCAATCAATTTACCAAAAACCATGCACCTGAAGTTGATTTTGTGGCGACAGATAATATTGCCCATACTGTTTGGGTTATCAAGGACCCCCAATTAATCAAGCAAATCTCTGAACTCTTTAAAAGCATCGATTCCCTCTACGTGGCCGATGGACACCACCGAAGTGCTTCCGCGGCCCGGGCAAAAGCTGAAAGACTTAAAACCGATCCGCACCCAAACGATGAAAAAGAGTATAACTATTTCTTATCGGTCTTTTTTCCTGCAAGTCAGCTAAAAATTATGGATTACAACCGAGTACTTTTTACCTTAAACAACTTATCTAAAGACGAATTTTTAACCAAAGTTAAAACCAAATTTGATATCACTAAAAACACCACGCCTCACCCCAATAAACCTTGTGAGTTTGGAATGTATCTTGATCACTCTTGGTATCAACTAAGAGCAAAAGATGGAACATTTCCTAAAAATGACCCTGTCTTAAGTCTGGATGTTTCAATCCTCCAAAACAATCTGCTTGCACCAATCCTTGGAATCGGTGATCCCCGCACCGATAACAATATTGATTTTGTCGGTGGAATCAGAGGACATCTCGAACTGGAAAGAAGAGTTGATTCAGGTGAATGCCAGGTGGCCTTTAAATTGTTCCCTACTTCGGTCAATCAACTTATGGATGTGGCCGACGCTGGTAGTATTATGCCGCCTAAATCTACCTGGTTTGAACCCAAACTGCGAAGTGGACTCATCATTCATTTACTGGACTAAGCATTTATTCCGGTTGACCGGGTTCTTGCGAAGTAATTTTTCGAATCACCCGATTAAGCGAAGCAGGATCAATACCCAAATATGAAGCAATATAATACTGTGGTATGCGATCAACAATATGGGAATATTTTTTAATAAATAATTTATACCGCTCGCCCGCTTGCATAGTTAAAAATTCAAATTCCCGGTTTTCTTTTTCCAGCAGTATTTCTTCCAAAACCGAAACTGCTATCTTATGCCAGCACATGTGATTATCCACCAAATTTTTGTAATCAGAATAATGGGCCACCAGCAAAAACGTATCTTCAATGGCCTGAACTTCATGTCTGGATGGTTCGCCCAAAAGCAAAGAACGAAAATGGCAAGGAAATTGAAATTCACTCTTGAAGGTTTTAATAAATTCCTTGCCATTATTAAGAGCGTAGTATTCCCTGAGCAATCCTTTGACCACAAAGGCAAACTTCGAGGCAACTTGCCCTTGTCCCTCAAAGAAATGTCCTTTTTGTAATTTAACCGGCCGAAAAATGCCTAGCGCTTTTTCCCATTCAGCAGGTGGAATGGGTGAAATTTTATTGAAATGTTCAAAAACTTTATTAAGCACTTCCATAGAACGCTTATACATCAATTTTTGATGAAAAAAAATAAACGCCAAAAACTATGTAATATTTAATCAGTAAGGAAACTGTCTCCCCATAATCTCTTTATAACTAGTTATAAAGACGTCACATGATAACCCCTAACTTTCTATCAACATGGAAATGATTTGAGTTAGCCTTTTAATATTATCAAAAGTGATATTATGAAATAAGGCAATTCTCAATTGGTTACGTCCCAGATTTCGATAACCATCAATATTATAAGCAACTTTTTGTTCTTCTAAAATTTTAATAATTTCTTTAGCACTATATTGATCATCCAGATCAATCGTTGCCACTGCCCATGATCTGAATTTTTTATCCTTGATATAACAACTCAGATATGATTTTTCCTCTGCCCATTTATAAATATAGTCCGCTTTCAAGGCCGCCATCTCTTGAATTTTTTGATATCCCAGTTCATTCATTTGTTTAAGCTGTTCATTCAAATAAAAAATAGTGGTGATCGCTGGTGTATTGTAAGTCTGATTTTTATCAGAATTTTCAATGGCCTGTTTCCAATTCATAATCACTGGAACATATCTGGATTTATCTTCAGCAATTTTCAACGCCCGCTCCCTGGCCTTTTTGCTTAAAAAAGCGATCCAAAGCCCTCCATCGCTGGCAAACACTTTTTGAGGTGAGAAGTAAAAAATATCCGTTTTACTGATGTCACACGGCACCTGCCCAGCTCCGCTGGTGGCATCGACGGCCAGTAAGGCACCTTCATGCACTCTAGGTAATTCAGAAAGCTGCACTCCCGTGGAGGTTTCATTCAAAGTAACACATATTAAATCACTGTCTGCTACATCCTTTCCATTTATCCCTTCACCATACTCCACTTTTACTTGCTCTGCTTTGATAAATGGGCAAAGCTTGCTCGCCTTAAACCATTTTTCAGAAAACTCCCCACAGGTAAAATGAGTTACTTTTTCTTGCACAATACCAAGCGCAATAGCATCAAAAAGAAAAGTTGCTCCACCATTGCCCAAAACCACCGAATAATCGGAAGGGATTTGAAAATATTTTCTAAATCCCTCTTGCACTTCTTTTACTAAATTGCGAATCGGTAGTTTGCGGTGACTGGTTCCCAGCAATTCATGATGGGTATCATATAATTTTTTGACATATTCCATCGGCACCAGTGATGGGCCGGAGCCAAAGCGGGGATCAGTGGGAATTAAATTTTTTGGAACTTTAAAATTTGATAACATATACTCCTCTCTTAAATTATTTAATAACCTTGAAATCTGCCTCAATAACCGGTGACTTGTCCTGATGATTAAAACGGGAAGCCTTCGATGACTCTGGTTGATTGCTTTGATGGAGTTTGATCATCTTGTAAGTTCTCCACATGCCTCTTATCATCACAAAAATACAATAAAGAAAAAACGCTAATAAAATTTTACCCATCATATTCCTTCCCCAGACCCGAATTTTAACAAGACCAAGGTCTTTGGTCTATGATTAAAACAAGTTTTTCATTTGGTCATTTTAGATAAAAAATGATAATGATATAGCAATTTTAATTTAATGAGGTTGTTTAATGAATAGTGACAATAAATTGCCGCACTGGGCTGATATCTTGGCAAGTAATGTATTGGGCCATTTAAGAAAACAAAATCTCACTCATCTTTCCACTATTGTTTTATGGTTAAATGACAATAAAACCCCTTCGGTAATTAGAAAAATCGTCACCTTTGAGCTTTTGGTCAAAGCACTAAAAACCATCGGCATGAACAGTTTAAATCCCCACATCTGCTTTATGGACGCCCCGGAAAGCGATGAAGTTCATTGCAAAAATATAGTCACCAAACTCTCCACCTTTATTTCCCCAGATGCCACCTCGAACTATGAATTAAATGATGCCATTTATATCAAATTCAACCCTGATGAAAACTGTCATCATATCCTTGAACAAAATAGCACCGTTATTCTTCCAGATGTTCAGGTACGCCTCAAAGGCCTGGACTTGAATCATAACTCATTACCAATTTATGCCATTCTAGATTGCTTTGAAACCGATCTGATCCGATGGCTCATCTCTCATCAGTCATTAAACACCTCTATAACATTTCATTTTGATGAAGAGATCACTAAACTCTATAAACTCTTTGATGAAAATGAGGCCCGATATTTTAATCAGACTCCCAACGACACGGCCAATTTTCCCTACGAACATGTTGCCTATAAATACGCCTATATTCATGATGCCATTCCACCCAGCCGACCTTTTCGCCCTGATTTTCTAAAATTATCAACACTTTTACAAATGTATGATCTTGATATCTCCAGCGCTTACGCTTACCACATACACCTGTTAAAAAATGACTTAGATAAATCCTGTTTTTCCAAAAGATCAGAAAAAATATATAATTGGTTACGCACTTTTGCCCCTGCGTCCTGTAAATTTTCCGTTAACAAACACCCCATCAACGTCAATCTTAACGAAAAAGAACTCTCATTTATGAAAAATGTTTTCAATTTTATCAAAAGCTACGAAGATGAAGTCGAGTTTGAAGACCTAGATGAAATTGGAAAAAGATTTGAAATGTTTTCAAAAGAAAAAGGCATGGACTTCTCCCACGCGAAAACTGTTCTCTACCGACATTTAATCAACAAAAACGAAGGACCCACGTTTTCTTCCTTCGTCAAATATCTCGACCGGAATAAATTATTAATGTTGCTTAGAAAATAATTCAATTTTTTTGTTTCATGGTTGGAAACAAAATCACATCTCTGATAGAAGTTGAATCAGTAAGAAGCATGACAATTCTGCCAACCCCTAGGCCAACACCGCCGGTTGGTGGCATGCCAACGTCAATCGCATGGAGAAAGTTTTCATCCATGGGATGCGCTTCCTTATCTTTTGATCTTTGTTTTTGTTGCTCGACCAAACGGTTGAATTGGTCTTCGGGATCATTAAGCTCGGAGTAGGCATTACCAATTTCCATACCAGCGCAAAAAGGCTCAAATCGCTCAACCAAGTTTGGATTTTGACGATGAACTTTAGTCAGCGGAGAAATTTCTTTCGGGTGGTCCATAATAAATGTGGGTTGCCAAAGAGAAGGCTCCACCGTAAATTCAAAAAGATTCATTAACATCTTTCCACGCATCAAAGGTTCTTTCATACCTTCATCATATTTTTTTATGATGGAAAACAATTCATCATCACTGATTTTTTCTGGATCAATATGGGCATATTCCCGGAGTCCGTCGTAAACAGTAAGTCTTTTCCAGGGTGCCTTAAGTTCAATTTCTCTTCCTTGATAGGTAATTTGGGAACTCCCGGTAATTCGTATCGCAAGTCTTTCTACCAACTGCTCAAAACGAATCATCTGATCGTTATAATCAGTCCATGCTTCATACCACTCTAGCATGGTAAATTCAGGATTATGGGTCCGATCCACCCCCTCATTTCGAAAATTCTTGCCCAAATCATAAACTTTTTCGTAGCCGCCCACGATCAGCCTTTTTAAATATAGTTCAGGGGATATTTTCATATAGAGAGGCATATCCAAGGCACGATGGTGAGTTTGAAATGGTTCGGCGGCGGCTCCACCATAAATTGGTTGTAAAATAGGAGTTTCCACCTCTAAAAAGCCTTCCTCATCCAGGTAACTTCTAATTTCCTTAATGATTTTTGAACTGGTTTCAAAAACCTTTCTAGATTGCGGATCCATAATCAAATCAAGATGACGGTAGCGATATTTAATTTCAGGATCGCTGATCCCATGAAATTTTTCGGGCAAAGGTTCTAGCGTTTTACAAAGCACTTCAAAACTTTTGGCAAATAGGGATAACTCACCTTTTTTAGTTTTAAAAATAAAGCCACCGACACCTACAAAATCACCAATATCAATTAAGTCAAAACTTTTCTGACCTATTTCATCCAATTCACCATTTTGAATATAGACTTGAATGGATGCATACTGATCCATAATATTCAAAAAAGTGGCCTTTCCCATCGTTCTTTGGGCCATCAATCGTCCGCATAACTTAAAAGTCTGATCCTCTTTTTTTTCTCCAGATTCAATATTTTCAAACTTTTTTCTAATTTCTTCCAACGAACAAGTCCGATCATATTTATAGGGATAGGGATTTATGCCATTTTTTCTCATCTCATGAAGTTTTCTACGCTTTTCTTTTCTTAAAACATTCTCATTTTCATAAATATTTTCGTTCATTAATAAACTCCCCGGCCAATGTAACCCAAGCAGGTGTTTTAACATCCTTTGGATTCTTTGTCAGCATTCGTATGTTACGGTTTTTTGTGTAAAATGTGGCAGAAAATGGGAATTTTTTTAAAAAAAATAACTATAATTTAATCAATCTTCCATCGCCTACGATATGAAATATAATACTACTTCTGGATTCTTTCAAAGGAGTAGATGTAATATAATCAAGTTGAATAGTGGCACCGGCAAGCGGGCCTTCTAAAGTGCCAAGGTTGGATATGGCCATTAATTCGGATTTACAATCAAACTTATAGCCCCAGGCCACCGAAATATTGGAGGGAATAATATTGACCCCGGTCAAATATTTACCAATTCCCTTATAAGCACCGTCGTGTTGAAAAGTAACCATAAATGAAAAATTAACCACGGTGCCCCCGTAAACGTTCTTATAAACCACCTCATATTGTTGCACTTTAGGTATGGACCAATTGCTCATTGATAGAAAGGATATTTCGGGTTGCGCCAGATAAGGCAAAACTGAAATGGGTTTAAATTTTGCAGTAACCACGGGTCTTCCAGCGTCAATTACTGTCCACACTTTTTTACCCATGGCCATCAATTGATCAACAATTAAAACGATATCCCCGAGCCAGTTAGACGTTCCATCATCACTTTTATCCATTTTTTCTGTTTGGTTATCCTGGTTAACTTCTCTTATCTCTACTGAGGCAATCGTAAAATAATCAAGTTCAGAAGTGGTATGGGCATTTTTGTTAGCTGAAATCGTATCATATTGTTCAAAAGGAATAGCTTCACTTGCACCCCAACTTACATTTGAAAAACACAGGCCAAACAACCCAAAAGTCAGTATAATTAGCGTTCTACTCATAATCAACTCCTCCCTAAAAACATTCCCGTTGTTCGTGAATGTAAGTTTCATTTCTCCTAATGTCAACCTTTTGAAACCCTGGCATGAAGATGTTATATGATTCGTTTAAACGACTTTTTTCACACTTTTACTTGTCACTTTTTTACATTATCAACTAGAATGAAGTATTAATATTTTAACTAGTTAAAGGGTAATTTATGAAGTCTCTTGTCATTTTCGGAGTCATGTTGTTTAGCTGTCTATCTGCTTTTGCTAAACAGGATGTAGCCAAAGTCATTTTTATAAAAGGTCTCGCTACCGAATTAAAACCAGGACAAAGCAAGGCAACTCCTATCGTTCAAAACCAGGCCCTTCAAGAGGATAGTTCCGTTTTAACTCACGAAAAAAGTGTTTTGAAAATTCACTTCTTTGATGGCTCACAAACCACCCTAGGGCCCAATTCGAAATTCATAATCAAAAAATCCGATCCCGCTCAAGGCAGTATCCTTGGACTTTTAAAGGGCACCATCCGCACGCAACTGAATAAAAATGACAACAAAAAATTATACATTCAAACTCGTACCGCCGCACTAGGCGTTCGGGGTACCGATTTTCAGGCCATTTATAATCCCGAAATTCGCATTACCTCCCTTGTTACCTACTCAGGGAAAGTGGCCATGGCGAAAGTCAAACCCACTCATAGTATCCAAACTACCCAATTTATCCCCCACATCCCAGGTGATGAAAACACCTATTTTGACTGGGTCAGTAATGTTACTTCCAAATCAAAAATCAGCGATGATTTTGCTGAATTTGATAATTTGCTTGATAGTAAAGAGGCCGTAGAAATTAATCCTGGACGTTTTTCAACCACCGCGACACATGTATCGAAACCTTCCGTACCAGTTCGTATTTCCCCGGCCCAGTTCAAAGTCATGAAGGAAAACACTTCACTACAAGATGGCAATCAAAAAAAGATAGAAAACCTGGAACAAGAAACTCAACTGGCCCAAAAAACTGAAAACATAAAAATCGAAAAATATGATCCGCCTGCCGAGGGTTATACCAACCTGGCCAAAAATGAATTTGCCCCCAAAGCAGGAGGTTTTTTAGATGTTAACTCTGGCATTTATATTCCACCTGAAACCGATGCGAAATTTGATGCCAAGACAAAACTGTTTATCCCATCCAATGAAATAGGCGGTATCGCCAAGGAAACTGGTGAATATGTGGCTCCGGAAGGACTTAAACTCGATGCTAAAAAAGGATTTGTGGAAATCGCTAAAATCGACGAACAAACCGCTAAAACCAAAGATGAGCTGAATAAAAATATTGACCAAACTACCACCAAGGCTCCAATCAAAGAAGTCGCCACGGTACGTTTTTGGTTAAACGGCCCCCTTAATCCCGATAACAAGTACAAAATCGGACACCATCACATTCAATTTGGCATTATTCCTGGCAATACAGCTTACCGATATGCCAATCCCTACACTCACAAAAGTGAAACTTATTATGCCGAACCTAAAGGTGATTTTCGTTTGGAATATACCTGGCGCTTTCATAAAAACATTGCCGCCGGAATCAGTATCAATGAGGGAGATCGTAAATTTAAATTGGCAAAACAAATGTGTACCGGCCCCGACTGTAAAGATGATGATAATTCCAAGTATCATTGGGGACGCCGCTTTCTTTTTGCATCAGTCTTTTTCAACCCCAAAACTTACCTAAGACTGGGTCTAGGTGAAACCGAAACCCCCTATGCCACCGGAAACAGTTTTGGCCCATACTATAACTTTACCAATATTATGAACCCTATGCTGAGTACCACTATTAATTACGTCGTCTTCTCAAAAGAAAAATTTAAAATCATGAACGAAATCAATTTATCTTATCTGTTTGAAAAATCAGAACATTCTCACACATCCAAAGGCCACGAACTGGGTTATTTAGCAGAGGCCCTCTTTGAATTTAATACTTGGTTTGGAGTCTATTCCAACATTGAATATACCTATCGCAATTTGAAAATTACTAATAACTATACTTCCTACGATAACTTGTACGTCGATCATTCTGAGCACCAATTTCACATCCACAACTATGGTATAGGTTTTGGAGTACTGTTTTCCATTTAATTGCTTGACTTACGCTTTATTTACGCATAGAATTTTTTCTATCAGGAGTGCGTATGTCGATCACCAAAAAACAAAAAGAAGTCTTTGATTATATATTGGAGTATTCTAACACCTACCAAATTGCGCCTACTCAAAAAGAAATTAAAGAACACTTTGGACTAAAATCGTTTGGCTCAGTTCAGCGCTATATTACTTATCTGGAAGAGGCCAATTATTTAGAAAGAGACTGGAATAAACGCCAAGGACTTAAAATCGTTAAAAATAATAATAACCAGATTAATCTTACCGAAATCCCTCTCTTAGGAGATGTGGCCGCTGGTATTCCTATTGAAGCAATTGAAAACCCCACCACCACCTTGGAAGTTCCCAGTTTCATGTTAACCAAAGGGCATAAACATTATGCCCTCACCATCCACGGGAATTCTATGATTGAAGATCATATATGCGATGGAGATATTGCAATCATTAAGTATCAAAAAACCGCTGAACAAGGCCAAACAGTGGTCGCTATAATTGACGGAGACGCTACGATAAAACAATTTTATTCAAACCGTTCCCACATAGAACTGCGACCTAAAAATGAAACGATGAAACCAATTATCGTCGATCCCAAAGCCTCCGAATTTCAAATTGCTGGTATCTTAGTCGGACTTATGCGCAGCTATTAAGCATTTTTTTCCTGCCTAAAAAAAAACCACCGTTTTTACTTAGCAATTTCTCATTTTTATCGAACAGGTGATATGCGTAATCTTATAATTATGTCTCTTTTGCTATTATCTGCTTGTGCTCAATCCACCTTTGATTTTGATTATGACAACATTGTGGCCAATTTTGACTTGGAAAAAATCGTACACATAAAGGTTGATTCATATTTTAATCAAGACTTTACTTATTCTTCTAAAAAAATATATGTTTTTCCCAACAACGCTTCCCTCTCTATTGATAATCCCTGGTTTAAATATTATGCTGACTTTATCTATGCGGCCTTTAGCGAAAAAGGATTTACCAGGGCCACTTCCCCACAAAAAGCAGAGATCGGTATTCTGCTTGATTTTTATGTAAGTCACCCTATCGAACAAACCCGGTCATTTACCCGACAAACTGACGATGGCACCAGAGAGCTGCTTGCCTATAACCAAAAAAGCAATCCCTATGACCTGCCTATCGTAAAAGAAAGAGATGGAATCAGGGAAGTTTTTAACTATCACACCAATACCATCACCTCATATCTTTTCAAAAGATATGTAACCATTGAGGGAATTGATCTTATTAAATACAAGGAATCTGATGGCCTCATGGAAGATAATTCCATTTTAAAAATGACCTTTGAAAGTATCGGACAATCAAATGATTTAAATAAAATCTTCCCTATCCTGATTGCTTCGGGAAAAAGGTTTATAGGCCAAACCCTAGAACGTCCGGTTTGGCGCAAAATGAATTTCAATTCCAAAGAACTTCGAGATATGGTGGCGTTTATCCAGGCCAACAATTTATTCCAAGATTCCACCAAATTTGAAAATTTGCTAGACGAGCGGTATTACATGATTCCTCCGACTAGTCGCCCACGTCGCCTTAGGTTGCATGAGATACCCGTCTATAAAGCATTTTAGCGCACATAAAAAAAAAGCACTCATGATCTGAGTGCTTTTTTCTTTTTATACATTGATTATCAATTAACCTTGTGCAATGGCCTCCATGGGGCATACTTCTGCACAAGCTCCGCAATCTGTACAAGTATCAGCATCAATAACGTATTTATCATCACCTTCACTAATCGCATCTACCGGACACTCGGAAGCACATGCTCCACACATAGTACATTCATCAGAAATTTTATAGGCCATAACTCCTCCAACCATTGTTAATTTTTTGACTTTTTTTCACTAATGTTATCTATCAAGCGAAGCACTTTATCAAGTTTTATTTTTATAAGTAATTTTGATTAAGACCTGTTTTCAATATTATTTTCCAGTGTTAGGCTGTTACAGGAAGGACAAGATTTTGAATATATCTAAGTCACAAATTAATAAATTAAAACAAAGAATCCAAGGGGATGTTTTTGATTCCCAATTAATTCGCACAATTTATTCAACCGACGCTTCAATGTTTAAACGCACCCCTAGGCTGGTGGCCCATCCCAAAACCACAGAGGACGTTTTTCACCTAATAGAGTTTGCCAAAGTCAATAATTTAGTCATTGCTCCCAGGGGAGGAGGAACCGGCTTGGCCGGGGAATCTTTAACGTCTGGTATAGTAATAGACTTTTCTAAATATTTTAACCGAATAGTTGAGTACGATGTTACTTCCCAATCAGTGGTACTTTTGCCGGGAGTTGTTCACGGCGTGCTCAATAATTATTTAGTAAAAGACCGACTCATTTTTGGCCCGGATCCGGCCACCAGCAACCGTTGCACGATCGGAGGAATGATTGCCAACAATTCCACCGGTGCCCATTCCCTCAAGTACGGCATGACCTCTAGATGGGTTAAAAACCTAAAAATAATGTTAGCTGATGGAAAAATCATCAACACCCAGACCGATAACGTACTGGCAAATGTCCAAACATTAATTTTAAACCATATCGATATTATAAAAAAAACCTGGCCAAACACTCCCAGAAACCGTCACGGCTATCTGCTTTACAACGTCATTAAGGATAATAGTTTTGATCTGGGACAATTATTTTTGGCCTCGGAAGGAACCCTTGGGATTATTCTAGAGGCCACCTTGCAACTGGGTACCATGATTGACACCAACCTCATCAGTATTCATTTCGAAAACCGCTTTGATGCCTTATCCGCCGCCTCATTACTTTTAGAATTTTCCCCGAGTGCCGTTGAAATAATTGATGATGTATGTTTAAAAATGGCCAGGGAAAATAAAATTTACAAAGAATTATTTCCTGAAAGTATTGCCTCCATCCTTCTAGTTGAATTGCCCGCGCTTAAGGATAACACTAACACCCCCACGATTAATTTAATTACCACAAAATTAAATGACCATCACCTCCCGCACACTCTGAAGGAATATTTAAATCCCATCACCAGAGACCATGCTTGGAATCTAAGGAAACAAGTCGCAGGGCTTATTAACAGAGTTCCGGGAAGTCATCAGCCACTTCCTTTCATTGAAGATGTCTGTGTCGATCCTAAAAATTTAAAAGAATACATCATGGGGGTGGAAAATATTCTTAAAAAATTCAACCTCACCTATTTAACATTTGGCCATGCAGGAGATGGTACGGTCCATCTGCGTCCCTTTTTAAATATGAAAGCCCCCCATACGCTTAAACTTTTACCCCTGATTTGTGATGAAGTTTATAACCATACTTTAAAGATAAAAGGCACCATTAGTGGTGAACATGGCGACGGCTACCTCCGCGGCCCGTTTATCAAAAAACAATATGGTTTAGAAATGTTTGAGCTTTTTAAGAATATTAAAAAAATGCTCGATCCGGATAATCGTTTAAACCCGGATAAAAAAACGGGAGCACCTCAAGTTGAAACTTGGAGTGAATTTTTAAAATTTATTGAATATAAAATTAATCCAAATTTCTGTCTTGATTTAAATTGGAACAATGACCTTTTTACTCAAGAAATTGACAAGTGTAACGGATGCGGAGCATGCCGGTCTAATCTGGATGATGTGGATATGTGTCCGGTATTTAAATCGACGGGGTATGAATTTCATACTCCCAGGGCCAAAGTCAATACCGCCAAGGCGTTTATGCAGGGAACTTTAACCAAGCTTGATTATAATGAACTCAAACAAATTTATAATTACTGCTTAGGTTGCGGCAGATGTGAAGAAAATTGTCCAAGTAACGTATCCACTTTAAAAATTATTTATGAAATGAAGGCCCTCATCAATAAAAAGACTCCTCTAAAGCTTCCTCAGCTTTTCATTGATAATCTGGCAACGCTGATTTTAAAACTTGGTCTTTTTCCCAAGCTTGCTAACACCTTAAATAATTTATCTCTTACCAAAATGTTCCAATCCACCTTTTTAAATCTTGATACCACCAGATCATTCCCAGCTATAAATAGCAAAATACGGCCACGCTTCAATCAGGCCAAGCTGGTTTATTTTAGTGATATTTATAGTGGCACCATCAATACCAAAATCACCGACAACTTGATTGATATTTTCAAATACAACAATATTGAAATTTTTATTCCACAGGCACTTAATTCCGGTGTGATTGAATACACTTATGCCAAAACCAAGAAAGTTTCGAGTATCATACATTCTAATTTAAAAATTCTATTACCGCTTATATCCAAGGGTGCGAAGATCATTGTCACTGAACCCTCTGCTTTTCTCATGCTTACCAATGAATATCAGCATCTTTTAAACAAGCAAGATAGCAAGCTTTTAACAGACATCTGCATTTTCTATGCTGATTTTCTACTGAAGCTTTATCAGGAAGGCCAGCTACGCCCCTTTAATACCACCCTTGACTTTGAAGTGGCCTTTCATCTTTCCTGCCATCAAAAAAAACTTCCCAATCCATATTCATCATGCCAGTTACTAAATAACATCAGTGGCCTGAAAGTTCATAAACTGGCAAGCGGTTGCTGCGGACTTTCTGGTACTTTTGGACTGACCAAAGATCATTCCTTAATTTCCAATTCCATTGCCCAAAAAAAACTAAATGAATTATCTGACCTGTCATTTGATTTTGGCATTTCTGATTGTGGCAGCTGCTTGATGCAACTAAATCACCTGCGGCCTGATAAAAATCATTTTCATCCCATTGAGCTTATTGCCAAAACATATGGACTTTAATTGACGATTTTGTAACTAGGAATAATTACGATCCTCAAAACAAATTTTCCGATCTTGCCACTTTTTCGATGCCCTCCTCAAGGAAGGATCTTTATAGGAGTGCCTCCGGCGATAAACGGTTTTTAAATTGGGATCATCCGCACATTTTTTCTGAAAGTTGACCAGTTTTTGTAAACATGACAAGAGCATTTCCTTTTTATCACCTAAGTTTTCCAGGCCTTGTCTTTCCAGGTTCAAAAGCACTTGATAAATGGATTCAATGGTTGATAAACAAAACTTGGCCGGTTGATGGCGGATAGAAAATTTTGACTCTGTCACCGAATCAAAACTTAAACGGGGTAATCCATGAAGAGTTTTACTATCCCTCATCATGGATTTGGCACAAGGCCAAGTTCCATCTAAAATAAAAATAAGTGGTTTTTTATTTTGAAAATAATCTTTGGCCAGGGATTGTCGGGAAATATTAATGGCATTTTCTCCTGGATAAAGCACCATGGGAAAATATTCTTTTGCATGAATCAGCTTTTGTACCTGGGGATCATTATC
Source organism: Bdellovibrionales bacterium RIFOXYC1_FULL_37_79 (assembly GCA_001770015.1). GTDB lineage: Bacteria > Bdellovibrionota > Bacteriovoracia > Bacteriovoracales > Bacteriovoracaceae > XYC1-FULL-37-79. Next base: position 47,273 of record MEQB01000009.1, read on the forward strand.
GAAGGTCGCTCCCACTATAATTTGGCAATTATTTAAAACCAGATTGGCCATTCTGCCGGTGCCTATATGGGAATATTTGGCCTCCTTGGGATGCATTAAAATACGAAACTCAAACTGCGTGGCAAAAGAAACGATCTCTTCACAAAAACATGCCTTCGTTGGACGAAGGCATTTATTACACATTGAACGATAATAATCACCACTCATTTATTCTTCTTGATTGCATCTATACCCCATGGCATGAATTACCACAATCTTTCCATTTTGAATAGTTTCTGTAATAACTACTGTATCCACTTCCATATCAGCGGCGGCATTTTGCAAATCTATTTTGGCCAGCTCTTCACTACCTGTTTCATCCTTGCCAAATACTTTTCCGACAATATCACAGCTTGATACGTTCGATTTATGGACAATTTGCACCTCTTTACCTTTTTTAGTCATAGTAATTGGACCAGAGGCACATGATCCACACAAAACCAGTAAACACACCACCGAAAGTATTTTTTTCATACCGACTCCTTTCATTATTTAAAATGACGTTTTGATTATTGTAAAAACATTTATTTAAATTGTATATAAATCATGCGGCCTTGGAGTCGATCATTTTAAGCCAACTGGCCTTGGGGGTATAAACTCTTTTTAACCATTTTCCAAGCCCATCCAGACCTGGAAAGAGAACTCTTTCAGTAATATTTGCCTGATCTAATTTGTCACGTATTTCCCATTTGGCATGTGACTTGATAATAATCTTCTTCCATAAGTTCGGATGATGGGTAAGCCATTGATCCACGGTTATGGTTTGATCACTCATGAGAGAGAATAAGGCAAACTGGTTGGTGATCCTTTGGTCGATGGAAGCGGGTTCCATAAAAACCAAAAAATTACTATCTGAAATATTCATAAAATCTTCCAATGAATCAACCGTCTTGGAAAGCATTTTCGCCGTGAAAACGTTGGCCCCTTCATCTTTCAAAATTTTTTTCAATTTTTTCGGTAAAAAATTACGTAATTCATAATAATCAACCGCCCAAATGGCGGAATCCTCGTTAAACTTATAAAGATTGGCCGTAGCAAAATGGGCCGCAATAAGCGGAGAATACGTCCAATCCAGCATTCGAGTAGGCAGTCCGTGATGTTGGGCCAGCGAGAGCCAGTTCCAAATGGAATCAAACTCCACCAGACTACCATGGGCATATTTACAAAAATTACGAATCACATGTTTTTCCAACGCCGGATAGTTACCTCCCAGGCGCATAAGTGAAGTCTGCAAGTCATAACTGGCATCATTTAAGCCCCGAAACACAAAACTTGATCGATATCGTTCCAACCCCTCATTCCAGGAGTTTTTATACAGTTCATTTAATAATTCATCCCAGTTATTAATAATTATTAGGTTGTTACTCATCACTTAGGCCCTCTGATAAACAAAAGCTTCCAGATGTTTATCGGTTATCAAAGAACATCATCATAGATTTCTTATAAATCATGCATAAAACCGGAAATTTTTTCTTATAAACAGATCATCATTTAAAGCGCATCATTAATGATTTTAGAAAGTCTGATGCCAGCAAAGACCAGTCGATTATTCAAGATTTTGACAAAATCGTAATGATATTTATATTCCTTGTATTTACCTTGATACTTGGCATTTTTAACCAGCTCATAAAATGAATCCCTCATATCCACAGATTCATATGCCCAATCAAGCACGTCGCCTTTAGTGATTTCAGCGATCATCATCTCCTCTTTTTTGTAGATAAATTGCACATACTCGGTATAGGAAAGTTTGGACATTTCTATCATTTCACTATCCCAAATGGCATGTAAATTGGTTTTTTGTTGATGCCATAAAACACTAGTTTCATTTCCTCCTCTATCATGTGCATAACCACAATGCAGTGGCTGGTGTAAATCGCCTATAAAATGAACCAAAAAAAACAGGGCTTCCGCTCTTTGATTTTTAGTTTTCCTTTTATCATTTAAAATATTTCTAAACGTATCGATGGCCCAAATTAAATCACCTTTTAATTTTTGATAATCAGGTTTTATTTTGCTTTGTATTTCAGCATAACTTAAAGCAGGGTATTGCTTAAAATATTTTTCATAGGTTTCATCTGATTTTAATTTTTGATAGTTTTTCGTCAGTAAATTTATATAATGCCAGTTTTGCTGAGGAGAAGCTAATAGCTCATCTGATTTAATTTCATCCGGCCAGTTGCTAATTTCCTCCAATAACTTATTGCCGATTAAATCTTTCAGTTTAATTTTACTAGAGGGGTCCAGGTGAAGTGCGGCAATTTTGGCAATTATTCGATGTCCATTTTTATCAAATGCCAATGCATAATCATCGGCGAGGCCAAACATCATCACCATAAGCATTAACCAAAGTTTAAACATAAGTCATCCTTGAAATCATTTATGAATTGAAGCTTTTTAAATTTTATATTTTCTTTTACCTTGGCGTTGGTGGCCAGCCCGATCACTTCTGCCCCGGTTTGCATGGCAGCACTCAGTCCAAAATAGGAATCCTCAAAGATGATAATATCTTCCGTTTTAACGTGTAACTGTCTCATCGTGTAAAAATATGGAGAGGGATTTGGTTTTGAGAAAAAAGTATCGGTCGCCGTACAAATAGTAGCAAAACAATGCTCAAATCCAATTTTTTTTAATACTATCGAAGTCTGAAACAAATCACTGGCCGTCACCAGACCCAGTTTCATTTTTTGATTTGCTAGTTTGAAAATAAAATCGGTCACTCCTTTAGTTAGTAATCCGTTAAGGCTAACCATGGTTGACTCGTTCAAAATAGCGGAAAAAAATTTATTTTTAATATTTCTAAAATCGATGAAGTTAATGGTTGCCTGTTTATCCAGTACCACTGCTTTCCACACATCATAGTCTGAAGCACCCAGGAAATCATCGGCAAATTTTTTTTCATCCGGCCCAATTTTAAAATGTCTGAACGTTTCAAAAAAAGCCTGTGCGTGAATAGGTTCTGTGTTAATAATCGTTCCGTCCAGATCAAACAGGACTGCTTTTAATTTACTCATAATTTTTCTTTAATATTTAACCAGCATTAACCGCATTATCCCAAGGGGCCACTTTTTCGGCTCCCATACTTAAAATTAAATGAAAAGTACCAATGGATGATTCAAAGGGGCATACCACAATGGATTTTTCCTGACTGCCAATAATCAATTGTTTCCCTTTGATGGTAGTCGGAATCATATTGGAAAAACTCCATCCCAAATCGTCATTACATACTTTTTTAATCGAACCGAGTGCAATGCTTAACCATTCCCCCGCCAGATCATCCCCCGCTTCATTAATATGTTCAAATTGCTTACCAAACATTCTGGAAGCGTAGGCCAGATATACCTTTTCATCAAAATAAATAATAATGGAAAATTCTTTCTGATCAGAAATGAGGTATGACACTGAAGAAATCTGAGCATCGCTTTGCACCCCCCATGCTTTTCCAGGCGCCACCCGTTGAGTCATCCCGACTTTTAAGGTGACTCCGCACTGATCAGAAAGCACATCCTCAACTCCCTCTAAAATAGTATCCAAGAAGGCCTCATCCCCTACCTTTTTCATTTCATGTTTTTCTTTATGCTTATTTACGAGCATGCCTTCGGTGATATGAGTAGCTCCTGCACCAATTTTTTCCAATTCGTAAGCTAAATCTTCGTCATTAAATGGCTTAACCAGATAAGCCGTGGCCTTGGCCTCTTCCGCTTGTCTTTTGGTTTTTTCCTCCATTTCCGCAGTGATAAGAATAAATGGTATATCCCGATGAGAGGCACTATTTCTTACAGTTTTCAAACAATCAATACCATTCATGATAGGCATATTGACATCGGATAAAACCAGATGAATTTTACCTGTATTAATTTTCCCCCAGGCCTCTTCACCGTTTTCCGCCTCATCAAAATTTTGAAACCCTAATACTTTGAGTTTTCTGATAATGTATTTACGCATGGCCTTTACATCATCAACCACTAGAATATTAATTTCTCGAGATAGCATCCCCACTCTCCTAATATAAACCTACTGTAATAATTTTATACTACAACTTTATGAAAATATAGACTTTTTAAAAATGGAGAAATTGATTCCCGATATGGATAATCCACTATCTGTTTTAAGAAAGGTTTTAATTAAGCCTTCACTTTTAAAATATCGGTAAAATCATCAAGTATTAGGACATCTTTGGAGGCGAAATACTCCTCCCACTTAGAAAATTCGGTAAGCTTTTTCATAAAAACAAAATCAACATTGAAAAAATTGGCCACCTCGAAATCAAAACGGCTATCGCCAAAATAAATGGCTTTATTTACATCAATATTCAAACCTTCAAAAATCTGATATTTATCCGGCGGACTACCATAAATTCCATCAAATAATTGATCCATTTTCTTGAATTTGAACACATCGATTAGGTCATCTTGTGCCCCCCCAGAGACAATATACTTTTTACCTTTTATGATCTTGAGCAAGTCAAAAAAACCTTCATTAACCTTGGCGGTTTTAAGTTTTTGAATTGTCAGTACCGCATACTGTCTGGAAGCTTCCTGCGCTAATTCCTTGAAATTTACACTCCCTAAATATTTCTGAAAGAAAAGTTCAAACTTAACAAACCGTGAAATCCCCCCATTTTCTCTATGAAATTGGGCAAAATCCAAAGCTTTTTGGTCATCAAAATTTTTTAGAATTTCGTAATAGGCGTCGGTTTTGAATTGGTTAGAATCCAAAACAACGCCATCACAATCGAAAATAAAGATGTCTTTTTTATAGATCTCTTTTAAGCTTAGCATTGAGTTCCAGAAATTTTAAAGATTACCGGAAATATTCATTACCCTTACTAGTCAATATGAATAACCACTTGAGCATGATAGGAAGAACCACGGGCAACCAAATCCGACTGGATTTCAACACCTTCTACCGGTGCCCAAATTCCAAAAAATCCTTTCTTAGCAAGCAAAATCAGCTCGGATTCGCCATCCCTTTGGAGGAAAAGTTCTTTGCCTTGTTTAATAAGTGTCCCTTCCACTGGATAAAAGACGGCATCATAATTATAGAAGCCTTGCCCAATACCATCCACATGCACTGTTACTCCATATTGGCCACCCATGGCAGTTTTCCCGAAAGCTGAGATAATGAGCGGATTATAGGCTGAAGAAGTCGGAATACGGGTATTGCTGACTCTAGTTTGCATTTCAATTGTGTAAGCAAAGACGTTGAAAGAAGAAACTAGAAACATTAAAGCTAAAAATAAAATCTTATTCATCATAATTGTCCCCTTGTTTTTTTATTGGCTATTTTACTAATAAATTGCCAGAATGGATCATTTTGTGGTCATCATACAATTAAGTGAATAAAATGCAAAGGAGTATTCACGATGATTAAAAACAAATCAGAAATGGATCCTATGATTTCATCCAAGGATAGCAATGAATATTTCAACTCAATCAGTCATCTGATCGGTACCATTTTATCTCTGGCGGGGCTGACTATTTTGGTAGTTTTTGCGGCCCTTGATCAGGGGGCACTTCATATCATCAGTTTCTCGATTTATGGTATTACCCTCCTACTATCCTTCCTCTTTAGCACCTTACTTCACTTTTTTTTACTTTTTAACAAATACCGAAGAGTGCTCGGGATACTTGATCATTGCGCCATCTATTTGCTTATTGCGGGAACCTATACCCCCATTTGCCTGATTATTCTAGGTGACTGGGTTGGCTGGCTTTTATTTGGTCTCACCTGGGGATTGGCGATTTTTCATATAACTATCAAGTCAATTTTTTTTAAAACCATGTCTGAAACGCTTTCCAACCTGACTTATTTTTCCATGGGATGGTTAGCTATTTTTTTTATCAAAACACTGCTTGAAAAACTTCCGATGACTGCCATTCTGCTTATGCTAATGGGTGGTTTATTTTTCACCATTGGTGCCATTATTTTTCAAAAAGGCCGCCCCAATCCATACCCTCCCTATTTTGGCAACCACGAAATCTGGCACTTATGTGTGTTACTTGGAAACCTCTCCTTTTTTGCAGTGATGTTTTATTTTGTGCTTCCCTTCAATAACTAAAATTATTTTTTACTCTCTTCCTGCTTCAGTTTGGCCTCAAACATTTCCTTATTCTCGGCTTTCTGATAGGCTTCTTTGGCAAAAACAATTCCCGCATCCAACTTTTCCTTAATGGAATCATCCATGGTAACCATTCCCATCGATTTTCCAGACAACATCAAATTTCCGATATTGGATAGATTACTTTCTCTAATCGAAGTGGCGAGACCTTGAATATCAAGCAGGACTTCATTAACCGCCACCCGGCCTGTGTCAGTGCGTTTCATAAGCAGTTGAGCACAGACTCCCTTTAGCGAGTTGGCCAGCATACCCCTGGCTTGTTTTTGTAATTCAGAAGGAAAGACATCAATAATCCGGTTAATGGTCTTGATAGCAGAATTGGTATGAAGGGTGCCAAACACCAGCGTTCCCATCGAAGCCGCCGTTAAAGCCAGAGAGATGGTTTCATAGTCTCTCATCTCACCCACCAAAACAACATCCAGATCCTGTCGAGTGGAAACTTTTAAACCTTCCGCAAAAGAATTGACATGAATGCCAACTTCCCGATGACAAAAAATACTTTTTTTATTTTTATGCACAAACTCGATCGGCTCTTCAATCGTTAAAATATATCTATGATAATTTTCATTAATATGATTAATAATGGCGGCCAAAGTAGTGGATTTGCCTGACCCGGTCGGGCCGGTCACCAATACTAAACCACTCGTCAGTTCGGCAAAGCTAGTAATGACTTGGGGAACATTCAGTTGTTCAATAGTCAATATTTCGTTTGGAATAATCCGAAACACTGCTCCCATTCCATGAATTTGACGAAAATAATTGGCCCGAAATCTCGAATTCATATCCTTAGCGTAAGCAAAATCAATATCGTTGGTCTTTTTATACTTTTGCCATTTATCCCTTGGACAGATTTCCGCTAAATAGTCTTCCATAATAGCTGAAGTTAATATTTTTTCATCAGACAGTTCTCGAATCGATCCATGCTCTCTTATTTTTGGCCGAAATCCCTCGGACAAATGCAGATCGGATCCCCCACATTTTAACATTTGCTCAAATAAATAATCTATCTTCGCCATTTAACCTCTTAATGATTTTTTAGGAGTGATTCTTTTTTTATCTTCCACTACTTTTTGGGCATCTTCTTGCTTAATGATACCTTTTGCGAGTAATTCTTGGATATAAACATCCATCAGTATCATACCCTCATTTTTACTGGTCTGAATGGTGGACGATACCGCAATCATTTTATCTGTAGAGATGAGATTGGAAATGGCATTATTGTTATACATTATTTCTAAAGCGGCCACTCTGCCTTTCCCATCTGCTCTTGGTATCAACTTCTGACAAATGACCGCTCTTAATGATTTGGCCAGCATGGCCCTAATTTGAAAAACTTTATCGGGTGGAAACATATCCAAAACTCGCTCAATTGTTCGTACAGCGCTGGTGGTATGCAACGTCGTCATAACCAAGTGACCAGTTTCGGCGGCGGTCAAGGCCAAAGAAGCCGTTTCATAATCTCTCATTTCACCAAGAATGATAATGTCCGGATCCTCTCTCAAAGCACCTTTCAGGGCAGTCGAGAAGGATTCGGTGTGATCAATCAGCTGTCTTTGACTTATATGACACTTTTTGGATTGATAGACAAACTCAATAGGATCTTCGAGGGTGATAATATGATCCTGTCTATCCTGGTTGATTAATTCTGCCAAGGCCGCCATGGTGGAAGATTTCCCGGTACCGCTAGGCCCGGTTAAAAATATTATTCCGGTGGCAAAAGAAATTAATTTTTTTAAATCCGCAGGTAATCCCAGTCCTTCCAGAGTCGGTATCGTGGTTGAAATGATTCTAAACGATCCATCAATTCCTCGGTGTTGATTAACCAGACAAGTCCGGTATCTCTCATTTTGAGAAAAGACCAGACAACACTCCAAATAATTATGCTCTTCAAAATATTTTTTTTGAGCTTCATGTAATCCACTATAAATTATTTTCTTGGCCTCATCATGACTTAACACTTGATCACTTGCGGGCATCAGTGCCCCATCCACTCGGATCATGGGTGCTGCTCCCGACACTATATGAAAATCAGAGGCCCCTTTTGATCTGGCATCCTGCAGGTATTTTTCCAGAAGCGATCCACTCATTGCCACACCTTGCACTATCTCATGGGTAACCTTTTCTACAGGGGGAACTTTTTTTATATCATCATCCGTAGCAGCCACCGGGTCGGCGCTAGCATCAGAATCCACTTGGTTTTTTTTCCGGGTCTGATAAGCTTCAAAGCCATTTTTAATTTTTATGGCCTGATCTTTATTAATAATCTGAAGTTTTAACAAAACCTTTAATATATTTGAATCAGGATTTTTTTCGAGACACAAAAGCGCAGACTCAAACTGTTCATGAGTGGCGAGGTTATTCTTAATCAGAATATTTTTTACATAGACTAACAACGCATTCAAAATACGCATTCCTGTAAACAATTTATAATTAATTGTAACGTTTATAAATTTGGGAAACAATAGCGGCTTATTATGCCCCATGACCGACCGTCTTACCCGGGTAATTTCATCACGAAATCAAAACTTATTTTATTTTAAACGACTTGGTGACCCTCGCCCCTACCATAGACTCATCCACCGATAATGCCTCCACCTTGAATTGATAGGCTTTGGTATTGAACATGCCAAGTAAATCCCCCGCCCTGATATGAATTTCCTCAATGTGATTGAGCTCTTTTAACAAATATTGATTATTGGCATCTATGGCATAAACCCTAAACTTCAAAGGATTGCCTTCATCTGGATTTTCAATCTGAAACTTCACTTTAATCATGTCATTTAAATGGTAATTTTTTTTGACAGGAGCCATTTTTATTCTGGGAATTTGGAATCGATGAATCAACTCACCAAAAGCGCGGCCTTCCACATATTTTCCCCTATGATATCCCTTGACCGAAATGCTGCCTTCCCAAAAATCTCCATTAAGTGGCATCTTAACCATCTGTTCGTAAAAATCCGGCTCCATGTTTAACGATAAATCCCAATCAATTACTTCCAGTGTCCATCCCATGGACATCGTATGGCCACTCACAGGGTCCTGCCAATATTTCTTACGCTTAAAGATTCTATCGACTGTGTGCTTGTTCATATTGTTTTGATCGAGGATCTCCACTGCGCCATAATCGAGAGTCTTGGGTAATCTAAAATGACGGTCATAAATATTAATCAACATAAGATCACTTCCATCATCCAGCTGAATAGAAAACCACTCATATGATTCAAAGAGTTTTCCAACTTCAATGGGAGAAACAAAAAAAGGTCCCCACTGATGATCCATCCATGCTGTGGCTTCAAACGGTTCAGTGATCCCGTGATAGGTTAATACCCCCCTCGCTTGCAAACGAGTGAGTGAATAGTAAAAGGTTTGGCCACTTTTACCTATCTTAAAATGACCATTTTTCATAACCATCATAGGAGGCCTTAAGGCCACGAAATCAGCCTTCAGATACATGCTGTCATGATGGGTTTCAATCTCATATTCAAAGGGTATCAAAGCACCTCGGTCATCTTTTTTTACGCGGAAATAGTCATGACCATAATCAGTAAACTGATTTACGTCCATGTACTTTGCATGGGCCTTTAATTTTCCCCTGGTGGTTCCACTCTCATGGGTTTTATCAGTCAAATCTGTAATCGTAAAAAAGCGAAAAGTGTTATTAAAATGAGTGACCAATATTGAATACTCATGCCCGGTAATCTGTCCCTTAGCGTGTAACACCACATACCACCACTCCAGATTGGCAACTCCCCGATGTCTTCCTTCATCTTGAGGAAATGTAATCGAAGATCCGGGTTCGTTATACGGATACTTTTTCCACGCCGCCCCTTCTAGTGGGCCTACGATCACCATCATCAATAAAATACATATAAGCAATTTCATCTTTTCATCCATGAAGCTAAAATCAAATTTTATTTTACATTTCATAAATGGGCAATTGATTCATACGAAAGACCAAAAAAAAAGTTCTAACTGCAGATATGACTTGTATGTAACATTCTTTTATCGTAAGAAACAATCAACGTTTTTTTTAAAGGATCCTGTGCATGCTGAATTTATCCAATATTTCCAAGTCTTACGGTGGAATCTATCTCTATCAAAATGCTACTTTTCAAATTAATCCGGGTGAAAAATTCGGCTTGGTAGGGGCCAACGGCACGGGCAAAACCACCCTATTTCGCCTTATCATGAACGAAGAGCGACCCGATTCGGGACAAATTAGTTTTCCAGGCCTTTATCGTATCTCCTATTTTTCTCAAAGCGTGGGAGAAATGCAAGGCCGCACTGCGCTTCAAGAAGTAATTGAAGGTGATCAATTTACTTGCTTACTTAAAAATAAACTCAAGGAATATGAACAAACTCTGGAAAATTATAACGATCTTTCCCCGGAACAAATGAGTTTGGTATTGGATAAGATGGGACAGGCCCAGATTGAATTTGAAAAAGTCGGTGGATATGACCTGGAAGTGCGGGCAGAACAAATCCTAACCGGACTTGGAATTGGCCCATTAGATCACCTGAAAAAAACAGATGAATTTAGCGGCGGCTGGAAAATGCGCATCGCTTTGGCCAAAGTCCTGGTCACCAAACCTGATCTTATTATCATGGATGAGCCTACCAATTATCTTGATTTGGAAACCATTCTCTGGCTGGAGGACTGGCTTAAAAATTTTAAAGGTTCTATTTTTATGACCACCCATGATCGTGATTTTATGAACAATGTTTGCAATCGGATTGCCGAAGTATCCAATAAAAAAATCACCGTTTTCTCAGGTAATTATGATTTCTATGAAAAAGAACGGGATATCCGGCTGGAAAAAATTAAATCTGAACATTCCAGACAACAGAGCATGCTCCAAAAAGAAGAAGAGTTCATTGCCCGCTTTAAGGCCCGAGCCTCGCATGCGGCCCAAGTTCAATCACGCATCAAAATGATTGATAAAATTGAACGGGTGGAAATCCCCGAAAACCAAGCAGTCATTGATTTTGAATTTCCCGTAGCCCCCCGGGGGGGTGACGATGTGATTATATTTAAAAATTTATCCAAATCCTGGGTCAAATCAAATGGGGAACCTCATTTGGTCTTTTCCAATCTGGATGCCACTATTTTGCGCAAGGAAAAAATTGCAGTGGTAGGAGTCAATGGCGCCGGAAAATCCACCTTGCTTAAAATTATTGCAGGACAAACCACAGCTACCTCGGGCGAGATCAAGCTAGGCCCGAGTATCAAGCTTGGATATTTCAGTCAATTCTCCCTTGATCTTTTAAAACCTGAAAATACCGCCCTTGATGAAGTTAGATCGGCACTGCCAAATGCTTCGGATGGCTATCTTCGAAATCTTTTAGCAGCACTGCTGTTTCGAGGAGACGATGTCTTTAAAAAAGTCAAACACCTCTCCGGCGGAGAAAAAAGCCGTCTCATTCTTGCCACAATTTTGTCTCAACACAATAATTTATTGGTACTTGACGAACCAACCAACCATTTGGACTTAAAATCCAGAGAAATTCTTTTAAACGCTTTGAAAAGGTTTGAAGGCACCGTAGTGCTAGTCAGCCACGACCGTCATTTTCTGCATGCGCTAACCGAAAAAGTCTATGAAGTTTCCCATAACCAAATAATCATCTATCCAGGAAATTATGATTATTACGTAAACAAGAAACAAAAAAACTAGCCACGCTTGTGCATAAAAATGCTTTTCATTTTTACATAAATCAAATAACTACCTAGGATAGCGGCACAAAGCAAGAAAACTGCCGAAAGATTTTGATGGTCAGCTAGATGCCCAAGCACTGGCGCAATCAAAAAAATCCCTACCGAATTCGCCTGGGATTCAATGGATAAAATAGTGGCCTGTTCCTCGCTTTTAGATAAATCATCATACCTGGCTGTCATAATTGGTCTCATGATATTTTGTAGATTAAAAATCAACACCAGAAATAAAATGGAAACATAAGGCATCTGAAGGGCAAAACCCAAGGCACTGGCACCAAAAAACAAGATGGAAATCATCATAATGACATAAATGGACTTAAGTTCATTCCCCCCCATTATTTTAACAAACAAATGGGAACTTCGGGCCGCATAACTAGAAATCAGATACAAAATAAAATAAATCAGGGCAGAGTAAATCGCTATCTGTTGAGCTGGCATAATAGTGGCCAACAAAGGAAGGGTCAAGGCCATGGTTTGAATAAGTATTTGTAAATAATCTTTAACTGACCTAAACGAACCCTCATATATTGTTGATTGGAAAATGAGTTGTCTTAGTTCCTTAGAATTCCAACATTTTTTTGAAGTTTTAATAAGATGATTAAAAATTTCGGAAACGTTACCACCGGTCTCTTTTTTCTTATCCAGATAATCAGGATACGACCAAATATTTAGCATACCTATCAAGTAAGGAACGATGCTAAAAAGAAAAATGTTTTGATATCCAGCTCCTAAATAAACAATCAGTGCCCCAATCAGAACTGAAAGTGCACTTCCCCTTTGCGACCATGAACGGGTGATCCCATATATTCTGGTTTTTTCACTGGTCATGTTATTGCTTCGAAGATAATCAAAGATCATGGCCTTATGGGTTCCACTTCTAAAAGATTCACCAATACCAAATAAAAACATGGCCCCAAACAAGATCAAAATAGTGTCTGCAAAGGTAAAAATAACAAACGAAATAATGTAGGCCAAAAGCGCTGCCATCAAAGATTTTTTTCTGCCATATAAATCCGCCAGCGCACCAGTCGGAATATTGAGTAAGTTGACACAAATTTCACGAAAGGCAAACATGACCCCGATTTGGGTAAAGCTTAACCCCTTATCTCTCAAAAAAAGCAGTAAAAATGCCTCAAAGAATCTGAGATTTTTTAAAAATCCATAGAGGGAAAATCTAAACAGCAAGGACATAGCTATCTAACCATTCATTAATCAAACGAGCATTGAATCTATATTATAATGAAAAATTACACTAAAAATACCTAAATCACGATGGATTTTTTAAGATAATTTTACTCATCCACAACCGAATATGTTTTTTATAATGACTTGGTTACCTGTCCTATGGCATTTATGATCCAAATGCCTGATCCGTCCGGAATCACGGAAATCTTTTTACCTATCCAATCAGTGGATTGAAAGGCAGCATTTGATCCAAAGTAAATAGTATTACCCGTGGCATTGGCATTTTCACAACTGACACTAAAAACTTTGCCATATTTATCAAAGCTTAGATCCTGTGAACAATTCAGTATTTTTTTCCAAGCTGATCCATCAAAACGGTGTGCCATTCCAGTCGGGCCCAACACCCATGGATTTTTACCACTTGGATCGGTCGCTATGGATGAGCCTGAAAAATTCATGGACTTCCACTGGTTTCCTACTTTTTGATAAACAGGTTTAAGAGAACCGAGCGGGCCACTGGCCTGACATCCCAAAATAAATATTTTGCCAAAAGCAGCGGCAGCAATATCGGATGCACATCCTTGAACTTTCATCCAGGTATTGGAGGTCAGGTTATATATTTCACCATTCTTTTTGACTACCCAGGGAGTTTTACCAAATAAATCAACACTTATCTTAACCCCTGTCATAGGAGACACTAACCAGTTATTTAACCTTGGATTATAATAACGGACATAATGATTGCCCGTTCCATCCTGAGTGCAATCCAAGGCCCACACCCGGCCCTCAATCCCCACTGAAATTTCTTTTATACACCCCGGAATCCGAAAAAAATTGGTATTAAACCATGACATATCCAAGGCAGCTTCACTGGTATTTTCCTGATGAATATTAACCCTGAAGGGTGAACTGATCCCATCTTCCCAGGTAAGTGAAGAAGTAAGCGAAAGTACCGGCCAAGCAGTGTTTTTCCCCTTTGCCAAATCAGGATAGGCCAGCGCAAAAATGGCATAATCTCCTGCTTTATCAGTTATCGGATACCAATCAGGCATCAGATCGGATTTCAAGTTAATTCGCCAAATGACCAATCCATTACTCGCCACCGCTTCATCAAGTGAAGCCTGGTTTTGATAGAGTAATTTGGTTCGATACTCCACCATAAAAAATTCATGTTCCCCATGATTGGCATCATACAAAATGACAGAATCATATTTTTTCCAATTGGCGGGGGCAAAGAGACGCAAAGAACGTGCAGTGTTTAAGTCATACACTTTGGGGGTAATCCAACCAAATGCCATTTTATGCCAAGGATCCAAATGATAACTGTCCATATTGTCTAAATTATTTGCGATAACGGTGGCATCCATGGTGGTCAAATCATTATTATGATTAACCAATGCTCCATATAAATCCAGCCCGCCCAAGGTATGAGTCATTTCATGAGCAATAGTCATAAAAGATGCCCGGTGTCCCGCCAACGCCACCTTCACTTCCAATCGATACCCATCAAGACTAATACAACTCACATCATCACAAGTGGAAGTCGATACTCCCGCAACTTCAGTCCAATTATCCAACAAAACAACGGTCAACTCGTCGTTAGTTATAATTTGATCCTGATTGCTATCAAAACTGGAAAAATCCGTACCACTTGCTTTAACTGCCTTGAGTGCATTTTCAATCGCCGTTTTTAAACTGGTACTAGCAGTACGTGCTATCTGATAAGGCCCAAATATTGGCAGTGTTGTGGCGGGTAACCAAAAAAATTTGCCCTGCGAGTTCAAGCGAAAATACTCATTAATACTTCTTTTTTCAAAACCCCAAAAAAGATTTTTATAATATTGCATATCATGGACAAGAGGATTTTTTCCTGAATGTTCGGCCAAAATGACCATTAATTTTTTGGTTCCAGGAGTCTTCATGACATCTTGACCAAACTCTACACTGGTTACTTGGGCAAAAATTTGCGTGGTAATAAGTGTTGTTAAAATAAACATAAGGCTTTTAAAAATCATGATGGCACTCCGGTGTTATTAAGAAACGGTGATGTCCACTATCATGAAATAATTTGCTCTAACAAGATCAATTATAAAGCCTGTAAAAGATTCCATTAATTAAGAATACTATTGTAGCCGTTTTATAATATTAATTGATTCCCATCTTATATTTGACTACGATTTCGGAATTGACCAAACTGGGATTGACCGTAACATGGTACTTTATACCATCCACACAATTTTCTGAATTAATAATATTACCAAGTTCCATAATTTTGGCATGAGCATATCCGTCAGCGTAGGGAATCATCAAATGATAGGTTGTTTGCACAGAATGAAAATAATTCACTACATGTTGCTTGATCTGTTCCACATCATTTTCATCAAAACTTGACACTAAAAGATGGTTGGGAAATTCTTTAAGAATATCTTTGGCCCGCTCATTTTCATGCATTTTATCTTTTTTATTAAAAACGATAATGGATGGTCGATCAACCTTTAAATCCTTTAATACTTCCAACGTAACCAATAACTGCTCTTTGCAGTGAATGTGCGAAATA
The DNA here is from genome assembly GCA_001770015.1 of Bdellovibrionales bacterium RIFOXYC1_FULL_37_79. Taxonomy (GTDB): domain Bacteria; phylum Bdellovibrionota; class Bacteriovoracia; order Bacteriovoracales; family Bacteriovoracaceae; genus XYC1-FULL-37-79. The sequence continues at coordinate 62,888 of MEQB01000009.1, forward strand.
TCGGAGACAATAATTAAATAATGGGCCTCCTTAACAGAGGCCAAGGTCGTTCTAAACCCTTTCACTAATTGAGTCGGAAGATTGGATATAAAACCAACCGTATCTATAAGCAAAATAGGCGGTTTAAAATGCACCGACAAGCTTCGATAAACGGCATCCACCGTCGCAAAAAGTTTATCTTCTTCAAGCACTTCTTCGTGACACAATCTATTCATCAAGGATGATTTTCCCGCATTGGTGTAGCCTACTAAAGCAGCTAGGTAGGTATTTTCGTCGCGTTTTTTTCGTTGCTCAGTCAAGTTGGTTTCAATCGCACCACTTTCTTTTTTATAGTGGGCAATCCGCTCTTTGATCGCCCGCTTTTCCAGTTCCTTCGCCGTCTCACCTTGCCCGGACCGCATGCCCGGGCCACCACCCGTCCCTCGATCCTGGTGATACCACACCGAATGAATTCTAGGCAGCACATATTCCAATTTAGCAATTTCAATTTGCATTTTAGCATCTTTGGATCTGGCATGACGGGCAAAGATTTCCAGAATAATCATATTTCTATCAACCACCGTCAAACCAGTGGTTTGTTGGATATTGCGATGCTGGGATGCCGACAATTCAATATCAAAAACTAACAGATTAAAACCAATTGTCTCAATATCTTTTTGAATCTCCTGGATTTTTCCTTCACCTATCACATGGCCTGGATCAATTTTTTTAATACTCTGTACATACTCCTTAATCGAAGTCAGGTGCAAAGTCCGCAGCAACTGTTTTAATTCATAGAGCGAATGATTACTTTCCTCGATGGTTTTATGGCCTAGAATTTGAGGAGATATTACTCCAACAATCGCAATGATCGGATGCTCCGGAATAAAGGATTCTTTGTTTTCAATTTGCATAAAAGGACCTGCTTGAGAAGCGGCATTGATAATTAATATTTTACTCTCAATTTCCAATATTTCCTAATGCCACTATTATCAAAGAGAGATTACTTGATAATTACCTGAGCGATACAATTGATTGCCGCGATCCGTCACAGGGGCGCAACGCATAGCTGTATTTTTTTCAAAAATAATCAATTTTCTTTTTAACTATCTGCAATTGTTAATAATATTGCCTTAATCATTTTCATGCAAGAATCAACTGAACTGCCCGATTATCAATGTCATTATTACAGGACGATTCAAAAATTATTGAACTGATAACTGGGTTAATGCTAAAGAGAAATTACTTATTAACAATCCTGATAAACGCTGATCAGCAAACCAGCAGTTTATAGGAACTCTCCAAAAGGATTTATTATGAAAAATATGATGCTGATTTTGGCCACAATTTTGTTTAGTACTTTTGCTTTTGCACGCAATTATTCCTACGAGTGCACAAGTTATTATTGGAATGGATACGAGATCGATGCACCGGCCACCATGGTTCTTGAAGTAAATGGTGATCGTGCCTTTGCAAATATTATGGATGTTTCTTGGGATGATAATCTGGGTGGCCAATTAGACGCCCAATACATATCTTATGGAGTGATAAAACTCATTAAATTTGGTGAGACCCTGCTTGTGGAAGGAAGTCTTTTAAGTGGTGGTAAAAAACTTAAAGATGGTGGCCTTGGTGGAATCGCCCGAGTTGAAGGTCTATGGAATGGCCATTTATATCAGTATAAATTTATTTGTAAAAGATAAGCATTCTTCAAAAAAGCAAGGCTTCGAAAACTCGATGCCTTGCTAGTTTGTAGTTTAGCTTCAGTTACTTAATCTCACTCATTTTCTTAATGAGATTTTTGGCGTCATTTTCCACATCGACTTCATTTTCAATGAAACGGATTCTAAGATCTGGCCCGATAATAAAGCTCCATCGCTTGGAAATATTAAGGAAAGGCTGCTTCAATCCGTAAAGGTTAACCACCGTGGCAGCCGGATCAGAAAGCATTGTGAAATTAAGATGATGCTCCTTCTTAAAGTTCGCCTGGGATTTTACAGAGTCCGTACTAATACCATAAACATGAACACCAAGACTTTTTAAAGTGGCAAACTCATCCCTAAAAGAGATGGCCTGTTTGGTACAACCGGGTGTCCCGGCTTTAGGAAAAAAATAAAGAATTGTCCAACGTCCTTTTTGAGAATTTAGGTCAAACTCTTTTCCCTCGTCGGTTTGTACCTTAAATAACGGAGCTAGGTCACCTACTTTAAGATCTTGGGCCCACAACTGAGACAAAGACAAACCACTGATAATAACTAATAAAACCAAAATTCTTTTCACCGATACTCCTTAACCCAAGCTGTGAGTGTTTTAAATGGTGTAATCATTACAGCATGAATGCAAGTATTTTTATTTTATCAGTCCAATTGTTTACTTTTTTTTAGGTCGCAAAATCTAACAAACTTAGGGAACCAATTTTGAAACCGGGGCCGGGCATGAATCATATAATCCAAATTTTTGCATATATTCTTGCACAAACTCAATACCCTTTTTGCCGGTTACTGAATCAGTTTGAAAGACATCAATACCGTTTTGATTCCATCCAAAAAAGACTGCCGCCTCCTCAAAATTATAAGGAGCTGGGGCATTTAGGAATTCTTTGAAATAATTTTCCGCAAATAGTCTGTCGGAATTACTAAAATGAGTACCCGCTTTACCATCTGGTCTGGTATCCACACCCTTTTTATATGCTGAATCACCCACCATAAATGAGTTTTGCTTATCAACTTCATACGAAAATTCCTTAAGCATGTTTTCCAATCGTAAGGCCATCCCGATTCCAGGTTTTCTATCCTCATCTTTAAACTCGGCGAAATCATAATAATGAACAATTCCACCCTCATTTTTTATCAAATCAACCGTCATTTTTAATGCGCCATCAGCATCCTGGTAACTGACCATCGAGGGCACTCCTCCTTGATTGGAGACTATGGCAATCAAATAACCCGCCTTATTTAAGGCCTTCAACCTTTTGCCTACGCAAGGAAGAATAAAAACATCATCCGAGCTATTGGCGGAAACTTGACCGGATTTCGAAACTCTTAGAGTACTATCCGCATCCAAAAATGCCACTTTAACCTTATTTGTATCTTTAGGAAATTGATAATCAGATGAAATTTTACGTCGTCCTAACTGATCCTCCACGCTGGCCAGATTTCTATTGCTATTTAAAGAAGATGACGAACAGGAATAAACGAAAACCAAAATAAAAAGCAGGTAGGATTTATTTATTTTTTTCATGCCTTGAATATAACAAATAATTTATTTATTTACCATAGTCACAAAATTTCCTGACCAAAACAGTAAGACAATGCTGTGCGTTTGCGATTGATATTACCGGCCAAAACCATTGATTAAAGCGGCGTAAAGATCATCCTTCTTAAAAGGTTTCATAAGAAGGCCATCGGAAAGTTCTCTCAGCGCATCCCTTTGCTGCTTGGTATAGTCTATCAGTATGCCCCCTGTAACAACAATAATCTTATCTTTTCTGCCAAGTTTTCTAACTTCTTGAATCAAACCTTCGCCACTCATATTTGACATTTTTAAATCTGTAATGATGAAATCAAATTCATGCTTCATAATTATTTCCAAAGCAGTTTTCCCGTCACTCGCCTCATCCACCTCCAACCCAAAATCTTTCAGATAATGACAAATAATTGATCTGATAAAATCTTCGTCTTCTACCACCAGCGCCCTTCCTTGAAGCTTTTTAACCACCGTTTTTTCAGTCTTAACCATGCCTAATTCGGCCATATCAATTACCGGCAAGGTAATAGTAAAACTAGTCCCCATACCATATTCTGAATCAACTTCAATATTACCATTCATACTTTTTAGTATTGAATAAACAATTCCAAGTCCCAGACCAGTTCCCTGCCCCACTTCCTTGGTAGTAAAAAAGGTATCGAATATTCTATTTTGATCCTCTTTTTTAATTCCAATCCCGTTATCCGAAAATTTCAACAGAATATTATCATCCTTATTTTCTGTTTCAATCCTTATGATGCCGCCCTTGCCCGCTAAAGCGTCCCTGGCGTTTGAAAAAAGATTCATAATAACTTGATGAACCTTTCCAAAATTTCCTCTCACCAAAGATGCACCTGCTTTACAGCCATTTTCGATAATTATATCCTCATGTTTATAAACAATTTTTAAAAGATTGAGGACATCGTTAACCACCTTATGAAGATCGACATCTTCCATGTCATGCGAATCTGATCTTCCATAAGTTTTAAGTCCATTGACAATATTTTTTATCCGATCAGCAGCTTGTAAAACAATCTCGATCGGCTCGATTAACTCAGAATATTCCTGTTTTTGCATCATCAATTCCAAATATCCATAAATGATAGATAAAGGATTATTAATTTCATGTCCAATCCCGGCCGCCAGCACCCCCAAGGAGGCCAGCTTGGAGGATTGAAAAATTTGTTTTTGCATTTCTTTTTCTTTATCCTCTGAAGTTTTTAAATTGATAACATGATCAACACCCCGCAAATAAGCCTCAATTTGAAAAACATCTTCTTTGGTATATAATGTTTGCGTGCTAGTTACCACCACAATTAATTTCAATCGTTCATTTACCAAAAGTGGAACACTTAACCTGTTTATATTTTCAGAGAATTTTTGAGTAAAACCATTTTGAATAATGGTTTTTTTAGAAAAGACAGTATCCGCCCAAATCCCATCTTTGATGATATTAAAATCAAGAGATTGTAAAATACAATCACCGTCAATCGAAGATCCTTTGGACCATGATAAGGTTTTTGCCATATTGGTTTTTTCATCAAAGAGACCAAGGCATACATCTTGACTCCCTGTCATTTCAATAATACCAATCAATGCATTTTTAAAGAAATTATTCATGGTCATTTCCCGATACATAGAAAGCTGATACAAGGCATTGAGTCTTTTTAATAGTAAATCTTTTTCTTCTTCAATTTTTTTCCTATCCGTGATGTCGCTGATGGCAATTCGTAAAACCGGGGTTTCGTTTACACTATCAGTAGCAAAAGATCCTTGAAGGTTGGCCCAAAATATAACATCTGGTTTCCTTAACATTTTAAGTTCGCAAGTGTGCGCAGTGAAAGTGGCAAACAAATTTTTACGATATTGATAATAAATATCTTGGGATTCTGGAAAGATAAAACTGGTAAAGGGCAATCCACTTAATTCACACTTATCTCGTCCCCAAAGAGAAGCAATGGTTAAATTGGCTTCACATATCAGTCCTTTATCATCAATCGTAATATACCCAACTGGAGCCAAATCATACAAATCAAAATAACGCTCACGAGAAGCCTCAAGTTCTGCCAGCGTTTTACGTAATTCATCAGATTGAATATCTAGTTCAATTTGGTGAACTTGTAATTCATGAATTAAATGATAAGCTTCTTCCAATGATAATTTGTATTTTCTTTCAGCCGTGGTGGTTTGCTTGATGGCGGCAATTTTTTTCTCGGCCAATGCTCGAAGATTTCTGGCGGACATTATTGACCTTCCTTTGCGTAGCAAGCAGACACATTATTAAAGATCATACACGCCTGATAAGGCTTATTTTCTCCAACCTTAAATTGAGGAATGGCGACAATATGGATCCAGACTCGTTGGGCATCTTTAAGAAAGCAAATACCTATAGTATTTTGAACTTGTCTTCCCGTCTTTAACGCTATGATGACAGGATGTGAGTCTCGTGTTACCGGAGAATCATCCTTGTTAATCATCTCCCATGCCGGATCACTTATTTGATGACCATTTAGCTGGTTGAGTGATAATCCCAATATTTTTTCGGCTGAAGCATTAACCTCGACGATCGTCCCTGCCTTATCAATAAAGATGACCCCGTCATTGATCGAATCAAATAGGATCTGTTTTTTATTTTCGCTTTCCCGTTTGGCATTTTCAGCTGACTTCATTCTAGTTATATCCACAAAAGTTAAAACTGCCCCTTCAATAACATTTTCCAGGGTTCGGTATGGCCTAATGTTAATCAGATAACAAAGGTCCCCTTCTTTGGTTCGCAATTCAAGCTCTCTGGGTATGAGATTATCAAGTACCGCCACCACGCCCTTGATCAAATCTTCGTCATCTGCAAAATTAGAAACAATGTGACCAAGCGGCCGTCCAACATCTGATTGAATCAGATTGATTACTCTGGTGACTGAAGGAGTAAAACGCTTGACCAATAATTGATGATCAACAAAGATGGTACCAATACCAGAGCCCGCCAGAAGATTGTTCAAATCATTATTGGCCTGAACCGAATCCGTAATTTTCGTTTGCAATTCAGCATTGATAGTGGTCAACTCTTCATTAACTGACTGCAATTCTTCTTTAGAAGTTTCCAATTCTTCGTTGGTTGATTGCAGTTCTTCATTAATGGATTGCATTTCCTCATTGGAGGATCTGAGTTCTTCATTAGTTGTTTCCAATTGCTCATTGGTATTTTGCAAAAATTCTTCATTATCTATTAACTTCTGTTTTAAGATGGCCAAATCAGTATCATCCTCGGTAACGGTACTTTTTTTGGATTTCTTTTTACTGACCTGAATATTATTTTTAACCTTAGACGTGGACATTTCCTCTAAAAGCACCAGATATAGTTTAGGATTAGTGTTGGAATTGACGGGCTGTACAATGAGATTAACGTTTGAGAAATCACCATTTGTTTTGACACTTAGACCGGTTAGTCGAATAGTTTCTTGAAGCTTTACCGATTTATTAAGTGCCTTCAACAGATCATGCTTTAACCCTTCCCTCGCCATCTTTAAGATGTTCAATTCTGACTTACCGGAGGTGGGTTCCAAATATCTACCCGATCTTCCATGAATGTAGAAAATACACCCCTCTTTATCAACCAGGACACTGGTGGGTGCATATTGTTTAAGCAAAGTATGCTCCATCAGTTCTCGTAACTTCGGTTTATTCACAGAAGAAATTTTTTCATGAATTTGAGGATTATTACTATTATTTATCTTGGAAGGTGAAATTAGTCCTATCACAGGATGATGCTGGCGGTTTGAATCATCCTTTTTTTGATAGAGTTTAAATTTGCGATCAATGGGAAGAAAAAGGTGCGAAAAATTACCTATCGTTTCAGCGCTCCCCAAAAAAAGCTTTCCTTGAGGATTCAAAGAATAATGAAACAAGGGGATTATTTTCTGTTGAATTTCAGAATTCAAATAAATAAGTAGATTCCGACAACTAATAAAATCCATTTTTGAAAAGGGAGGATCTTTAATTAAATTTTGCTGGGAAAATATCAAAAGATCACGGATAACTCTTTTTATTCGATAAATATGTGCATCAGGATTATATTCAAAAAATCGTTCCAAATGGGTTGGCGAAATATCATCCGCAATACTGACTGGGTAGATTCCGACTCTGGCCTGTTCGATAGCTTTGGAATCAATATCGGTGGCATAAATCTGAAGTTTGAAGCCTTGCTTAAGTTGATCTATATGCTCCTGAAGCAATATGGCAATCGAATAAGCTTCTTCACCAGTGGAACACCCCGGTATCCAAACCCGAATCTTGGAACCACTTGGTTTATTTAAAAAAAGAGCAGGAATGATCTGTTCCTTAAGGAAAGCAAAGGCCTCCTTGTCGCGAAAAAACAGAGTAACTCCGATCAAGAGATCTTGAAAAAGCGTATTTATCTCCTTGGAATTTTTTTGCAATAAGGAAATGTAGTCGTTTAAATTTATGATTTGATTTACAGCCATCCGTCGTTCTATTCGACGGATAATAGTACTGGGTTTATATTGGGAAAAGTCGTGACCGCTTTGAGACTGAAGTAAAATAAAAATTTTCTTTAGAGCATTTTCATTTTTAACCACTGTTGGACTAATGATTTGAGATTTTTTTAAAAAAGCATAAGTTGTAAAATCAGTAAGCTTTGAAGGCATTTCACTTGGTAACAAAATATAATCTACCAAACCGGCCTCAATGGCGTTTTTTGGCATACTGTTATATTCCGTTGATGCGGGTTTTTGGGCCATGATCATACCACCTTCACTTTTAATTGCCCGTGCACCAAGTGTACCGTCACTCCCCGTTCCAGAAAGAATAATTCCAATTGCACGCTCGTGTTGATCAGTGGCCAGCGAATGAAAAAAATAATCAATAGGTAAGCGCAAGGTATGCAACGATTGGCGTTCAAAAAGATAGAGTTTACCACTACGCAAGGCCATATCTCGATTAGGTGGAATGATATACACACAATCAGGTTTAACTTTCATTCCATCTTCAACTTCATAAACCAATAATTTGGTATAACGCCCAACGATCTCTGCCAGCATACTTTTGTGGATAGGATCCAAGTGTTGCACCAGGATAAAGGCCATATTAATCTTTTTCTCATTTTTAGAAAGTTCTGAAAAAAAAGTTTCAAAGGCCGCCAATCCTCCAGCGGACGCACCGATGCCAACGATTGGAAATTGCTTAGTCGGCAAGTCATTTAATTTTGCTTTTGTAACATTTTTTTTAAGGTCAGAGGGGTTTTTAATTTTTTGCTTATTTTGTTTCAAGAAATCCTTAATTACCAGGGTAGAGGAAAAAGTTTACACTAACATCATTCCAGATGTTGTTCAATGTTATTCCATCCAAAACTAAATCAGATAAAAAATAAACACCTACTCCATGAAGGAAGATTCAATCAAAAATTAACCGATGTTCATGTTGATTTTTTTTGTCACTTTAAAATTCAATTATGAAGATTTGTTCATTTTTCTTGGCACATATTGACCCAGCAAAAAAATCAATCAGCTTTTTATGATTGATCGAAACCATTCAATTTTTTCATTTGAATTTATCATAGGCCTTGGATTGATATATTCTTCTCCACCACATCCGTTAAGCACAATCTCATTTTCGCTTACTTCCTTGAGAGACCAATATATTCCATTCTCCCCATAAGTGCAGGCATCACTACGAAAATCTTCTTCCTTAACCACTAATTTTGAAACAACCACCTCAAGATTATTGTCTGGCATTCTCACCGTAAATTCGTCGGCATTTGCCATCAATCTGATGTTTTGTGCAAAAACTGTCCCTTTCTCAGTATGAATTGCCCGAGCAGCTCGACAATAGACGACATTCCTTCCTTCAAGCTCTCCCAACGTAAATGTGTAGAGGTGACTGTCTGTATTTATTGTATGATAGTAGAGATTATTTTCACGCTTAAACGCTGTCCCTATCCCCCAAATGCGCAAGCACTCCCCAACATTATCTGCATTCGCTTTGGGCATCTCATAAGGTTTACAGGTTTCAATTTTCTCAATAAAAGTGAGTTTTTCGATATTAAAGCCGAGAAATTTCAAACTCAAATTATTCCCTTCATTGATGAGTGTAACTTTCGAACCAAGATTTGGTTCGTTGATACGATAATTATTGAAAACAAGTTCACCATTTTTGTAATTAAGTGCCTTTGCTTGACAACTTTTTTGTTCGCCATCAAACTGTGCAATCCCGATCATTTTATAATCGGCATTATGTTTAATCGAAAGCAATGAAAATATCTCTGATCTCATTCGATGGAATATTAATAGAAAGTTATCAGTAACCACACATTCACTATTTTGGTTTGCCCATACACCATGCATCTCATCATCCCCAATTTATTTTTTCCCTCAATGGAAATTTTATCACCGGCCATCAATGATTTTATATCCAATAACGAATTGTCGCCAGGCAATTGATCACAAAAAAAATCTCAAAATTCTTATCAAAGCAGTATCTGCATCACGATACCCTTCCCGGAAAGAAAATTATTTTAGTCAATCAATTAAATAACCTTAAATCTCAAATAGTCAGGCTTTACAAAATGCCAAAGCCCTCATTACAGATAGCATATCGCCTCCCTAAAAGTGAGGCCGTACCATACAAAGATAACCTTACATTAATGGGCCAAGCCGCTTACCGTAAATTGGCCACAGTGGATGCGCTCTTTCAACAACAAAACCAGCTTTAACGAAAAGTGATTCCGGACCAGTCCATGCTTCGCCATCAGACAAGGTTTGGCCACACTTAGGAAAACCTTGGACATGTTTAATACCTTTATTTTCAAGGTCTGTAAGAATATCCTTCAAAAAAATATGGGCAAAACCTTTCTTCCGGTAGGCAGGTATAATCACTAAACATGTAATGGCCCACGTTTCCGGTGACGGATCAAGCTTAGATTGGGTGACGAGCTTGGAGAATCGGTCTCGGCGTCCACACTGACACCATCCTATGGGCTTTTCATCAAGGTAAAGTAGATACCCATCAAATTCACTTTGCTCAAAGAGCGAGTTTCTAAACTCTCTATTATCTTCGGCTGAGCGCTGGTCCCATCCGTCCCAAGTCGGCAACCACCAGGCAACACAATTACACCAGCCTTCACCATTTTCTTTTGAATGGACTTGATAAAAGTCTGCCTTTCTCATATTATCAAGAGATCCTATACTCAATTTCATGACTTGCTCCTCAAAAAATCAAAAACCTTACTTAAGAAATGGATCAGTATCTAAATCCCCGGTAACCCTTCCCGACAAAAAATTTTAATCAATCAATTAAATAACCTTAAAGCTCAAATAGTCAGGCCTTGCGAAATAACCAAGCCCTCATCTCATATAGCTCATCGCCTCCCTAAAAGTTAAGCCGTACCTATCCTAGGCAACACTTTTTATACTTTTTACCTGAACCACAGGGACAAGGATCGTTTCTTCCAACCTTATTTTTGGTGCTCTCATGAGATATCATACCAAAATCTCCTAGCATACTAACCAGCTCCTCTCTTTGACCTGCCAGTAAAAAGGGCGAATTAAGCCATTCGTTTACGTTCTCTGGCAGGATATTTAAAAACTCTTTTGCCATCAACTCGTCTCTTTTATTTATGATATGAATGTACCTGTTAGAATCATCACTGGAATGAAGTTCTGATAACCTTTCCAACACCATCTTACTGACTCTCTTATCGGCATGCCCAAGAATGCTTATTATAAAAGATTGATCATTGTTAGGATATGACGGATAGGACTTCTCATATTGTTCGTCAAAAGAAATACCTTTAAAAATGGCAAGGTAAGGCTCACTGATCTCAATCCATTCGTCCAAGTATGGATTACTTAACCTGTCATGCGGTAAATATTTAATCATTGGAGCGATAAACATTAATCTATTTTTTAGTTCATCTTGTATGTTGGTATCTCGGACGTAGTAGGCCAATGTTCCCTTATAACAAGACATATTTGAATGAATTATGGTCTTAAGAGCAAGCAGGACATCACTTCCTTTGTGTCCAGATTTTAAAAGAAGAAGAAGAAGAAATTTTTTTAAACCGGATCCATCCTCGTCATCGTCATCATCAAAAAATTCTTTATTTAATCTAAGCCAATTCCCATATAAAAATTTTCGATGCTCATCTGTCACCAAATTCTCAAGATAGTGGCTGCAAAGTCCTTCCAGTACTTCATCACCATCCCTGCAAAGATATTCATAAATATAAAAGACATCTTCAAAAACTCTCGCATTACCGTAGTGGTTTAAAAGCGAGATTGCTCGATAACAAAAGTTATAATATTTGTCGTAAAAGACATCTGTATCTCTTCTAATTTGCTCACTGAATTTTTGAACCAGTTCAATTAAATAGTCTGCATCAGCCTGCCTGTTTTTCCAAAGCAGCACTGATTCAAAACTGGGTTTTAATTTTTCAAAAAGTTCATCATTCATTTTTTATCCAAGGATATTGTTATTATTGTATTAGTAAATCGGGAAAAAATTGAATCTACAATCACTATATAGCGAAAAAATAAAACATCGTCTAACGACATTCTTCTAAATCTGCAATTAGTGCCCACTTTTTAAGTAACAAAAGGCCACAATCCAAATTTAATATTTTAAATAATATCAACTAATTATGCTACCGCTCAGAAGGATGCCAATGTTAACGATTTTAAGTCGTATAATCCTACTTAATAGTATTCAAAATTTAAAATCAACTTAATGGGGTCATATGAAGTATTTTAATCTAGTTATTTTTTTAGGTGGGTTGTCTCTACTTGGGGCATGTGTCCCAGAGGCCAATAAAAAATGCAGTGGCGACCAAGTCTTGATGAATGGATTGTGTGTATCCAAGATTGCCAACAATGGTCCTGAGCAAAACCTCGACTGCGGGGTGGTTTTAAATCATCAAGAGGAAACCCGTATTATGTATCAAAGCTCTTTAGCGGTATATCCAGACAACTGTAAAGAAGAGGTGCAAAAAAGAAGTTGTGAAAATGGCCAACTCCTTGCTTGGAGTGGTAGCTTCAAGTCTATAAGCTGCTCTAATGAGAGAACAAGATATGCTGCATCTTCCGTGGTTGCCGGCCAGTCCTGTCAATCTGAAGTCCAAACGCAAATATGTCAAAATGGTCAATGTGGTGCCTGGTCACCCAATAAATTTGGCCAAACCAGCTGTCAGGTTCAAGGCTATTTAAGCTGCGGAAATATACCTCATAACGGATCAGAATCAAGAGTGGCATATAACTCCAGCTTGGTTGCCTACGGACAAGTCTGTGTCCAGCAAACCCAAACTAGAACATGCAATAATGGAAGCTGGTCTGCGTGGTCTGGGACCTATACTAACTTGTCGTGTTCTGTCCAAGCGGCTGCCGCTTGCGGAACTATTGCCAGCGGACAATATGAGTCCCGCACCAGGTATCAATCGTCCTCTGTCGATGGAGAAAAAACCTGTGTTTCTGAAATACAAAATAGACAGTGTAATAACGGACAATTCACCAGTTGGTCCGGATCTTTTACACAGCCAATATGTGTGACCTCCAGAATTCGCTATGAAAGTGCGACTGCTCCCAATGGTGGAGTTTGTAATCAAGAAACCCAAACCATGACCTGTGAAGGTGGACTTTGTGGAATATGGACGCCTAACAATTTTACCAACACTGCTTGTACGACGGGTAATTTTAATCGCAGCTTTACAGTGGCCAGAGGGCCCAGTCGAACAAGTGGGGTTGCTCCACTAAGCGTGCACTTTAGTGCTGGATTTAGTGCCAGTACTCCCACCTCTCGTTCATTCCATGACTACGAATATTCTTGGAATTTTGGCGATCAAAATGGTGGGATATGGGGCACCAGCAAAAAATCAAAAAATATCGACAAAGGCCCGCTTGCTGGCCACGTCTATGAAACGCCCGGAACCTATACAGTGACGCTGACAGTGCGAAATAGCAGTGGTGTGGTTGATTCAGATAACTTTACCATTACAGTTCAAGATCCAAACATCATTTTTTCTGGAACCAATACAACCTGTATCAGCGCATCTACTAATTTTACAGGTTGTCCAGCGGGTGCTTCACAAATAACTACCAGCAATTTATCGGTGCTTGCTAATTATGCAGCGGCAGGAAAACGAATTTTACTGCAACGAGGTTCTGTATGGTCGATGAGTGCTGATATCGCTTTTCCTAATAATGCAGGCCCTGTGCATATTGGGGCTTTTGGAAATTGTACCAGCCCTGACGAATTAGGAATATGTAGTAATGCACCACGGATAAATATTAGTGGGGATGTGAGCTTTTTAAGTTTAACGGGCAAACAAGATTGGCGTCTTGCTGATATTGCCTTTGTGGCCCCCAAAGGAGCCTCATCTGTATTTAGCGGCTATACGGATATCAAACGAAATCTCATTTTAAAAATAAGTTCCGTCGGATTTGGAACGCCCGTTTGGTGGACCAATTGGCGTTACAACGATGAAGATTATCATATCAACAACGCCCTCGTCTCATCACGAATAACAGATGCTTCAGACACGGTAGCTTATCTCGGCTGCGAAAAACTTATGGTGCTTGGAAATATCATCCAAAATTCCGATACCACTCACATTCTAAGGGTGTGGCACGGATATCTGGGTGTTATCGCTCACAATATTTTATCAGGGACCAGTCTCACTAATACCAATGGAAGACATGCTCTAAAACTTCATTCGCCACAAACATCTTCAATTGGTACTTTCGCCCAAACCAGTAATGGAGGCCTTAAATCAGGCACCCAATTTACCGTAATCGCCAACAATGTATTTGGCAGTTCCGGGCCTTGGCCTGTTTCTATTGGGCCTCAAGATTCACAACATATAGAAAATCTAAGTGATATTTTAATTGAAAAAAATAAAATGCTTGCCGGCTACGGACTAAAGAGTGCTATGACCGTACAGGTGGGTTTAATGTTTGAAGGGCGATATTTTACAGTAAGAAACAATCTTATTGACGGAACAGAAGGCGCCAATGGTTATACGGGAATATATGTTGCGCGAAGAGGAATTGAATGGACTCCACTCGGTAATAAAATTTACAACAACACCATTTACAGTCGAGACCCCAATTCAAATGGTGCACAAGGCATCCAAGTGGACTCAAGTGCAAGTGATACAATTATTCGAAACAATTATGTCTCGTATCCCAACACCGCCAACAAACAATTAGTTAATGATACATCCAGTAACGCGGTAATGAGTAACAACGTTTTAACCAATACTCCCTATTTTGTTGATCCCAACAACCCTAACCCGTTACTTAGAAATTTTCAGATTACTTCATCTGCTACAGCAGCTATCGATAAAGGATATATCGTCCCAGTCTTTTCTGATTTTAATGACGTTCTTCGCACCGGGATTTATGATCTGGGGGCATTTGCATATTAAGTTTTTTTACCTCAATACCAAGTCAAAACGTCGTTTCTCAAACCCCCTAGATAGTTAACATGCATTTGATCAATTGAGATGGTCTGGTTTATATCAGTTTTTCTAATATATTTACATAATATCTAATAATTTTTCATTATTCTAAATTTACGTTATATTTCCCCTGTCGCACACAACACAACCTTAAGGAGGTTTATTATGAAACATTTAGCGATCATGTCCATCATCAGTTTTCTTATTTCTCTGTCCTCTTACGCCATCTATGACCCTGATTGGATGAAACCGATTTTGTCAGCAAAAATGGAAATTGTTCATGCCACCGGCACGTTTCAAAATATTGACCAAGTTGAACTGACTTTAAGTAAACACACCAGTGGCAAACAAGCTGATCAACTCACCTTAAGTTATGTTGAGGCCCCTGAATGTATTCAAGAAATGGGGGATGAATGCCTTCCCGTGATTCGAAACGTCACAGTGTCCATCAAAGAGGAAATTGATCTTGGTTGTGGTTCAAAAGAATACCATGCCTCTTTGAATGACGTAAATGACCCTACCTATGGCGGAAGATTTACAATTATTTTGCAAGACCACATGGGACGTACCTGTGAAAATGCACCAGCACCATATCTTTGGCAAGCAAGCATACGAAAAGGTTACGGATGGTGTGGCACCATGGATTCAAAATTAGAAATAGTTGGTAATCCGGCACCTGTCTATACTATTCAATAAATTCAGATTGTATAAAAGCTAGTAATAAAACAGGGCCCTAAAAAAGGCCCTGTTTATATTATAGCAAGCAACGGCATACTCACCTATCACTGATTTCATATTTCCACAATTTTTTGATCACAGTTTTTAATTTTATTGTATTTGTGTTTCTTATTAATAAATACTCATTACTGTTGTTCGTAATCATAACAATCAAGATCACGCTGAGTGCATCCTAGAAAGTCAATTCTACCAATTTCCGATTCGCTATAACCTGAAAACATTTTTTTTGAATCAGCTTCAAGACGTGATTTTACCCCTAGCGTTGATTTAAGAGTAATCTGTTTAGGTATGCCCACCACTCCTCCATTCATTTCGACAGTAGAATATTCAAACGTAAATCCATCCGAAATATTACTCAATAAGGCCAAATCATAATCTTTCGCAAGCTCTCTTACAACGTTACTTGGAATAGCACTTAGTACATGGTGAGACGTAATCAAGTGACTGTAACATTTAACAACTGTATAACATCTTTGAGGTTTATACTCAGCATAAGATGAAAATGACGCTATTAATACGCTAATTAAAAAAAACTTTTTCATACAGATCTCCTTTGCAAAATTAAAAATCAAACAAAAAGCAACAACGAAGCAGGGCCTTTAACACTAAAAAATATCATGCCTCTTCAAAAGAATTGTTATTTCCAGGGCAGACCAGCTCAAATCTTTTGAAAATTTATTTGTTAATAATAGTCGGTTAAACTTCACAATTTCTACATTTATTTCATCATTCAACTTAACGGTGTTACTGAAGTTATTGATCCAAGTTGAAAACCCTTTGATTTCTTCTAACGTATCAAAGGCAGCACTTTCCCATTTTAAAATAAATTCTGACATATTCCTATGTGCCCAGGCCAAACTTTCAATGTTAGCTTTGTTCACCGGCATAACCGTCCTGTTACCCTCTTGAACAATGGGTACGGACATATTCTCTAGCAATCTATTAACGCAACAACTAGCTTGCAATACCCATACAAAATTTTTCCCACGATCATCCACTATCCCCTTGGGAAAAATTGGACTCGATGGAACCCAAACCAAAATCCAACCTATTTCTTCATCATCATCTTTCAAATAAATATTAATTTGATCATACTCGTTACGGCCGTAAGTCTTAACCATTTTATAATAAGTTGAAACTTTGGGTAAATCCGATAATATGTTTTCTATTTGTTGCACGAGCTGGGCCTTAGGCGATTCAACACTGATCGCTGAATTAATCACACCCAATACAGTGACTACACCAATAAATATTAAATTGATTAGAATTTTCATGTGACATACCTCATTTTCAATAGACACAAATCAAATAATTTAAATCTAAACATTAATTACTTTCAAAAAAGGATATTATAACCGAAAATAAACCTGGATAAAACGCCAATTTATGCATTGTGTAATTTTTACCTTTATCGGAAGTAAGGTTAGCTAACTGTGGGGGCAAGTCCTTAATATTATTCCAGATAGTTTTGGGATTTGTTCAGATTCACAACCCCGATCAAACAACTTCCCAACCTTTTCAAAAAGACATCTTCAAAAACCATAAAGAAATCAATGTTGCGCTTTTTGAAGCATTCTTAAATGACGACAACGATGCCTTGGTTGATATTTTATCCGGCAACGTACATGCACGTGACATGTTAAAAAGGTCTGAATGTGATAAAAATTTAAAGTTCCCTAATGTACTTATGGATTTCCTCTTTGTTGATTTTTTCAAAACATTTTGAACTGTAAAAAGTCAATGACAAATAATATTTTTCCTTTTCTTCAACTCTTAACTCAATTGCATTGTTGTTTTTTTTATCAAACCACCTGGCAATACCAAAATTTTTCTGAGGAATTCTGGGATGATATTCTTTGCCGAATATTTGAGTGTAGCCAGTAGTTGGATCAAGATAAATTTGCGGAATACCATAGCTACTACTTTCTAGAAGCTCTTTATCAGCATACCACTTTTTTATAGCGTGTTGTATCTTTGTGGTCGGAGTAAAAATACTTGTTAGACAAAGTTTATCATCAAGAAAAACAAGAGTGAAACGAGATTTTTGAAAAAAATCTGTGCTATTGTCTGCGTTCAATTTTTCTTTATCAGTAAGTGGTAATTTGTTATAGATAACATCAATAGATTGCTTGTTTTTTGTTATATATTTTGCTCTTAGTTGCCCGTTTATAAAACGATTATTAAACAAACTTATATCTTTTCCAAGTTCCATGGAAACATAACCTAAAATTTTAGCCTTAGTTGATTGCTTCGCACTATCTGTTAAAACATTTTCTCTCGACATGACATCTGATTCTTGCGACTTTGAATTTGAAAGTGGAAAAAATAAAAAAATAATCAACAAGAAAGATAAAGCTATTTTTTGATTCATAAAATTCCTTTATTAAGTTAAGGAAATAGGAGGAAGCCTTTTTCTTTCTCCAATTTTTCAATCTCTGATTGTGCATGAGTTTTTAGAAATGGTTTTAGTAGAAGTTGTTTATGTACAGAGTCACTAAAACACATTGTTTCCAAAAGCATTTTGTCAGGATTAGATGAGTCGTCTTTAGGCGGAAGACTGCTAAAGCATCCTCCCACCCGATAATAATAAAGAACTTCAACGTTTTTTTTAATATGGCCATTAAAAGTCATACGAAATGCACTAGGACGACATATTGGATAATTTTCTAAAACAAACCTGAGGTTATTTTTCATACGTTTTTCAAGCTGTTTGGTACGAGAAATATTATTTTTTTTAATCGTTTCACTTGAAACCTGACTTTTGGCTTTGATATCATAAAACTTAAGAATCTCTTCTGAAACTTGCCCTCCATTTGTTATCAATGTTTTGAGGATAGTAATTATTTGATTACGACCACAAACCATGATTTCTGCAATTTGAAATGCACCTTTGGGACGCATGGAATCAGTCTCATCATAGCATTCGCTAACATCAAAATCATATACCGCTGTACATAGATTAAAAATAGCACCTGTGGCGGAAAATATCCTTAATGCGTTAGGACATGTTTGAGCCACCTCCAATACGTATAGATAATTATCATGAAGACGTTTATTAATATCAATTGAGGAATACACAGTACTGATTGGTAATAAAAAAAATAGCAGTTTTATAATCATATTTTTCATAGATAACTCCGTTGCTGTTAGCAAATTATAATACCAATGTACCTTTTTAAATAGAAAAAACATGAACAAAAAAAGAAGTGTAAATTGGTTTTGGGCCAAAATAAGGAGGCCTCATTATTAAAATTGATTTGAACAAAAAACAATCAGCCAAGAAAACTCCCTATGCTTCACTGACAGTAAATTAACCTGCACTACGTGATTTTGTAAAAAAGATTCCTACCATAGGATCAACCGCTGTTATTAACACAATATCTGTATCTGAATCTGCTGGCATCAAGCACCATACGAGACAATATTTAAATGGCACCATGAATTGTGAAGTAAGAAAATCTCCAACCATTCCGCTCAACCATGAAAAAAATAATTTTCATCAGTTTAAAAATTCAAACTCATGCAAATCTCAGGCGAAAAATTGGTTAATGTCAGAAGCAAGAAAAGTCGATATAGATAGTATAAGATTATCAAATATTAGTTGATTTTACGTTTTACGTGGAAGCAAAATTAGATTTTGGTTTTTAAAAAAATGAGAAAAAACATTATAACGCTCATTTCTTCGATCATTGTGGGTATAGCATTTGGGCTATTTTCACACTTTGAGCTATTGAGAAAAGTTCCAGGTTTTTATTGTGAGGGATTTGGTTGCATGTTTAATGGCATCATATATATTATTATTGGTGCCATATTAATTCCCCTTATTTTTGGAGTTTTAGGGTTTTTACTGTCTAGGCAAAAACGCAAAGAACAAGCTTTTTCATCGTTGGTGATTTCGTTGATAATTATGTTGTTGTCTTTGGGGATAATCCACATTAGAAGGCAGATCGTGATAAAAAAAGACACCGAAGCAGGACACCAAGCCAAGCAAGAAACATACAAAAAATACGGTCTACCATCTTCTCAAGAATCTCAATCTTTACCGCTTCTCGATAATAATCGGGCAATAACCATTGCAAATCAACTAACTAATTCCACCGTTATTACTATAAAATCGCCCTTTGTTATCCAGGCCTATGTTCGTGATGATGCTGTTCCTCTCAATAAAACGATGCACACTGCTATCAAGAAAATTGTATCAAGCTCCACAGAAGTAAAAGAAGTCGGCGCAGGAAAACTACTTCCAACAAAAAAACGTTCGACCGATGGAAGAATAATCTTTGAAGGGACTATTTTGCTCGAAGATGATTCCAAAGCAGCTTCAGGATATCTTTCTGTGACAGGGAAAGATGGAGTCCACGACGCCATTGAAGTCACATTTAAATAATATCCGATCAATGCAATTAACGATATAATTTTAAAATATCACCTAACACTCGCTGCTGATTGCTATTGCTACTACCTTCAATAAAAGGCCTATGCACCGTTGATCGGAAATCATTCGCCAGTCATTTACCGTATCTTTTAGAATTTTTTTTTAATATCTAAAGAGTTTTTGCGAAAGCAATCACGTGACCATCTTGATCAATACTATAGGCGGCGATATCGCCCCAATCTCTTGACTCAAGAGCACTTAGTTCTTTTGCACCCATCTTTAGGGCCCGATCGTGGTAGACACTTGGGTTATCAATGCGCAGATAAAGTTCAGCGCGAGGAATACCTCTCCCTGGTTCAGGATCGGGTAAACATTCTCCAAGTAGACGCTTGATCCCACGTTCAGGCATCAATCCGAGGACACATCCATTATTTAATTCAAACTCAGTCATACCAGGAACATGAAGGATGGGTTCTTGGGCCAGGACTGCTGAGTAAAATTGTTTGCTCTGCTCTTGATCTTTTACGTATAGAATAAAATGTACTTTCATAATCGGAAACATAACATACATATTCAGACTTCTCAAAACTTTTTCTTCTAGTTCTTTATTTAAAAGAAGTGACTTCATAATTCTAAATCTCACCATCCATATTTATTTTTTCAAAAGAGATAATAATCATCAAGTGATAGGGAACGCCAAGGCAGGATAAGTAAAAGTATCTATCTCTGGACACTCTTTGTAAAATCATGACTTCATTTAAAAAAGCTGCATAAAAATCATAAAATTCCAAATAATTAATGACTTTGAAAAGACATAAAAGCTCCGTTATGTCTTATTAAGGAAGCTTAGTTCGCCTACGAAATTGAAATTTTTTTAAACAATCAAAAATTTTACTCTTTATAGTAGCTTTGCCTCGCTCACGGGCATTCTTTTCAAGATCATTATTTGCAACGCTCTTTTCCTCACTGACATTCTTTTCAAGATCATTCTTTACAACGCTCTTTTCCTCACTGGCCTTCTTTTCAAGATCATTGAAAGCATTCAACTGACTTTTAAACCATTCGCGTGATTCCTCCAGCTCAGAAAAATGTTTAAAATTATATTCGTTTAATTCATATGCCGATATGAATCCGGAAATTTTATTTCGAAACCACTCATCCTCGAATAATTTGGGATTTTTTTCTATTGTTTCTTTGATCTGATTGAATAAACTAGTAATTAATAATTTTAGGGATTTATCAAATCTATCTCCGCTTATTACTAATCCGGTTAACTGATCTATCATTTTACTTAAACAAGACTGTGATTTGCAATTAAAGTTCCTGAATGCTGATATGTATTTAGGATGATCTTCAGTCTTATGAAAAAATTCCGAATTATATAATTCCGAGAAGAACACTTTTTTAAAATGGTCGTTATCAAAAAATGCCCTACTTACATCTTCTGGAACAGGAAACTTTTGTCCTAACCGATAAATTGTAGTTATTGCAGGTTCTGTCTCCTTAGGATTTCTAAGAAGCTCCTTACGAAGCATATCCCACATCTCATCAGAAATATAATCTCTTTTATTAAGCAAAAGCTTCACAATATTATTAGGATATGGGCCAAAGCTGGGAATTTGATTTGGATTGTTTAAAAATATCTTCGAAGCTTTTTCTATAAGTTTTTTCTCAATACTAGGAGTAATTTCAGGAACCTCATAAAGAATATCGATCATTTTTTTGGAAAGATCACTATTATGGTGTGCCCCTAAAAGATCTTCAATTGCTGACAATAATTCTGGCGGATATTTTTTAAACATTGGAGAGGCCATCTCCACAACTGCAACACGCAGATTTTGATATGCATTCGTTAATTTTTCTGGAACAGGATACTTACTATCCAAAATTTTAATAAGTCTTTCTTTAAAAAAATTTGGAACTGATTTATTTGTTTTAATTAACCACAAGAGAGATTTATTATGTTGGGTTCCTTCTCTAAAAGACATTATATTATTTGCTATCTGTTGCCAAAAAGAATCCGGCCACTTAGGAATTTTAGAAAGGATATCGCTCAGTACATCAAGCGAATCTTTTGATAAATTATTCGAATCCATAACTTGGATTAGATATTTCCAATCCTCATCTGCTAATTCTGATTTTTGTAGACTCCTTACAATTCTCAACTTATTTAAAATGTCCTTATCTTCCAAACTTGTACTTCGAGCTTGAGAACCGGCTTGATTTGAAAAAATTCCTGCAAATTCACTCCATAATTCTTTTTCAGTCATTTCTCGGGCCTTGAATACCTCATCCTCATGTGCAGCAGGAAGGAGTGACGTTGGCTTTCCTATAAACTTATCATATGATTGTTTTTTTTTCGGATCATTTAAAACCCCATAAGCTTCAGAAAGGTGTTTCATACTTGCTTCCGCCATGTCTCTTTCACCTTGAGTTGAGGCTCTTCCTAGCCTTATCTCAAGTCTGTCCGGATGCAAATCCAGGGCTTTTTTCCTATACGCCCGTTTTATATCCTCAGATGATGGATTATCATTATGATCTAACCCCAGAACCTGATAATAGGTCTCCGCGTATATGGGTATACTAATTAACCATAAGGCCAAAAGAAATAAACATTTAATAAATCGACCTTTCATAAGTAATTTTTCGGAAAAAAATCCTTTTTTCTTGATTTTTTCTCAAGTATTTTTTTTAATGACCCAGATTTATGCTCATCTAAGCCCTGAGAACATTTAGCTGGTGTTACTCAAATTCTGGACTTTGGTGGTACTGATAAAAAAAGTGTCACTGTTTTTTGGGGAATTCCAATAAATCGTTTGAAAGCGTTTTGTTCACAATCATTCTTATTCTTGCCATCTTGTAAAATAATAGGCTTTGGGCATAGACTAAACACCTCGTTACAATCAGGATGGATCAAGCTCGCGCCAGCATATTATGCCCCAATTTTACCGGTTTCCGATCTTCGTTCTCTTTGCCATTATTCTATTCCAGTGGAATTCCTCGCTTAGTTGGTAATAGTCCCTCCTCTGCTGCTCGAATTAGTTTTGGTCTCATAGGAAACCAGGTTACTCCTTCATCCACACTAAATTCCATCCCATTTTGGACATCAGTTGCTGATAGATTTGAATCGCGAATAATATGGCCATGCCATTCAAAGGCCGTAGCAGCACGATAATGCTCTTTATCCAGTCGAACCCGCACTACCGCTTTCTTACCAGCGATTGGAAAATTTAAACCAAGATGAGTTGACAAATGCAACCCAGGCACACCACTGCTTTCGGCAGTCTGAAGCAAGTTCGGAATCCAGCCTTTTATGGAAATTTCCTCAAGTTTACTAGCATCTAAAATATGATAGCCCCATGCATTCGTAGCAATAAACTCCTCAACTTGCTTGGGGGGATGTATAAATCGATGTTGATGAAATTTACCATCTTGATAGATTTCCATTGCCTGCTGATCGGAAGTGGGTGCTAATTCCACTAACTGAGGCTCCACTTGATTCTGCCAACGTTTTTGAGAGTCAGATAGGTATTTTTTTGTTACTTCTTTTTGCCAAACAGAATTCTTGGCGTCGTCAAGGTATGATTCGAATTTGAGTGGATCTTGACCATCCCAGCGTGGTAAAACAGGAAAAATACAGT
The DNA here is from genome assembly GCA_001770015.1 of Bdellovibrionales bacterium RIFOXYC1_FULL_37_79. Lineage (GTDB taxonomy): Bacteria > Bdellovibrionota > Bacteriovoracia > Bacteriovoracales > Bacteriovoracaceae > XYC1-FULL-37-79. The sequence continues at coordinate 86,328 of MEQB01000009.1, forward strand.
CATCTTGCCCAGAAGCAGCTACCCATGTTTTTCCGTCCTCACTTGCATAGTATCTAATTCGTCCAATTTGTGCCTGTGTAGCCTGTGACTCAATAACTTGATTTACAAAATTCTTCCCTGGAAAGGCCGGTTTGGGAATATATCGAAACTTAACTTCATTCTCCCATTCATGTAGCATTTTCTTTGCTTCTACCGCAGAATCAACTTTCCAATTCGATTCAAGTTTCCGACTTAATGCCCAAACTCGAAATTGTGGATTTTTGCCTATCATATCTCCTGCCAAAATGACAGATGGATCATCCATAAAAGGATTGATTTGTAATTTTGTACAAACACCATACAATGCCCCACGAATTTGATCTACGCCATCGCTACTATCGGCTGATCTTCCATTCATCAATCCAGTCTTAAAAATTTCTTGTGCAAATTTGAAGTCATAGGTTTCCACAACAGCTGCTTTGTATATGGCATTGCTATTCATTAGTGAATTATGAATTCTCATAATTTCAGCGTCCGGAATCCGGAACAAATTAGCTATATCGTCGATCCCAAAAATCAAATTTTTTCTAACCTGATCAAGGTGGTTTACCCAAGCAATTGAAGTATCTGAAAACGGAGATACTAAATTCGCCTCCCATTCATTTAACATTTTTTTTGCTTGTACCGCAGGATTAACATTCCAATTCGATTCAATTTTCCGATTTAGGCTCCAAGTTCGAAACTGTTGATTATTTTTCAACATGTTTCCTACCTGAATGATAGATGGATCAGTAGCATCAAAAGGATTAATTTGTAATTTTGTACAAACACCAAACAATGCCAAACGAATTTGATCTACGCCATCGCTACTATCGGCTGATCTTCCATTCATCAATCCAGTCGTAAAAATTTCTTGTGCAAATTTGAAGTCATGGGTTTCCACAACAGCTGCTTTGTATATGGCATTGCTATTCATTAGTGAATTATGAACTCTCATAATTTCGGCGTCTGGAATGTGAAAGATATCCAGAAAATTTTTAATATGCCAGTTCTCGACTTCAGACATTTGAATGAGATAATTGATCCACGCTAAAGAATTTTTTTCGGTAGTGGTTAAATTTAAAATTGATTGAAGACAGCCCTGAAATGTAGCACTCGCCATTCCATCCTTAACAAGTTGAAAAGATGAGATTATAAAGAATATAATAATAAACCTTTTCATCTTTATTTTTCGGAATTCTATCGAATATATTTATAGTATAATTCCAGTTATGGAGGATGGCCCGGCTTGTTGGCACTACGGGGCCTCCCTTGTCATCTAAAGTAGTTGCCTTACCCGATTATCCGTAACACAAATCAAGTTTTTACCTGACTTATTTACTTGGTAGTATCCAATCGTGTGTTTCTATCCCGGAATCCAGGAGCAGCTAATTTTTTAGTCTCTTACCGAAAAATTTCAGACCCCACACACTCTTGTTTCTTTTATTTTAAAGGCCCAAAACACTATATCTTTGCTCCGCATTTATTTTTTTATTTTCAATTACCGGAGAAGAATTGAGTATTCTGATCAAGCTTTTCCTATGATGACCTGTGATATGAGAGGCATCATTCAATAGTTGAGTCTTTTTATCTTTTTTAGAGTTAAAATATATTTTTGCTAATGCCTGAAGATATTCTATAACTCACTTCTTCCGTCCTTGGAATAATTAAGCTTTGGATATTATTAGCGTAATTCCATTGTAACCAAGGCGGGAGATTTGAAGCAACCAATCTGAAAATCATAATACCATTTTAAAAATTAATTTTCCTCGGTAACAGATATTGTGAGTCAATTCGAGATACACGACAATCCTAAATATTAACTTAGGAAATCTGTCTATTAGTCGATAAGTAATTTATCTTTTCGTGCGGGAATCATAATGATTAGACAAATAATTTTAAAGTTAATTATTTTAATGAGCATTGTGTCTTGCTCTACTATATCCGTATGCTCCAAAATTGCCCAACAACCACAACCTCTGGAAGAAGAATATTCGCCAGCAAATAGTCGAAGACCTGCTGCTGTACCGGAATTCCCTTCAAACTTTAATTCTAATACCGAAACTTTCTCTTTTGATACTGCATACCATGCTGGAAAAAGATACCACGTTTTTCAAGAGACACAAGATAACGGATTACCAATAACGGCCTGGACAAATTTTTTAAAGGATAATGTGAGCGTGAATTGGGGTTTGTGGGCCATGCCACAAAGTAAGTTTCTTAATCCATTGATGCTATTAGATCAGCATGGTGATTTTTTAATAGCTATAGAGTTTTATGATGACAAAATTCCAAAATATTCAAAAGATAAAAAATTTGAAACATTAAAAAAAACTTACTCAAAACATGGAGCAGACTGGGCCCTAAAATCAGGAACCTTAGGAGAAAATATTTTAATTCAGCATCCTAAATTGATAAGAAAAATTCGTTTTTTAAACGAAGATGATCTCAGGTACTTCTTTAAAGAGAATGCTGAAATTGCTCGCTCTATTGAAGCTTCTTTAGATACAAAAATTAAAAACAAAGCTTTGATTCGCTTGATGTCATCCTTTCCCACTTCTCCTTTAATTCATTGGGAAAATACAAAAGATTTACCTGAATTATTTTATCAATCTCTCATGGATATACAAAAACAGCTTGTTGAAAATCCTGAGATGGCTCAGGCCTTAGATCAGATAAAAAAGAGCACTAAAAAAAGACATCTTTTAGAATGTCTTTCAAAATTGCACAAATAACCAGTAACCATGCTGACAAGATTATTGAACTTGGACTGCGAAAATCAAGTATAACTTGATTTTTTTTCGATGTGTTTAAAAAACAAAGGCATCATTAAATTAAATACTTAATGAGGCCTTAATTTTTAAGAAACTTTAAGAATTCTACATAAAATTGGTGCCCAGGACTCGGGACGCCAGGAAGATTTTTTTTAAATTTTATCACACAAATTTTTAGGTTTTAATTTCAGTAATTTATCAATCATTTTAATTAATTACAAATTACCAAGAGAGAATTCTTACTCGTCTTTTTCTTATCTGTTGTGATCTTTTATGGGCCATTTTAGTCCGCACTAGCCCAGATTTATCCCACGTTTTTTAGAAAAAAGGTTGACGTTGTATGTACAATGGGTGTACACTTATTAAGTGAAAGTTTTTAAGAGGATGTTATTAATGCCTTAGCCGATGGTGATTTTATTGGCCCATTTATAAACAAGAGTGGCAATCGCTTGGAACAAAAAATTTATATTATTTTTTTTAATGACTATACTTACATCGTCCCCTTTAAAGAAACCAAGGATGAAATATTTTTAAAAACAATCTTTCAAAGCCGAGTGGCACATAAAATGTATTTTAAGGAGCGAAAATGAAAAATATTAAGGCCCGTAATAAATTAAAACTTACCAAGCAAGAAGAAAAAATCGAAAGAGATTTGCTTGAAAACAACTATCAATTAGAAGATGGAGATGAGAGGGATACACATATCGCTTCGGCTAAAAATTTCAGAGTCAATCTTCGTATCAATGACGAATTAGTGGAGCAATTAAAAAAACTTGCCGCAAATGAACATCTCCCCTATCAATCCTATATTAACAGCATTCTGTATAAATTTGTTAAAGGCGATCTTATAGATAAAAAAGTATTTGACCGGGTGATTAGTGAGCTAAAAAAAGTATCATAGACACCTATTGATTCAAATAATAAAGGATTTTCTTAACCATTTACTTTCATTTAAAGACTCTTAAGCACTTGAATTTTTCTAGATAAGGAGAGAGCATACATCAAGTCCTCATCAAAGTTTTGCTGATGTTCAGCCTTTTTTATTAATTCTGAAACACAAATCCCAAATTTTTTTGAAATTAATTCCAATTCTTTTATAAAATGCTCAAGGGCCTTTGTATTATCTGAAAATTGAGGTCTAAGTTCTTGTGCCCTGTCGTATAATGATTTTTTTTCCTTGAAGTTTTTTTGAAGTTCTTGCATCTTAACCTCCGGTCTTGGGTTTCAGTATACTATAACCTCTTAAAATTCTAAAACTGTATTCCATAATATTCTCAACATGATACAAACGACTTATAATACATAAAAATTATAAGCAAAGAAGTTTTGGTTTAATCTTTGGAGGAAATAAAAATGGACAAGACAAAAACATTAAAAAAGCAAAAAAAATTGCCGAAAAAATCCATGGTGATTAACGGAATTGAATTTACTAAGCATGACCCATCACTCATCTTCAAAAACCAAGGAGAAATCAAGGTTGCGCTTTTCGAAGCATTGTTTGATGGTGACAAAGAGGCCTTTGTTGATATTTTATCTGGCTACGTACGTGCACATAATGTATTAGAAGTATGTCGCAGAATTGGTTTAAGTCGAACGGTTGTTTATAAAGCAATCAGTGAAAATGGCAATCCCTCCCTGGAAACCTTATGCAAAATCATGACTTCATTTAAAAAGGCTGCATCCAAAAACTTCAAAGCCCAAAAAAATAAATGAATGCGCTTTGTGCAATTTAGTCCTGGGTAATGAAGTAGTTCACAGAAAAAAACTTCTAGAGTGAAAAATTAACGAGTCACCAATCGTGCAACGTTCGGCGGGCATAATCGCTGAACATTTTACTTTTTTCATAGAAATAGAAAACATTATTCAGAAGAAACTTGCTTTCTTAAAGATGGGAGAGAATTTTAATTTTGTGCTTAGGGCTTGAAATCATCTGCCCCTTTATTCTTCCTTACTACTACCTCGAACTTAATTATTATTGGGTTATAACTGGGACAATGGGATTAATCGGGTTATGAATTTGATTAACAATATTACCGCATGATAGTTCATTATATTCCTTGTGAATTCTTTGTATGTCTTCATTTAAATCATGGCATATTGTTTCAGTAAACATATCTATTACAGCATTTGAAAAACCTACAATAGAAGGGGCGTTGCTCAGCGTTTTTTCAAAAGCTTTCTGCTCATCTTGACTGAAGTTTCGATTTCTCAATCTTGCTCTAAGTTTATTTATAGCAATAGATGTTTCTGAAGGTTTTACCTTATTAAAACATTTGAGTTTATTAGTATTACGTGATCCATCAATGCTTGCTTTAACAATGCATACATCATTGCAATCTAGATCGTCGCGATTGCAATTGTCACCAGGAGTACTTGTGCTTATAAAGTACGTAAAGTCATGGGATGAAAAATATCTTCCAAATGCTGTGATAGAAGAAATAAGGATTAAAATTAATAAATAATGTTTCATAGTTTCCCCTTGAGAACTCATTCCATTGTATTATAGCAGAATAACAACTCGTAATGTTAACACATCCGTAAGAGGAAAAAGTTACCCACAAAAAATTGAAAATTATTATCTTAAGTTATTCAAATACTTTCCAAGAACTTCAAAACCGCTACGCGCACCAAATATAAATTTGCCATGCTCCTCATTTTTCCGAATACTTCCTTAGCTAACACACCTCTCCAATTATTTTATCCCCCTTACCAATCATTTTATTCACTCGCTCCTCACTCAATTTTCCGATCTCGCCCCTGCTATTTTCTTTCATCCACTGCCTTTATCAGCGTCTTGTTGACTATACCCATCACACTGGTGGGAGGGGGATAGTCAAAAAACGCGATCAGATAAAGGGCGGAATTTAAAAAGTAATCCAAGCAGGGGCGAGAAAGCTTATAAACTATAGAATCCGTTCAAAATCCATTTTCCAATTCACTCACAAGCACTTACTTTAAATTTTGAATCACCATTTGATATATTCAAATTAAATATTTACGATGAATCTTTTTGATGCTTTTTGCATCCAGCTGAGCTGGGGTTTTACCTTGTTAATTATAAATTATCAAGAGAGAATTCTTACTCGTCTTTTTCTTATCTGTTGTGATCTTTTTTGGGCCTTTTTTGTCCGCATTAACCCAGAAATAGCCCACGTTTTTTTTAAAAAAACTGATATTGTGTACATTTGATGTATATTTTAAAACCAGTTGACATATACACTTATTAGGCATATAATAAGCATATATATAGGGACTGTTATACAGTATAGAAATATTAGTCTTATCGTTCGTTCAAAGGATCATAATCCGGCCCATGTTCATGCGATTAGTCCCGACGGAGAGGCCAAGATCGTGATTGAATCTCTCGAATGTTTCTATCTTCGAGGATTTACAGAGCGTGACTTGAAACGGATTTTAAAAGTGGTGAAGGAACGCCAAGAGATTTTAATGGAGGTGTGGAATGAGTACCACTCGTAAAAAAGACATTAAATTTGGCAAGAAAGACTTACTGCCGCAAGATGAATTTAATTCAGAAAATGGAAAAATAAGAATCTCCCTCATGGTTGATCTACAGGTGTATGAGGCCTTTAAAGAGAGGGCCATGGAAGAAGGAGACAAATATCAGGTGTTGATGAGGAAGGCCCTACGAGAGGCCATTTTAGGAAATGAGCTTAAAGAGCGGCTACTACGCTTGGAACGAGCCGTGTTTAAAAAACAGGCCTAAAATCAAGTATAACTTTCCGCCAATGAACACCTCCCCTATCAAATCCTACATCAACAGCATCTTGTATAAATTTGTCAAAGGCCAGTTAATCGACAAGAAAGTGTTGGATCTGGTAATTAGTGAGCTTAAAAAAATGTTTTAACCCCTTATTGATTCAAATAATAAATGATTTTCTTCATCATTTTTGTTCATTGATTGTTAAGTAAAACGGTTGTTTATGAAGCAATCAGTGAAAATGGCAATCCATCTCTAGACACTCTCTGTAAAATCATGACTTCATTTAAAAAAGCTGCATAAAAATCATAAAATACCTGGATGGCCTTTTTTAAAAAAAAATCCGCATTATTAATGATGTTCCAAGGCCATTAAATAATCACTGACCCTAACATAGCACCAAACCAAACGTTATATATGGATGTCACCGAATATAGAGAAGTTTTTGTCGGATTAAGCAGTTTCTTTCATAAGAAAACCTACGAAGAGGGCCTATAATCTGGCATGAGACAGGTCAACAATTCTTAATCAGTTATCATAAAAGAATAAATGGCATTTGAATTATGACATAAAAATTCCACCCCAGGAGGAGTAGATTGATTCGCTTCAAAAAGTGTCACTTGAAAAGTCGTTTCAGTATTGCTTCTATGTTGGTCTGTCTCGCTAGCATCAGATTCTATGACAGGTACAGGGCGGACAAAGCAGTCCGTGGTTGATCCTGGGTTCAAACATAAATTTTCATCTAAACCTATCATTTTCTGATAATCGCTTTGAAAAATCCATTTTGTATCAAACTTAATTAAGCAAAAAGAATCTTTAAAACTTTTTTCGGATACTAGCATTACTAATTCACCAGGACTAAGTTTTTTATTGTCGTTATTAAGAAATAAATTGAAGGGAGTGAGATGTGACTGCATAACTTGTAATCCGTGTGCTTCAAGCGCTTGAATAAAGCCTAGAACAGCTTCTCTATTGTCAATAACAATCACTTCAGCGGTTAAGCCCTCTGAAGAAGTTAATGTTGTTGCTACCTCATTTTGTTCTTGTCCAACAAACTTAATATCCCTAGATAGCTGACCATAAATTGATAGGGTTGAGGTAGAATCGCAATATGCAGCTATTGAAAAACTTGATAATAAACTCATGGTCACTAAACTAACTGACATTTTTTTCAAATGTTTCATAACTACTCCTGTTATAAAATGTTAATGCTAAAGATTAATTCCGCAATAAAGTAATTCGTACAATATTAGATGTTGATGCACTTTCTGACAACGAAATAGTAACTGTTGTTTGATTCGGGGACTGTGCGTATTGCCTGACAATCCCTGTTGCAAAAATATGATAAATAAGGGCTTACGTTTGAAATAATCTACATTAAATATTTAAATTTCTTATTGAATGTTTAATTCTAATTTCAGTAAGTTGAAAGTCAATTACAGTTGCTGGTGGTACATCAACATTGATTTACCGATGCATATTTAAGCCAAAAGATACGAAAATAGAACATGCCGCATGTCCGCTATTAAACAAAATACGCCTAATGACAATGATAGTATCATATGATACTATCATCTATATGAAACCACCCTTTAAAATCACCTCAACAATCACAAATCTCATTGCTGAAATTTCGAAGCTTTTGGGAAGTCTTGAAGCGACGACTTTAAATATTCCAGGCCCCAAGCTTCGCAAAAAAAATAAGATCAAAACTATTAAATCAACTTTGGCCATAGAAGGCCACACTTTTACCGAAGATCAAATTACTGCAGTTCTTGAAAATAAAAAAGTACTTGGTTCGAGTAAAGAAGTTTTAGAAGTTAAAAATGCCATTGAACTCTATGAGATGATTGATCAATTTGAATCACATAAAACCTCTGACTTTTTGAAGGCCCATAAAGTTTTGATGAAAGGACTTGTGGATAATGCTGGAAAGTATCGTGCCAAAAATGTTGGAGTTTTTTCGGGAACAAAAGTTAAACATATTGCGCCGAAACCAATCTTTGTTTCAGAACTAATCACAAATACCTTTTCCTGGATGAAAAAAGAAAAAGAGCTTCATCCACTGATATTAAGTTCTATCATTCACTACGAAATTGAATTCATCCATCCTTTTGAAGATGGTAATGGAAGAATGGGAAGATTTTGGCAGGCCTTAATTTTAAAAGAGTATGATAAGTTTTTTAAATATGTTCCGGTGGAAAGTTTGATTGAAAAAAATCAAATAAAATATTACAAAGCTCTCGAGATGTCTGACAAGGCCGGAGACTCTACAGCCTTTGTTGAGTTTATGCTAATAGTGATTAAAGAATCTCTTATTGAAATGTCATCTGAGCTAATGGGAATAACTAATACTTATGAAGATCGACTGAGCAAAGGAAGAGATTATTTTAAAGATAAGCAATTTTCCAGGAAAGATTACATGGGACTTTTTAAAAATATTTCCTCAGCAACAGCTAGTCGTGATTTAAAAGATGGTGTAGCTCAAAAGATTCTTACAAAGAATGGACAAAAAAATCAGACGGAATATAAATTTGTATAATTCTTTTATTGAAAAAACTTGTTCATAGAGTGGAAGTTGAAAATGATTCGGTGGTTATTCATTTTATTGTGGGAAAAAAGAATTTATTAAGCTGTTCGAATTTTGGTTCGAACAGCTTGACTACTGGATATCTAGAATTCTTATTCCATGCAACACATTTTAAAATTCATGAACAATTTAAAATCGTTAATTACATCTTTCAAGTTA
>MEQB01000010.1 GCA_001770015.1 Bdellovibrionales bacterium RIFOXYC1_FULL_37_79
TGAATTAATGTAACATTATTCCTAGAATATTTAAATCGGATTAACAGGAGATAATTTTGTGAATGATAAAAAGGCCATGAAAAAACGCAAGGAACGCGAAGAAAGAATCAGACTTGGTAAGGGGAAAACCGATTTGCCGAAGGGGTTTACCAAGGAAGAAAAGAAAAAAGGTCTTTTGGGAATCGTACTTATCGTCGTTATGGCCTCGGCTGCTGCTCTTTTAGGCCTTTATCAGTTAAGTCAGTGATAGGTGTGTTTTTATTTATTTTGTCAAAAATGTATTGAATGAAATTTTGTTAAAAAATTCTACCAAAGTTGTATTAATATTTTTCATTTTTTCTGTTTATTCTTTTTCAAAAGACTTGAATGTTGGCATTTTTTCAGGAACATTTGATCCTCCTCATGGAGGACATGTTGCGATGATAAAAGAATTTAAGAAAAAATTTGCATTGGACTCGTTCTATATTATAACTAACGTAACCAGTGAGCATAAATCAAATGTGACTGCTTATCGCCATCGAAAGAGGATGGCCCAAATAGCGTTTGGATCTATTGAGGGGGCAATTGTTGGAGATAAGAAAATAGAAGCGGCTTTCTTGGTTGGTGATATGGATGAAGTTGTGAAAGTCATTCGCTCTGTTCACCCGCACGCACAGCTCTACCAAGTAATGGGAGATGACAGCTTAGCGCGGCTTCTTAAAGTTATGGGAACAAAAAAAAAGACTCTTGATAATATCAACATTGTTGTTAATAAAAGAGATGGTGGTGTGGTAATCCCTAAATCTATTAATGGAGCAAATGTTATTGAGTTTGATTCACAGACCCCGGCAGATTCGTCTTCCAGAATCAGGAAAGAACTTTTAATAGATCCTAAAATGAACAGCAATTTAGATGAAAAAGTTTATGAATATATAAAAAGTCATAAACTTTATTTCAAATCGGAGATTATTCCTGCATGCTTAAAAAGGATCTTACTATAAAACTTGAAAAGGATGTTATTTCTTTAGCCGGAGAGATAAAGCAAAGTGAAAAAAAAATGCTAGATATTATTGCCAAGAAAGAATGTTTGGTACTTTTTTGGAAGACGCCTTTTTATTATGTATGTATTAAGTCGTGATGCATCCCTAAAAGTCAGGCCGTACCTATCTGGCAAAATTGGATAAGTCGTTGTCGGTAAAACATCCGATAACTGTGTCACCGTATTTCTTTTGGATTAGATTGAGACTGGAGGTTTTCACTAAATCGTTTAGGGCCAGTTGACACAACTCGTGTGTGTACTTGATCTTATATTTCAGGCAATATTTGGAAAAGTCTGCGCTGGCACTTGGGATTCCCTTATATGATTTCATGGAGAGGAGTTCACAATCATTTTGGGAATATTTTTTTTCACAACCGATGACAAGTAATACAAGTAAAAGAAGACAGGTTTTAAAGATCAAGAATACCTTCTTTTTTAAGTAAATCTTTGAAGCTGTGGATCAGTTCCAGATCATAATTGCCAAGTTCACTGATTTGAAAATCCTTGAGGGCCTCTTTGGGACCTAAAGTGGAAGTGATGATTTTTTTGTCATAGCAATTGACCATGGATAAAATCGCCTCGGTTTTAGTTAAAACTTTTTTTCCCTGGGCACCCTCGCCATTTAAATTTTCACCGTAATTAAAAATCAAATCCAGGATTTCCTTGTTGATATAGGGTTTATTTTGTAAAAGATCGGTCGCTTTTTTAGGATGGGACTTGTAGATTTTCCTTTCTTGCATATTGAGCGATTTTTTGGGTTTCATAAACATCTTCACACCCTGCTCATCCAATTGACCAATCCCCAGATCGTGTAAAAGTGCCGCCACTGCCAAGTTGTCTAGGGACTCTCCACTGACTCCCTCTTTTTCGGCAAGCTTGGTTGCCAGCATACAGACGTTGAGGGAATGCTTGATAATCTTATCATCATCCTCGCTTTCCCTGCCAAAAATAATTTTCAAGGCATCCGGGTTTTTAGTGATCACCTCTCTTAAACTTTTTACCGCCACTTTACTGGCATTAAATGAACTTTCCGAAGTCGGATTTTTTTTCATGCGCTCAATGGCACGACTGGTGTTGCCTTCAATAATATCGGCTTTTTCCTCTACCGTAACATCCTTGCTATCGGCCAGGTTTTCCAAAATATTGTCCAAATATTTTTGGTATTTGTTTTCATCCACATCATCAATAAAAAATTGGGCAAATTTTTGTTTTTTTAGCTGGAGAATCAGGTCCTGATTAAAATTGGTGCCGCTTCCCCGATACTTAAGATAAGTGTCTTTATAAAAAATGAACAAATCAAAAGTGATTGGGATTTTGGGTTTGATGGTTTTTATTCGAAGCGGGGTATAACCCATGTTATTCCTTAAAAAATTCAGTAGAACCTATAACCATTTTAAAAGGGGTTGTTTTTTTTCACAATGAGGAAAAATAATATAAGACCAAAGAGATCAGTTATCCTCCCTAAGGGGTTTGCAGGCCTTGATGGCAAATCTGATGGGAGCCGGATAACCTTCAATGGTTTTGTGATCATCATGAGGATCAAGAAAATCCTCAAGCGATTTACTCGGACACCAAGGTGTGACTCTTTGTTCGGCATGAGAAAGTTTAATGGATGAGATGAGTTCAATATTTTCAAACTTGGTTTTTTTAAGCCAGTTGATCAGGCAGTTGATCGTCGGGATAAAGAAGACATTTTTCATTTGGGTATAGCGCTCGAAGGGAAAAAGCGCCACCGGTTCGTCGCCGGGGATTCCCAGGGTTTCAATAATAGTCATGCCTCCTGGGCGTAATGCTTGCCTGATATCCAGCAGCTGATCAATGGGAGATCTATGATGATAAATAATCCCCATATTAAAGATCACATCAAAAAAATGATGAAAAAATTTGACCTCCTCCATTCCCAGCAGCTCAAAAAATAGATTGGGGGTGCTGATAAAATGATTAAGCAGTTTGAATTGATAAAAACAGCGGGCCACCGGATCAATACCCATCAGCAGTTCAGGGCGCTGGGTGGACATTTTAAACATATACCACCCATTGTTGCAGCCTATATCGAGAATGCGTTTACCGGTAAGTGGGGGCAGAAAGTTTTTGAGTCGTTCCCATTTATATTCACATCGCCATTCACCATCAAGATCAATGCCAAAGAGGTTGTAGGGGCCTTTTCGCCACGGCATTAAAATGGTGAGGGCCCTGGTGATTTCTTCAAGCTGGCATGAGGATAATTCAGTCGCTTTGCCGATTTCCAAAACCTCCTTGGAAAAATCCACATGACTGGTTTTGATATCAGGTAAATGATCCAGACAATAATGGAAGGGCTTGGCAGAAAGGGCATTGGGTAAGAGATTCCGTTTTGTGAGAATGGGGAGTAGATTATGCAATTCAATATGAGAGGCGTATTTTTTTAAATATGAAAGAAGCATTATTTTATTCCTATAAAACAGGCAAAATTGTACCAGCGAAAAATCTCTTCGGATTTTTTAAAACCGGATTTTTGGAGAAGTTGCAGCTGTTGTTTGGCTTCAAGAGGGATGAGCACATTCAAAAGGGCATCTCTTTTCCGGGCAATTTCCAAAGCACTATAGCCGTTTCTTTTTTTAAAATCATGATAGAGGTCGATTAAAAGGTGATTGACCGTCTGGTCCTTGGATTTGATTTTTTCACTTAGGATAAAGATTCCGCCGGGATGAAGTGCTTTATAAATCCGGCCCATGATGAGCTGTCTTTTTTTAGGATCAATAAATTGCAGGGTATAGTTCATGATGATTATTTGCGCAGGTTGAAACTTAAGGTTTAAGATATCATCGCAGGTGAGGGTAACCGTTTGTATTTTATTTTTTTTTATTTTTTCGTGGCATTTTTCCAGCATGCTTTGGGAGTTATCCACTCCGATAAAGTGCGCCGACTTTTTTTGATTTTTTAAGTGTCTATCAATGAGGGAGATGGTGGTACCGGTGGAGCAGCCCAGATCATAAATCAATCTATTTTTTACATAAAACTGGTCAATTAAATCCAGAATAATAGCATGAATTTCGTCATAAAAAGGAATTGATCTGGCCACCATATCATCAAACACGGAAGCCACCTGGTCATTAAAAACAAATTTGTGAAACCTCGGATGATCTAAAAAAATTTTATCTTTTTTTTCCATATTTGCCTTCGGATGGGATAGTCATGGTGTTACCTTGACAATCTTATAATATAAATACAAAATGCATCAATTTTAAAATGCAAGGTCACCCCCATGATTTATCTCGATTATGCCGCCAGCTCACCAGTGAAAGAGGCGGCCATAAAAATTTTGATGCATTCAACGATCCATGATTTTGCCAATCCTTCAAGCAGTCATCAATTGGGTCTTGATTTAATGGATAGGATTAATGTGATCCGGGAAAAAATGCTCGATCTTTTGGGGATCAAACGAGGTTACCGGGTGATTTTTCTATCGTCTGCCACCGAGGCGAACAATCTGGTGATCAGAGGGCTTTCATTGAAAAAAGGGGATCATGTACTCATCTCTCCCACGGATCATCCCAGTATCAAAGTTCCCTCGTATCAACTAATGAAAGAAGGGATTAATATTGACGCACTCGAGCATACGGCGGATGGCCTGATTGATGAAAAGCTGCTGTTGGAAAAAACTTTTTTAAAAGAGAAGTTGTTGGCACTTTCTTATGTGAATAATCAAAGCGGGCATATTTTTCAAATTGATGAGATGGTGAAAAAGATCAAAGCGCGCAATAAAAGCATCCACATTCATGTGGATGGAGTGCAGGCGGTGGGCAGGCTGGCCATTAATATGGGTGATATGCTGATAGACAGTTTGACCATTTCGAGTCACAAGCTGGGAGGACCCAAGGGGATTGCGGCCTTGATCGTGAAGGAAAATGTTGATTTAAATCCATTGATGTTTGGAGGCGGTCAGGAATATTCTCTCCGTTCATCCACGCTGGCCCCGCCTTTGATTTTTGCTTTTTTTGCCGCCTTTTTGGAGGCGATGGAAAAAAAAGATGAGCTGAATTTAAAGCTTAGTGCCTTTAAGGATTATATCATGGAAAATTTGCCCACGCATTGCAAGACGGTGATTTTCCCCTTCAGGAAGGAGCTTACCAGCCATCACATCCTGATGATGATTTTTCCCCAGGTTAAAAGTGATATTTTGATGCGCCACCTGGAAATGAAAAAAATTTATCTATCAACTTCCTCCGCTTGTTCTTCCAAGCATAACAAGGATAATGAGGTGTTTACCCACTTGAAAATTAAAAGTGAGTATCACCATCATGTTATAAGATTATCTATGGGCGAGGAAACCACTTTGGATGAAATAAAGCTTTTTATTAAGGAGATCAGTTTGATCCACCTTGACCTGGCCGGTATCGGAGTAAAATAAAATATGTATAAGTTACTTGTGATCAGTATCGATGAATTATGGTTAAAGGGAAAAAACCGGCCCGCTTATTTTCGGGCGATTAAAAAACATGTGGTGGATGTTTTGACTTACTACCAGGATGAATTGATTTTAATCAAAAATGAAGAGCAAAGACTGGTTTGCACCAGCGAAAAGGGGTTTACCCAAGAGGCTATCGGGGCCTTGCAAAAAGTTCCCGGGCTCCATTCTATTCAGCCTTCCCGGGCCGTGGATCTGGATCTGGAAAAAATAATTGATGAAGTTGATTTGGAGCTATCTGCCATGCAAATGGTGCCTACTACTTTCAAGGTTATAACTAAAAGAACCAATAAGCGATTTCCGCAAAATAGCATGGAAATTTCCAGGTATATCGGGCATTTGATTTTAAAAAAACTTCCCAAGTATAAACTTACCGTCGATGTCCATAAACCCAAACTGATTGTTTCTCTTAAGGTCACCGAGCAAAATATTTATATTGCCACCAAAACCTATGCGGGCATTGGTGGCCAGCCTTTTAATACCTCCGGGCATTTGATTACTTTATTATCAGGGGGATTTGATTCACCGGTGGCGAGCTTTTTGATGAATAAGAGAGGATGTCGGCAGACCTATTTGTTTTTTTATGCTTACCCTTTTGTCGGCCAGGATGTTTTGGACAAAATTTTAAAACTGGTAAGTATCCTTGGTCAGTATCAAAATGGTTCCCAATTATATGTCCTGCCTTTCGGTGAATTCCAAAAAGAATTATCCGAGCATATCAGGCCGGATTATCGGACTTTGTTTTTTCGAAAATATATGTTGGAGGCAGCGTCTCTTTTAAAAACCAGGTTGAAAGGTGATGCCATTATAACCGGGGATGTTTTAAGTCAAGTATCCAGTCAGACCATTGGAAATCTGGCAATAGTGGATCAATTGACACCGACAATGGTGCTTAGGCCTTTGATTGGATTTAATAAAAGTGAGATCATTGAAATATCCAGAAGGATTGGCACCCATGATATTTCCACCATTCCTCACGATGATGCCTGTTCCATGTTTGCCCCCAAGCATCCGGTGCTTCGTCCCGACCCGGAATATTTTATGAGTTTCGTAAAAGAAAACCAGGTCAAATATGAGGGGCTTTTAAATCAGGTGCTCGATCAGGCATGGATCTATCAGATATCAATTAGCGGGAAAATTAACAAACTAAACTAAATTTTCTCCCTTTATCCTTTCCAAATAAAGGTCTAATATTAAAGTACTTGAAAAGCTGAGGAGAGTTTGATGAAAAAATTGAGATTATTTTTAGTACTGCTATTAATTATAGGGATTGGCTCTGGATTTAGTGATTTTAAAAAAGAGTTTTCCGAAAAGGACTATATCAATCCCAAAAGGGTAGCCGAGCTTGGATTTTTATTAAAAAAAATGCTGGATGTTTATCATTACAAGAAGATGAAATATGACGATGATTTTTCCCAGCTGGTTTTCAAGCAGTATTTAAAAAAAATTGATTATGGAAAGCAGTTTCTTTTAAAGTCAAACGTGGAAGAGCTGGCCAAATATAAACTGGAAATGGATGATCAATTTCTGACCGGTAAAATCAGTATTATTGATATGACAGATAGAATTTTCAGGGAAAGAATCAAGAAAGTAGAAAGCTTGCGTAGCTTCTTCTTTAGTAAGCAATATAATTTTTCTTTTGATAAGGATGAATACATTGAAACGGATGCAGACAAAAGAGAATTTTTAAGTACCGAGGAGGAATTCAAAGATTATTGGGAAAAAAGTTTTAAACAGGCTGTCATTGTACGCTATCTGACTTTTTTGCAGGAACAAAAGGACAGTATAGATGAGGCGAAAGATAAAACTAAACCTAAGGACAAAAAAAAGAAGAAGAATAAAGTCAAGCAACCGGTTTTATCAGAAAAAGCCTTAATGGAGAAGGCCAAAAAAACTGTAGGCAAAAAATATGAAAAATTGCTGGTGCGACTATTGGAAGATGACCGGGGCACCCATTTGGAGAGTTTTTACAATTCCGTGGCCAATATTTTTGATCCTCACACTGATTACATGCCTCCTAAGCGGAAAGATGATTTTGATATTGATATCTCTGGCAGTTTGCAAGGTATCGGAGCAGTTTTAACCGAAGATGACAGCTATATTAAAGTGGTAGAAATCATTCCCGGTGGTCCAGCTTGGAAAGGCCGGGAGTTGGAGGCGGATGATAAGATTTTAGGTGTCACCCAGGGTGAGGGAGAGCTAGTTGATCTGATTGATATGAGAGTTGATGAGGCGGTTAGATACATTCGTGGCAAAAAAGGCACGGTGGTCAAACTGACTGTCAAAAAAACCGATAATCGAATCAAGGTTATCTCGATCACCAGAGATATTGTGCCAGTGGGGGCTTCTTTTGCCAAGGCCTCTGTATTACATCATAAAAAACTGGGGATCAAGGTTGGATATATCAGACTTCCCAAATTCTATAGGGATTTTTCGGACGGAGTCAGAACCTGTACTGAGGATGTAAAAAACGAGTTACTTTCCCTTAAAAAGCAAGGACTCCATGGTGTGATCCTGGATCTTCGTAATAATGGTGGAGGTGCTTTGGAAGACGCACGCACCATTGCCGGTTTATTTATTAAATCAGGCCCGATTGTCCAAGTACGGGATATGGAGGGCAATGTGGAGATCTATGAGGATACCGATGGGGTTATTCAGTATGATGGCCCGTTGATCGTCATGACGAACCATTTTAGTGCCTCTGCTTCGGAAATTGTGGCAGCGGCCATGCAGGATTATAACAGAGGTCTGATTGTGGGGGGAGCTGATACCCACGGAAAAGGGACCGTGCAAGCGGTGATTGATTTGAACCGCTATCGCACCTCTGAATTTCCCGATCCTCCTCCAGGGGCCTTAAAAATAACTACGCAAAAATTTTATAGGGTGACAGGGGGGTCAACCCAATTTAAGGGGGTTGTTCCAGATCTGACACTGCCGGATCAGTTTAGCTATGTAAAAAATCGTGAAATGGACGTGGAAAACGCCCTGGCATGGGATGAAATTAAAGGTAAAAAAGTTGAAATATGGACCAAGCATAAACTGGATTATGAGCAACTCAGAAAGAAAAGTTTAGCGAGATTAAAAACGGATGAGAGTCTGAAGAAAATTGAAAAGAGTATCTCCCATTTGATTCAAAGACGAGATGATACCAATTTCCCTTTGAAACTTTCAAAAGTCATTGAGCAAGATGAGCAGAATAAGAAAATTGCCGATGAACTCAAAGATGATAAACCTAATTTGGATTTGGAGGTCACTGACTTTGAAGAATCACAAACGGAGTTGGTCAAGCAGTTAAAAACTGAAAAAGAAAAGCAGCAATGGAAAGAGGATTTTATCGAAAGAAAAAAAGAATGGGTGGAAGAATTGCAAAAGGATGGAGTCTTGATTGAAACCGTTAACATTATGAAGGATATGGTTAACGATAATTAGGAAAATTTATGAGTGATCATATAATTGATAATCAGGAAATTGATCTGATCATGGAAAAATTGGAGTCCTTGGAAGACGAGAAATTGGCGGTGTTGCTTTTAAAAGAGTTTAATGATGCCACTGGCAATTATGGAAAACTTTTAATGAACAAGGACCTGAGTCTTACTCATGAAGAGTGGAAAAAAAACTGTGACCAGGCCCAGTCTAAAGTTGATCGTATTGTAAAAAAAATTATGAATTTGTAAAAAATCCGGGTTAAAAATTATTATGGATGATAAAAAGAAAGTGGTGCAGAAAGAGGAGTGGACGTTCCAAGTTGATCAAGACCAGATCAGGGACTTGGAAAGGAAACGGGAAGAAAAGAGATTGGAGGAGCTTCGGTCGAATAAAATCAGGGAGAGAAAAAAAATTCTGATTGAGGAAATCAAGGAAGATACCAATTCAAAAAGTGATTTGAGAAAGGAACTGGATGCTAAGCATATAAGCGATGAAAAAAGGCAAAACCAGGAAAGGGAGCGTGCGGTTTTGGCCCCCTATCTGCAAAGACTGGCAGCCTATTTGTTAGATATCATTTTGATCGGACTTTTATTGTTAGCTTTTTTCAAGGCCTCTGCCACCTTGATGCTTTTTAAACAGGTAAAAATTTATTCCGGGGTGGATGTCATCTCTTTAACCCGGCAGCTTTTGATTCTCGAGGCCCCCAATTCCCTCAAGCCCAAAGATGATTTGCAGGCAAAAAAAGAGGCTTCGCCAGAACCCAGTGATGCGCGGGTTGAATTTAGAAAAACCGAACTGGACTTTATTCATGACCGGCCGGATTTTACCAAAACCACCAGTCAATTGGAAGGATACCGGGTAATTCTTTTGAAATTCCTAGAGCAAAATAAAATCAAACTGGAGCCGGTCAAGATATATTCTGTTTTAATATTTGGTTTTTTATATTTTGTCCTCTTTATTTTTTCGGTCATGTGCTGGGGAAAAACTCCTGGTAAAAAGATTTTAGGTTTGCAAGTGGTGGGGGAAAAAGGGGACCTGCTCAAGTGGAGAGCCGCCTTTTTAAGAGAAACCATCGGTAAATCTCTTTTCCTGTTTGGGATTGTTACTATTTTGTTTACTAAAAAAAGACAATCCTTATACGACATGCTTTTTCATTCCAAAGTTATCAAGTACGATGACCGGTTGTTTAATAAAGAAAAAATTGGCAAGGTGGCTTGAAGTTTATTCAATCTCCAGATTAAGAATGAAATCCGACTGACTGGTGGCCGCATTCAGGGCCTCGTCTTTGCTGATGATTTTCTTTTTATAGAGATCCATCAGGTGTTGATCAAAACTTTGGCTGTGATTGCCGCTTTTGCCTCTACCTTCCTTAATAATACTGATAAGTCTGCCAAAATCATCCTTTCCTGAAATACAATCTTTAACCCCGGGATTGGTGATCATGATCTCAAGGGCCACTACATTTTTGTTTTCCAAACTGCGTAGCATTCTTTGGCTGATCGTTGAATAGAGATTATCGGCGAGACGGTTGCGGGCCTCTTGCTGTTCCTCTTCCGGGAACATGGAAATAAGTCGTCCAATGGTTTTCATGGCATCAGTGGTATGAACAGTGGCAAACACGGTGTGCCCGGTTTCTGCGGCCATCAGGGCAATCGAGATGGTTTCCAGGTCTCGCAACTCACCAATTAAAAGGACATCGGGGTCCTGTCTAAGAGCACTCCGCAAGGCCACATTGTAATTTTTGGTATCAATGCCCACTTCCCGTTGGGAGATCCGAGAATTGTTTTGGGTGTGAATATATTCCACCGGGTCTTCAATGGATATGATGTGGCAGTTTCGTTCATTATTTATATGATTGATCATGGCAGCCAAGGTCGTACTTTTACCACTGCCAGTGGCCCCGGTCACCAGGATCAATCCCCGTTCCACCAAGGCGATATTGGCCAAAATGGAAGGCAGTTTCAGTTCTTTGATGGTGGGAATTTTATCCCGGATCAAACGACAAATAACGCCATATTTTTTTTGGAATTTAAAAACATTGTATCGGATCCGGCAAATATTCTCGGCACTGTAACTGCCATCCAGCTCATTGACATCATCCACTAATACGTCGGCACCGGTCATTAATTTTATAATATCGACCAAGTTCTCCCGGGTGAAAACTTTAGTACGAATGGGTACCATTTCACCTACAATTCTAAAACAAGGAGCCTCATCCTCCCGGATGTGGATGTCGGATGCATTGTTATCCAGAGCTGCTTGAATAAGGGAGTGTAAATGTTTGCTACCAAATGACATAAGTAATAATAATCTTAAAAAAAGATTAATACAAGATGTTGTAGCCTGGTCGTCTTTTAAATCAATTATTATACACTTTTGTTCATTTCATAATTCCATTTCCAAATCGCAAAGATGGCAGGATAAACCAAAAGTTCCATCGCAAACGAAGTGATCACTCCTCCGAGCATTGGTGCGGCTATTCTTTTCATGACGTCAGCACCGGCATCAGCAGTGCTGGCAAACATAATGGGAAGCAGGGCAATCAGCAGAGTGCCCACGGTCATAACTTTGGGACGTATGCGTTTGACGGAACCATTATGGATGGCCTCTTTTAGATCGTTAAATGAATTCATTTTTTTGGCATTTTTGGCCGTTTCATAGGATAAATCCAGATACAGCAGCATGAAAATGCCGGTTTCTGCATCGACTCCCAGTAAAGCGATGAGACCAACCCACACCGCAATACTCATATTATATCCCAGCAGATAGAGAAAACAGATCGCTCCAATGGCAGAAAAGGGAACGGCGGTTATGATAATGGCGGTTTTAATCCAACTTTTGGTATTGGCATAAAGCAGGAGTAGTATCAAACAAAGGGTAATGGGAACGATGATAGTTAATTTTTCGGCCACCCTTTGCATATTTTCAAATTGTCCACTCCAAACCAGGGTTATTCCGCTTGGGAGTGTGAAATTTTTATGGATTATTTCTTTGGCATTTCTTACATAGGTTCCAATATCAATCCCGGCCAGGTCGATATAAACATAACTGGTGAGCAATCCGTTTTCATTACGCAGCATGGCCGGTCCTTGGAGCATTTCAATATGGGCCACTTCCCCCAGGGGAATCATCGCTCCCTTGGGCGTTGATAAAAGAATTTTCTTCAAGGTATCCGGATTTTTTCGATAGTCAAAAGAATAGCGGATATTGACACTATAACGTTCTCGTCCTTCAATGGTGGTAGTCACCGGTTCTCCACCTATGGCGCTCATTAGGACATCTTGGGCCTCACCTACGGTAATGCCATAACGGGCCAGCTTTTCCCGGTCGAAATGAAAATCCAGAAAATATCCACCGGTAACCCGTTCGGCAAAGACACTTCGGGTGCCTTTTATATTATTGATAGCCTTTTCCAGTTCAATGCCGGTTTTTTCCACTTGAGCTAAATCATTACCCATGACCTTGATGCCAACCGGGGTGCGGATACCGGTGGTCAGCATATCGATGCGATTTCGAATAGGCATGGTCCAGGCGTTGGTGGTGCCGGGAAATTTGGTTTTACTGTCCATTTCGGCAATGAGTTCTTCATAACTCATAAAGCGAGGACTCATCCAGGCAAATGGCCATTGCATAAAGCGGGGTAAGAAGGAGTACCAGCGTTCCTGTTCCCTCCACTTTCGTTGATCTTTTAAAATCACAGTGGTTTCCATCATGGAAAATGGCGCCGGATCAGTCGCAGTGTCCGCCCTGCCGGCCTTGCCAAAAACCCTTTCCACTTCGGGAAATGACTTGAGTACTTGGTCTTGCCTGATTAGTAATTCCTGGGCCTGTTTTACCGAAATTCCTGGCATCGTGGTGGGCATATAAAGAATAGTTCCTTCATTTAAGGGAGGCATGAATTCCGCACCTAATTTGAAAAAAACCGGGACAGTCAAAAGCATGATCATCAATGCGGAAATAACCACTTTATATCTATGTTCCACCACCCAATAAACAATGGGCCCATAAAGCTT
The DNA here is from genome assembly GCA_001770015.1 of Bdellovibrionales bacterium RIFOXYC1_FULL_37_79. Classification (GTDB taxonomy): domain Bacteria; phylum Bdellovibrionota; class Bacteriovoracia; order Bacteriovoracales; family Bacteriovoracaceae; genus XYC1-FULL-37-79. The sequence goes on from MEQB01000010.1 coordinate 12,905, forward strand.
GAAAAAAAACTTGCTGAGAGGATGATCATCTTCAGGATGGATTTTACCTACTAAAATGGTATTTCTCAGTTTTGACCACCAGAGTGGTTTTAATTCTTTATAAGTAAATGCATTCATGGCCACTCGTAGGGCAGGGTCGAGGGTGATGGCCAAAATGGCAGCCACTATCATGGAAAGATTTTTAGTGTATGCCAGTGGTTTAAAAAGTTTTCCCTCCTGGGCCTCCAATACAAAGATTGGAATAAAGGCCACGGCAATCACCAGCAGTGAATAAAAAGATGCGGGTGCGACTTCTTTGATGGCACTCACGATGACGGTATGCTTGTCCACTGACTTATCGCTTCGATCCCACTCCTCCAAATGTTTATGGGTGTTTTCAACCACGACAATAGCGGCATCCACCATGGCACCGATAGCGATGGCGATTCCCCCCAGGCTCATAATGTTGGCACTGATGCCTAAAAAATACATAGGAATAAAACTGATCAGGACCGCCAGGGGCATGGTGATAACGGGAATCAGAGAACTCGGGATATGCATTAAGAAAATAAAAATTACCAAGGAGACAATGATCATCTCAAGTAAAAGTTCGTGGGTCAGGGTACCTATGGCCTTTTTGATAAGATCTGAACGGTCATAGGTGGTCACGATTTCAATTTCGGGAGGAAGTGAGGCCTTAACTGAATTTAATTTTTCCTTAACTGCCTCAATCACGGTATTGGCATTTTCACCGTGGCGAATAATGACAATGCCACCCACGGCATCTCCCATTCCATCAAGATCGCTCACTCCTCTTCGCATTTGGGGCCCAAGGGCAACCTGGGCAATATTTTTAATATAGATAGGGGTGCCGTTATCATAATCCACCACAATATTTTCAATGTCCAATACATTTTTAATATATCCCCGGGCCCGAATCATATATTCAGCTCCAGCAATTTCAAGCACCCGGGCACCAATCTCATTATTGCTACTTTTAACGGCAGCGATAATTTTAGGTAGGGGGATTTTATATATTTGCAAAGCACTGGGATTTAATTTTATTTGATATTCTTTTTGAAATCCTCCCAAGGATGCCACTTCGGCCACGCCGGGAGTGGCCGACAGTACATATTTTAAAAACCAGTCTTGCATGGTTCTAAGCTCTGCCAGGGAGTGTTTGCCGCTGGTATCCTTCAAGGCATATTGGAAAACCCAACCGACGCCGGTGGCATCAGGGCCTAGTTGGGTTTTGGCCCCGGCAGGTAGTGACGAATCAATTTTGGAGAGGTATTCCATCACCCGTGAACGGGCCCAGTAAGGGTCGGTTCCATCCTGGAAAATGACATAGACATAAGAAAAACCAAAATCGGAAAATCCGCGAATATCTTTTACCTTGGGCGCTCCCAGCAGGGCGCTGATAATGGGATAGGTCACCTGGTCCTCGATGATATCGGGGGAGCGATCCCACTGGGTATAGATGATTACCTGGGTGTCAGACAGATCAGGAATGGCATCGATCGGGATTTTTTTCATCGCCGTCCAACCAGCAATGGTGAGTAGAATAACCCCAACGAAAACCAGGAATCGATTATTAATCGAAAAATCTATAATTTTTTCAATCATAAAAGTTCCTTAGGTTACATGCAATGATTCATTTGTTCGTGCCATTTTTGTCCTTCGGGACAAACTGGACTTTGGGTCTTGACGGTATCTCTCGTTCCTACCATGCGTGATTCTGAATCAATCAGAAAATTAGCACTGGTCACTATTTTTTCGCCGGCCAAAACTCCTTGTTCTACCGCCACTTCGTCACCGGCATAATGTTTGATGGTAATTGTTCTAGGTTCAATCACTCCATTTTCCTGGATTACAAAAACCCAAGCTTCTTTGCCCGTGTCCATTACGGCATCATAGGGGATGACCACTTGCTCGCCCAAAGGGGAGAGAATGCTGACTTCCACATAGGATTCCGGGCGTAAATCAAGAGGGGCATTTTTTAAGGAGATCCGAACCTTGGCGGTTCTGGTGAGTGGATTAATCACCCGGTCCACCGAGATCACTTCGCCTTCCAGGATTTTTCCTCGTAACGATTGTCTGGTTATCTTGGCCAGTAATCCTGGTCTTATATGGGGCAAATCCATTTCGTAAACTTCGGCGTAAATCCATACCCGGTCACCAGCTTTGGGGATCAGATAATTGGTGTTTAAGTGAGAAGAATTTTTTAAGGCAGTGATTTGAGAATCAGACAGTCCTAATATTTTTAGGCGCATTTTGGATGATTCTACCATGTTTTTGGCCGAGCGCTTGACGTCAGAAACCGGAGAGTCTTTTACACTGATTTCTTGTTTGATGGCCTCCATATATTCATTTTGCGCCGAAAAAAGTTCGGGATCAAAGGCCACTCTACCGGCGGTATCAATGGATTTAAACAGCTCTTTTTTTACAACCATGCCAGTTTTGATGCCAATCATTTCCTGTTGAGATTGATTAAGCACAATGGTCCCATGACCTTCAGGTGCATTCTCATTAGTTTTAATGGTGGCCGGTGCGGTGGATGCTTTAATCAGATCCATACCACAGATAGGGCATTTGCCGGGTTTGTCTTGGTGAATTTGGGGATGCATGGAACAAGTGTAGTATTCTTCATTTTGGAGATTATTGGTATCTTGGTGTTTGGAGCATCCGGAAATATTTATAACCAAACCAAGCATAAGGATGGAAAGAACAAATAATTTCATAGAATATCTCCAAAGGGCAGGGTGCTGATGGATTTACCGGTAAGACGTTCGAAGGAGGCAAGTGTTTCCGAAAAATCTTTAAGCTCCTGGTAATAAGAAATATGTATTCCGTACAGAGTTCGTTCACTATCCAGTAATTCCATAAAACTGGTCTTGCCAGATTTATAGGCAAAACGGGAGGAGTTAATGGTGGATTCGGCCTGGGGGATAAGAGTGGTGGTATAAAGTTTTAATAATTTTTGTTTGGCAATAATTTTTGCACTTAGGCTTCGTTGTTCAAAATTAATTTTTCGTTTGGTTTCTTCGTGGTTTAAAACCGCACTGGCCGATTTGGCGGAAGCGGAGGAATATTCACCGGATTCCTTGGCAAAAAACCAGAGGGGAATTTTCATTTCCAGGGCAATGCTTTTTTCATCTCTATCCTGTTCTAAAGATTTTTGGAAGGTTATTTTAAAATCCGGTAGAAAACTGTCTCTTGCTAATTTTTTCATGGCACTGGCTTCCTCAATGTATAACGAAGCCATGTTTAAGATAGGCGGAGGAGATATCACTTGTTCCACTAATTCATTGGTAGAAACGGTTAAGGAGGGAAGGGGAAGATTTTTAGTATTAAGAGGATTTTCAATACCAAAATATTCTTTAATTCGAGCTTGTTCACTAGTGATATTCTGCTGCGCTATCAGTAAGTCCTTTTCAAGATTGGCCTGTTCGAAATGGGCCTTCATTTCATCTTGGGCCGAAACATGTCCAGTGATGCGCCGGCTTTCAGCGATACGGGCGATTTCTCGAAGTAAATCTTTTTGAGCATTCAGGTATTCCAAGTTTTTTTCCAGCATAAAAAGAGCATAAAAAGCACTGATCACTTGTTGTCTTATTTCCAATTTTTTATCGATTAACTCTTCCTTGGAAATAAGCGAGCGTTTGGTTTGAATATCGGCCCGGTGGTAGTATTTGGAGGGAAACAAAATCTCCTGGGATACACTCCAAGATTTCATTTCATTTTCTTTCATGATTCCAAGCATGGGATTATCCGGGAAATAAAGCGGTCTTATTTGCTTGGTCGCGGCGGTAACCTGATATTGGGATGATTCGATCAGGGGATGGTTTTTAAGAACTTGTGAAAGGGCTTCGGTTAGGTCGATGTCTTGAGCATAAATGACGTTGGGGCCTAAAATAAATACGATGATGAAAAATAATTTCATAAGGAACCTTCCGCCAATCGTGAAAATTTTTTTTAAAAAATTATTTCTTAGCTAGCGGGGCTCTTTCCAATACGATTCCCTTCGCTTCCATTTGTTTTATAATTTTAGCAGGGTCTTTTTTAAATTCTTTAACACAATCCATGCAACAAAAATAAACTCTTTTACCGTCGTGATCCGCATAGACGGTCCGGGATATGGGTCCCACTAGGATGGGACAGGTGGTTTGGGTTTTAGTGATGGTGACCGTCTCATCCATGTTTTCCATCTTCTGATGTCCACTCATCTCTGCGAAACTAAAACTAACAAACGTCAGACACATTATCAGTGATAATATTTTCATAGTTACTCCTTAACGAACCCTTTTATATTGAGTGTTAAAAATAATTAGTTTATTACACTTTCGATTGATAAAAAAGCGTTTTTTACCCTTTGTTTTAAAACCCAGGTTTCACTCAGACAGGAATATCTGTTCGATCAAGGAAAATGTCTCTTTTGTGAGACAGTGTATGCGGGGATGTTTGTTTAATTGTTTTAAAATTTTTTTTGTGAGCAAAGCAATGCGTGTCCTAAGTAATATATCTAATTTTTACAACATCGGTCTTTTGCAAATCCATTTTTGAAAAAGAATAAAAAACAATATGTCTTTTTTCTCGGAAGAAAATCAAAACATGATAGATGGCCACAAAAGACTTTTCAAGAATTTGAAAAGTTTTCTGGTGGTTGAAGGAAGGCACTGCAAATTCCTAACACTCAACTACCAGTTTAGATTTTAGCAGAACCTAAATAAAATTCAATAGAAGTTTTTTTATAATAATTGAAAGGTTGATTCTGGTATTATTTTTGATTCTCCGTCCTTGTAAATGTCCCCCAGAAATGAGTTTCACGGTGGCCCAAAGCAATTCAGAATAGCTTTTACAGTTTACGATCAATTGAACACTATTGTGTAAAAAAGATATTTCTTTAAAAAATTTAGAGAAATGTTTTTTAGTAAATATTCTTATTTATCAATTAGTTGTAGCAAATTGCATAGTCATCTTAAAATTGTTTAAGAAATCTTTACTTTACGATTTA